>CAZJVS010000001.1:0-149371 GCA_964549445.1 uncultured Planctomycetaceae bacterium
GGAGCTGGGGCTCGAGGCGGGAGATGATGGTGGAGATGGGTCCGGCGGAGACGGGTTTGTGGCGCGGGGGTGTGGCAGATGGGTCGGGTTGGTCGGCTTCCGGTTTATTGGCGTTAATTGGCAGAGGTTGGCGGAGGGGCGGTTCTGAGGCGGAATCGGGGGTTGGAATGGCAGTTTCGACGGGCGCGGGGACCGATTGAGCGGGCGGCGAGGCGGCAGTGGCGGGCGACGGATTGGCAGCGACGAATGGCGTCGTGGCGGATTCTGAGTTGAAGAGTTCGTTTGGCGTTAATTGGCAGACCATGACGGACCTCCCTCATGTTCGAGCCGGAGCGGCGCGAAAAGCGATTGGCGCGCAAGGTCTCCGGGGCCGGTTCGGCGCTGCGTGCGCGCAGCATCTCCGAGCAGCTTCATTCAATTTCGGTGTGCGGGCTATCCCGGCGCGCCGGGACCCTCGCTGATTCACGCTGTATACGCGCCCGCCGTGCCACAGAGACTGCGAGATTCTGTCGTCCCAACGGGACTCCATGGATGGGGCGACGAGTGGACCCACCGATGAAATCGGTGGGCTAAGTTCAGTCGTCCCTGACGCGCCAGCCGGAATGGCTGCACGCGGCGGGTTAGAATGTTGGCGTGGGCGCTCGCGGACGAGTTTGGCGGGTGGGGAAGTGGGTGGGGGTTGTGGCGCTTGTCGTCGGGACGTTCGCGACTATCGCGTGGTTTTGCAAATTGCTTCAGGAATCGCAGGAAGCAATTGCGTATGGCGTTGCGGCATCGATTCCGCACATCCTGCTCGGCATGCTTGTTCTATTCAGGGCATCGGAGCGCGCAGAGGTTCGAATTGCACTCGTTGTCACATGCGTCGGGCTCATGATTATCGACGTCGGAATGTGGGTCGAGTCGCTCATAACTCGAACACGGTCGACCGGCGCGTTGATTGTCCTGTTTATTCCGCAGTTCATACTGATTCAAGTCGTCGTCTGTTTCATCATCTTTGGGATCAGCGTCGCCCTGGCGAGTATCGTCGTTCCCCGACTGCGCCGCGGCGAAGATCATCCGGTTTGCGAGAGGTGCGGGTACAACCTGACGAAAAATGAGAGCGGGCGGTGTCCGGAGTGTGGGGTGGAGATACCGCGACAATCGGAGAGAGAATCGGCGAGGCCGAACAGGTGAAGCGCACGCGACGGGATCGGGTGTTTCTGGTTACGGCGACGATGGCCGGTCTTGGCGGGATGGTAGCGGTACCGTTCCTGGCTGTGTTCGCCGCGAGTGTGATCCTGCCGTGGTTTGGAATACAGATTCCGAATTTTGATGACCAGCGTCTGACGAATTGGATTTTCTTCGGCGGGATGGGCGTCGGGCTGGCGCTCGGGGCAATAGTTTACTTTCTGACGAGTCGTTCGCGCGATCGGCGGAGCGCGTACCATTGGTGGCGGTTGTTTCGCGCTTATGTTGTCGTGTTGGCCCCGTTTGTTGTGTCCGCTCTCCCGACGCTCGGATTTCCAATGAACGCGGGTCTTCGTGTCGCCTGCTGGATCTTCGTCATCATTCCGCCGCTGTGGCTGCCGGACGTCTATCGGCGGGTTGCGCCGCGCGTTCGAACCGGCTATTACCAGCGAGCGCGGTGGGTGAGGCGGAATCGGGTGCCACGGTGGTGCAACGCGGGGATCGCGGCCGTGGTGTTCGTTGTGATTGGATGCTTACTGCCGGCGGTCTTCGATGGACTCTGGGGCTGGCAGATGGCTGTGCTGACTCGCGGCGGGGGGATGCGAGAATTCAGCATGTGGGTCATTTTGATCGGCTTGGTGCTGGCCGTCCCGTATGTCGTGGCCCGGTTCGTCTATTCGGGAATGACATGGAAGCTTGAGGATGAGGCGGGGCATTGTCGGCGGTGCGGGTATGACTTGACGAAAAATGCGAGCGGGCGGTGTCCGGAGTGTGGGGTGCAACTGGCGCGGTGTAATGGAATGGAAAGCCCGTTGAAACGGGCTGAAGGAGAAAGAGAAGAGGGGTAGCGTCGTTTGGCGGACCAGCCCTCGAAGGGCTGGCCTAATGGCCCGCTGCGGCGGGGAAACGCCGTGAACGGCGTTTGGGGTGGCAGAGCGCCCTGCACGCGGACGCGATGGCGCGTTGCCGCGGATCTGCGCGGCCGTTGCTGGCGCTGCGGGTTCGGATTGTTGGCGTTGCGACTGATTGATGAGCAGGCGGGGGCGCGTGATCAGGGCTGGCGGGTGCCGGCGAGTTGGGCGGTGTAGGTGATGAGGCCGGTGGGGTCGGTCATGTTCAGGGTGCCGGAGAGGGCGTTGCCGCTGAGAATGAGGTTGGCTTCGACGGTGGCGGCGGGGACGGGGGCGTTGGCGATGGGGCCGGGGCGGAAGATGGCGGCCTGGCCGGCGGCGAGGGGGATGCCGGGTGTGCCGCCGACGATGATGAGATGGCTGCCCTGGATCGTGAGGTTGACGGAGTCATAGGGCTGGCCGGCGCGGGTGGCGACGGACGAGAGGTGCATCGCGCCGAGCGAAATCAGGTTGGTCGTGGGGAGCGTGGCTGTCGTCAGGGTCAGAACGACCGGGTTTGAGCCGTTGTAGATGAGCGGGCGCGGCTCGATGCGGAGGGTGGCCGGCTGCGAGAAGGAGGTGTTGCCGGTGGCGTCGAGGAGCTGGCCGGTGACGTTGACGGAATAGGTACCGATGAACGGGTTCGTGACGCTTGCTCCGCCCGTGGTCGGGAGCGGGTCGAAGGCGGGAGGCTGGGTGTTGACGTCGATGCTGACGATGGCGTCGGATTCGAAGAAGCCGTCGCTGGCGACGACGCGGAAGACGTAGGGGCCGTCGGCGGGAATGAAGAGCTTGACGTTGAGTGCGCCGCCGATGCGGGTGCTGCTGTCCTCAATTGTGTCGGGGCCGGAGACCTGGGCGTAGGTGATGGTGAGGCCGTCGCCGTCGGGGTCGAAGGCGAGGGCGGAGAGCGTGAGCTGTTGCGGACCGGTGAGTGTCGCGGACTGGGCGATGAAGATGGGCGGGTTGTTGCCGCCGTTTAACGCGAAGCCGGGCACGTTGATGTTCGGGCCGCAGCCGATGGTGAATAGGATCGTGGTTGCCGCGGCCTGAAACAGGCGCGGACGAAAAGCGAGCTTCATTTCCCCTGTTCCCCCCTGCACCGCCTCGATGGGCTGGTGACAACGATTGTATGGCTTGAAGCGTGTGGGATTCTCGTTTTTCGCGAACGAGCGCGCGGTCAGATAATATCGCGGGGATGACGATGCGAAAGCCGGCTGATGATGCGACGACGCGGTTCTCGGAGCGCGTGGATGATTATGTGCGGTATCGGCCGGGGTATCCGGGGGCGGTCGTCGAGTGTCTGCGCGATGAGTTTGGATTGCGGGCTGGACAGGTGATTGCGGATGTGGGGTCGGGGACGGGGATACTCAGCGAGCTGCTGCTGAAGAATGGCAACGTGGTGATCGGGGTGGAGCCGAACGGGCCGATGCGGGCGGCGGCGGAGCGGATGCTGGCGGGGAATCCGCGGTTTCGGAGCGTTGAGGGGACGGCGGAGGCGACGGGGTTGGGGGATGCGAGCGTGGATTGGGTGACGGCGGGGCAGGCGTTTCACTGGTTTGATGTCGAGCGGGCGCGGGCGGAGTTTCGGCGGGTGTTGAGGGCGGGCGGACAGGTGGCGCTGCTGTGGAACAACCGGCTGGAGCACACGGCGTTTCTGGCGGAGTACGAGGGGTTGCTGCAGAAGCTTGGGACGGACTACCTGCGGATCAAGCATCAGGGGGTTGAGTCGGATGGGTCGATCGAGCGGTTCTACGGGGCGGGCGGGTTTGAGCGGCGCGAGTTTGAGAACCGGCAGGTGCTGGATTTTGATGGGCTGCGCGGGCGGACGATGTCGGCGTCGTATGTGCCGAAAGCGGGGCAGGCGGGACATGCGGAGATGATTGCGGGGTTGGAGGCGCTGTTTGCGCGGTATGCGGAGGGTGAGCGGGTTGTGCTGGAGTATCAGACGCGGATGTATGTGGGGCGGGTTAGTTGATTCGCTCTCGGCCGGCGTATGTGACGTAGCCGTCGCCGCGGAGGAAGCCGATCAGGGTTTGATTGCCGCGGATTGCGAGGTCGATGGCGAGGGAGCTGGGGGCGGAGACGGCGGCGAGGATGGGGATGCCGGCGGCGATTGATTTCTGGGCGATCTCGAAACTCGCGCGGCCGGAGACGAGGAGGATCGTCCGGTCGAGCGGGAGGCGGTGGTCGAGGACGGCCCAGCCGACGATTTTGTCGACGGCGTTGTGGCGACTGACGTCTTCGCGGATGCAGAGGAGGCGGCCGGTGTGGTCGAACAGGGCGGCGGCGTGGAGGCCGCCGGTTTCGGCGAAGAGGCGCTGGTGAGTTCGCATCTGATCGGGGAGAGCAAGCAAAGTGGCTGCGGAGATTTTCAGGTCGCTTTGAATTGGCGCGACGGTGGTGCAGACCTGGTCGATGCTGGCTTTGCCGCAGATGCCGCAACTGCTGGTGGCGTAGAAGTTGCGCTTGAGCTTGTCGAGGTCGACGTTGGCTGATTTCGCCAACGTGACGACGAGGATGTTGCCGCGCGATTCGGGTTTTTCGAGTTCGGTGCAGGGGGCGATGCGGTCGATGTCGGCGGCGGAGCGGATGACGTTTTCGGTGAGGAGGAAGCCGGCGGCGAGTTCTTCGTCGTGGCCGGGGGTGCGCATGGTGACGACGACAGAGACTTTGCCGATGCGGATTTCGAGGGGCTCTTCGACGACGACGGTGTCGTGAGCGGGTTGGGCGGCGGGGGGCTTGCAGCGCGTGATTTCGACGCGGCGGGTCGGCTCGGGCATGGGGCGATTATACGGGTTCGATGCGGACGCGGACGTTGTAGTCGGGCTCGCAGCTGGCGGGGTCGTAGATCCCGCGCGGGATGAGGTCGTTGGCGAAGGGCCAGAAGACCTGGACGTGGCGCGGGCCGACGGATGGGTCGCGGTGGCAGCGGCCGGTGAGCGAGGCGCCGTGGTCGGTGTGGAGGGTGAGCTTGCGGCCGTTGTTGAGGTTGAGGGCGTCGGCGTCGGCGGGGTTGAAGAGGATGTCGCTGTGGTCGGCGGCACCGGTCATGTAGTCGTGGGCGTGGTCGGTGCGGTGTTGGGAGTTCCATTGGCCCCAGCCGCGGCGCGTGCTGAGCATGAACCAGCCGGCGGGGAGGTCGAGGATGCGCGGGCGGAGCGGGGTGAAGCGGGCTTTGTTGTCGGGCATGTGGTCGAAGCCGCGCTTGTAGAGGGCCGTGCCGCCCCATTGAAGCTCGGCGTGGGGTTCGTTGAGGGCGGCGATGCCGCGGTACATCCAGATGTCGCGGTCCATGGCGCGGCGGATGTCGTCGGTGTTGGTGTATTCGAAGCCGGGTTTTCCGTCGCCGAGGACGCGGCGGGCGATTTCGCGGAGGGCTTGCCAGGATTCGGGGAGGTCGGCGCAGCGCGGCGCGATCGAGGGGCCGAAGGCGCGGATGGTGCGGTCGGTCGACGTCGTGGTGAAGACGTGGTCCCACTCGTACCAGTTGCGGACGGGGAGGATGAGCAAGGCGTCGCCAGGCTCGACGAGGGCTTCGTGGTTCATCATGACGTCGAAGCGGATGCGGAAGGGGATGCGCTCGAGCGTTTCGCGGACGAAGGGGCGGTCGGGCATGGTGTCGAGGAGGTTGCCGCCGAGGGAGACGAGGAGCTTGATGTCGCCGCGGTGGGCGGCTTCGAGCATGTGGCCGGTGGGGAGGCCGGGCGTGGCCGGAACAGGTGCGCCCCAGGCGTTGCTGAGGCGGGCGGCGGAATCGGCGGTGATGGCATCGCCGCCGGGGAAGATGTTGGGGGCGACGCCACATTCGCCGGCGGATTGGACGGAGCTTTGGCCGCGGAGCGGGGCGACGCCTGCGCCCGGGCGGCCGAACTGGCCGAGGGCGAGGGCGAGATTCACGATCGATTGGACGTTTTCGGTGCCGGTGGCATGCTGGGTGAGGCCCATGCCCCAGGCGAAGGTCGCGTTCTGGCATTCGGCGAGGCGGGCGGCGACTTCGAGCATTTGCTCGCGGGTTGCGCCGGATTGATGCGCGAGGTCGACGAAAGATTGCGTGCGGAGTTCGGCGGTGAGGGCGTCGAAGCCGGTTGTTTGCTCGGCGATGAAGCGGCGGTGGTGGGCGGCGAGGAGGTTGTCTTCGATGAGGCACTTGAGGACGCCGTTGAAGAAGGCGACGTCGCCGCCGACGCGGACGCGGATGAAGAGGTCGCAGATCTTTGTGCCGAAGAGGGCGCTGGCGGGGGACGAGGGGACCCAGTAGCGATCGAGGCCGGGCTCGCGGTATGGGTTGACGACGATGACGAAGGGTTTGCCATCGCGGGTGCGCTTGGCGCGGTCGATGTAGCGCATGATGAGCGGCTGGTTGTTGGCGAGGTTGGTGCCGGCGAGGACGAGGACGTCGGCGTGGATGAAGTCGGAGAGCGAGCCGGAGGCGGCGCCGACGCCGAGCGTTGATTTCAGCGCGGAGACGCTAGCGGCGTGGCACTGGCGGGCGCAACTGTCGAGGTTGTTGGTCTTGCCGACGACGCGAGCGAATTGCTGGAAGGAGAAATACTCCTCGTTGTTGATGGCCTTGCTGGTGGTGAAGTAGCCGGAGGCGTCGCCGCGGTGTTTTGTGATCCAGTGCGCGGCGAGATCGTAGGCCTCCGTCGGTGAAAGCGTTGAGAAGCCACGATCGCCGCGGCGGCGGATGAGCGGGGCGGGGATGCGGCCGAGGGATTCGATTTCGGCATTTGGAAGCGACTGGAGCGCGGCGACGTCGGCAAAGCGGGCGGGGTCGAAGGGCGGGCGGAGGGCTTCTTCGATGAGGCCGAGGCGGGTTAGGCAGAAATGGGGGCTTTCGGGCATGACGTTGTCGCGGAGGCCGTCGGTCTGGACGGCGCAGCCGTTGCAGGGGCCGTTGAGGACGCGCCAGGCGTCGGGGAGCTGGGTGATGTTCTGGCCGATGACGCGGAGCATGGAGCGGAAGTGGCGGGGTTTGCGCGGATTGAGCAGCCCGAAGGGGACGAAGTTGCGGAGCGACTGCGATTCGTCGGCGTGATTCATTTGGGCACGTCGCCCAAGTTAACGCAGTCGGCGGGGGTGTTGAGGTTCATGAGCGCGCTTGCGTTGGCGGGGTCGAGGTAAATCGTGTGTGTGCGGAGCGCGGCGAGGAGGGGCTGGATGGCGTATTGGCGATCGGCGATGCGGGTCGAGACGACCGCTGCCGCCGACGGCATGTAGAGTGCGCAACAGGGATGCAAGCCGTCGGGTGGCGCGGCGGTGGCGAATGCAACGGCGTCGAAGTCGCAGTGTGCGGCGTCGACGAGGCGGCTGAGGAGATCGGGCGTGAGGCGCGGCATGTCGCAGGCGAGGAGAAGAGCTGGGTCGCGACCGGCGGCGGCGAGGAGCGAGGCGAGGCCGGCGATGGGTCCGATGTCAGGCGGCGAGTCGGAGATGAGCGGGAGCGCGTGCAGCGCGGGTGGCAAGTCGAACGGCGGCGCGCCGAGCAGGATCACGCGGTCGGAGAATTGCGCGACGAGACCGACCGTGCGCTCGATGAGCGATTGGCCGGCAACTTCAATGAGGGCTTTGGGGCGGCCCATACGCCGGCTGAGGCCGCCGATCAGGATTCCCGCGGTGAGCTGCACGGGGTTTAATGTAGGGCGCGAACGCGGTTGGATACAATTGGTGCGAAAGGAGAATGAGCGATGAAGCAGGTGCGGGCGAACTGGATGCTTATTGTCGGGTTGGCGGTGGGTACTGTCGTTGGCCTGGGCGCGGGGTCGCTGCTGAGCGGACGGGAGGCGTTGGCGCAGGGTGGGGCTGGCGGAAAGCCGGTGGGCATCGCGATCTTCAAAGACACGAGCGATATCAACGCGCGGCCACAGGCGTACATCCTCTACGACTCCGGTAAGGTCGAACGCAAGCCGCTTGCGTCACTTGGCGGCGGATGAGCAGCGAGCCCGCGGCTTGGATTCGCTGAATTGGCGATCAGAGTGTGGGCGGCTGCAAGAAAAAAAGGCCCGCCTGAGCGGGCCGAATCGGGGCGACTGGATTCGAACCAGCGACCTTCTGCACCCCATGCAGACGCGCTAACCGGACTGCGCCACGCCCCGGGATTCCCACCTATTAGGCACGCGACGTGATAGAGTGTCAAATGGCATTCCAGCGTGCCGTGCGGCCGCTCATTGCCGAGTCAGGCCATCTCTAGGGACAGGGCTGTGAGGACGCGAATTCGGGGAACCCCGCCGCTTTGGCAGCGCATTGCATCGAGTGCAACCAAGAATAGTCGATATCATCGACCATTTGTGTCGTCGGAAACTGGTTTTCCTCAATGACCACGCACCGGTCTGGTTGCGTTGATGTGTAGGCGTTTCGGCCGTGAACCCAAACACGGTTTCCGACTAGCAGGTAGGCTTCGGTCCATTCATTGCCAAATGCATCCGAGTAGTTTCGCAATGCAAACGCGCAACCATCTGCGCCGGCGATGATATGTTTTGAGCGTAGCCAAGCCATTCCGAGCGGGTAGGGTCCAATTTTACTGCGGAGTGAGTCCCGAAATGAAATTGGCAACACGTCGGAAACGAGCACTCCTCCACTGTGCAGTGTGAGCGATCCATCCGCAGCGAAGGAGACTTTTGTCTTGTTCGCTAGCACCGCGGCATAGGTGATTTGCGTAGTCGTTGGTGTCGTTAGGCTGATTTGGAATGCGACTGCCTGTGTTGACGTAGTGGGGCCAATGGTCGCGGGCGCGGAGGTCGTCGTGAGCAATAGAAACTTTGGTCCGCCTCGCATGCCCTGCTCGCCGTGCGACCCGGCGATGGAGGGGTCCTGGCTGAAGGCGAGGCCCGCGAAGGCAACAATTGCAAAGGGTCCCGTAATCCAAATGCGCTGTAGCATGAATCATTCTCCCTGGTGAAAATCAGTGTTCACGGTTAAACTACGGAATGAGAGGCAACGGGACGCGCGGGGATAGCCGGTCGCCATCGAGCTGGCGCCAGTCACACTAGCACCGAACACTGCGAGCAATTCTTTCATCGAAGTGTGCGCTTTGTCGAGTGTGACAGTTCGGCGACGCGTCGTGATCGACCAACCGTCGCAGCAAGAACTGCGGCCACGGTCGACGCGACGAGCAGTGTCATTGGGTCCAGAAGATACCGCCCATAGCGAAAAACTGTCAAGCTCAAAAGCAGAAGCAGACAAGCCGATGCGGCGGAGGCGGCAAACAATCGCCAGACCGCCTTCCAGCGCTCACCACGAGCTCTTCCTAGAAAAGCACCGACGATGGCACCAAGTAGTGAGGCAACCAATATTTGCCAAGTCAAAGCGCTCTTGAACGGGATTCGGATCGCAGAAGCACTCAGAAGTGACTCAATGCCAATTGCATGCGCGTAACATCCCGCGATCGTGCGCGCATCAGGTGACGAAAAGCGATCCGCTCCCGGTCGATCAAAGCCAACCACCACCGCGCGATCGGCGAACCAGTTTCGCAATTGAGCCACGTCGGCTCGAAATACGGCACCGTAATCTACGGTGGCGTCATCAAGGATCGACTGAGCTGGCAAATCCAATGCGTATGTTCCGATAGCGTCGCCCGACTCGATCCCGGCTTCGGGCCATCGCCGTGACTCGACTTGAATGGCAGTAAGTTGAAATGTGTCGAACGGTTTTTTCCATCGGCGTGAACGACTCTTTTCGTCGCCCGGTTCCCAATAGTTGAGGGTAATGGTCTGATCCGAACTATCGGGCGCAAGGCTCGCTTGCGAACCGGGCTGTCGAAACGCAGCGGCAGCTGCAAGTGCAAGCGATGGCAGAGGCTCGGACCCCGGATGCGCCACAAAGAGATCAAGCACCCACGGAGCGTCGGCATGGAGTTCGGTTGTCAGAACTCCCCAGCGGACCTTCGAAATGAGTGTTGGACTAACTTCGGGCAGTCCGTTCTCGTCGAAGCTCCAATTTGGTGCGCCAACGCAAACATCAACGTTGACCGCACGAAGCGAGTCAATTCCCCGAACGAAATCGTCATCATATTCACTTTGTTGGCGAAACATGACATCAAAAACGACTACCCGTGGGCTCGCGGCGACGAGACGCTCGAGTAGACGCCCATGCACCCGTCGCAGGCTCCGCGGATCGTCAAGCACCACACCGGTTAGGCTTTCAGAGCTTGTGATCGCTTCGAAATCAGTTTTTTTGCTGATCGAGATCACGCGAACGTAGTTCAGGGGGGCGGGGTACTGGGGCGCTGAAGCCCACCGCGTTACAAAGCTCCAATACTTTTGCCCGAGACGGGAGCCGCCGTAGATGAACGGGGTTACAAGTTCGCGCGCGGTAAAGAACGCGAGGAGCACAATTACTCCGTACGCGGGAAGAGGATTAAATCGTACCCAGTTGCGGGTCTTCTTTCGAATGACGTAAACCGTGCTGTCGCGTTTGGCGGAGATGGGTTGGCCGGATTGGTACGCAGCGAGGTCGTACGCGATTTCGCCGGCGTTGGCGTAGCGACGATGAGGTTCCTTTTGGAGGCATTTGAGGACGATGGTTTCGAGGTCGGATTCGATCTCGCGGTGGAAGATGCTGGGGCGGGCGGGGGCGGCGTTGACGATTTGATGAATCGCGTCGGAAACGGATCCGGACACGCTGTAGGGGGGGTGGCCGGCGAGCGCGGTGTAGAAAATAACGCCGAGGCTGTAGACGTCAGTTCGGGAATCGATTCGGCTGACGTGGCCCTCGGCTTGTTCGGGGGAGGCCCAAGGGAGCGAGCCGATGAAGAGGCCGGTCTGGGTCATTTGTGACGCTTCGAAGGCGCTGCCGGGCATCTTGGCGAGGCCGAAGTCGAGGATGTATGGGACGCCACTGGTGTCGATGCGGATGTTTCCGGGTTTGAGGTCCCGGTGGACGACGCCGAGTTCGTGCGCGGATTGGACGGCTTCGCAGATGCGGCGAAAGAGTTCGACGAGATCGGGGATCGAGAGCGGGTGGGACTTCAGATAATCGTCGAGGGGCTGGCCCTCAACGAAGTCCATGACGAAGTAGTCGCAGCCGGCGGCGGAGCCGGAGTCGTGGATGGCAACGATACTCGGGTGCTTGAGGTGTGCGAGGATGCGGACTTCGCGGTCGAAGCGCGAGCGGTCCTCCGGCCCGGCGAAGGGGCCTTCCTTCATGATCTTGATGGCGACGCGGCGATGGGTGGAGCGCTGCAAGGCGAGATAGACGACGCCCTGTCCGCCGCGGTGGATTTCGCGGATGAACTCGTAGCCGGGGAGGCCGAGCGCAGGGAGTTGAGCGGGACCCGGCTGTACGGGCGAGAGAACCGTGTCATCGGAGCGCAAGATGGAGGACAGGCCGATGGAGTCGGGGCCGCCGTTGGGGGCGGAATCGCGGGCGTCGGTCATGCGCGGAAGTCCAAGGTGCTCGGCCCCGCAGAGTTACCCGGGCGGGAAGCCGGCTGAGGCGGCACGGGCCTTCAGGCCCTTCAACCAAGCGCTAGCGGCAGGGTCGGATGCCAGCGACTTTTCCCTTCGGGTACGCCAGACGTCGATCTCCTGAAACTTCCCGGTGTCTGTCCAGTAGTACGGCTTCTGGTGGGCGACGATGACGAAGGCTCTTCCACCCTTGATGAAAAAGACGCGGTGGAAGCCGCACTTTTCGACTTGCACAGCGATGGCGCAACCCTCAGCGCCTGCGCCGGTTCGCGACGTGCTAACCCAGACCCAGTCGTCCTCGGTGGCGGTGTGACGATCAGTCGGCTCTTCCGCCGGCGGGTCCGTGTAGGCGTTGATCTCGGGCGCCGGATAATCGGACGGCTCGACGATCAGGTTTTCCCGCCGGCCTGCCGGAGCGGCGGAGGACGCATGACGTGCGTAGTCTGAATCGACGTAGATGGCGCCATAGTCGAGGCGAAAGGAACCGTTTTGCCGGAACCGCACGCGGGAGTTTGCGTCGATGTATGCGACATAACAGTTATCCGCTGGTCGGTACCAATACTTCCTGTCGGTTGGTTCGGACGGAAGCTTGATGCGGACCTTGAGCCCGAATCCCTTCGTTTCGACGATCGATGGGTTTCCCTTGGAGCCGGGGACCAGGACGACCTGCTCAACCGAGCCGCTCGGCAGTCCCATCGCCGGCGTTGCGCCGACGACTTGGCCATTCGGAGCGCCGCAACCTCCCAGGGTCGAGAGCATAAGCACCACGCTACCGGTCGCGAACAGTTGTCGAGTCATTGTGTGCTCCTTGAAGGGTGATTCCGGCCGGAGCGATTTCGGACTCCCTCGACGCCGACTGCCAGCGCCGCCGCGATCCAAACCGCCGCCAACGGAACGATGGGATTGCAAAGATACCGATGGCTGCGCAAGGCCGTCAAGCTGGCGGCGAATGCGGCAACGGTGATGATCAGGAGCGTCAAGAGGGTCGTGGCGATTACAACCGGAAAACGGATGACGCCTCGGCTGATTAGCGCAACCGTGAGTGCGCCCAGCAGACCACCCAGTATCGTCAGCGGGCGCGAGACCCAATTCGCCGGCATCTGAATCGCAAGACCGGAGCGCATCGCGTCGATACCGACTGCCTGCGCGTAGCTACCGGCAATCTGCCGACCATCTCGGTACATGTGCCAGTCTGTACTTGTCGATCGCTGGTCACCGAATACGACGGCGCGCCCCTCGAACCAGGCGCGGAGCTGCTGGTCGGACGCAGCAAAGACATCACCATACTCGACCGTTGATGCCTTCAGTACGGGGTCCGGCGGGAGTACGACGAGGTACACTCCAACGGCGTCGCCGGGGCGCAGGTCGTCGTCCTTGCGCACTTCCTGGGTTTGCAGGGCCGAATAATCGACGAAGCTTGCTTTTGATGAATCCGAGTTGAGTTCAGGCGAACCTGCTTTCGGCAGCCAGTACGAAAGATAGAGGCGCCGGCCGACCGAATCGCTTTCGCTGGCGCGCGACGCGTAGTCGATTGTGAGACCGTGTCCGGGCTGTTTAGATGCGGCGTAGGCGACGAGTGCAAGCGAACCGCGCGTCTCCAGACCGCGTCGCGCGAAGAACAGCTCCAACGCCCACGGGCGGTACCGGTCGAGCTCGGCGTTGTAGCAACCCCATCGCACCTTCGATGCGATTTGCGGACTAATGGCGGGGAGTCCGTTTGCGTCGAGGTTCCACGAAGGCGCTGCAACGACGACGTCGACACCGACTTTCTGCAATTCGGCAGCGCCGTCAACGAAGTCGGCGTCGAACGGGCCTGGCTTTCGAAGAACGGCATCCCAAACAACGACGCTGGGATGGGCCACCGACAGGCGCTTGAGCAGCCGGCCGTGCATCCCTCGGAGACTTGCGGGCATTGCGGGATCGATACCCTTGAGGCGTTCGCGTCGAGCAATGGCATTGAGATCGGTCCGATCGGACAGAGCGATGACGCGCGTATGTTCGAACTGAGCGCCTCGTATCTGCGAATTGGCGGGCAGCACGTTTGCCGCATAGCGTCGGAATATCAAATCAATCTTCAGGTTTTCGAAGACGAGCGGTCGGACGATGACGTATGCAATCGCGATCGCGATGGCCGCGAGGATGAGCTTGGAAACGAACGGGCGGCTGCGAATTGACTGGACGGCGGATTTTCGGAACAGGTAGACGAGACTATCGCGTCGGGCCGAGATGGGGCGGCCGGACTGGTATGCGGTGAGGTCGGCGGCGATCTGGCCGGCGTTTGCGTAGCGACGATTCGGGTCCTTTTGAAGGCACTTCAGGACGATGGTCTCGAGTTCGGAGTCGACCTTGCGGCTGGCGGAGCGCGGGCGGATTGGATCAGCGTGCGCGACGCGACTGAGAACTTCGGCTGGGGTGCCGTTGATGTCGTAGGGAAAGCGGTTCGTGAGCATGAAGTAGAAGATGACGCCAAGGCAGTAGACGTCGGTGCGGACGTCGATGTTTGAGACGTGGCCATCGGCCTGCTCGGGCGATGCCCACGGGACCGACCCGACAAAGAAGCCGGACAGTGTCACTCCAGCCGGTTCGAGCGCGTTTCCTGGCGTCTTCGCAAGCCCAAAGTCCAGGATGTGGGGCTCACCATTCACGTCGATGCAGATGTTGCTCGGTTTGAGGTCGCGGTGAACGATTCCGTGATCGTGTGCGGACTGGACGGCCTCACAGATGCGACGGAAAAGATCTACCAGTTCGCTGGTGGTGTGTTCTCGCGCGAGATGATCCGCGAGGGACTCGCCTTGAACGTAGTCCATGACGAAGTAGTCGCAACCTGCCGTGCGGCCGGAGTCGTGGATGGCGACGATATTGGGGTGTTTCAGGCGCGCGAGGACTCGGACTTCGCGGTCGAATCGAGCGCGGTCGTCGGCGCCGGCGAAGGGGCCTTCCTTCATGACCTTGATCGCGACCTTGCGGTGTGTCGACTTCTGCAGGGCCAGGAAGACGACACCCTGGCCACCGCGGTGGAGCTCCTGGACGAACTCGTAACCGGGGAGTGTGAGCGCGATCAGTTCGTTGTCTCGCGATGGACCCAGAACCAGGCGAGTTTCGTCCGGCGCCATGAATGATGGCATGCGAACGGTCTCGTCGGTTGCGCGTGGCGTGTCGTCGCCGGGCGAGTGAGTCATTGCGAGGGTTCCCGCAGCCCGATTGCGGCGGTAATTGTCCGTGCACGGACTATGCGACGTCAAATGCAGTGTCCCAGGGCGCGATTGACGCCTCGTGCAAGCGCGGATTAGCCTGCGAGGGATGGCCGGATACGGTCGAGGGTGGCGGGACTGGCTTGGGATCAATTCGTCGACGATTGCGCTGCTGGGGACGATCGTCCTGGTGACGGCGGCCACGGAGCTTTGGGCTCCGCTGATTCCGGAATACCTGAAAGCGTTGCGTTCGCGGGCGCTACACGGCGCGGGCGGGGTCATCGATCCGACGCTGCTGGTCCTGATCGGGTGTTACGGATTGTATCGCGACGGGCTGGAGGCGGTGAACTACTACATCGGCGGAGCGATCGCCGGGCGATTCAACACGCGGAGGGCGCTGCTGGCGTTCAACGTCGTACCGCTGATCGGCCTGGCGGTTCTGCTAGCTTGGCAGTCGACCGCGGCGGTGTTCGTTGCGATTCCGTTTCTGTTCGCGTGGGACAGCATCGGCGGCGCGGCAACGATTACGGTGGTTGGAGAATCGCTGCCGGTTGATCGGCGGACGATGGCGTTTTCGCTGCAGGCCATATTTCGGAGAGTGGCGAGGATGGTAGCGTACGCACTGAGCGGCGCACTCGTGTGGGGGTTCGGACGCGTGCAGGGTGTGCGCGCGGATGCGCTGCTGGCGGTTTGCCTCGTGCTGGGAGCGCTCGTCTTGCAGTATCGATACATGCGGACGGCGACGCGCGACGCGACGGTCAGTCCGGGTCGGCCGCGGCATCTCTTTCGACGATTGTCGCCCGACCTGCGGCGGTTACTGGCGGCGGACATTTTCGCGCGATGGGCGGAGGGCCTGGCGGGGCCGTTCATCATTCTGTTTTGCGTGCCGCTGCTTGCAGGGAGCGCGGACCGAGGAACGGCGCTGTATCAGTCGGTGCTGCTGAACATCCAGGCGGCGACGAACATTGTCATGTACCTGGCCATTGGACCGCTGGCGAGCCGGGCGGGGCTGGCGAAGAAACCGTACATCGGTTTGACGTTTGTGTTCTTCGCGTTGTTTCCGGTGAGTCTGGCCGCGCTCGGGCCGGCACTCGGATTCTTGGGGCTGGCGGCGGCATTTGTTGTGGGCGGCCTGCGCGAGATCGGAGAGCCCGCACGGAAGGCCATGATCGCCGAACTGGTGCCGGCGGACGTGAAGACTCAAGCGACGGGCTTGTATTGGAGCGTGCGGAGCGTGGCCGTGATGTGGGCGTCGCCAGTGGGAGCGTTATTGTGGATTGGCGGGGACTACGCCCGAGCGGGCTATGGCCCTATACTGCTCTTTTCTGTCGCCGGATTAACAGGTCTGATCGGCGCGGCGCTGTTTTGGATCAAATTTGGACATGGCGCGTCCGAGGTGGTTCGGGCGTGAGGGGCCGCCTTGCGGTTCGTTTCGCTGAATGGCGAGGAAGCCGTCCAGTCGGCCTCGCGGTTGTGGAGAATCTGATGTTTAAGGATTGTCGACGAATACTTTTGGTTTGTGCTGCGCTGCTCTCGGCCGCGCCGGTGCATGCGGCGGATGTGTCGAAGTTTCCGCTGAGCAAGGTCGTTCCGGCGGACGTCTTCATCATGGTCGCCGGCCGACACAATCCGGAGCGGGAGTTTCTCGACCGTTACTGGGCGAAGGTGTTTGAGGCCTTTGCACGAAGCGGCGTCTGCGAAGAAATCTGGGACCAGGTCATCAGCAACATTCCGGACACGGACGCCGAGAAGGCCGAAGCGTACGCGGAGCGATTCAAGAAATCGATCAAACAGGTTCGCTGGAGCGAGTTGTTTGCGCAGGAGTCGGTTTATTGTCAGCGCGTGGGATTCCCGGCGTGGGAAAACGTCGTCTTGACGAAGCAGTCGACCGAGTCAGTCGAGTCGAACTTTGCGGGGCTCAAGTCGATCCTGACGGAACTGGCGAAGATGGCGGGCAACGGTGCTGAAGTCACCGAGTCGAAGTTCGAGGGGGCCACGTTGTGCCGACTGTCGTTTGCAGATGCGCCGATCGCTGTGACGGTGGCGCGGCGCAATGACGTACTGGCGATGGCTCTGGGTGACGGGCTGCTAAAGGACTGTCTGTCGCTTCTTTCGGGGCGCGGCAAGCAGTCGCCGTTGGTGGCGACCGATCGATTCAAGTCCGCCCTGGCGAAACTCCCGGAAGCGGAAGACAGTGTCACGTTCTTCGACGCGGCGTCGATGATGAACGGCATGAAGAAGATGTTCGGCGTGCTTGCCAAACAAGGCGGAGCGAAGCACGGCGAGGAATCGGAGGGTGGCGACGCCGATCCGCACGGGATGATGTTCAAGGTTTTCGATCGCGTGCTCGACGACCTTTCAATCTGGGACTATTCCGTGACGGTGAGCCGAACCGAGGGGTTCAGCACAATCGATGAATCGCTGACCGTGTTGAAGCCGGACGCGAAGAAGCGGCGGGCTTACCGCGTGTTCACGCCGACAGCCAAGTTTGACAACATCGATCGGCTGGTTCCAAAGGAAGCGATCGATTTCTCGGTCAGCGATGGAATCAACTTCGTCGAGTTGAACGATTGGGTGGTGTCGCTGGTGCGGGATACGGTTCCGGACGGCGAGACTTACCTGACGCAGTGGGCGGAGTTTCAGAAGGAACAGAAGTTCGATCTCCGCAAGGACGTACTGGAGTGGATTGAGGGGCCGATCATATCCGTGACGATGCCCGGCGGCGGATTCGGGGGCGACGCATGGGTTATCATGATCAAGGTGCGGAACGAGAAGAAGGCGGCGTCACAAGTGCAGCGCCTGGTCGAGGCCGCCCAGAAACTGATCGGTGAGCAACAGGGGCTGGCGCTCACGGACGTTGAGATCGACGATCATCCGAACTTCCACAGCATTTCTCATCCATTTATGATGATGATGCAACTGCCGCCAATCGTCTGGGGGACGGCTGAGGGATACTTGATCTTCGGCTCCGGCGCCAAGCCCATTTCGACGTGTCTGAAGACGCTGGCGGGTGAACATCCGGGCATTTCAAAGAATCCGCGCTTTCAGAAGGAAGGTGTAAAGCCGGACAGCGGGTTCGTGTCCGCGAGCTTTACCGACACTTCGAAGACCGCCGAGAACCTCCAGGCGGCACTGACGGGAATCACGATGGGGCTTGGAATGATGACAACCTTCGCGCCTGCGCAGGCGGAAGAGGGCAGCAAGTTCTTCAAGGCGATTCCGGCGATCACGGGAAAGCTTGTCAAAGTCGTTGCCCGGCTGAACTTCTTCCTATCGGAGTCGACCGCGACGTCGTTCGACGGTAAGACATGGCGCAGCACGTCGGTGACCAATTACAAAGATCCGAAGTCGGTTCGGGGCCCGGCCGACGAGGCCGAAAGCGACGAGTCGGGGGAGGACGAAACGGAGAGCCCCAAGCCGCCGAAGGTTGAAAAGCGTCCGAAGGCGCCCGAGCCCGATGAGGACGACGACGAATAGGCAATTGGGACGTTGCGAGGCCGGTAAACGATTCAATTTGGGGCGGCGACTTGGTAGGATGGCTTCATGGGACCCGAGGGATCGGGCCCGCAGGAGGCCAGCATGTCGAGTCGGCGAGCCACGTGGGCGGTTTTGAGTGTCTTGGGCTGTGCGGCGTTTGCCGCCAGTGCGCCGGCGGCGAGTCCGACGGCTGCACCTGCTTCCACCCGGGTCGTTCGGGTGCCGGCTCGCGAGTTGGCGCGGGCGAAGAGTCTCGTGCTGCGGCCCGCCCGGCAGATCGACTACGGCTCGTTCGCATGGATTGAGCTGAGCGAAGCCGGGTTTGCCAAACTTCAATCGTCGGGGGTTTCCTTTGAAGAGCAACGCGACGCGTTCGTCCTGAGACTGGGGGAACAGTCGTTTGATCCGCTGGTGAACCGGCCGATGCTTGCGCCCGGATGGGATGTCGCCTCGGAGCGCGGGGCTGATCTGCACCTCGTACAATTCGTGGGGCCGGCGCGGCCGGAATGGCGGGGGAACCTTGAGGCGAGCGGCCTCAAGGTCGTCGAGTACATCGAGCCGTTGACGTACGTCGTGTGGGGCGAGGGATCGCAACTGCAGAATGCTGCGGCACGTTCGGAAGTGCGGTGGACGGGCGCGTTCTCGCCGGGATTTCGAGTTCTGCCGCGCTGGCAGGCGCTGGGCGGTGGCGCGGCCGACGTCCAGGTGATGCTCTACCGCGGATCGGACGTCGAAGCGGCGATCCGCGAGATCGGCACACTGGGCGGGAAACTGGCCGGGCGAAGCAAGAGCGACGCGTCGTTCGAGATCGTCAGCTTTCAGATTGCCGGGTCGGCGTTGAAGCAGGCGGCGGCGGTGCGCGGTGTGTACTCGATCCAGCCGGTACCGACGGATGGCGGACTGCGCGGCGAGATGAGCGACCAGGTTAACGTGAACAATGTCAATGGAAGCAATCAGGCGTTTCCGGGATACCTGGCGTGGCTGACGACCTCGGGCGTCAACGGCAGCGGCGTCATCATCGCGAACGTGGACGGCGGTGTGCAGGACTCGCACCCCAATCTCGTGAACCGGATGTTGCCGTGTGTCGGCTCGACATGCGCCGGGGCGACGAGCAGCAGCCATGGGACGCACACCGCGGGAATCATGGCGGCCGACGGAACATCGGGGGTACTCGACAGTTTCGGATTCCTGCGGGGATTGGGCGTGGCACCCGGGGCCAATCTCGTGGAGCAGTTGTACAGCCCGACGTTTCAGCAGGCGGGCGGGATGCTGCTGCTCATGACACAGTCGTATCAGAACGGAGCATCGCTGTCGGGCAATAGCTGGGGACCGGCCGGGACGCCACGCGGCTACGACGGTGACACGCGACAGGTGGATGTCGGAGTTCGAGATGCCGATCCGAACGCTGTGGGGAATCAGCCGCTGACCTACGTACTTTCGTTCATGAATGGCAATGGCGGGACGAGCTCACAGGGAACGCCGGACGAAGGCAAGAACATATTCACAATCGGATCGACCAAATTGCAGAACAGCGGATCCGGATCGCAGATTCTGCAGATCAACGATCTGTCGTCGAATTCGGCGCACGGGCCGGCCTTGGACGGCCGGACGATACCGCACATGGTCGCGCCGGGTTGCTACATCGATTCGACGGTGCCGACGAATTCCTATGGGTTGAACTGCGGGACGAGCATGGCGTCGCCTCACGTCAGCGGGGCCGTGGCTTTGTTCATCCAGTACTTCCGAGGGTTGCCGGACTACTCCGCCGATCCGAGCCCGGCGCTGGTAAAGGCGGCGTTTCTGGCGGTGGCAAGAAACCTGGCGGGAAATCTGGATGCGGACGGCGGCGTGCTGGGCAATCCGTTCGACAGCAAGCAGGGTTGGGGCCGAATGGACCTCGCGGCGGTGGTCGACCCACCGGTTCCGGTGTCGTACTTTGACAATCCGATGCTGTTTACTGCGACGGGTGAGGAATGGGTGCGGAATGTTGCGGCCGATGATCCTTCAAAGCCGCTGCGAATCATGCTCGTGTGGACCGACGCGCCGGGGCATGGACTGGGTGGAAGCACGCCGGCATGGAACAACAACCTTGACCTTACCGTGGAGTCCGGGCCCAACACGTACCGCGGAAACGTATTCGCAGTAACCGGTTGGTCGCAGAGCGGCGGCGTGTCGGACTCGAAGAACAACACCGAGGGTGTGTTCATCGGGCCAACGGCGCCGGGGTCGTACACGATTCGCGTGACAGCGGCGAACATCAACTCGGACGGGGTTCCGAACAATGCCTCGCCGATGGATCAAGATTTCGCCGTGGTGTGTTACAACTGCGCATTGCAGCCGGGCTTTACGGTGTCGGCGACGCCGGGTCAGCAGGGAGTGTGCGAGCCGGGCAGCGCCGTGTACACGGTCAACGTCGGCCAGATCACGGGGTTCACGGACGACGTGACTCTGAGTGTTTCGGGCGAGCCGGCAGGGACGACCGTCGGATTCAGCACGAATCCGGTTTCACCGCCGGGATCGAGTACGCTGACGATCGGCAACACCGCCGGGGCAGCGCCGGGGACCTACATTTTGACCGTTACGGGCACGTCCGGCGCATTGATTCGCCAGACGACGGTACGACTTGACCTGTTCGACGGCGCGCCAAACGCGCCGGTTCTTACGACACCGATTAACGGCGCGACGGACGTCGCGCTGCTGCCGTCGCTCGTGTGGAGCGCGGCGGCGGACGCAACGACGTATGACATTCAGGTGGCGACGGACGCGGGATTCAGCAACGTCGTATCTAGCGGGCTCGGCCTCACCAGTACGAATTTCACGCCGGCGGCAAGCTTGACGCCGGGCAACGTTTATTACTGGCACGTTCGCGGGAGAAACGCTTGCGGAAGCGGCACGTATTCCGCGGCGTTCAGCTTTACGGCTCGGCTGACGCCCAAGATCCTGCTTGTCGACGACGACGACAATGGTCCGGACGTACGCTCGGCGTATACGACTGCGCTCGTCGCGATCGGGCAGGACTTCGACGTCTGGGATACCAACAACACGGACAATGAGCCGACGGCAGCACAACTTGCGCCGTACCGGACGGTGATCTGGTTTACGGGCGACGAGTTCGGCGGCGTGTGCGGGCCGGGTGCGGCCGGCGAGGCGGCGTTGTCAGCGTGGCTTGATACGGGGCGGTGCCTGTTCCTGACGAGCCAGGACATGCTGTGGGATCGGGGCGGGACCGGGCACAGCGTGCCGACGGCGTTCATGCAAAACTACCTGGGCATGGCGAATCCGGGGCAATCGGATGTGAGCCAGACGAGCGTGACGGGTGCGCCGGGCTCGATCTTCGCGGGCATGGGTCCGTATTCGCTGTCGTATCCGTTCTCAAACTTCAGCGATCGCATTTCGCCCAATGGGAGCGCATTGCTGGCATTCTCCGGAAACGCCGGGAATGCGGCGATCCAGAAGGACTCGGGCGTTTATCGCACGACGTTTTGGGGCTTCCCGCTGGAGGCGGTATCGAATCCGGTGGATCGAGCTGCGCTGATGAGCGTGATGGTGAACTGGTGCGCGGAGCTCTACTGTCCTACGCGGGTCGGGAACCTGGTCGCGCCGATCGCGGTCGACGGCGACGACGTGAATCAGTTTGTCAACTGTTACACGGCCGGCAGTCCAGCGGTGCCCGGGTGTCGCTGCGCCGACATGAACCAAAGCGCGGCGTTTGAGGTCGTGGACGTGGAGCTGTTCGTTAACTGCCTGCTGGGGCTCGGGTGTCCCTAGCGAACGTCAGGCGGGCATGTCGGAGAGCACGCAGGTCAGGCGATCGAGCGGGGCGCGATCCGAGTCCGGCTGAATCGCACGCAGGACAGTTTGCTCGAGCGCGGAGTAGCCGACGATCGGTTTTCGCATTTCGCTCCATGTCTGCCGAAGGGCGTGGGTCGCCGCTTGATGGTCGGCGTCAGGTCGGCCGGCGGCCTTGAGACAGGCGAAGGTGAGAACGGCCGCGGAAGTCAGGTCTGCATCGACATGATGAGCCATGCCGAAGAGCCGCGCGGCCGTGCCGAAGTCGCGGCGGCGGGCCGAGAGGCAACCCAGCAGATACCAGGCGGCGGCGGCGCGATAGTCCTTGGCGATCAGTCCTTCGAGGGCCGTGGCCCGCTGGTCAGTCGGGGCATCCTGCCAGACTGAAATGGCGCGGCGCGTTCGAGCGCGGCGAAGGGCGCGTCGGCGATACTCCGACGCAATGACGCCAAGAATGACAAGCGCGGGCAGAATAAACCAGACGGCGGTCATGAATCGTTTCTAGCAGTGGCTTCGGCAGCGGTCAACGGTCGTTCAAACTCGTTACTTGGCGCGAACGGGAACAGAATTCTCACGAGGAAGCAAGGAGTTTCAGATGCGATTGTGGAATTGGCGGACGTGTTATGCGGCTCTGGCGGGCGGCGTGATGCTGGCGACCGGGGCGATCGTTCTCGGACAGGGCGATACGCCGGCGTTGCCGGTGTCGTTTAAGCCGGTGCTGGGCGTGGAGGAGCTCATGGGGAACCAGGAGAAGGCGTTCAAGGGGTTGAAGACGGCCGTTCTGGATGAGAAATGGAAGGACGCGCGGCTGTATTCGTGGCTGCTGGCTGAACTGGCCAACGTGAACCGACAGCACGCGCATGAGAAAAAGTATTCCGATCTAGCCGGAACGATGGTCGATGCGTCGATGAGCCTTGCGACCGAGCTCGCTAAGAAGGATCCGAAGCTGGCCGCAGCGGGAATCTCAAGGATCGGAAACGCGTGCAACGCGTGTCACGACGCGTATCAGAAGAAGCATTGAAGCAGCGAATAAATCAAGACGGACCGGGGGCGATCTTTTCATACAGCCGGATCCGGACTTCGGGTTGATTCGGTATGGGCCGGGTTTCGTAAATGAAGCGAAAGGCGGGGGAGCCGTCCAGACTTTCCTGAGTGAGTGCGGGGCCGGGCAGGGCGTGCTGGGCGAAGAAGGGGTCCCAGGCAATCAGCGAGCCGATCTTTGCGTCTTGAGCGCGCGGCTTGAGAGCCGGCGCATCGGGCGTGAAGGGTTCATTGCGCGCATACGCGAGGCAGATGTCCGCGTAGATGAGCGGTCGATCAGAGAGCTTATGATCTCGTAGCCAGGCGAGAGCGTCGGCGGCGGCGCGCTGGTTGGGGAGCGGCTGGAGAACGGTGACGACCTGCCGCCAAGCCAGGATTTGAGCGGCCAGCAGCAGCAGCAAGACCAGCGGCGCGGCGATCCGGCGGGGCGCTGCGTCGCGCGGACGAGTGATGACAGCGAGGGCGCAGAGCGTCAGGGTGACGGCCAGAACCCGCACGAGCCACTGAACGTGGTGCGAGTAGGGGACGTAGAACGGGACGCCCGGCAGGCGCATTTGTCTCTCGACGGCGGCAACGAGCGCGACGGATACGGTCGCGGCGGCGACGATCGTGCGCCGCCGGATCGTATCGTCGCTTGCGAACAGCATCGACAGGGAATCGGCTACGACAATCGCAACGAGCGGCGAGACACTGACGAGGAAGCGAGGAAAGCCGCCGGTTCCATAAAGGCCGAGGGCCCAAAAAACGGAGTGTGTTGCAAAGTAGACCACGAGGGACCCGACGACCAGACCGCCGAACGGGCGTCGGCGGGTGGCGGGCAGGCCGCAGATCGCGAGGATTGCTATGCCCGGACCCCACGCCTCAAGGGAACGGCAAAACATCGAGAACCAGCCGCCGTGGCCATAGTAGGTCGTCGGGCGGGCGTCGAGCCAGCGCTGCCAGAACGGTCCGGGTGACGCAAATGGCGAGAGGAGGCGGTGGGCGACGACGGCCCACGCGACAGGCCAGAGTCGCCAGATCGGGACGCCGCGATACCACGCGACGACGAACCAGACGGGGACGAAGACGACCGATTCGTGGCGGGTCAGGAGTGTCAGGGAGAGGACGGCCGCTGAAAGCGACCAGTGATTGGACTGCGCGAGCGCGATGGCGGCGGTGATATAGAAAGCCAGCGCCGTTTCGGTGAGGGTCACGAAGGAGAGTTCAAAGAAGAGTGGCTGCAAATAGAGAAGAATCGGGACGAGCCAGGCGAGCGGAAGCGACATTCGTCGTGCGATGCGGTATGCGAGCCACGCGGTGGCGGCGCAGATAAATGCAGTCGTCAGTCGCGCGGCGGTCCAGCCAAGCGCCGATGGGAGGAAGTAAGCGATGGTGAAGCCGGGGCGGCCCCAGTCGAAAAGGAGGAAGCTCGGGTGGCGCCATGCCCATTTTGCGATAAGGAAATGGGTGAGATCGTCGAGTTGATACCCGCCGGTCGAGAGAATCGCATAGGCAGCCGAGGCGACGAATCCGACTACGACGGAGACGTTTGCAATAAAGTCGCGATGATCGGTTGCGGCGACTGGAACGGCTGGCACGTCGGTCGTCATGCGCGGGGCATTCTACGGGTGAATGGCATCGATTCGTTCGAACAGCCGGACATACGGCTGCGACTCGCCGGGCAGGGGTGGGCTGCTGTTGATGAGGCGCCAATTGGAGTTGCGTTCCAGGTCCGACAGCGGGAGTTCCTGCTGCGGGCCGGGAGCGAACTGTCGATCCCAAACCAGAATTGCGCCGGCCGGAGCTGTGGCGACGCGACCCTTCAGTCCAGCACGGCGTGGGTGGGGCGTCAGATTCGCGAGTAATTCAGCGTAGGGGTGGGCGGATTCGATGGTTCTGCCGGCCAAGCCGTGCGCCGCCAGCCAGTTCATGCTCTCGCTTACGAGCTGTTCGGATGGGCCGAGGCGGAGCGGACGGATGGTCGCAAGGGGCGCGAGGCCCGCGGCCAGCGCAAGTGCGACTTGCAGTATCCGCGGTCGAGGGGTGGCGGCGGTGGATCGGAGTCTGAAAGCGATCAAGACGACCATGGTCGCGACGATGCGTATTGTCCAAACGGCGGGCGCCAGACGTTGAATGGCGGGCGCGGATTCGGGGCGGCGAATCTGGACTTCCATCGCCAGCCAGAGGGCCAGGAACATGAAGGCGATCGCAGTGGCGGCGCTGCGCATTTGGCGTTCGTCGGTCGAGGCAAGGCGTTGCCAGCCAACGTTCGCCGCAATCGCGACGAGCGGCGAAATCGGCACGAGGAAGCGGGCGTAGCCGCCGGATTCGAAGAGGCCGAGTGCGCGGACAACTGTTTGGACGAGGAAATATGCGCCTATGAAAAGTGGAACGAGGCGTGAAGGTTTTGAGTTCCAGAGAGGTCGAAGACCGGCGAAGGCCAGAGCGACGATCGCCGGCCCACTGGTTTGCATTGTGCGGGCGAGCATCGTGAACCACCCGCCGCGGCCGTACCAGGTGTTTGGCGCCGCGTCGATCAAGCGTCGGGCGGCCATGGGCATTTCGAACCACCACGCGAGGCCGTTGACGAGCAACGGTGCCGCGAGCAGCGGCGTGAGTCGAAGCAGCGAAACTCGCTGCTGGTGGGCAATCCAGATCCAGACGAGAACGAACACAACCGCCTCGTGGCGGGTGACCAGTCCAAGCGAGAGCACCGCGGCTGAAGCGGACCATCGCTGGAGGCAAGCCAGATACACCGCGGCGACGAGATAGAAGGCGAGCGCGGTTTCGGTGAGCGTCGTCAGCGAAAGCTCGAAAAAGAGGGGTTGAAGGTAGCAACAGACGATGGCAAGCCAGGGGTGTCGGATCTGGAACTTCTGGGCGATGCGGAACGCGAGCCATGCGGAGGCGGCGGTCAGCAGTGCCGAGGAGACGCGCGAGGCAGGCAGACCCATTCGGGCCGGTAGGAAGTAGAGCGACGTGAAACCGGGGCGGCCCCAGTCATCGAGCAGGTAGCGGGGGTAAGTCCACGACCAGCGCGCGATCTGGAAATGGGCCAGATCGTCCATCTGGTGAAAGCCGTTGGAGAGGGCGCCGAGCGTGATGGAAGCGATCAGGCCCAGGGCGAGCAACCCCAAGGCGGTGCGATCGTCTTGCCTGTTTCGTTGCGGCGGGCGCATTGGCATTGAGGTGACAGTAATAGCGGCCGGTTGCGGCATTTGCCTGAGTGTCGCGGATCGTCGCCGACTCGCCAAGCGGCGCGGCGTGTCTTAATCTGGCGGACGTGCGTCGGTGGGTCGTCGGCATTGATGTAGGCGGGACGTTCACAGACCTTTGCGCCTGGGATGGAGAGCAACTGCGCCGAGCTAAAGTGCCGACGACGCCGGGTGACTTTACGCGCGGGATTCGGGCGGGGCTGGCGGAATTGCAGGCGGCGGCGGGGTTTCAGATTGTGGCGGGCTCGACCGTGGCGACCAATGCGTTGCTCGAGCGGCGCGGCGAGCGCGTGGCGTTTGTCGGCAGCGAGGGATTCGCCGACATGCTGGCCATCGGGCGGCAGAATCGACCGCAGCTGTACGACCTGTTTGTTCGGAAGCCGGAGCCGCTGGTCGGCCTCGATGATTGTCTTGGATTGGCGGAACGAATTGGAGCGGATGGGGGCGTGTTGCGAACGTTGGACGACGCGGCCAGTGCGGCCGTACTCGACGAGATCGAGCGGCGCGGAATTCGATCAGTCGCGGTGTGTCTGCTATTCAGTTATCTCAATCCAGCGCATGAAGAGCGTTTTGCTGCGTTGGCCCGGGATTGCGGTATCAACGTGTGCTGCTCGAGCGAACTGCTGCCGGAGTTTCGCGAGTTCGAGCGTGCGTCGACGACGGTGGTGAATGCGTATGTCGGGCGACGGACGTCTTCGTATTTGACGAACCTCGAGGCGGCGGCGCGCGAGGCGGGTGCGGGTGACGTTCGAATCATGCTCTCGAGCGGCGGGCAGGGGTCGCCGGAGGACGCCGGGCGGGAGGCGGTGCGGACGATACTGTCCGGGCCGGCCGGCGGGGCCATCGCCGCCGCGCATGCGGCAAAGCAAATTGGACTGACGCAGGTGCTGACTTACGACATGGGGGGGACGAGCACGGACGTTGCGCTGTGCGATGGGGAGGTTGGGCTGACGCGCGATACCGTAATCGATGGCTGGCCGATTCGAGTGCCGCAGCTGGCGATTCACACGGTTGGGCACGGCGGCGGGTCGATCGCGTCGGTGGATGGAGGCGGGGCGCTGTCGGTGGGGCCGGGATCGGCGGGGGCGGATCCGGGACCGGCATGCTACGGCCGGGGGACGACTGCGACGGTGACGGACGCGAACGTTGTGTTGGGGCGAATCGTCGGCGAGCGATTCCTCGGCGGGCGGATGCGGCTGGACTCAGACCGGGCGAATGCGGCCGTTGGCGCGATCGCGGGCCGGTTGAGTTGTACTTCGGCGGAGGCGGCAAGGGCGATTGTCGATGTAGCGAACGCGGGGATGGAGCATGCGCTGCAAGTCGTGAGTTCGCGGCGCGGAGTGGATCCGGCGGATTTCTGGCTCGTCTCGTTCGGTGGGGCGGGAGGGCTGCATGCGTGTGCGCTGGCGGAGGCGATGAAGTTGCGGGGCGTGATCGTTCCGCCCGATCCAGGGATTCTCTCGGCGACGGGGATGATTCTGGCGGATGTCGTAAAGGATTTCTCGCAGTCGCTCTTGATCCGTAGCGGACACGGAGTCGATTTGGCAGAGTTGCGGTCGGTCTTTGGGCGCTTGATGGACCGGGCCGCGGCAGCCATTTTTCGTGATGGCTTCGACTTGGACGATTGTGAGTGCATTCGGTCGGTCGACGTGCGCTATGTCGGGCAATCACATGAATTGACCGTTCGAGTGGAATCGTTGACGGACATTGATCGACTGGCGGCGCCGTTCCATCGCATGCATGAGATCGCGTTTGGGATGTGTGACGCAGCGAGCGCGATCGAGGTTGTTACGGCGCGCGTGCGGATCATTGTCGAGACGCCGAAATTTGAGCCACGACCTCTTGAGCGGTCGGAATCCGGGACTGAGCCGACAGCATCGCGGCACGTCGAAGTGACCTTTGACGAGGCGATGGAAACGGCGGTTTACGAACGAACCTCACTCCGGGCCGGGCACTGCATTCGCGGGCCGGCGCTGGTTGTCGAGGATCATGCGACGACGCTGGTGTTGCCGCGATGGCGGGTGGACGTGGAAGCAGCGGGACATTTGCGCATGACCGGTGAATAGAACGAATTATTCCTGAGGTTCGACTTTGACCGGGGGTTCGGTCGCGGGAGGAGTTGTGACGGGTGCGACGGGTGTGGTATCCGCGGTCGGCGGAATGTTGAGGGATTCGAGCTGGCTTCGCGACTTGTCGGCCCAGATCGTGTCCGGCCAGTTGGCGACGACCGAACGATAATAAAAGGCGGCGGCGCTCGGTCGTTTGGCTCGCTGGTAGTAGCTTGCGATGGAGAATTCCTTCTCGGCGCGGCTATCGCGAATCCGAAGCAGCGTCGCGGGGACACCGGCCTCTTCGGCGGCGGCCGGGTACTTCTCGGCGAACTGCTTGTAGCGTTCGTCGGCTTCGAGGAGTGGGGCGTCGTCAAACTCGACGCCGGCAAAGCTGGCAAGCGCCGCATCGGCCGAGCGCTGGGATGCGAGCCGCGCGCCGCGGCCGCGTGGGTAATCGCGGATGATGCGGGCGTAGACCCGCTCCGCTTCCTCAAATTCACCCCGCTGGAAGTGGTAATTGGCCTGCATCATCAGGGCCTGTTCGGCGAGCGGCGTATTGGGCGCGCGTTGGTCAATGATCTGATCGAGAATCTGGAGGGCCTCGTCGCGGGCAGAGACGCGGAGCAGGCCTTTGAAGACTTTGCGCTTTCCGTTCTTGAAGAGATAGATTTCGGCGACGATCAACTCGCGGCGGAGAGCGCGGTCGGCCCACTCGGTGCCTGCCCAGCCGTTCATAATCTCCTGGTACCACTCGTGCGCTTGCCAGAGATCGTTGGCCTTATGATCGTTTGCGGCGTAGACCTCCGTGTCGGCGGCGTAAAACAGCGCTTCGGGGCGACGCTGCGAATCGGGATAATCCTTCAGCCATTTCTTGAACGCCTTGCGCGCGGCGGAGTACTTGCGCTCTGCCATGAGTCGACGTGCGATTTCAAGATCGCCCGCTTCGTTGCCCGGCTCGGCGGGCGCGGACTCAATCCACTCCTGCGTTTTGGGGTCGTACGTCAGCTGGCTGCGGCCGGCGCGTGAGTCGAGCGAATCAGCCGCACGGGCTGCAACCCACGGAGCAATGGCGAGTAGAAGAAGTGCAGGGAATACCGCGCGCCGATCCATCGGGGCCGGATTGTACGGTTCCTGCCGTGGGTGGCAATCTCGGCAGCGGCAAGGTGTTGCAAACAATTCACAACCGTCGCGCTGGGGTCGAACTCGCGTGCCGTTTGCGACGAAACTATCATGGCGTGTTATGGCGACGACGATTGGTCGAGTACTCGGTATCGCGATACGCGACGGGGTTCGCGGCGCGATGGTCGAAAAGGCGGAGGCCCGCGCGACGGAGAATGGCGGCGTAGAAGGAGACAATGCATCGCAACTGGATCGCGGTCTGACGTTGCTGGCATCTCGGCAATGGGAGACCGTACAGCAGGAATTGCGGGCGGAAATTCCCTGGCATTCCCGAAGGGCGAATGTACTCGTCGAAGCGGAGTCGCTTGGGAACTTGATCGGAAGGGTGATTGATGTCGGGCCGCTGCGCGTCCAAGTACTCGGAGAGACGAAACCCTGCGACCTGATGGACCGCGTACATCCCGGGCTGAAATCGGTGCTAACGCCGGATTACCGGGCCGGGGTCCACGGGCGAATCCTGCGCGGGGGCGTGCTTCGCGTGGGAGACCGGGTGGCGGTAGCGGATTCAGCTTGACAGTTCCGGCGCTTTTCCCTAACGTTATCCCTTCCTAGTGGTTAGGAAGCGAGACGGCATTCGCGCCGGTTTGAAGTCGCGCCTCATGATTTGATAGGTGCGCGGCGCGACGGAATGGCAGGTGCAACATGGTTCCAGCACGACGCAAATCAAAGGCAATGAAGCGAGCCCGGCGATCCCACCATGCGCTCAAACCCATCGGGTTGGTGGCATGTCCGCGATGCAGTGCGGCGAAGCTGCCGCACGCCGCATGCGAAGGCTGCGGCTATGTCAATTCGAAGGTTTCCCTGAAGGTCAAGGCCGAAGAGGCGTAGGATTCGAGTCATGCGGATCGGCATTGATGCCATGGGCGGCGATCACGCGCCGGCCGAGATCACGGCAGGCGCGATCGAGGGGCTTCAGTTCCTCGGCGCCGGCGATGAAATCGTGTTGATCGGCAAGGAAGACGCGATCCGCGCAACGCTTCCGGCGGGGACGCTCGATCCTCGAATTCGAATACAGCATACGTCGCAAGTCATCGAGATGGACGACGTGCCGGTTGAGGCACTGCGCCAGAAGAAGGATTCGTCGATCGTCAAGATGGCGTTGATGGCGGCGGCGCGCGAAGTGGACGCGGTCATCAGCGCGGGCAACACCGGGGCCTGCGTCGCGGCCTGTCAGCTCCGAATGGGGCGGCTGGGCGTCGTGGCGCGGCCGGGCATTGCGGTCGCGATTCCGTCATTTCACGGTCCCGTCACGCTCTGTGATGTGGGCGCGAACCCCGAACCCCGGCCATTTCACCTATTGCAATACGCTCAGATGGCGTCCATGTATGCCGAGCGAATCCTGGGGATTGAGAATCCGAGAATCGGCTTGCTCTCGATCGGTGGCGAAGAGACGAAGGGCAACAGTCTCGTCAAGGAAGCCCGCGAATTAATCCGCCAGGAAGGGACACTCAAGCTTGTCGGAAACGTCGAGGGACGGGACGTCCTTTCAGGCGTTTGCGACGTCGCGGTCTGCGACGGATTTGTCGGAAACATTGTCTTGAAACTGACCGAAGGGCTCTCGGAGGGATTGTTCCGGACGATTGAGAAGGAACTGGCCGAGGAAGCGCCCAACCTCGTGACGGCGTTCAAGCCCGTGGTCAAGAAAATCTGGGATCGGCACGACTATAGCGAGTACGGTGGGGCGCCGCTGTTGGGTGTCAATGGGGTATGCATCATCTGTCATGGCAGCAGTGGCCGGCGCGCGATCAAGAACGCGGTCCGCGCGGCTCGAAGCTACATCGCAAGCAACCTGAACAAGCAGTTTGAGGCGCGCCTCTCGCAGGAGACGGCGAATGCCTAAAGCGATGGGTGTCCGGGTGGCCGGCACGGGCAGCGCCAATCCGGCCCGGGTGCTCGACAATTCATACTTTGTCAACCGGCTTGATACGACTCATGAGTGGATCCGCGAGCGGACGGGCATTCTTGAGCGCCGCGTGGTTTCGGACGGCGAATCGACGGCGACCCTGGCGATCGAGGCGGCGCGCAAAGCGCTGGATGACGCGCGGATGAGCGCGGATCAACTCGACGCGATCATCATCGCGACCATCACGCCCGAGTGTCAGTTTCCGGCGACGGCGAGTTTTGTCCAACATGCGATCGGCGCTCGAAGTATTGCTTCATTTGATATTTGCGCGGCGTGCAGTGGCTACATCTATTCGTTCGTGACAGCGGTCCATATGCTCCAGACGGGGACGTTCCGCAACATTCTCGTGATCGGGGCTGAAACGCTGTCGCGAATTACCGATTACGAGGATCGCACGAGCTGCATCCTGTTCGGCGACGGCGCCGGCGCGACGATACTGACGGCGGCACCCGACGCGAGCGGACCGGCCATGCTGCACCACCGTCTGCACAGCGATGGAGCCGGTGCAAACATGCTGTGGGTTCCGGGCGGTGGTTCTCGCACGCCGGCGTCCGCGATGACGATCAACGAGCGGCTTCACTATATGAAGATGCAGGGCCGTGAGGTTTACCGGTTTGCGGTAAAGAAGATGCTGGAACTCGTCGAGGAGACCCTGGGCGAGGCGGGCGTTCGGCCGGACGACATCGCGATGGTGATTCCGCACCAGTCGAACAAGCGCATCATCGAGTCGGCGCGCGAGAAACTTCAACTGCCCGAGGCGAAGATGTACACCAACATCGAGCGGTTCGGGAATACGTCGGCGGCATCGATTCCGCTGGGCCTGGACGATTGCCGCAAGAGCGGGCGATTGAAGCAGGGTGATCTGGTATTGTTGGCGGCGTTCGGCGCGGGCCTCACGTGGGCGTCCGCGCTCGTGCGCCTTTAGATTTCAGGATTCGAGATTCGTGGGCAAGACAGCCATCATATTTCCCGGACAGGGTGCACAGTTCGTCGGCATGGCGAAAGACGTTGCGGCGGCGTTTGACGTCGCGCGCCGAACCTTTGAGGAAGCCAATGAACTCCTCGGATTTGATCTGAGCGGGATCTGTTTTGGCGGTCCGACGGAGCGACTTGACGCAACGGATATCTCGCAGCCGGCGATTTTCGCCACATCGGTCGCGGTGTGGCGGGCGATGCAGGAAGCGGGGATCGCCGATGAGCTTCGACCGCAGGCGACGGCCGGATTGAGTCTTGGCGAGTACACGGCGCTTTGGCTGGCGGGGAGTCTGAGCTTCGCGGACGGGTTGCGGCTGGTTCATCAACGCGGCCAGTTCATGCAGGAGGCGGCACAGAGCGCTCCGGGCGGAATGGTATCGGTCATGGGGCTAACGTCCGAGCAGACTGAGGCGCTGTGCCGGGAGGCGGCAGGCGATCAAGTCCTGGCATGTGCGAATTTCAACTGTCCGGGCCAAATCGTAATTTCAGGCAGCAAAGAAGCTTGCGAGCGAGCGGTGGCCTTGGTAGAGAAGCAGGGCGGGCGAGGGACCGCGTTGCGAGTAGCCGGGGCGTTCCATTCCGCGCTCATGGCTCCGGCCGCAGAGCGGCTCCGGGACGTGCTTTCCCGGACCCAGATTTCGGGACCGCGATTACCGGTGGTATCAAACGTGACTGCCGACTATCATCGGAGCCCAGATTCGATCCGGGAGCTGCTGTATACGCAGGTGGCGCGGCCGATTCGCTGGCAGCAGTCGATCGAGCGATTGATCGCGGACGGGTTTGACCGATTTGCGGAGGTCGGCCCGGGCCGTGTCTTGAGCGGTCTGATGCGAAAGATCAATCGCACGGCAACGTCGTTGAACTATTCGACCGCGGAGTCGTTCGCGGGCGCCCGGGTGGCCCGGTAGCGTCGTGAGCGCAAGGACGGTTCGAAGGAATGGCTGAACTACAAGACCGAGTAGCGATTGTTACGGGCGCTTCGCGCGGGATCGGCCGAGCGACAGCGCTGTCGTTGGCGCGTCTCGGGGCAACGGTTGTGGCGGCGGCGCGGAGCATGGAGCGACTGGGCTCGCTCGCGTCGGAGGCGGCTGATCATCGTGCGTCGGGCCGGATTGTCGGGCGGGCGCTGGATGTGACCGACGCGGCGACAGTCGAGAAGTGGATCGACGACGTCGCGACTGAATTCGGACGGATAGATGTGCTCGTCAATAACGCGGGCATCACGCGTGACGGCCTGCTCATGAACATGACCGATGCGCAGTTCGATGAAGTCCTGACGACAAATCTGCGGTCGGTGTTCTGGATGACGCGAGCGGTCGCGAAGTACATGGTGCGGGCCCGAACCGGGCGGATCATCAATATTGCCAGTGTGTCCGGGATCATGGGCAACGCGGGCCAGGCGAATTACGCGGCTGCGAAGGCCGGCGTGATCGGATTCACGAAGACGGTCGCAAAGGAACTCGGACGGCGCGGCGTGACCTGCAATGCAGTAGCGCCGGGGTTCATCCGCACGGATATGACGAATGTCCTGCCGGAGAAGGTGAAAGAACAGGTTCTATCCATCATTCCGCTGCAGCGGTTTGGCGAACCGGAAGAAGTGGCCAACGTGGTGGTGTTTCTGGCCAGTTCGGCGGCGGCCTACGTGAATGGACAGGTCGTGACAGTCGACGGCGGCTTGCACATGTAAACCAGCCCGAGTGGGCGGTTTGCGAGTCGCTGATCGATTCGATATAAAGCCGCGGAATCATGCGGGCGCCCGGATGGTCGGACGACTGGGGCGGGTCGCGACCCGTCGGCGCGGTAAACGAAAACAGACGATTGTGCATCGGAGGTAGACTGCGTGCCAACCCTTGAGGAGATTCAGGAAAAGGTCGTATCGATCGTGAGCGAGCAGATGGGCGTCGACAAGAAGGAGATCACCATGGAGACCTCCTTCGTCCGCGACCTGAATGCCGATTCACTCGACACGGTCGAACTCGTCATGGAGTTCGAGGACGAATTCGAGCTGAGCATTCCCGACGACGAGGCTGAGAAGATCCAGACGGTCGGCCAGGCGGTTCAGCACATCCACAAAGCGCTCGAATCCAAGAAGTAGGCCGCGGCGGGTTCGCCGGCTAACGAGGACGAAGGATGTCTCGCCGCCGCGTAGTCATTACAGGGATGGGGCTGGTCAGCCCGCTCGGGAATGTCGTCGACCTGTTCTGGGAGCGGCTGCTTGCCTGTGAGAGCGGTGTTGCGCGCATCCAGCGATTCGATCCGACCCGCTTCGGCGTGACGTTCGGCGGCGAGTGCCGCGAGTTCATCGCCGAGGAAATGATCGACAAGCGGCAGGTCAAGCGGCTCGACCGATTTGCACAAATTGCCCTGTTCGCAGCCGATCAGGCCGGGAAGGATTCGGGATTCGACTTCGCGAATACGAGCAGGCCGGATCGCGTTGGCGTGATCATCGGTTCGGGTATCGGCGGGCTGACGGAGCTCGAAGAGCAGCACCTGCGGCTGATCGAGAAGGGGCCGGAACGCGTCAGCGCATTCACGATTCCCAAGCTGATGGTGAACGCTGCGAGCGGGAACATCTCCATTCTGCTCAACGCAAAGGGACCCAATACGGCGGTGGCGACGGCGTGCGCGTCGGCGACCAACGCGATGGGTGATGCGCTGCGGGCTATCCAGCGCGACGAGTGTGATGTCATGATCACCGGCGGGACGGAAGCCGCGTTGACTCCCCTCGGCCTTGCGGCATTTGCCGCGATGAAAGCGCTTTCGGAACGAAATGATGCGCCGGCCAAAGCGAGCCGGCCATTCGATAAGGCCCGCGACGGCTTTGTCATGGGCGAAGGGGCAGCGGTTTTCATCTTTGAAGAACTCGAGCACGCCAAGAAGCGCGGTGCCCGCATTTATGGCGAGGTCCTCGGGTATGGAATGAGCGGAGACGCGTGTCATATTACGCAGCCGGACGAACGCGGGCGCGGCGCGGCGATGGCGATGAGCAAGGCCCTCCGCGACGCCGAGTTGAGTCCGACCCAGATCGATTACATCAACGCACATGGAACCGGCACTCCGCTCGGCGACGTTGCGGAAACGATGGCCATCAAGTCGGTCTACGGCGAGCACGCGTACAAGCTTGCAGTCAGCAGCACGAAGAGCGCGATCGGGCACCTGCTGGGCGCGAGCGGCGCTGTCGAGCTGGTCGCGACGGTGCTGGCGATCCGACACGGCATCGCACCGCCGACGATCAATCTCGACGATCCCGATCCGTTGTGCGATCTGGATTACGTGCCGAACAAGCCACGCGATCTGCGAATCGAACGGGCCATGAGCAATTCGTTCGGTTTCGGCGGGCACAACGGCTGTCTGGTTGTCGGACGCGCGCCCTAGTACAACGCTCGGGCGCCGCGCACGAGCGGGCCGGACGTCCTCGTCGAAGATCAGCATCATGCGAATTCTGGTTCCGGGCGCGGCGGGTTTCATCGGCTCACATCTCTGCCGGCGACTACTCCATGACGGGAACGAAGTTGTCGGCATCGACAGTCTGACCACGGGTCAGCAACGCAACATCGACGAGCTTTCAACGCACTCCGGATTCTCTTTTCTGCGAGCGGAGATCTCCGAATCGATCGCCGCGCCAGGGCGATTTGACATCATTCTGAACATGGCGTGTCCGGCGTCGCCCGTCGATTTTCGCGATAAGGCGATCGAAATCATGACGACCTGCAGCCGCGGGGTCATGAACCTGCTAGAGCTGGCTCGGCGTGACGGCTGCGTTTTTCTCCAGGCATCGACGAGTGAGTGTTACGGCGATCCGCTGATTCATCCGCAGCCGGAGACGTACTGGGGGAACGTTAACCCGATCGGTCCTCGATCGCCCTACGACGAGGGGAAGCGGTTCGCCGAGGCGTTGACCATGAGCTTTCACCGCGTTTACGGGGTGCGGACGCGTATCGTGCGGATCTTCAACACGTATGGGCCACGGATGCGTGCGAACGATGGGCGGGCGCTTCCGACATTTATCACGCAGGCCCTGAAGAATGAGCCGCTGACGGTTCACGGTGACGGCAAGCAAACGCGAAGTTTCTGCTACGTGGATGATCTGGTCGACGGGATTGTGCGGCTGGCCCGCAGCGACATTTCCGAGCCGGTCAATATCGGCAATGACCAGGAGATCACGATTCTGCAGGCCGCCGAAGAGGTTGTACGGCTCGCCGGAAGCCGGAGTGAAATCCGCTGCGTGCCGCGGCCGGGTGACGATCCGGAGCGAAGGCGTCCGGACCTCAGCCGGGCCCGCGAACGACTGGGTTGGTCGCCGCAGGTGTCGCGGAGCGACGGGTTTGCGAAGACGATCGAGTACTTTCGATCGATGGGGTAGGGCGGTCAGGCGGCCAGGGTCTTGAGCATCGAGTTGATGCGGCGCAAGGCCTTCGGGCCGAGACGCAAGAACAAGTCCACGATTTTTCCGATCAGCGTCAGGAATTCCAGCATGTCATCGAGGCGCTTGCGGTAGGCGCGGGCTTCGGCGGCGGCTTCTCCACGCAGCGAGTTGAGCTCGACGTCGACGAGTTCGCGGCACTTTCGGATCGTTTCGAGGATGGGCTCGACTTCCCGTCGTTTGCGCTGTCGCGTGATGTTTTCGAAGAGCGCCCAGACGTCGGGGTTGGCGGTGAAATATTCCTTGCGGTCGCCACGTTGATGAACACGCTCGATGAGGCCCCAATCGACGAGGGCGCGGAGACTCATGGAGGCGTTGCCGCGCGAGATGGCAAGCTGGTCCATGATATCGTCGGTGCAAAGCGGGGCGGTTGAGGCGAACAGGAGGGCGTGAAGCTCCGCCATGGTGCGACTGATGCCCCAGTAGGCGGCCATCTCACCCCAGCGGCGGACAAACATCGCTTTGGATTGTTCGACGGCGTTCGGCACGGGGCACCTCGTGTAGTTTCAGATTAATCTGAAAATATTATAGAGTCGGTATTTTCGCGAGGCAAGGCTCTTCTTCAGGCGGCCGCGGGGTCGTCGAGTGCGGCGGGGATTCGGGCGGGGAGGTGGGCACGCATGGCGGCAAGCCAGCGGCGGGCGCAGATCGCGACGATGAAGAAGGCGCAGGCGATCATCAGCAGGATCAGGGCGGTGTTCAGCCCGCCTTTGAGGGCATCGGCCGGACCGCCAGCTCGAATCATGGGGAGCAGTTGCAGGCGAATCTGTGTGATTCCGCCGGCGGTGGTCGTCACCAGAACCCAGCACATTGGCACCAGAGTGATCCAGACATAGCGGGCGCGGCCGGCGTTGAAGAGCAGGGTCGAGACGATCGCCAGTGCGATGGCGGCCAACATCTGATTGGCGATGCCGAACATCGGCCAGATCGTGGCGATGCTGCCGCTCCAGAGGAAGGAGGCCCAGCCGACGACGATGACCCCGGTGCTGAGGATCACACCGGGCCACCACCCGGGGCGTTCGAAGTTGCGGACCCAGGGGCCGAGGAAAGTGAAGCGGGCGAAGAACTCCTGAAGCAGGAAGCGGGCAATGCGAGTGCCGGTGTCGATCGTCGTGAGGATGAACAGGGCCTCGAACATGATGGCAAAGTGGTACCAGATGGCCATGACCTTGCCGTTGGTCAGGAGAGGGAGATTAGAGAATATCTTTGCCATGCCGACGGCGAGGGTGGGGGCGCCGCCAGTACGCCCTTCGAGATGCTCCCCGACGGCGTGTTCGAGGTCGTGTAGGTCGACGGCCTTGAAGTTGTATTTCGCCACTTTGTCCGGGGGTGTGTTGATGAGGTAGTAATCATTCGGGTCCAGGCCGGTGACGGCGACGAGGGCGATGATGCCGACGAGCGATTCGATGAGCATGCAACCGAAACCGATGGGGCGGGCGTGCGATTCCTTGGCGATCATCTTTGGGGTGGTGCCGCTAGAAACGAGGGCGTGAAAGCCGCTGATCGCGCCGCACATGATGGTGATAAATACCATCGGGAACACCGATCCGGCGATGACGGGGCCGCCGCCGGCCGTTGCGAAGGGTGTAAGGGCTGGAATGCGAAGGGTTGGGCGGACGATCAGCACGCCGGCCACGAGCAGGATGATCGTGCCGATTTTCATGAAGGCGCTGAGGTAGTCGCGGGGGCACAGCAGCAGCCAGACGGGCAGGACGCTGGCAATGAATCCGTAGGCGGCCATGGCGACGATGATCTGATTTCGGGTCAACAGGAACTGCTTGCCCCAATCGTGCGTCTGGGCGAATTGGCCTGCCCAGACTGCGACGAGCAGCAGGATCACGCCGATGACGGACGCTTCGACGACGGCGCCTTTGCGAAAGATGTACATGTACCAGCCCATCAAGAAAGCGATTGGGATGGTGCAGGCGATCGTAAACGTTCCCCAGGAGCTTTCGGCGAGGGCGTTCACGACGGCCGAGCCGAGGCCGGCCAAGGCGATGATCACGATGAAGAGGATTGCGACGGCCGTGACCAGGCCGCCGACTGGCCCGATTTCCTGGCGAGCGATTTCGGCGAGGGAGCGGCCGTTGCGGCGAATGGACGCGGTCAGGACGACAAAGTCCTGCACGGCCCCGCCGATCACCACGCCGATGAGGAGCCAGAAGAACCCGGGCGCCCATCCGAACTGGGCCGCCAAGACTGGTCCGATGAGCGGTCCGGCGCCGGAAATGGCGGCGAAATGGTGCCCGAAGAGGACCCACTTATTGGTGGGGTGGTAGTTATGGCCGTCGTTGAGGCGGTGGGCCGGGGTGACGCGATCGTCGTTCAGGACCATGACGCGGGCTGCGATGAAGGCGGAATAGTAACGATACGCGAGTGCGAGGACGGCGAGGGCGGTGAGGACGAGCCAGAGCGAGTTCAAACGTGCCGACTCCGGGGCCGAAGGATCGGAAGACGGTAGAACCGAGCGGCGGGCGCGTCAAGCGGCAGGCGCGGGCGAAAGCAAAAGGCAATCGGCCCGCTCGCGGGTGCGAACGGGCCGAGGCGTAACCGATTTTCTCGGAGGCGAAGCGAGAAGAACTACGAACCGCAGAACAGCGGTGGTTCCGAATTGGGAGTCCAACCGTTAAATATGATGGTGACGGTTCCGCCGAATTGTGCGTCGCCGGCTCGCTGAACATTGCACGATTGCGCGGCCGAGAGTTCGGCGGCGGGCGGGACGTCGTTCGGCGCCGGGCAACCCGCGATCGGATTGGGCGGGTTGCCGTTGCCGGTGCAGGTCGTGGCCTGCCAGCCGTACACACCGGGGATGTTCGCGTTCTGGCCGATCTGCTTGTTCGCGAATGACGTGACGGGATCGGGTGAGACGTTGTCCGTCCAGGTTGCGCCGCCGTTGAGCTGATACTCGATGAAGGCGTTCGTGCCGTTGACGTTGCTGATGTCGACGGTTTCACCGGGATAGTTCAACGTGAACTCGGCGAGATTCGTTGCGTTTGGATAGCAGGCCCCGCCGCCGCATCCCATGTCGGTGAAGGTCGGCCCGAATGCGATGTTGCCGCTGAAGCTGCGATCGCCGGAGTCGAATGAGAGAGCAGCGCCCGGCCCAATGATGGCGGATCCCTTCAGAAATGTTCCGTCGAGGTGGGGAACGATGCCCCACCAGAAGGGGAGTTGCAGGACGCTGTCGATTGCATAGCCCTTTCCCAGCGTGACGAGGACCGGGACCGGCGCACCCGTGTTGTTTCGGATCACGAGCTTCGTGCCCGTGCCGTGTCCTCCCGGGATAATGTCTTCGATGCAGCATGCCGCAACGGCAAAGAGAATTGTTGGAGTGACGACTGCCGCCAGGAGGGTCAACTTGGCTCGGGAGGGCTTGAAGGACTGCGGCATCGCATTAACTCCACTTCGCATGTGACGCAAGGATTGCCGGCTGCGCAGCCGACCAGATACGTCCGTCTCCGCGGCGCGCGGGGGCGGCGATCTCTGCTCGGGTTCTCGGCTGGTTGCATTCGACGCATTAGTTTCCGGCGGTAATCGAGGTGGCGGATGGAGGCAGCGTCCGAAAAAAAATGGCTGACGCGAAATTCGAGTCCAGCTCGCGCCGGAGCGAGAACTCCCGGCCGTTGTGGTTGCGAAGTCCGAAAGTACGATCGAGCGAGCACGTCTTAGCGCTGGAGACTCGATTTGCCGAGCCGTGACCACGGAATGACTACCTGCTTCGGACCGAGCGAGTTCATCGCGCGCTCGGCGGCATCGCGTCCCCACGATTCTCCGATCCGCATGCATTCTTTCGCAATCTGAGGTTCGACTTCGGCGAGTTTGAGGCCGGTCGGCGTTTGATAGAACGCGATCATGTCATCCAACTCGGAGGAGGTGAAATAGCGGGCGTACACGGGCACGACGCGATCGATCAGATCGGTGGGGCGTAACTCCTGCTTGAATCGATCGACGAAGCCATTTGGCAGGTTCGGGCAGGTTTTGAAAAGTTCGTAGATCCGGTCGAGTACGTCGGAAGCGATACGATCGGCTCCCTGCAGCGAAAGCAGTGTGCGGACGCGTTGCTCGCGCTGCGACTGGGCCCGGGCAGAATAGACATAGACTCCGATTGAAATCACGATGACGACGGCTGATGCGAGAAAAAGTGGCGGTTCGCGTTTCATCGAAGCTCTCCAATCCGGCGGCCTGACGCTGGTCGCGTCCTCATCATAACGGGTGAGTAGTCCGGAAATGATCATCCAAATGAAATCACCCGATCCATTCCGTGGTGCGGAGCAGACCGGGTGATCGAGTTCGCGGACCTTACAGGACTGTCAGTTGCTGCAGCCGGCGGGGGGCTGAGAATTGGGCGTCCAGCCGTTGAAGTTGATGGTTACGTCGCCGCCAAAGCTCGCATTCCCAGCCCGCTGGACGTTGCAGAGCTGCGAACTGGAAAGCTCGGCGGTTCCGGGGCCGTTGTTGGGGGCCGGACAACCGTTAACCGGGTCCGGCGGGTTGGCGTTGCCGGTGCAGGTCGTGGCCTGCCACCCATAGACGCCGGGGATGTTTGCGTTCTGTCCGATATCCTTGTTTGCGAAGCTGGCAATGGGTGAGGGGGAGACATTGTCTGTCCACGGCGGGCCGCCATCAAGTTTGAACTCAATAAAGGCATTGGTTCCATTGACGTTGCTGATGTCAACCGTTTCACCGGGGTGATTGATTGTAAACTCGGCCAGATTCGTCGCGTTCGGGTAGCACTGCGAGCCGCCGCAGCCCATCGCCGCAAAAGTCGGGCCAAAGGCGAAGTTGCCACTGAAGCTGCGATTGCCCGAATTGAAGTCGACGGCGGCGTTTGGGCCCAAAGTGAACGTTCCCTTGAGTCCTGTTCCATCGGGATAGGGCGTGATGTTCCAAGATGCCGGAAGTTGATTGACGTTGCCGATCCCGTATCCCGCCCCGAGCGTGATAAGAACAGGAACGGGCGAGCCGGTCGTATTTCAAACTCGCAGATTCGTGCCAATGCCGAAGAGTCGTCCGATGCCCGGGGGCCCGTGGTTAGAACATGCCGCCACCGCGAGCGCCATCGACGGAACGGCGATCAAAGCAAGCGAAAAGAGTTTCGATCGGGATAGGGCGGACGAATTCGTCATGCTTCCAGCTCCTGGGGCAGTCGAGCTTTGTCGTGACAACGGTCAGTGCCTGCCGGTTGACCGAGTGGAACCGGCTACGCCGCCGGTCCGTTTGGAATGAAGCTACCGTGCGTCGGCACGTATTTCTATCGGACTTGGCCGAATGCGCGGCGAGTCCTGGCGCGCACCGTCACCGGCCAATGACTCGTTGGCGTTTGGATCCGGACTCGGATCGTGTTCGCTAGACGAACTTGCAGGCAAGGATCTTGCTGAACAGGTGCAGCAGGTCCATTTTGGTCTGCAAGTGGAGGGTATTGACGGCAAGCGCAACGGCTGGCTCGACGGCGACCAAAATGGGCCGGAAGAAGGTTTCGAGAAAGCCGCAATAGAACGGTTCCATTGGATTCCTTTCGTCTCAGCACAGCATCGGGCTGAGGTCCCCGAGGCACTACTTGTATTTCGGCACGCGAGGGCGCCCAGCCGCTACGAATCCGGTTCGCAGGGCAGCCCAATCAAGACACGCGTCGGCCAGCGTTTACACCGGCCGATGCGGTCTGTCGGTTGTCATCCGTTTGTTTCGTCGTCAGACTTGGGCTCGGCGGACTCGACGCCTTCGCCGGCTTCGTCTTGCTTTCCAAAGATAACATCGTGACTGATGATGTGAGTCGATTCCTCACCGGCGCCATGGAGACCGCCGCGGCGCTGCTTTGGCGCCTTGCCAGACTTCGTGGTGTCGGCCGTGTCGGTCGCACCGGCGGCCCAGTCGGCCCGCTTCTTGGAGAGTGCGATCTTTCGCTCGCCGGTATCGACCCGCAGAATCTTGACCTCGAGGTCCTGGCCGATCTGGACCTCGCTGTGGGGGTCGTCGACCTTGTGGTCCGCAAGTTCGGAGACGTGGAGGAGCCCTTCGAGGTCCTGCTCCAGCTCGACGAAGACGCCGAAATTGGTGATCTTCGTCACCTTACCCTGGACGATCATGCCCGGGATGTAGCGTTCGGGGACGGCACGGAGCCAAGGATCCTCGGTGAGTTGCTTGAGGCCGAGTGCGATGCGCTGCTTCTCCTGGTCGACGCTCAAGACGACGCACTTGATGTCGTCGCCCTTCTTCAGCAACTCGGAGGGGTGGCCGATCTTCTTGGTCCAGCTCATGTCGGAGATGTGGAGCAGGCCGTCGATGCCTTCTTCGATTTCGATGAATGCGCCGTAGTTCGTCAGGTTGCGGACCTTGCCGGTGACGATCGTGTTCGGCGGATACTTCTCGGCGACGCGCGTCCAAGGGTTGGTTTCGGTCTGCTTGAGACCGAGCGAAATCTCCTGCTTGGTCTTGTTGACGTCCAGAACGACGCATTCGACGGTGTCGTTGGCGTTGAGCAACTCCGAGGGGTGGTTGATCCGGCGTGTCCAGCTCATTTCGCTGATGTGAATGAGGCCTTCGATGCCCGCCTCGAGCTTCACGAAGGCGCCGTAGTTGGTCAGACTGACGATCTCGCCCTTGATACGCGAGTTGACGGGGTACTTGGCTTCGACGCCGTCCCACGGGTTGGCGAGGGTTTGCTTGAGGCCGAGGGCGATCTTTTCCTTTTCCTTATCGATGGCGAGGATCTTGATCTTGATCTTGTCGTCGACCTTGACGACCTCGCTGGGGTGGCCGATGCGGTCCCAGCTCATGTCGGTGATGTGCAACAGGCCGTCGATGCCGCCGAGGTCGACGAATGCACCGAAGTCGGCGATGTTTTTGACGACACCATCGCGAATCTGGCCGATTTCGATCTCGGACATGAGCTTGTTCTTCGCCTCTGCGCGGGTGTCTTCGAGGAGCTTACGTCGCGAGACGACGATGTTGCGTCGCTCGTGGTCGATCTTGATGACGATGGCTTCGATGGTGCGGCCGATGTAGTCGTTGATGTCGGACGGACGGCGGATATCGACTTGACTGGCGGGGAGGAAGACCGGGACGCCGATATCGACGAGCAGGCCGCCCTTGATCTTGCGAGTGACTTTGCCGGAGATTTTCTTGCCCTCCTGGCACTCGGCCATGACCATTTCCCAACCGCGGATGCGGTCGGCTTTGCGCTTGGAAAGCACGATCGTGCCGCCGTCGGACTCGAGGGCTTCGATCAGGACGGCGATCTTGTCGCCGACCTTGATGGTGGAAGGATCGTCCCATTCATTAATCGGGATGTACCCCTCGCTCTTGAGACCGACGTCGACGACGACCTCGTTGCCGCTGACACCGCTGATGCGGCCGGTCAGGATGGCCTTGGATTTGAAGTCGCCGATCGCTTTGTCGAGCGTCTGAGAGACGTGTTGCTGCTCGAGCGATCCGCCGAAAGCGGCGGAGAGTTCGGTTGAAAGTTCGTCTTCGTTGATCAGGATCGAGTCGAGGAGTTCGTTAGTCGGCATGGTAAAGAGACAGTCTCCGCAGGTCGTCGGCTTTTTGGGGCCGGCGACTGGCGGCGTTGCGCGTCCGAACGGCCGGACACGTCGGGTTAAGGTTTTTCCGGGTCGCCGCGGTGGGACCAACCGCACGCGAATGGCGACGACTCGGTGCGAGAAGTATAGCGGAAGGCGGATCGGCTGCAAATCGTTTGTGGATGGAAGGAAACGGGCGGGCGACTGGTGTATGGCGATTGTGAAATGGGGGCGGCTGCGAGGCCAATGCCGGGACGGAACCGGATAGACTTGGCGACCGAATCGTGACAGATACTCCCTCGACGTCTCTGAGCCGCGTTCGCAAAGTCCTTGAGGGGCGGCAACTGCCATTGGTGGTTACGGTCCTTGCACTGGCACTGTGTAGTCCGGGACTCTTTTCGGGGTTGGTGGTTGACGACTACCTGCATCGGGCGGCATTGCTGGGGGCACCCGGCTATCCGGAGTTGCGACGTCCGGCCGGAGACGCCTATGCGTTCGTTCGGGGCGGGCCTCAGGCGATTCAGCGCGACATGAAGCGGGGAATTCTCCCGTGGTGGTCGTCGCCGAATTTGCGGCTGGCGTTCTGGCGACCGCTGTCGGGATGGCTTCACTGGATTGACTGGCACGCGTGGCCGAACCACCCGGTTCTGATGCATCTGCACTCATTCGTCTGGCTTGCCGTGGCGACTTTTGCGGCGGCCGTGTTCTACCGGCGGTTGATCCGGCCGATGTGGGTGGGTGGCCTCGCGGCACTGATTTTCGCGATCGACGACGCGCGGGCTGCGGCGGCAATCTGGATCGCCGATCGAAATGCGATCAGCGGGTTGGCGCTTGGTTTGCTGGCGCTGCTTTCGTATCAAAGTGCGCGGAGCGGACGCGGGCGATCGGGAGTTTGGCTCACGCCGGTGCTGTTTGGGCTGGCGCTGCTGGCGAACGAGGGATCGATTGCGATTGCCGGATATCTGGCGGCGTACGCCGCGTTCGTTGACACAGGACCGTGGTTGCGGCGAGTGACGGGCCTTTTTCCATGTGCTGCGGTCGCGTTCGTCTGGCTGATTGCGTACAGGGCCGGCGGTTACGGGGTCCACGATGCAACGATGTATATCGATCCGATCGGGGAGAGCGGGCGCTTTCTGCGAGCGGCGATGACGCATCTGCCGCTGCTGGTGTGGGGGCAGTGGATGACGCCACCGGCCGAGCTGTCGATGTTCCTCTCGCGCGGTGCGGTGCTTCTGTTTGCCGCATTGGGCGGCGGGTTTGCCCTGTTGCTGGCTTGGATCATCTGGCCGTTGTTGAAGCGTGATCCGGTCGCACGATTCTTCGCGGCGGGGATGTTGTTCGCGATCGTGCCAGTCTGCGCGACGACGGCCCAGGATCGGTTGTTACAGATCGTCGGGGTCGGCGGAGCGGGTTTGATTGCTCTCTTTCTGGCGGGCGTTGCGGAGCGGGCGGATTGGGTCAGGAGCCGCGGATTCGGGCGAGGTTGTTCTCGCGTGCTGGCGGTTGTGCTGGTTGTCGTGCATCTGATTGTGGCACCGGTTCACCTCGCGCTGTCCGGGGAGCAATATCGCAATCTCGGACGGACGATGGAACGGACCGCAGCGACCCTCCCGGCCGACGAGGCGTCGCGAGGGAAGCAATGGCTCGTCGTTTACACGCCGTCGGCGTTTTTCACTCTGTTTTCGCCTGCCGTGCGGGCGATGCGAGGCGAGACAGCGCCGGAACGTCTGGTTGTGCTATCGGCGGGGATTCGCGGCGCCGAGATTGAGCGCCGCGATGCAAAGACGCTTCGGATTCGGATGCCGGGTGGGTTTCTTCCTCGTCCCGGGACACCGGCGCCGGAGCGATCGGCCGGAGCGATCGAGTTTGACGTGAGTTATGTATCGCAACTCCTGGACTTGTTGTTTCGGCGCGATGACGCGCGCTTTGCACGCGGAGACACCGTAGGGCTCGGCGGGCTCGATATCGAAGTGACGCGCGTGACTGAGAATGGGCGGGCAGAGGAAGTCGAGTACCGCTTTGATCGGCCGCTGGACGATGGCGGGTATCGTTGGTTGATCTGGAACGAGCGGGGCGGGTATGAGGAGTTTACGTTGCCTGCCATCGGGGAGGTGCGGACGATGAGCCCGGCGACGTTGACGCGGACCAAGGCGGGGGCAAAGAAGGCACGTTGAGCACGTCGGCGCGAGAGTGTGATAGACTGGCTCGATGGGCCTGATTCAGATTCAGAAGGTGAGGAAGCAGCTTGGCGGGCGCGTGGTGCTCGACGAGCTATCCCTTGATTTGCATTCGGGTGAGAAGGTTGGGCTGATCGGGGCCAACGGAGCGGGGAAAACGACGCTTTTCAAACTGATCACCGGGGCGCTGAAACCGGATTGGGGGACCGTGACGATTTCGCGCGGGCTTGAGGTCGGGTACTTGCCGCAGGAACCGCAGGTTGAGGCGGGACGTACCCTGCATGATGAGGTGCTGAGCGCGTTTGCAGAGGTGCTTGAGTTCGAACAGAAGCTGCACGAGATTTCGGAGCGGATGGCGACGACACCGGCGGGTGGCGCTCTCGACGAACTGATGGAGCGATACGATCGGACCAATGCGGAGTTTGTGACGGCTGGAGGATACAGCTACGAGCAGCGGCTCGAGGCGATCCTGCATGGACTGGGGTTTTCGCCCGGAGATTATTCGAAGTCGATGGGCGTTTTGTCGGGTGGACAGAAGTGCCGGGCAGCGCTGGCGAAGCTGCTCCTGGCGGAATCGCAGTTTCTTCTGCTGGATGAGCCGACGAACCACCTCGATATCGATGCGGTGAGGTGGCTCGAGAAGTTTCTGGCCGGCCATCGCGGCGGGGCCGTGATCATCTCGCACGATCGGTACCTTCTGGATCGCGTGTCAGACCGTATTGTTGAGATCGAGCATGGGCGGGTGAAGTCGTATCCGGGGAATTACTCGGCGTACGTCGAGCAGCGCGACGTGCAGCGATTGACGCAGGAGCGGCAGTTCGAAAAGGACCGGGCGTTCATTGAGAAGGAGCGGGCGTTCATTCAGCGGCACATGGGGTCGCAGCGAACGGCGGAGGCGCGCGGGCGGCGCACGCGACTGGAGCGGCGGACGAAGTCGGGGGAGTTTACGCTGGAGCGGCCCGGCGAGCAGCGGAAAGTTTCGATTCGTTTTGAGGATGATGACGGCCCGTCGCTGGCGGGGCGGGATGTGTTGGAGATCGGCGGGCTTGCAAAGGCGTACGGCGACCATCGACTGTTTTCGGAGTTGTCGCTCAAGGTCGAGGCGGAACAGCGGCTGGGTATTACGGGGCCGAACGGGACTGGAAAATCGACGCTGCTGAAGATCGCGATGGGGCAGATTTCGGCGGACGAAGGTACGCATCGATTCGCGCCGAAGGCGACGGTCGGGTACTTCGCCCAGGACACGACGGAACTGGACCCGCAACGGACGATCGTCGATGAAATACTGGCGGTACGAAAGGAACTGAAGGAGGCGGGGGCGCGATCATACGCGGCGCGGTTCCTGTTTCGCGATGACGATCCATTCAAACTCATCGGGTCGCTGTCGGGCGGAGAGCAGTCGCGGGTGCGGCTGATGAAGCTCATCCTGGCGAGCCCGAACCTGCTGCTGCTGGATGAGCCGACGAATCACCTGGACATCGCGTCGCGCGAGGTGCTCGAGGAAGCACTGCTGGAGTTCCCCGGCACAATCGTTGCGGTGAGTCACGATCGATACTTCCTCGATCGTCTTTGCAATCGGCTGCTGGTGCTGAGGTCCGACGGTCATGTTGTATTCGAGGGGAATTACTCGGCGTACATCGAGCAGACGGAGCGGGAGAAGGCCGGCGCGGAGGCGGCGGCCGAGAAAGCGAAGGCAAAGTCTGGGTCGCGGCGCCCGGCGCGGGACTCAGACGAAGTCGCGAAGAAGCCAAACAAGGCAAAGTCGCGGTTCGCGAAGAAAAGCGTGGAGGAAATCGAGGCATTCATTATTGAGCGCGAGGCGAAGCTCGAAGAGATCCACGCCCGGTTCGGCGCCCCGGAGGTCTACTCCGACGGTGCGGCTGTGACGAAACTCCAGGCGGAGTTTGATGGGATTAGGGCTGAGTTGCAGGAGGCGGAGGCGGAGTGGTACTCGCGGGGTGAGGCGTCCGGATAGCAGTCGCATCGACCGGAAGATTGCCGAGCGGGGACCTTTTCTGAGCATTGCGGCAGTTTCGAAAGCGTGGAAGCATGTTGAATCTTCCGAAACCGTGGACTCTCGGGCGACAAAAGAGTAAGAGGCACTGACAAACGCGTCAGTGCCCCCACATCCGTTTGATTTCGGTGTGATGATCGGACTCGTCTACTGCGGAATCGAGATGGGACCGTGGAACATTCGGATGACGGTGTACGCAATCCCGATCGAACCGATTACCAGCGCAACCAGCGCCAATGCGCGCAATGCACCCTTCATATCAGAGACCTCCGTTGAGGTTAGAAACTTTGGTGTCTCAGCGAAATTCTTGACGAGCGTGGGGTGGATTGCCGTTCAAATGCTGAGCAGGCAGATTGCTATGCAAAGTCGGCAATGGCCGGCGTAGTTCGAGGATGGGAGTGCCTGTTGACCGGAAAGAGAGAACGGGCGGTCACAGCCCGAGACCCGGTCGGGCCCGGAGATCGTTGGCGGAGTTGCTCGAAGCGCGAATGGATTGAATGTTGTCGGGTCGAGTTTTGACTGGAGGGCAGGCGATTCGAGCGGTCCATGGCCGCGTTCCGACAACGCGAACCGATCGGATTCGTTGCTCCTTGCGTCGAAATTGAGCCGATCGGCGGGGTCGAATTGCAGGCAGCCGACGGCAGCGAGAATCAGCAGGCCGGCACGCAAGACACGAATCGTAGCGGGGTGTGTAGTTGAGATCGGCATCAGCGACTTCATGGTTAGTCCGGTCGGACAACGAATCCAGTATCGCGGACCGTCCGCGGGCCGGGCGGCGTAGGAGCGCGATCACTTGATGGCGGTTGGCGTATGGCTAAGATCGACCGTGCGGCCCCGGGCGATGAGCGGTGGGCGGAAGCAAGCAGAGAATGACGCGGGCCCGTAGCTCAATGGTTAGAGCAGGGGACTCATAATCTCCGGGTTCTCGGTTCGAGTCCGAGCGGGCCCAATGAGGATCGCATGGCAACGCGGGAACAACGATGACAGAACGAGGCGAGGGACGGCCGAAGTCGTTTGATCGCACGGATTGGGGGTCGCTGGACGCGGAGCAAGCGCGCTACCTGCGGCGGCGGATCCAGTTCTGGAAGAGCGTGGCGGGGATGCTGGGACTGGGGATTGCGCTGGCGGTCGTTGTTTTTTTTGTGCGGCGGTCGACGTTCGTTGATCGTTGTCGCGCTTCGCTCGACCATTATGGTCGTGTCGCCGAGGCGCTGAAGCTGAGTCAGTTTGATACGGCGATGCTGACGCTGCAGTGGCGAAACCTCGACCCGGCGAAGGATGGCTATCCCGCGTCGCACTACCAGATTGTGCCGCAGAATTGGGCAGCGACACCGAAAGAGGGAGAGGAAATCCCGCTCGCGGTCTGCGAGGAAGTTCACGGAACGATTACGGGTGGCGGCCGGAACGTGCTGTACCGGACGCCGAAGGGAATGCTGGTGCGGTTTGTTGACGAACCGGCGGCGGCCGAGATTGCGGCGCAGGGGGTGCGAGGCGAGCGGATGCTGCCGCAGGTGCGATAGCAGAGCGAAGTCACGCGGGGCTGTCGATCCATCCGCCGGCAACCACGGTGTCGCCGGAATAACCCACGACGGCCTGTCCCGGGGTGATCGCGGACTGCGGCTCATCAAAATCGACTTGAATTCGGCTGTTGGGAAGCGGTGTGATTACCGCGGGGGCAGCGGTGTGGTTGTACCGAATCCGTGCGTCGGCGCGGATGGGCCGGTCAGGTACTTCGGTCCACCAAATGACCTGCGAAGCGCAGAATGACGCTGACCTGACGGAATCGGCCGGACCAACCGTGACCGTGTTCGTCTTGGGATCGAGACTTGTGACATAAACGGGGCTGCCGACGGCGACACGGAGACCGTGACGTTGGCCGATCGTGAATTGGGCGAGCCCGTCGTGAAAGCCGAGTGTCCGACCGTCTTGATGACGGATTTCACCGGGACGGAGTGCGTCCGGGCGACGCTCGCGGACGACGGCGGCATAGTCGCGGTCGGGGACAAAGCAGATGTCCTGGGATTCGGGCTTGTCGAAGACGCCGAGGCCGAGGCGACGGGCATGGTCACGGACTTCGTCCTTCGACAGGTCACCGATGGGGAAGATGGTCCGCTCGCGGGCTGCGGGTGGAAGCCCGAAGAGGACATAGGATTGATCCTTGCGGTCGAAACGGGCGCGGCGAAGTCGCGGGCGGTCATCCACACGATCGAGTCGGGCATAGTGGCCGGTCGCGATGCGATCGGCGGAGACGACATCGGCGTAGTTGAGGAGTTTCCCAAACTTGAGCCACTGGTTGCAGAGGACGCAGGGGTTGGGGGTTCGGGCGTTCGCGTACTCATCCGCGAAGTAGTCGATAAGGCGCGAAAAATCCTCCTCGAAATTCAGGGCATAGAACGGGATGTTGAGCTGGCCGGCGACGCGGCGGGCGTCGGCGGCGTCGGCCGCGGAGCAGCAGCCGCGATGGCGATCGGCAATCGGCAGGAGTGGATCGGGTGGCGTGTGATTGCCCACACGCATGAATACACCGACGACGTCGGCGCCCTGCTCAACGAGCAGGGCGGCCGCGACGCTGCTGTCGACTCCGCCCGACATGGCTACCAGTACTCGTCCGGTTGCGGCCATTGTGCTTAGTGTAGCGCCGGCGGGTGCGAGGCTCAAACACGCAAACGAAAAGAAGAGGGCCGCCCCGCAACGGCGAGGCGGCCCTGAAGTCACTCAAGAAAGCGAGATCTTATCAGTTACTCGTCGTCACCGGGATCGGCGGGCTTCTTGGTTGCCGGCTTCTTGTCGGCCGGCTTCTCCTTTGCACCGGATGCCGGGGCGTCGCCCTCTTCCTCCTCTTCTTCGCCGGCCTGGGCGGCAAGCACCGAATCCTTCACGGATGTAATGAGCTCCATCGGAACGAAGATGTCGAGCCGGCTGGAACTGGAATCCACGGTCGTCGAAGCACCCAGGGGCGCATTGACCTTGCCAAGCTTGAACGGAACGCCTTCCTCTTCGCCAACGGCGGTCATGATGCGCTGGACTCCGTCGACAATGGAGTCGACAGCGAGATAAAACTCGCCGGTCTTCGACGAGGGGAGATGCTTGCCGACGCGGACGATTCCGGCGTCATCATTCAGGCCGCCCGACTTGCTTTCGGCGGTCTTGATCAGCTTCTCGCAACAGGCCTTTCCGCCGCCGAGCGAGAGGACGATGTGGTTCTTCCCTGCCGGAGCGAAACGGAGCGTCAGGCCATCCTTGCCGACGATCTTGCTAATCGCTTCGGCGTCTTCCGGTTCAACCTGATCGCTCAGCTTCTTGAGGTCTACAACGAGCGTGTCGACCTTGGCGCCGGCGATGGTCTCGGCGGCCGCCTTGTGCTCGACCGCCGCGGCGACTTTCTTGAACTCTTCGTCCTCGGAGAGGCCCTTGGCCAGCGTGACCATCTTTCCGAATCGCTTCATCGCGTCATCGGTGTCTTTGCACTCCATGACAAGAGACGCGTTAACAATGCCGTCTGCGCCATCCGGCAGAACATTGATCGACATCGACGTCTGTCCGAAGAGCTTGCCGGTAGCGACGGCCTCCGCGACATATTCCTTGAGCTTGGCCTGGTCGATTTTTTCCTGCATCCCCAACTGCGCCAGGACCTGCTGAATGGCCTCCTGGGCCTGCTTTTCGTCGACCTTGGCGGGATCCTGGGCGAGCATGCCGAACGTAAAGGCAAACTTGTCGAGCGGCAGGCGATTCAGAAACGATTCGGTCTGCGGCTTGCGGGCCTTGAGCGTGCCGGCGAGGTCGCTGCCGGCCTGCGGCGTGCCGAGCCCGACGAGGCCGACACCCGACTGTTCGACCATGAGGCAAATGTCGGCCGATTCGACCTGGCCGAGCATCGTGATCAATTCGCTGATGCCCTGGGACGCCTGTGCGCCCTGCGGTCCTGCCGCCATGGCCATCATGGACGTGATGTTCTTGATCTGATCGTCGAACTGCTTCATCCAGGAAGCAGCGGCGAATGAGACGATCAGGTCGGCCTTGGCGAAGGTGTCGAGCCGCTGCTTCTGGATGGAATCGGCCAGACTCTTCTTCGATTTGGCGACGGCGAGACATGCGTCCTTGCCGGTTCCGATGATGACGAATGAGCCGCGCTTGGTTGCGAAAACAGGCATCCCCATCATGCCGGCTCGAACGACGCCGTCGTCGGCACCTGCATCGGGCTTTGCGGCTTTGTCGCCGCCGCCCTCGGGGGCTCCATCTTCAGCACCGGGGGCCGCGGCCGCCAACTTCTTCAGCATGGCGTCCGCGTCATTGGCGGGCATGAGGAGTACGAGACTGTTCGTCGGATTCGTCTGTGCGTGCTTCTTGTAGTCGAGGGATACGATCGCCAGACCGCCCTTACCGTTGAGTTCTTCGGTGAGGCCGAGCTGGCCGGCGCCGGCCTGGACGATCGGCGGGATGTTGACGCCGAGCTGCTTGTTGAGCATGGCGATCTTGGCGTCGAGGTTTTCGAGACTGGGAATGGCCAGGAAACCCCAGGCGTCAGCCGGAATGGCTTCCATCAGCGCCTTCTGGGATGCGGCGCGGTCGGCAAGCACGCTCGGTGTCGAGGCAGCGAGCAGGAAGACGATAGACGCGGCGACCGCATAGACACTCAGACGATTCATTGCAAAGCTCCTTAGTTCAGGGGATACGCCGGCTGCTGCCGGAGACTCCGGCGACTTATAGGTCCTTTTGATTAATGCGTCAAGAATGGCGAGACGGCTCAACGGGAACCCCGCCGCTCGATCTTTATCTTGGTCTGCTTGATGCGGGTTGATTGTGCATCGTCGGTGGCGGCGAGCTTTTGCGACATGCGTTGTACAAGCGGGACGCTGCGCACCACGTCCTTCTCGGTCATAACGAGTTCACCGCGAATCCAAGTGGGGCCGGTGACGAGCGCCCAACCGATCAGGGGGCCTTGCGGGTGCGGTTTCTGGTGCCCGGCCGCGTCCTTCGAACCGGATTCCGCCGCGGGGGAGTCGGTTTGGGCTGGCTTGTCCGCGTTCGACTTCGTGGTCGAGACCTGGATATCGATCTGCGAATCGAGGGATGCGAGATACGGCGCGAATCGTGTCACCCGATCGACGTCTGCAATCGCGACTAGACATGCGTGTTCCGGCAGGGACGCGAGCATCTCGGTGACGCCGGGCGCCGCGGCGAATGCGGGGATCCTACCGTGCGCAGCGCGGGCGAGTCGAACGATGTCGTTGGGATCCGGCGAGACGGAATAGCCCACGATGTGATCGTTAATCGCGGCCAGCTCGTAGGCGGCATTCGGTCCATAAAGAGCGTCGACCATTGCGCGCTCGCGGGGTGGGAGCTTGCGGGCGGCAAAGGACATCGCCGAAATGTCGAGGCCGTCACGCTTGGTTTCGGAGAAATCGCCATCGCAGGCCCACGTCGGCGCGAACGATGACATCAACTGATTGGATTCCAAACTGATCTCGCGGATGAGACGCATTCCTTCGGCGGCGTCGGGGAAGCGCGATGTGCCGCTGAGCCGCAAATGACGGTCCGGCGTCAGGTCGAAGACGGCGGCGGATGTCTCGAGTTTCTGATAGTAAGACTCGCATGCGCGGACGAACTTGTCGCTGGCAGATTTGTCAGTGTCCGTACACAGACCCGGAATGGCGGCGATCTTCTTCATGAAGTCTGCCATGATCGATGCATCGTCGGAATTTGACCAATTCCACGCAAACGCGGCCAAGAACGGACGACGGTTGAGGCCCATCCATGGATCGACGTCGGCCATCTTGAGGCGACCGAGATACTGTGCGACACGGCTCTTGGGCTTGAACGAGTGGAAATGTGTAAAGCGCGCGCCGCGGTCGTCCAGTGTGAAGGCGAGTGCGGTGGACTCCATGTCGGCCGCAACTCGGCCAAGTCCGTTCGCGAGCCATTCAAGGACGACGGAATGAACCTGGCCATCCGGCGAATCGGATGCCATTGAGGCGCTGGTTCCGATCAGCCGCATGATTCCGAGAGCTTGTGTGACCTTGCCCTGCCACTCACCCATCGAGAGATGCAAGAAGGTGTCGGACTTTTCGTAGACCGCACGTTCCTGATCCCCGAGGGCATTAAGCAGATTGCCCTGCTCGGCGCTGCGGAGGACTCGGCGAACCGACAGCGCACGCGGACCGACCACGGCCCAGCCATTGTGAATGGCCACAAAGCGTGGCTTGGCGCCATTGAGGGTTATCTTTGCGACGGGAGCCGCACTCGAAGCGTCAGCGGTGACCGTGAACTTTGCGAGCTCCATCGGCTGAAAGACGATCACCGGCGGTTCGTACACGTCGTCGGCGGATTGAATGACGATCGCGACGGGCTTTCGACCGCTGATTGTGCCGGCCGGCAAGCCCAGTTCGTTGAACATGCGGTCGACGGTCATGGGCTGCGAATCGGGCTTGATCTTGCGCACCAAGCTCGTGAGACGGCCCGAGAGGGCGTCTGGATCGCGAACGACGATAACAAGTGCTGCCCTGGCAGGGACGTTTTCAAGAAGTTCGGCACGAGCGGCGGCCACCCATGCAGCAGACATCAAGACGGTAAGAATCACAGTCGGCAGTTTGTGCCTAAGTGTGGCGTTCAGCATGATTTAAATGGCCGATCCGGACGCGGAAATTGTACACGGCCGCTGCGAGGTACGAGCCGTGGAAAGCCAGCGATAACAAGTGGTTAACGGCTTATTTCGACTCCCTTCACGCCGGGGCTGAACGTGACCCCGGGCCTGCAATTGCGACACGATCTGAGAAGTGACATGCCGACAACTGATTTGACCGAACTCCGGGTCGAATTTCAAGTCGTGGATCATCAATCCTACAGCGGCCCTCGGCGAGTGGACAACGCGGATGGAACCGGCAACCGGGCGGGGGGCTAGCGGGAGAAGGGGGCTCTCCGCGGAGGACTCGCAGCGGTAGATGTCGAGCCCTCGGGTCGATTGGCGGAACACTTGCGAGGAGCGCTGCCGTGTAAGGATGACGCGGATTCTCGAATACGGCTTCGGTCGGTCCAGACTCGACGATGCGGCCGAGATACATAACCGCGACTTCGTCCGCAATTTGTCGGACGACGGCGAAGTTGTGGGTGATAAAGAGGTAGGTCAGGCCGGCCGAGCGTGAAAGGTCCAAAAGGAGATTGATGATCTGGCTCTGAACGGACACATCGAGCGCGGACACCGGTTCGTCGCAGATGATGAGCCGGGGTGATGTGGCGAGCGCGCGAGCGATCGCGATCCGCTGTCGCTGACCACCGGAGAATTGCCTCGGATAGCGGTGCGCGTGCTCGGGCTGAAGACCGACGCTTTGGAGGAGCTCGATGACGCGCAGAGTCACGGCTTGACCGGAAACGATCCCGTGAACGCGAATCGGTTCGGCCACGATCTCCCCGACTGTCATCTGAGGATCGAGACTGCCAAAGGGATCCTGGAAGATGACCTGAAGGTGCCGTCGAGCGCGACGCATGTCGGCGGCGTTGAGCGCGAGGAGGTCATGACCGTCAAATCGAACCTGACCGGACGCGGCTGGGACGAGGCGGAGGAGGGCCCGCGCCAGCGTGGACTTTCCGCTACCGCTTTCTCCGACCAGCCCGAGCGTGCGTCCACGTCGCATCGTGAACGAAATACCGTCGACGGCGCGAACGGTCGGCAGACGCCGAAACAAGGCGTGGCTGCGCTGCCCGAACGATACACGGAGATCACGAACGTCGAGAAGCGCATCATCGGTCATGCGTCAATCTTCCAACAGCGGGCGACGCGATTACGAGCATACTCCTGCGAGGGTGGATCCTTCTCGTTGCATTGGGCATCGGTACTGCCGAGGTCGCAGCGCGGATGAAAGCGACAGCCGGATGGCCAGGAGCCCGGGGCCGGAACCGTACCGGGTACCACGGCAAGCCGGTTTAGGCGCGGGCTATGGGGTGGGACACAGGCCAACAGGCCGCGGCTGTAGGGGTGAAAAGGTCTCGCAAAAAAGTCGGGCGCAGGCGCTTTTTCGACGACGCGACCAGCGTACATGACGGCGACGTCGTCGGCCATCTGGGCAACGACGCCAAGGTCGTGCGTGATGAGGAGGAGGGCGGTTCCTATCTCTGATTGCAATTCGCGGAGCAGTTGAAGGACCTGCGCCTGGATCGTGACGTCAAGAGCCGTGGTCGGCTCGTCGGCGATGAGTAGATCGGGCTTGGCAGCGAGAGCCATCGCAATCATGACGCGCTGGCGCATGCCGCCGGACATTTCGTGCGGATACTGGGCTAGTCGCTGCCGCGCGTCAGGGATGCCGACATGTGACATCGCATCAGCGGCCGCGTCGAGCGCCGCGCGGTGAGCGAGACCAGCCCCGATCTCGAAGGCTTCGGAGACCTGGTCGCCGATCGACATGAGCGGATTCAGGGCCGTCATCGGCTCCTGAAAGATCATCGCGATTCGGCGACCTCGCAGTGCGCGGACCTGCTCCTCGGATGCGGTGATCAGGTCCGTGCCGGCGGCGACGGCCCGCCCGTTGGTGACGCGAAGGTCGCGCGGAAGCAGGCGCGTGACAGCGAGCGCCGTGAGACTTTTCCCACAGCCGCTCTCTCCGACAAGTGCGAGGGTTCGACCGCGATGAAGTTCGAAGGAGACTTCATCTACGAGTCGGATCGGCGAGATGGTCGCGCTGGCTTCGACGCACAGGTCCTGTAGCGAAAGCACCGGTTCGTCGGTCATGAGACAGCCGCAACGTCTGACCGTCTGCCGCGCTGTTCGATGGCGCGCTGCAACTCGCCTCCAACGATGTTGAGGGCGAGGAGTGTGATGGTCAGCAAGGAGCACGGGAATACCAGGAGCCACCAGAAGCTCTCGACTGTGTTTATGGCGGAGACCCCCTCGCTTGCAAGGTTTCCCCAGCTCGGCAGCGGGGGCTGAATTCCGATGCCGAGGAAGCTCAGGAACGCCTCCTGCAGGATTGCCTGCGGAATCGTGAGCATTGCATAGACGACGATTGGACCGGCGAGGTTTGGAAGGAGGTGGGTCCTCCAAATCTCGAACGGCGTCAGGCCGATTGCGCGGGCCGCCTCGATGAAAGCCTGCGCACGAAGGGCGAGGACTTGTCCGCGGACAATTCGGGCCATCGTGAGCCAGCTCACGCCACCGATCGCGAGGAGCAGAACAACGACCTCCGTGGCGGCAGCCGAAAGCCCGAGTCGACGACGAAGCAGGCCATCGAGCCCGATTTTGAGCAGAATGACCAGCAAGAGATAGGGCAAGCCATAGAGGACATCGACGATTCGCATGAGCACGGAGTCGACTCGGCCGCCGATCATCCCAGCAACGGAGCCCCAGACGACGCCAAGCAGCATGCTGAAGGCGGCGGCGGAGCAGCCGACGGTGATGCTGATGGCGCCGCCCAGCAGGCAGCGCGGGAGGAGCGATCGACCGAGCAGATCGGCCCCGAACGGAAAGGCGAGCGATGGAGGGTGACGCGCCGCGGGGAGGTCGGTGAGACCGTAGCGCGGCGCGGCCCAGAGCGAGCCGATCGCGCAGGCGGCGACAATGACCGCCAGCACGATCGCGGCAACACGCGGAAGCGGCCCATGGCTTCGCTCGCGGATCATGCGACGTCGCCGATACGAGGATCGATCAGGCCGTAGGCGATGTCGACCAGAAGATTCAAGAACACCAGTAACGCGGAGTAGACAATCACCGTCGCGAGGATCAGCATCTGGTCGCGGTTGAGAATGCTGTTAACGAAATGGATGCCCAGGCCGGGGACGTTGAACACTCGTTCGACGACAAATGAGCCCGTCATCGCGGCGGCTGCTGCCGGTCCGAGGTAGCTGAGGACGGGCAGCAGGCCGTTACGAAGGGCGTGGCGCCAGAGAACCGCGGCTTCGCCGAGGCCCTTGGCTCTTGCTGTACGGATGTAATCGCTTTCGAGGACCTCGCCCATTGACCAACGCGTCAGGCGGAGAATGTACGCCATTGGAACGAGCGATAGCGTTAACGCCGGACGGAGCAGATCGCCCGGGCTGCCCCAGGTCCCAACGGGCAGAACGGGAATCACAACGCTGAACAGCACGAGCAGGGCCGCGCCGACGACGAATGCGGGCACGCTGACCGCGAACACCGCGAAGCCGATGGCGAAAGCATCGAACGGGCCGCCGCGACGAACGGCCGCGAGGGTACCAAGGCCCACGCCGCCGACCAAGGCAATCAGCATGGCGGCGAGTCCGATTGCGGCCGAGACGGGCAAACTTGCCGCAATGATTTCATTGCACGACCAGTTCTCATATTGCAGCGATGCGCCGAGATTTCCGCGTAGCATCTGGCCGAGGTAACGCAAATAAAACGTCCAGTTGTCATTCATGCCATAGCGTTGACGGAGGGCCTGTTCGACGGCCGGAGGAAGCGCACGGGCGCCCTCTCGCTGGAATGGATTTCCGGGGACGGCGACAACCAGAAAAAAGGTGATGGTGTAAATCGTCAGCAGCACGAGGGGGACTTGCAGGATGCGGGCGAGAATTCGTCGCAACGCATTTCTCTCACTGAGAGGATCGAGCGTCACGGTCGACGCGGATGTCTTTCAGCAGGGGCAGAAGCCGAGGATTCAGTCGCACGCCTTTCACCACGCGCGGATTGTAAGCATAGATATTGACGTAGTGGAAGAGCGGAAGGATCGGAGCGGCATCGCGAACGAGGTAGCCCTCGCACGCGGCGAGCGCCGCGAGGCGATCGGCGGGATCGGCGACGGCATCCGCCCGCTTGAGCATTGCGTCATAGGCGGGATCGATGAGTGCGGAATCGTTGTTGCCGTTCCCGGATTGAAAGGCATCGAGGAACGAAGTGGGGTCATCGTAATCGCCGTACCAGCTCGCACGGGCAATCATATAGCGATGTTGCTTCTTGTCTTCACGATAGGACTGGGCCTCTTTTCCAACGAGGCGGACGCGGACGCCCAGACTCGCGCTGAGCATGGCGTCTACCGATTGGGCGATCAGGCCGTGGTTCGACTCGTTGTTGAAGAGGATCGTCACCTCGGGAAATCGCCGACCGTCGGGCCAGCCGGCTTCAGCCAACAAACGCCGGGCGGCGGCGATGTCGGTCCTAAGCCCATCGACCACGGGGTAACCAATTATCGTTCCGGGCGGTATGAGAGTCGTTGCGGCCGGTTCGTCGCGTCGGGTGACGCGCGAGCAAAGGTCGTCGCGACTCACGGCCATGCAAAACGCCCGACGAACGCGCGGGTCGGCAAGCGGATTCGGCGCGCCATCCGGGAGGGTCGAATTGCAGTTGAAGTTGTAGAAATAGGTGCCAAACGCCTGAAAGGCATGAATGTCGTCGCGTCGTCCGCCCGATTTGTTTCTCGCACCTGCGATGTTGGACGCCGATTGGCTGAGCAGTTCGGGTGCGAAGCCGGACTCGAGTGAGAGGAGCCAGTCGACTCGCTGCGTCTCAAACATCAGCCAAGCCGTATCGACGCTGGACACATCGAGCCACTCGACCGTGTTGGTGCGTACGTTTTCCGCGTCGCGGAAATACGGATTCTTGTCGAGCATCAGCCCGCGTTTGAATTGCCACTGCTTCAGGACGTATGCGCCGTTGTAGCAGGTGTTGCCGGGTTTGCACCATTGCGGTTCGTAGAAAACCAGGCCTGTGTCGCTACGTTGCTCGTAGCGAATCACGCTCGGGCGGTGCAGCGGCATGAAGACCGGGCATGCCAGCAATTCGTCAAAGTAAGCTACGGGGTGCGTCAGATCGACGCGAAGTGTGGCCGCATCGACGCAAACAATGCCGACCGTCTCGGCAAAACGGCGATCCGCCTCGCGCCAATGCTCTTCGGCCGCGGCAGCGCGCGCTGCCGGCGGTAGACGGCCCAGACGATCGATTTCACCCTGACGCCATGCGACGTACGCGGCGACGCCGCGAATGTTGTTCAGAAAGAACGCGTAGTCGCGCGCGGTGCCGGGCTCGATCGCGCGGCGCCAAGCAAAGGCGAAATCGTCACTTCGAACGGGATCGCCGTTGCTCCACCGGGCGTCGCCGCGCAGGCGAAATGTGTAAGTAGTTCGGGAAGGGTCGAGAATGTCATCACCGGCGACCGCCACGCCTTCACCGGATTCGCGCGTGAGGAGCCCTTCGTAGAGCTGGACCGCGATCCGCATGTCCTGAAGCCAACTCATCTGGGCGGGGTCCAGTGTTCCAATCGAGACAGCATCGACGACGCGTAAATCGGCCTCGAGCTCCTTAGGAGCAAGCCGGAGGAGTCCATAGATGGCTGCGACTATTAGCGCGATGACGGTCAAAGTGCGGAACGGAATTGCTGACTGGCCACCGCGACTAAACATCGGGCGGAGGATAACGCAGCACATCAGTTTCGGCGCGAGTACACTTCGAAAGACTCGAATGACCGGCATACCCGAGGGCTGCGTTCCTGAGATCTCGATGAGTGCTGAATTGCCGGTGCATTGCATTCGGCATCATTGTTCCGAGCGATTGATTCGGCTAGAATCAGAGCAGAATTCGGTGTTTTCAGGCACACTTTTGCGGAGTCAACTGCCATGGCGATCTCAATTCACTCCCGCGGGATGATTTCGGTTCTGGCAATCATACTCTTCGCGAATGCAGCGTCAGCGGAATGCATGTACGGTTGGCGTCCCGGTGACGGTGCACCCGGACTGAATGCGTTTGGCAACGCCGTGACGACATGGGATCCCGACGGCGGCGGACCTCAGCGCCCATTGCTGGTGGTCGGCGGTGACTTTACCGTTGCGGGATCGACAGCTGCGAACCGAATCGTCGCTTGGAACGGGAGTTCGTGGCAAGCGCTGGGTAGTGGCATGAATGGTTCAGTCCGCGCGCTGACAGTGTACGGTGGGGCCCTGATTGCTGCCGGCGACTTTACTAACGCCGGTGGAGTGTCCGCGTCACGTATAGCACGTTGGAACGGCACCACATGGAGTCCGCTCGGATCCGGCGCGAGCAACACCGTCCGCGCATTGCATGTTTACAACGATGAGTTGATCGCCGGAGGGAGCTTTTTCACTGCCGGAGGGGGTTCAGTTGGATTTATCGCCTCATGGAATGGCTCCAGTTGGCGCGCCATCGGCGGCGGCATGAGCGATACGGTGTATTCGCTTGGAACCTACGCTGGCGAACTCGTCGCGGGAGGCACATTCTCCTTTGCCGGTAGCGCGAGTGCTCGGTTTGTCGCGCGGTGGAATGGAACATCTTGGCGGAGCATGGGATCGGGTATGGATCTCTGGGGAGTTTTCGCGTTCGCGGAGTACGGCGGAGAACTCTATGCAGGAGGAGGTTTTGAACTCGCCGGGGGTGTGCCGGCGTCCAATATCGCTCGATGGAATGGTACTGCTTGGTCGCCCGTGGGAGGGCCTATCAATGGTACGCCCGGCTCATCCTATTCACTAACCGTTTTCAATGGAGAACTCGTCGTCGGGGGCGGGTTTCTCAGCGCAGGTGGCATCCCAGTCGGGAATATTGCGCGATGGAATGGGTCCTCATGGTTGGCAATGCAGTCGGACGTGAATTTCAACGTGATGGGACTGACTGTATTTGAAAACGAGATCGTCGGCGTCGGATTCTTCGCAATTGCGGGTGGTAAGCCCGCAAACTTCGTCGCGAAATGGAACGAAGACTATTCAGTCGCCCCGCTTGGGAAGGGGATGGGCGCGCCAGTAAACGCTATGGCGAATCACATGGGGGAACTGTTTGCGGCGGAGTCATACGCAATTTCGGGGTATCCGTTCGCGCATGTCCTGCGTTGGAATGGAAGCGATTGGCACGCATTGGGAGTTTTCGGGCTTCACAATAACGGCGTAAGTCCGGCGGCGAAGTTGAACGCGCTCGTGACGTACAGCGGTGGACTCATCGTCGGCGGCGCGTTTACGCTCGCGGACGCAATGCAGATGAATCATGTATCACGATGGAACGGTTCCGCGTGGACCGCCTGTTCAGGGGGGGTGACTGGAGCGAATGCGAGTGTATCTGCACTTTCCGTGTACGCCAATGAACTCGTTGCCGGAGGACAGTTCACGGCCGCCGGCGGCGTTTCCGCCGCAAACATCGCAGCGTGGAATGGAAGCAGTTGGCATTCACTGGGCTCCGGCATAATCGGGCAGGTTTCCGCACTCACGGTTTTCGGAGGTGAACTCATCGCCGGCGGATCGTTCAGTGTGGCCGGGTCTATCAATGCGCTCAATGTGGCGGCCTGGAATGGGACGAGTTGGCGACCGCTTGGATTCGGTACGAGCGGACCGATTTACGCGTTCGCCACGTACGGTAATGAGCTTGCCGCTGGGGGCAGTTTTGTCCTTGCCGACGGGCTGACGTCGAATGGCGTCGCGCTGTGGAATGGGACGAGTTGGCGCCCAATTGGAAGTGGAGTTTCTGGAGGAGTGACGCCAACTGCGTTCGCGATGGCGGTTTCGCAGCAAGGCCTGCACGTGGGAGGAAACTTCATTTCGGCGGGGGGCGGCACCGTCAATCGCGTTGCTCTGTGGGACGGAGCCGCGTGGAGCGCGATGACTACTGGGGTGAATTCGGACGTTCGATCAATGTTGTCGATCGGTGGCGATGTAGTCGTCGGGGGCGCGTTCTCGATTGCCGGCGGTGGACCTTCGTTCTGGTTGGCTCGCTGGGGGCCTTCGATTCAACCCCCTGACATTTCGCAGCAACCTACGAATCGAACCGTAATCGGAGGCCAAACTGCCGTACTCCATATCGTGGCCGGCGGAGGGACACCGTTAAGCTATCAGTGGCAAAAGGATGGAGGAGCGATTGTCGACGATGGACGCATCACCGGAGCGAGCACAGATACGCTTTCAATTAGCCCCACTATTGGGTCGGATACGGGGAAATATGTTTGCACCGTATCGAACGACTGCGGCGCGGTTTTGAGTGCAGCGGCGCGACTGTCAATCGTGAGGTCCACGGTCGCACCGATTGAGCCGATCAATGGCAATAACTAGTTGGACAAATAGAAGAGTCCCGCCAACTTACACGGCGCACTGAAGCCGGCTCGACCCGCGTTCAACAACGCATCGTGTGGTTCACGAAATCGTGGGCGAAGTGTAAGCGCCGTGCTTGGGCTCTGGTAATGGTGGGGCAGTCGGACAAGTCTGCTTTTGCTTGAGTCAAACCCCATTTCGGGCACGCCGCGAGCGGTATTAGCCGGAAGCGGACCGTCGCGCGATCGCGTGGCCATGGCCACGGTCGGTCTCGGAGTCCTGTTCTCCGCGGCGATGGGGCTTTCGTCCGTCGGAATGCACCAATGGGACGATCTCCAGAGGTACCTGCTCGCAAGGTGGTCGTGGAGTTCGCCGGAGTTCATCCTGCACGACTGGGCGCACCCGGGGTTCATGTTGGCCTACTTCCTGCCGGCGGGGCTGGGGTGGGCGGCGGCGCGAGCATTTTCGGCGGTGCTCTCGGGCATCGCGGCTTGGTGGGGATTCCGGATCGCGGAGGCACTCGGGTTTCGATCGGCGTGGGCCACGGTGCTGCTCACTTTTGCGCAGCCGATGTTCTTCACGCTTTCGCTGACCACGTTGAGCGAAACGGTTGCAGCGTTCTATCTTGTCGGGGCGGTGCTGCTGGCGCTTCGTGGGTGGTGGGCGACGTCGGCATTCGTCCTGTCTATCGCCATGACTGCTCGGAGTGAGTTGATCACGCTGGTGCCGGTCTGGTTCGTTGCCGCATACGCCGGGCGCGTGAAGCTGGTGCGACTGTGGCCGATCCTGCTGGCGCCGATTCTCGTAAACCTCCTCCAGTGGGCATGTGGAGTTCCGATGTCCGTCGCTTTTTTCATGACGCCCCACCCGGTCAGCGCTCCGCCGCAGAGCGGGTGGCTGACCATGTCCGTGCGGGCCATGGAGGCCTGGGGACCGGCCGTGGCGGGGCTTGGTCTTGCGGGTCTGGCGTTCGTCATCCGAAAACCCGGCGGTGTGCTGGTGTGCGGAACCGTTGCCGTCGTGCTACTCACGCAGACAGCGATTCGGGCGATGGGGACATATCTCTCGAACGGGTTTCCAAGGCAATTGGTCCCGGTTGCACCGCTTGTGGCGGTGAGCGCACTGGCGTGCTGGAATGAATTGACCAGCGCGGATGCGCGGCGGCGACGTCTTGCACTTTGGACGCTCGCAGGGGCATTCGTGTTTCTGCTGGTGGCCGTCGAACGACAATTCGGCCTGAACGATCAATCGCTGTTCATGGAAAAGCCGGGATATGGTCGGTGGGCCGTGCGAATCGCGGCGGGCGCGACTGTGGCGCTCGCAGTGGCGGGGTCGCTCGGTGTGGCCACGGCGAGCGCGATGGCTCGGGGCGTGATGGCGGCTTTGTTGATCGCGACTTGCGGCTATCTGTTTCGGCCGTTGCACGCGCAGCCGGCACAGCGGGTGGCGGAGCGGGCTTGGCAGTGGCTGCGCGCGAACGGATACGAAGATCGCGAATTGGTCACGCTGCACATCTACTTCGATTACGTGACGGACAGGGCGGTTGCGCCGAATCGGGCATCACTGGCGGAGCGAATTGCGGCGGCGCCGGTGGGGGCAATCGTCGTGTGGGACACGCAGTTTCCGGGATGGAACCAGGAGCGGATGACGGTTGACGATCTATCGGGATCTCCGGACTTCCGGCTGCTGCACGAGACCGAGCCGCTGCCGAATGAGTCGGAACCGTACGTGCGGCTGTTCGAGAAAGTCGCCTCTACTGGGCCAGGCCGACGTTGAGGTTCCACGGGGCACCGTTCAGGACACCGGGCGCGGAATTGTTGCCGATCCAGAGATCGAGTGCGGCGCGGACGGCTTTGGGCTCGGCTGCCGCGGTGATTCGCGCGGCGACGCGCTGCGGTTCAGCGGGAGGTGTACCGCCGCCGTCGGTGACGATCGCGGCGAGGGCGGACTCGCACGCTTTGGCGTTGTCGGCGAGGGCGATTCCGCCGCCTTTGGGGCCGAGCTGGGCGTAGCGCGCGACATCGATGGCGAGGAAGCGGGCGAGATTCAGGACGAGTTCGCGTTGCACGGCGACGTTGTTCGAGAGCTTGGGGTAGATCTTGGCGGCCAAGACGAAGGCGGGCTGGTCGATCCCGCTGCGTTTGCCGCCAGCCTGCAGGGCGGGAAGTCGGGCGTCGAAAATCGAGTTGAGGGCGGATGCGATGTCGGCCTGGCCGGCGAAGTTATCGACACCCGTGAAGTCGAGGGCGGTGTAAATCTCTTTCAGAACGAGCGGCTCGACTTCGGAGGCGCCGGCGGCGCCGAGGGCGGCGAGCACCGGGCTGTATTCGGCGGGCTTGGTTACGCGGGACTTGATCTGGAAGATCCCCTTGGCTCCCCAGTAACGGACTTCCGAGTTGGGCGACGCGAGGGCGGTGACGAAGCCGTCGCGGGCGCCGGGGAAAGGCATCTCGGCGAGCATCAGGACGGCGGTGAAGCCGGTATCGCGACTCTGAGCGCCGATGAGGCCGCGAAAGGCCTTCGAGTACTCTGCGGCGTAGGTGTTCTTGAATGCGGGCGTTGCGGCGGGGTCCTGGATCCACTTCAGGACAGCGGTTTTGACATCCTGACGGGCGCGGTCGCTCTTGGCATTGCTCAGCTTGCGCGCCTGCGTTTCGAGGAAGCTGCTGATCCGGAAGGTGTCGTCCTTTTCAAACTTGGTCTTAGCGACGAGGTCTGCCAAGTCGCTCTGTTGCGCGGCGGCGACGACAGGCAGACACAGGAGGATCGAGGATACGAGGGTGAGACGGCGGGTCATAGATTCAGAGGCGGATTCCTGGTTGCGCTGTCCGGCCGACGGACCCCCACGGACGGCCGGACGGAGGCCGCCCGCCACGCGGCACAGGCGACGCGACTTAGACCGTATCGGTTCACAGCGGGGAGTGTCAAGAGCGACGGTTTGCGAGGCAGCGGCGCAATCTTGACCGGTGATTCCTTTACACGATATAGTCGCTCGGGGTGCGAAAACCAACACGGAAAATCAACGACGCCGCCCGGTCTGAACACATCCCCGGGCCGGCGGTCAAACGACTGAGTCTCTATTTGCGCGAACTCGAGACGCATCGCCGAACCGGCGGGCGGACGATCTCCAGCCGGAAACTGGGGCAGGCGCTCGGGCTGACGGACGCGCAGGTGCGGAAGGACCTGGCGTACTTCGGGCAATTCGGACACCCTGGGATTGGGTATGACGTCGTCGAGCTGTCGTCGCGGATTCAACGAATCCTCGGGACGGACCACGCATGGAACGTCGTGCTCGTGGGGGCGGGCAACCTTGGCATGGCGCTGGCGGCGTATCGGGGGTTTGCGAAGAAGGGGTTTCACCTCGTCGCGGTGTTTGACTCGGACGGTGCGAAGTGCGGGCACCCGGTGCCGGGGGTGGAGCACCTGACGGTGCAGCCGGCGTCGACGATCGAGGCCGTGGTCCGGCAGCACGACGTACGGCTGGCGGTCCTTGCGGTGCCGGCGGGGGCGGCGCAGGGGGTGGCCGACCAACTGATCGCGGCGGGGGTGCGGGGGCTGCTGAACTTTGCGCCGGTGGCACTGACGTGCCCGGAGAGCGTGGCGGTGTCGGCGGTGGATATGGCGGTGCAGCTCGAACAATTGAGCTTTCAACTGGGGCAGCTCGGGCCGGCGCCGGGGGTGCGAGCGGCGCGCGGGACGCGGAAATCGGGCTAAATACGAACCGAAACTGGGACGGCGGGCCCTGTTTGACGATGAATATAGCCATTGCTATACTCCGTATGTTATACTAATTACGGAGATGAACATGAGCCCGGGCCTCGTGTTGAGATTTGTGCTGTTGTTCGGGTTGCAGGGGGCGCTGCTGTTCGGCGGGGCGGGGCGGCTGACGGTGGCCGCATTCTGGGCGTACCTCGGGCTGCTGGCGGTGGCGATGGTTGTCGTGGTGGCGACGATCGACCGGGACCTGCTGCGCGAGCGGGTCAGCCCGGGGGCCGGCGGCACCGATCGAGGGCTGCGCGCGATGATCATGCCGTTCAGCGTGGTGGCGCTGCTGGTGGCCGGGCTCGATGGGCGGTGGGGCTGGTCGCGCGTGGCGGCGGGGGTCCAGATCGGGTCGTTCGCGGCGATAGCGATGGCGTTCGGGTTGGTGATGTGGGCGATGCGTGTGAATCGGTTCTTCTCGCCGGTGGTGCGGATCCAGAGCGAGCGCGGGCACCGGCTGGTCACGGGCGGGCCGTACGGGGTCATTCGACACCCGGGGTACCTTGCGGCGGTGGTTTGGTTCGCGGCACTGGGGCCAGCGCTGGGGTCGTGGTGGGCGATGATTCCTGCGGCGGGGGGCGTCGCCCTGATGGTGCGGCGCGTAATCATCGAGGACCGGTATTTGAGAGAGCACCTTGAGGGGTATGGGGCGTATGCGGGGCGGGTGCAGTATCGGTTTGTGCCGGGGGTGTGGTAGCGACGGCCGCTGGTGGATCGGAATCGGAGGCGATTGAAAAATTAGGGCGGTGAGAATTCGTGAATTCGTTGTGCTTTTGCCCTGGAAGGGACGAAGGCAGGGAGCGACGAAGCGACGAAAGGGATATTCGACGCGGGGCTTGGCGAGCGGCGAGCGGAAGGGGGTTCGATTTGACCCATCCCGTTGTTTTTTGACGGGATTAGACGGGATTTGATGGGACGGGGGTTGTGGGGGTCGGTTTTCAGTCATCGGTTCACAGTCGTCGGTTCGCGGGTTTGGGGCGTGCGAACACTTTTTTTGACGATAGAAGACGATAGAAGACGAAAGAGAGCCGGACAATTCGTGTCGAGATATCGGTCGGAACGGTCGTCGCCATCTTTTTTCCTGTCCATTGACACGCCGGGCCCGCTTGCTGGCGCGCGCGGCTCGTACGAGGCCGTTCGCTTGGGCGTAGAATCTCTCCGTGGCCGCGCCCTTCGACGGGCTCAGGGACCGCCCTTCGACGGGCTCAGGGACCGGTCGACGGCGGATGCCGTGCGGATGGTTCTGGTTTTGGTGCGAGGGCTACGCTCCCTCGCTGATTCACCCCGTATACGCGCCCGGCGTTCCACACGACCCAACGCTGAAACGCAGAAACGCCGAAACGCAGAAAGCGGGCGGGGCGCGAGAGGTAATGGAAAACCGAAGATGAACGATGGAAAATGGGGGGATCGGGCGGGCGGGGCGGGATGGGGAAGGTCGGGTTAGATTGTCGATGTTGCGGTTTGGGGGCGGCGCGTTTAACGATATCAGAGGCTTAGTGGACCCTAAATGTCCTTCAAGGACATAGAAACTTTCTTGCGACGCGAGGGATCAGGGAACGGGGAACAGGGGGACAGCGTCGCAGGGATCTGGGGATGGGGGCGGAGGGGTTGGGCGCGTCCCAGGCGCCGTTCGGCGAACCCGCCAGATCGATCACCGTATTGCCGGCGGGATTGAACGCGCCATCGGAGCCGTCCGCGCCGGGCACGGTGATCACGCCTCGTGCCGCGGATCCACAGACCAGAACCACCGACGCAACGATGAGATGGTTCGTCATGATCGGCTCCTCGTTCGACGGGCGAATGCTACGGACCCAGCAGCAAGCCCACGAACGGCTGCACGTCGTCGCCGTTCGACGCGCCTGAGACGTTGACGTCGGCGGCGCAGCGCTGATCGGGCGTGGCCGCGTTCGGATTCACGAGCGTTGCCGCGAACGGGCCGACGTCGGCGGCTGTGATGGTGCCTTCGCCGCTGAGGTCGCCGGGGCGGCGGGTCGGGCAGACGTCGCAGTTATCTCCGACGCCGTCGCCGTCGATGTCGCCCTGGAATTGGTTCGGTACGCCCGCGCAGTTGTCGCACACGTCGCCGTACGGATCGGAGTCGGCATTGGCCTGGTCGAAGTTGGTGACGAACGGGCAGTTGTCGAGGTGATCCGGAATGGTATCGGCGTCGGTGTCCGGTGGCGTGATCGTGCCCACCGCTGCGGCCTGGCCGGGATCGAGCGGCTGGCCGTCGAGCATGACCGTCTGGTCGAAGGGCTGGACGAAGACGCCGAGCAGCTCATTGTTCTGGACGTTCTCGTGCAGGATGAGCGTGCTGTCGGGGCCGGGGGTGATCGTGTGCGGCTGGCCGGCGATGTCGAAGACGACCTCCAAGGTGCCGCCGAATCCGTAAATCTCGAGCGACCCACGGCGAATGACCTGGTAGCCGTTGCCTAGCTTGAGGTTTGCCCGGGCCGGAGGAACCTGTAACTCGAGCTTCGCCGTCGTCACGCCTGAGACGGACACGCCGATGGCCGGGCGATTGCCGTGCACGATGGCGGGATCGATACGGTACGTCACGCCCGCAGGGACGACCACGACGGTTCCGGTAGTCACGTCATTGGCGAATTCGAACGACGGCGTTCCCGGCAGAGTGTCGACGCGGTCGTCAATGCCGTCGCCGTCGGTGTCAGTGAAGTCGTCGCAGTAGTCGCCCTCGCCGTCGTGGTCCGTATCCGACTGATCCATGTTCGGCCGCGACACGCAATTGTCGCACTCGTCGCCGACGCCGTCGTCGTCGCGGTCCTGCTGCCGCCGGCGGCCCCCGCTGGCCGTGTAGCTGTTCACCCCCGGGTTTGGCGCGTTCGGGCAATTGTCACACCCATCCGGCATGCCGTCGGAATCGGTGTCGAGTGCGTCATCAAAGCCTGGGCAGCGGTCGCAGGCGTCGCCGATGCCGTCGCTGTCGGAGTCGGCCTGATTGGCGTTCGCAACGGTCGGGCAGTTGTCCACCTCGTCGGTGAGTCCATCCCCATCTGAATCAATGCCAGTAATCAAACAGAGCGACACATGATCGAGCCCACTCAGGTAGTTGTTAGGTGCGCTTCCGTTGAAAAACGTGAGATTGGTCGTGGTACTCGTCGCGGTGAATTCCACGGCAAACAACTTCCAATCCAGCATGTTCGTCGGGGTGGTGGGGTTGGTGTAACCCACGCGGGCACCGCCGTCGATGCTGAGATCCACCGTGGAGGCAAAAAAGAAGAAGTTGTCGGTGGCCGAGCCGACGTAGAAGCTGAGCTCATAAACCCCGCCGATGATCGTCGCCACGTCCTGTGTGACTCCACTGAACATCGAATTTGAATTGATGCCCGCGAGGTCAATCCATTGGTTCTCGTCTTGGGCCTGGAACATGATGCCGTTCTGCATGACGGCGTTGACCACCGACGAATCGACGCCGACCACCGTCCAGCCGGTGATGGCCGTCGACCCGGCCGCAAAATTGATGTACTGGCCGGCGGGAACTGGCGGAACCTCGAAGGAGCCGTTGTCGATCAAGGACCCGGGCAGCGTGCATGAATCGCATGCATCACCGATGTTGTCGCCATCGGTGTCTGCCTGATTCGGATTTGCAACGATAGGACAGTTGTCGCAGACGTCGCCGACGCTGTCGGTGTCGGCGTCGAGTTGATTGGCGTTGGCAATCGTCGGGCAGTTGTCGCAGGCATCGCCGATGCCGTCGGTGTCGGCGTCCTCCTGCCCCGGGTTGGGCGTGTTCGGGCAGTTGTCGAAGCTATCGGACACGCCGTCGCCGTCGGTGTCCAGACACATCCCCGCGCATTCGTAGTTGGCTTGAATCTCGGATACGTTGAGCGCACGGTCATAGATTCTAACTTCGTCGATGCGACCGTTGAAAAAAAACGCAAGCGACTCATTTTCGATCTCCGCGCCAATGATGACCGGATGGCCGTCATAATCCATCAAACGAGCCGTTGTGCCGGAAGCGACCAGAACGCCGTCGATGTAAAGCCGCGCGGTATCTGTAGGCTCATCAAATGTGAACGCCAGGTGATACCAATGCCCCGCAACCGGCGTCCAGACGTACTCAAGGTGTGGCAAAGTGTCTACGGAATCACCGATCGTTGCAGTAAGGGAGTCGTTGGCCCACCACATGACATACGAGTCCGAGTCGCCGGTGCCGACCGTTTTACTAATCAGGACTTGCGTTCCTGAGACGGGCGGCGAGAAATTGAACCACCCTTCGAGCGTGACATTGACGGGACGGAGCGAGGGAGAATCCGGAACGCTCACGTAATCGTCCATGCCGTCAAGGATGAATGTCTGTCCAACGCACCCTCCAGCGAATGTGGCTCCGTTTACCAGGGTACCGTGGTTGGTGCCCGCACTATCCATCGCATTCCCCTCGGCCCTCCACCAGGCGACGATGCCCGTGGGCGGCTGGACGCACTGGCCGGACGCGCTGAGTTCCATGCCGGCCTGGGCGAGAGCCGCTGCGACAATGAACAAACGGAGGCGCACGGTGCAAGCATGTCGTAATGGGGTTAGGGTCGTCATTGCCTGTCTCCAATCCGCACACGGACGGCCATTCGGTTTCAGGTGTCCGCCGCGGGAAAGTGACTAACCAGAAAGGGTTGCAACCGCCCTCGCACGCCGGGTACACTGGGGGTCGATTCGATGCGGCCGGCCTTCCGCCGCCTTCACCCTCAGAATCGCAGTTGGCGGCCGGCACGGCTCAGAATTCTGGAAAGTTCCGTGGACCCGAGGGTCTGAGAGTGCCGGTCCCGGACAGATCGACAGACACCGGCCAGGTGTCGGCGGACGCCGCGCGCCGCCGCCTCGCTCGCGCGTCCCAAACCGACCGCGCACGCGCAATAGCCTGAACTGCGGCGTACGTGTCAGTGATCGAGCAATGGTCGGGCACCCGATCGAGCCTGACGACGCCCTCGAACTCTCGCCGGGTGGGCGACACTACGGCCCCAGCAGCAGGCCCACGAACGGCTGCACGTCGTCGCCATCGGATGCACCGGAGACGTTCACGTCGGCGGCGCAGCGTTCTTCGGCGCTGGCCGCACCGGGGTTTACGAGGCTTGCCGCAAACGGGCCGACGTCGTTCACATCCACGAGGCCTTCGCCGCTGACGTCGCCGGGACGGCGGGTCGGACAGACGTCGCAGTTGTCTCCGACGCCGTCGCCGTCGATGTCGCCCTGGAATTGGTTCGGCACGCCCGCGCAGTTGTCGCACACGTCGCCGTACGCGTCGAAGTCCGCGTTGGCCTGATCGAGATTGGCCACGAGCGGGCAATTGTCCAGGTTGTCCTGAATCCCATCCGAATCGCTGTCCGGCGGCGTGACATTCCCCACCGCCGCGGCCTGCCCGGGGGCGAGCGGCTGGCCGTCGAGCGTCACCAGCTGGTCGAACGCCGAGACAAACACGCCAAGGAGCTGGCCGCCCTGCACATTCTCGTGCAGCACGAGGGTGCTGTCGGGGCCGGGGGCGATGGTGTGAGGCTGGCCGGCGATGTCGAACACGACCTCCAGACTGCCGCCGAAGCCGTACGTCTCGAGCGAGCCGCGGCGATAGACGTGGTAGCCGTTGCCCTGCCGGACCGTGGCCTGCGAGGGCGGGACGTTCATCTCGAGCTTGGCGGCGGTGACGCCGAAGACGGAGACGCCGATGGCCGGGCGGTTTCCGTGCACCAAAGCCGGCTCGATGCGATAGGTCACGCCCGGCGGCACGACCAGGATCGTGAGGGTGGTCACGTCGTTGGTGGCGACGAATGACGGAGTCCCCGGCTGCGTATCGACGCGGTCGTCGATGCCGTCGCCGTCGCTGTCCATGAAGTCGTCGCAGGCGTCGCCGAGGCCATTGTGGTCGGTGTCGGACTGGTCGAGGTTGGGCCGCGCTTCACAGTTGTCGCAGGCATCGCCAACGCGGTCCGCGTCGCTATCGGGCTGCCGGATATACCAGAGTCCCTGATCAATAGCCATTGAGACGACGGGCGGGTTGAAAACGTCGGGGCAGTTGTCGCACGGGTCGGGCACGCCGTCGGTGTCGGCGTCCTGGGCGTCGTTGAAGCCGGGGCAGCGGTCGCAGCCGTCGCCGACGCCGTCGGTGTCGGCGTCATCCTGATTGCTGTTGGCCGTGTTCGGGCAGTTGTCGCAGACGTCGCCGATGCCGTCACAATCATCGTCGTCATTGGTGCCCTGCCCCGTAATCGTGAAAACTACCTCGGTACTGTCTGAGAAAAAGTTGCCGTTATCGCCCCATCCGACCAAAACGTCCACCGTATCGCCGACAGCAAGCGTGTGATTTCCAACGTAGCTTTGAAGCGATGAAGGCCCATACCCATTGATTTGCGCTACGAACACAGGCGGCCCTCCGTTCACGCGCACCTCTCCGCTGGTTGTCGTAGGTGCGGGACTGTTGCCGGCAAAAGACGCGAATACCTGGTACATGCCAGCAGCAGGCGCCGTGAATCGGGATCCACTCTTCTCACCCGCCGCGCCGGGATGGTAACAGACTTCGTTGGGAGCCCAGTCGGGTTCGGCACATGAGACATGGAAGGGATTCGGATTGTGACCTACGACGGGAGAGAAGGAACCCGGGGGGCGCCAGCTATCCAGTTGGCAAACGACATCGAATGCAGTGTAAGGCGTAAACTGTCCGCCCTGAGGGACGTAACCGTGCGTGAACACGCAGTTGGGATTCTGCGTAAAGTCGTTGCTAACGTCATAAACCGGCGCTGCTGCTGCCGGGCACGAATCGCAGGCATCGCCGATGCCGTCACTGTCGGCGTCGATCTGGTCGGCATTGGGAACGAAATCGCAGTTATCACACGCGTCGCCGATCCCGTCATTCGCTGCAATGCCTTCGGATTCGGTCTGATCGGGGTTGGATATGCCTATGCAATTGTCGCAAGCGTCGCCGATGCCGTCGCTGTCGGCGTCGGACTGACTGGGATTCACGACATTCAGACAGTTGTCACAAGCGTCGCCGATTCCGTCGGTGTCCGCATCTGCCTGATTCGGGTTCGCTGCATTCGAGCAGTTGTCACAGGAAGTCGGGACGCCATCGGCATCCGGGTCAAGGGTGCAGATCGCACTGCAGCCCGCGGCGTACAGGTGATCGATATCACATTGCTGCAGTCCGCGGTCGAAGATCATGACTTCGTCAATTAGTCCTGCAAATGGAGCACAAGATCCCGACGTGCCAATTCGCAAGTCGGCGTCGTTCGGGAATACGAGTCCGGCCGGATTGAAATCGACGAGCGTCGTGTTTACCCAGTGACGTTCGTTCGATCCGTCGTACGAAACGGCGATCAGCGACCAGGTGTTCAGCGGCACCGCACCGTCGGGGATGGCCCCTGGGCCGATTCCAAGCTGGTACCAGGCGCCTCCGCCGCAACCCGGCCGCTTGCCCACGACGTGCTGCAGCCCGAAGCTCGTGCGATAGACCCAGCATGCAATGGACACGCGCGATCCCGCCGGCAGATCGATCTCTCCGCCATCCGGAATGCTCACGTAGTCGCTGCCGCCCCGCACGTCGAATGCCTGCCCGCAAACGCCGGGTGCGAATGTCGCCCCGTTTACGAGAGTCCCGTTGTTGCCGTTGATCACGTCGACGGCATTTCCCTCTCCGGGCCACCACGCGATCAGGCCGGCCGGTGTCGCGGCGTGCGTACAGGAATCGCAGGCATCGCCGAGGCCGTCGCTGTCCGCGTCGGCCTGGTTGCTGTTGGCGATCGTCGGGCAGTTGTCCACGTCGCCGCAATCGCCGTCGGCGTCGGCATCGTTGGCGGCGTCGTTTGGGCAGGTGTCGCACGCGTCGCCAACCCCGTCGCTGTCGCCGTCGGACTGATTCGGGTTGGCGATGGTGGGGCAGTTGTCGCAGGCATTGCCGACGCCATCTCCGTCGGCGTCGTTGGGCGGATCGTTTGGACAGGAGAGAGTGATCGTCGCGCTGAGCGGCGTATTGTCAAACCAATAGGCGTCGAAGTCGTCAACAACAAAGTCGATCGTGTCACCGATATTGACGGGCAGCTGAAGATTGAAAGGCGCGGCCACCGCGGTCCCAAGTTGCTGAAACAGGATCGTTCCGTTGTGGAGCACGTACACTGACACGAGCCCGCTGTCGCCGGCACCATAGGTTCCCGTCAGCGTGATGTCCCCCGATATGGGCGACGTCCATCGAATGTCAGAAACCTGGCCAGACGCTCCCGGATGCAGTGAGAGGCTCGCGGGAGGAACACCATCATGGGAAATCGAATCATTGTTCTGCCATACCGCGGGGGTTGGCGGGCAAGCCGAAAGTCGCCAGTGCTTGTACCAGGGGCCGTTTTCGCCGCAGGGGTAAAGATCAAACTGGCCGAGCGACGCCCCCCAACCGTAGGACCACGCGCCGTTCGGGTTGCTCGCGGTGCTAAAATCCGCGAACGCGTTCCACGTTTGCCCCGCGGCCGGAGCCGACCATCCGCCGAACAGGACCACCGGCGCGGCAAGCGCGAAAAGCGAACGCCATGAATTGACCAAAGGACGGAAGTACCGATTCCAGAAATGGTGTGCCTTGGCTTCGATTCTCATATTTCGTCTCCGATCAACAACACGACTTCCGCTGCGTCCCGTGCTGGTCACTCCGAAATCGTGAGTCGCAAAAGAGTTGCATTCGCCCTCGCGCGCCGGTTACACTGGGGCTCGATTCGTAGTGGCCGGCCTTCCGCCGCCATCACCCTCAGAGTCGCATTCGGCGGCCGGCACGGCTCAGAAATCTGCAAAAATGTGGACCCGAGGACGGATTTTGCCGGTCCCGGACAACACGACAGACACCGGCCAGGTGCCAGCGGACGCCGCGCGCGACGTCGACGCTCTGATGCCCGAGGTCTATGCGGAGCTCCGCGCCCTTGCCGAGACGGTCTTACAGCGCTGTCAGCCGATCGATGCCACCAGCACCACGTCGCTCGTTCACGACGTCTACCTGCGACTGACACAGCGCGGCATGCGCTTCGAGAATCGCGCCCACTTCATGCGCGTGGCTGCACGGGCCATGCGCTACGTCCTGATCGACCGCGCCCGGCGGGGCGGGGCGGCCAAGCGCGGCGGGCAGCAGCCCGCGATCCGCTTCGATGAGACGATCGCCCTCACCGCGGGCGATGGCGACGTGCTGGCCCTCGATGAGGCGCTCGCGAAGCTGGCGACGTTTGACGAGCGTAAGAGCCAGATCATCGAACTCCGCTTCTTTGGCGGGCTTTCGCTGGAGGAGACGGCCGAGGTAATGGGCATCTCTCCTGCCACGATCAAGCGCGAATGGACCCTGGCCCGGGCCTGGCTTTGCCGGGAACTCGGTGAGGGTGAGACAAGCTCCACCGGTTGAGACCGGTGCCGCAATTCAAGCGTGGGCGTGAGCCCGCGCGGGCCCGTCTTGCGAAGTAATCAGGGGAGAGGTGCGCCCGATGCCCGTGGTCGCGATGGACCGAAATCGCTGGCGACAGATCGACGATCTCTTTCACGAAGTCGTGAATTGTGACTCCTTGACGCGGGCCCGACTTCTTGACCAGCGCTGCGGCAGCGATGCAGGCTTGCGGGCCGAAGTCGACTCACTCCTGGCGGCCCACGACCGGGCATCCAGCGTCCCGGATTGGCCGCCTTTTGCTCCGAAGCGGCCGGCCCGAGCGCCGGACTCGCCGCCGCCGATCGCGACTGTCGGGCGATACCGGCTCGGCCGACTGATCGGCACCGGCGGAATGGGCGCCGTATATGAAGCCGAGCAGGAGGATCCGCGCCGCATGGTCGCCGTCAAGCTCCTTCGCGCGCTGCCCCAGCGGGACGAGCTGACAGCGCGGCTGTTCCGCCGCGAGAGCCAGGCTCTGGCCCGGCTCCAGCATCCCGGCATCGCCACCATCCACGAGGCCGGCCGGTCGGAGGACGGCTGGCACTATTTCGCGATGGAGCGGGTCGTCGGCCGGCCGCTGACGCAGTATGTCCGCGAGACGAACCTGGGGATCGAGCAGCGGCTGGAACTGTTCGCGCGAATTTGCGACGCGGTGCACTACGCCCACCAGCGCGGCGTGATCCACCGCGACCTTAAACCCTCCAACATTCTCGTCACCGAGGCCGGCCAGCCAAAGATTCTGGACTTCGGCCTCGCCCGGATCGTCGATCCCGAGGCCGGTGTCTCAGAGATTACGCAGTCGGGTGCGTTCCAGGGCACACTGGCCTACGCAAGTCCCGAGCAGGCCCGCGGCCGCCCCGAGGACATCGACGTCCGCAGCGACGTCTACTCACTCGGCGTCATTCTCTACGAGTTGCTGACCGATCGTCTCCCTTACGACTTCTCCGGTCTGCCGCTGCCAGAAGCCACGCGCGTGATCTGCGAGCGATCTCCACCGCGGGCCGGAACGCTCAAACGCGACCTGCGCGGTGAGTTGGAGACGATCATCGAGAAGGCGCTCGAGAAAACCCCGGAGCGCCGCTATTCCAGCGCCGCAGCACTGGGGGATGACATTCGCCACCATTTGCAGGACGAACCGATCGAGGCCCGCCGCGACAGTGGTCTCTACCTGCTCAAGAAAACCCTCTGGGTCTACCGGCGCGGAGTGGTGATCGGCGGCGCGTTCATCGTTGTGCTCGTGGCAGCGCTCGTCGGCATGAGCTGGCTGGCGGCGCGCGAGGCGGCCCAGCGGCGGATGGCGACACAGCAGGCGGCTCGTGCGCAGCATGCCCTCACGTTCCTTGACAGCATGTTCGCGGCCGTTCGCGATCCAAAGCAGGCGGGGCGGGCCGGCCTGAAGGACATCCTCCGCGAGGCCGCCGCCCGCGTACCGGTAGAATTCGCGGCCGACCCGGAGACGGCCGCAGAGATTGATCTGACCATTGGTCGCGTGTACCTGGGGCTGGAATACCGCAAAGAGGCGGCGGGTATCTTCGAGCGGGCACTCGCCCGGCAGCGGGAACTCTACGGCCGTGACGATGCCCGGACGCTTACGGCGCTGGGTTTGCTGTCAGAGGCTCACGATGCTTCATTTGATCCGCGATCGGTCGAGGTGACACGCGAACTCGTCGCCCTAAGATCGCGTCACCTGGGTGCGGATCACGAGTCCGTCGCCGACGCCAGGTTCATGCTGGCGGGCGCGCTGGCAAGCCACGCGCCCACCGCACTGGAGGCGCTGGCGGAAGTGAGAGAAGCAGTGCGACTCTATGAGCGGCGCGGCGGCTCGGCCTCGATTCCACCAACGGTCGCCTTAGACCTCGGCAGTGGTCTGCTTTTCCACACGTCCGAATGGCAGGAGGCCCGGCGATACGTGCGCGCGGCCGTCGAGCAGGCAGTTGATCCGGTTCTGTCCATTGCGGCCATGACGGCCCTCGCTCGCGCGGCCTGGGCCGAGCAGGATTATCGCGGGGCGGATGAAATCGCCGAGCGCATGCTCGACATGGCCGAGAAGCACAACCCTGGGGACACCCGGCGATTTGCGTTCGCGCTGTTGCTCAAGTCGGAAATCGACACGGCGCTGGGCCGATTTCAGATCGCAGAATCCCGGGCCAGGGAGGTGTATCGGATCCTTGACGAACTCGGCGCCCCGAACAGGACCGATGGCATGGAGGCCCTGTGCGAACTGTTGCGCGCCGATGGCCGATACGACGAGGCCGCCCGTATCGGACGCCAGCAAGGCGAGCTGTTCAACAACCAGCAGCGGGCTGCGTCGGCTCCCAGGATACCGGTCCTCTCTAATTGCCAATTGGTCCAGGTGCTTGCGGAACAGGGCTACTACGAAGAGGCCGTCTTGAGTGCCGAAGGTACAGAGGCGGCATTGGCACGTCGTCGCCCCCTCTCGCCGATCTTCGCCTGGACCCTCCTTCGCGCCGGCGAGGCCTTTCTGCTGTCGGGGCGGCCCGAGCGAGCGCAGGCATGTTGTGACGGAGTGATGGCCAGCCAAACGCAGGCCTTTGGTCATGCCACGCCTGCTGCGCGCGCGTTGCAGGCTGGCATTCTGTTGGCGGAATGCGATTTTGCGCGTTGCATCGAGGCTGCGCACGCCGCGCTTGAGGGCTATCGGGCGAACTTGGGCGAGTGTCACTACCTCGCGGCGGGGCCGCTCATCACGCTGGGATGGGCGCGACTGGAACTCGGCGAACTCAATCTCGCCGAATCGCACTTCCGCGAGGCCGTCGAGATCCGGCTCGCGACGCTTCGTGCCGGTCATCCGAAGACGGCCGAGGCCCTCGTGGCACTGGCCGAGGTCTGCCTTCGGCAGGATCGCGCGGATGCAGCCAACGATCTCCTAACTGAAGCGCTTGGGATCCAGCGCGCCGCGCTTCGGCCGCAACACCCGGAGATAGGACTGACGCTGCTTGCGCTCGGACGGTGCGCCATGAAGCAGGACCGACTGGCTGATGCAGCGGCGTATCTTTCGGAGAGCCGTGACGCGCTTGTGCGGGTGTACTGCGCGGGCGATCAGAAGGTGCGCGAAGTCACCGACGCGATGGCGCTACTCGGTGAGATGCGGGCGGGGCGGCGCGATCCGTCGACGAACGGCGCAATGGACGATCTCGCTCCCGATTGAAGATTGCCGATGCGATAGTGTGAGAGTGCTGTGCTGCTCCTGAGCGCGCGGCCGTCGCTTGCGCTCCGGGTTCAGATTTCTGGGGGCGACGCTCCGACAACGAAAGAACGCGAGCTAATGCGGCAGGGCGTTGTAGTGGGTTGTGACCTGGGCCGGGGTGAGGATGTGGTCGTAGAGGGCGACTTCGTCGAGACTGCCGATGAAGTACCACGAGGGGCCGGCCGAGGTGGCGTTGATGCGGAACGGGGTTGCGCCGAGGTTTGGGACGGTTGCGTTGCAGCAGAGGCCGGGGTCGGGGGCGATCGTCGCGGGCTGGCCGTCGATGTAGAGGAGCGAGCCGGTTGAGGCGTTGCCGCCGGCAGCGCGGGTCCAGACGACGTGGAACCACTGGGCGTGCGGGGTGGGGGAACTGGTCAACGATCCGCCGTTAAAGAAGCCGGCGAAGAAGAGATTGCCTTGATTGGTCGGGAAGCCGAAGAAGGTTTCCATGCCGTTTCCGGCGGGGCCCCAGCCGAGGATGGAGCAGTAGGAGGAGACGGTGCAGGTGGGCTTGACGACGGCTTCGATCGAGAAGGCCGGGTTGCCGGTGAAGGCGGCGGGGGCGTTGGCGGCGCTGAGGAGATAGTTGCCCGAGCCGGGGAAGTAGAGGCCGCCGTCGCCGTTGGGCGAGGGGACGAGGGTCATGCTGCCGACGGGGACGGTGTCGTAGGCGGCGCCGAGCGAGCCGCGGTTGGGAACGAAGCCGCCGGACTGGTTCATGGAGTAGAAGAGCGAGGGCGAGTCGTTGAGGATGGCCTGCTGGAACGGCGTTGTGGGGATGGTCGTGAGCCGGGCGACGAAGGGAGCGATGTCGGCGGTGGTGACGGTGCCGCTGCTGTTGAAGTCGCCGTTGAGGGCGTTGCACTGCGGGTACTTGGCGGGATAGCTCGCGGGGGCGAGCAGGGCGGTGACGAAGCCGTCGACGTCGACACCAGTGACGAACTGGTTGCAGTCGAGGTCGCCCTTGAGCGTGCTTTGCACGGTGAGGGCGTTGAAGTGGGTGGTGACTTCGGAGGCGGAGAGGGTGCGGTCGTAGAGGGCGAGTTCATCCATCTCCATGGTGGTAAAGCGGGGGAAGTCGCGGCCGCGGTTGACGCGGAAGGCGGCGGAGGTGACGGCAGGGATGGAGGTCGCGCAGCACAGCGAGCCGTCGACCGTGAGAGCGACGGACTGGCCGTTCAAGTAGAGGGTGGTGCCGGTGGCCGCGTTGCCGCCGCCCTGGCGGACCCAGACGAGGTGCATCCATTCGCCGACGGGGGTGGGGTCGGTGGTTGTGAGGCCACCGTTGTAGAAGCCGGCGTAGGCCTTGTTTGAGTCGTTGGCGCGGAGACTGAAGAAGACTTCCTGGCTGGTCGTGCCCTGGCCCCAGTGGAGGAATGGGGGATAGAAATTGGTGTTTGGAGTGCAGCGGATGACGACGAGGGTCTCGGCGGAGAAGGTTGGGTTGCCGGAGAGAGCGGCGGGGGAGGTGGTAAGGGACTCGAGATAGTCGTTGATGTCGTCAAAGATCGCGCCGGTGTCGCCGGCCGGAGTGGGGACGGCGCGCTGGATGGTGCCGTTGTAGGTGGCGTCGAAGGCAGCGCCGAGGGAGCCGTGGTTGATGGCGTTGCCGGCGGCTTCGTTGAGCTGGTAGTAGAGGATGGGCGCGGAGGTGTTGATGGATTGCTGGAAGGCGAGCGGAGCGGCGGCGGCCGGCGCCGTGATGAGCGCGGTGATAAGAAGAATCGAGTGCGGATTGCGGGCTGACATGGAATATCCCTCCACTTGGTGAAGCTGAGTGCCGAACGCCCGATCGGGCGGAGCGACGCGCGTATCGTATCGAAATGCGCCGATTCACCCAAGTGGGGGACATGGATTGGGTGAGATTGGCGCTCTTTTGGAGTGCGCGCGGGATTTGACCGCATGTCGGCCCGCAGTCGAAGGTTACGGATCAGGAAGCGACCGGGGCGGTGTCGCCGCTGGGGGCGCCGAGGAGTTTTTCGACTGTCTGGATCAGGCGATCGAGGCGGAAGGGTTTGTTGAGGTATTCGTCGACGCCCATGGCGCGGGCGTAGGCCTCGTGGCGCTTGCCCTCGTTGCCGGTGACCATGATGACGAAGGGGCGCTTGCCCTTTTGCTTTTTGGGCTGGAGCTTTTCGAGGACCAGGAAGCCGCTGCGCTGGGGGAGCATGATGTCCAAAATGATGAGGTCGGGGTTGAGCTTGCCGGCCTTGTCGAGGCCGGTGTTGCCGTCGCGGGCGGTGTGGATGGCTGCGCCGCTTTCGGCGAAGGCGAGCTGCATGGCGGAGATGATTTCTTCGTCGTCGTCGACCATCAGAATGGTTTTTCCTTCGAGATTTTTGGGCATGGGAGGGTTCCTGAGGGCCTGGGTTTGCGTACTTCGGACAAGTATAGGCGGGGCGATTTGGGGGCGACAAGGGGAATCTGGCCGGAAGCGGCAGATCGGCGTATAAGTTCGCGGATGATGCGAACGCGAATCGTCGTGGTTGTGTTGCGGACGGCGGCGGCGGGGCTGTGTCTGCTGGCCTGTGGGTGTCCGGTGACGGCGCCGCTGCCGACGGCGGCGGAGATCAAGGAGAAGTCGCTGGGGGGCGAACCGGGCGGGAAGTACTACCTGTATGTGCCGTCGACGTATGACAAGCGGGTGGCGTATCCGCTGGTGATTGCATGTCATGGGACGAACCCGTGGGACGATGCATGGGCGCAGATTCGGGAGTGGGCGCAGTTTGCGGAGACGAAGGAGATCATCGTCGCGGCGCCGATCCTGCGGGGGACGCGCGGGGATTTTACGCCGCCGGTGCCGGAGCAGATCGAACGGCAGCGAGCGGATGAGCGGGTGATTCTCGATCTCGTGTCGTCGCTGAAGGGGTCGTACAACATCGCGGAAGAGAAGGTCTATCTGACGGGGTGGTCGGCGGGGGCGTACGCGGTGTTGTATACGGGGCTGCGGAATCCGGATGTGTTCCGGGCGCTGGCGGTGCGGCAGGGGAACTTCAAGGCGGAATATGTTGAGGTGGAACCGGATCGACTGGATCGGTGGCAGCCGATTTTTGTCTACTACGGAAACACCGATCCGCTGCGGCCGGACTCGATCGCGTGCATTACGTGGCTGCGCGAGCAGAAGATGTTTGTGGAGCAGCGCGAGGTGCCGGGGAGTCACCGGCGGCTGGAGGTGGGGCTGGCGTGGGACTTCTTCAAGCGCGTCGCGCGGGAGCGGCCGTGGATCCGGCTGCGGTATGCGAAGCCGAACATGGAGAGCCGCGGGACGGTGAAGTTCTGGTGCGAGGCGAAGCCGCCGATGACGCGGATCCTCTGGGAGTTCGGGGATGGGGAACGATCGAACGAGGCGACGCCGACGCATACGTACATGGGGACGGGGAAGTACGAGGTGACGGCAAAGGTGACGTTGAAGGGCGGGAAGGCGTTCGCGCGAAAGATCTTTGTGCATGTCGGGCCGCCGGGTGGGGAGTAGCAGGTGGGGAGTAGCGGGTGGGGCATGTCGCGAGCGGACGGGTTGCGGGCGGCGTACGTTTTCGTGCTTGGGGCGGGGGTGATCGGGGTTCTGGCGGCGGCGGCGATGTGGACGGGGACGGCGTTTGTGTTTCCGTCGCTCGGGCCGACGGCGCTGTTGCAGTTGATGCATCCGCGAGATGTCACGTCGAGCGCGCGGAACACGATTCTCGGGCATGCGATTGGGCTGGCTTGCGGCTATGGGGCGCTGCTGGCGACGGGGTTGGCGGATCAGCCGGCGGCGCTGGTGGAGGGCGTCGGGGTTGCGCGGGTGATTTGCGCGGCGCTGTCGCTGGGGCTGACGGGGGGGCTGATGATCCTGCTGGGCGTGCCGCATGCGCCGGCCGGGGCGACGACGCTGATTGTGTCGCTGGGGATCGTGCGGACGCCTTACGAGTTGTTGATTATGGAGGGGGCGATTGTCGCGCTGACTGGGATGACATGGGGGATTGGGCGGGTTTGGGGGCGGCGGGGGCAGGCGAGTCGGGGTGGGTCGTCGGCTGCGGTATAATCGTGGCTGGTCGATGGCGGAGCGGGGAATGGCGACGAGAGCGAGCCGATTGACGATTGCCGTGATCGCGGCGCTGGTGTGCGCCGTGCATCCGACCAGAGCGGGGGCGGCAGTTCGGTACGTTGACGGTTTGCGGCCGGACGATTCGGGGAGTGGGTTGAGCTGGGCGACGGCGCGGAAATCGTTGCAGACGGCGCTGGGGGAAGCGCAGCCGGGGGACGAAATCTGGGTGGCGGCGGGGGAGTATCGGCCGACGGAGACGCTGGATCGGGCGGCGTCTTTTTTCCTCAAGAGCGGGGTTGGGATTTACGGCGGGTTTGCGGGGTTTGAGACCAGCCGCTCGCAGCGCGACGTGATGTTGAACGAGACGGTGCTGTGCGGCGACTTGTTAGGGAATGATCTGGAGGACGGGAGTTTTGCGGGGAGCGAGGAGAACAGCTTTCACGTTGTCGTGGCTCTGAATGTGGATGAGACGGCGGTGCTCGATGGGTTCGAGGTGTGTTGCGGGCGGGCGGATGGGCCAGGGTTTGGGGCCGATCCGGCGAGCCAGGACCAGGGGAGCGGGTTGAATATTTACGATGCTTCGCCGCAGATTGTCGATTGCATTTTCCGGGGGAACTGGTCGAAGAATCATGGAACGATCAATGACCACGGGTTCGAGACGATGGTCATGGATTGTTCGTTTGAGGGGAATTACTCGGACGCCTTCGGGGCCGGGCTGTACGTCCACCATCACTCTCACACGCATGCGATGGGGTGCGTGTTCTTCGAGAATGTGGCTGCGGAGACGGGGGGCGGCGTGTACTGCCGGAGCGAGCACGGGGCGATGATCAGCGCGTGCACATTCGTCGGGAATCGGGCGCAGTTCGGGGCGGGTGCGTACACCGATCCGGACAGCGCGGTGTTCGTGATGGATTGCACGTTCATCAATAATGCGGCCGAGGTGGGCGGCGGCGGGATCTTCACGGATTTGAGCAGCACGACATTGAGCGGTTGCACGTTTGAGGGGAACGCGGGTGGGCTGGGGGAGACGGGCGGCGGCGGAGGCGGCGGCGGGAGCGGCGGGGGCGGGGCGTGGATGTCGGGCGGGGTGGCGATTGTGACGGATTGCCTGTTTGAGGCGAATATCGGGTCGTTCGGGGCAGGGCTGTACAACAGCGACGGGGCGAGCGTGCTGGTTTCGGGGTGCGAATACTGCGAGAACGTGGCGACGGAGGGGGCAGGGCTTTACAACCTTGGCAGTGTTGGGCTCGTGAGCGAATGCCTGTTCATGGATAACTCGGTGGCGGGCGGTGGTTTCTCGGTCGGGGGCGGGATGAGCAACTACTTCGCGAGCATTACGATCGATCGGTGCACCTTTCTGCGGAACGACGCGGAGCTGGGCGGCGGCGGGTTGTACATCGAGGGAGACAACCCGGTCGTTTCGCGATCGGGGTTTTTCGGAAATGCCTCGACGGGGGCTCAATATGGCTGGGGCGGGGGAATATTGAGCAGCTTTGCGACGGCGCCGCTCGTGACCGATTGCGTGTTCAGCGGGAATTACGCCGACCTTGGGGGCGGGATGTACAACACGCAATTCAGTAACCCGGTGGTTCGGCGGTGCACGTTTGCGAACAACAGCGCGGGCGGGCGCGGCGGGGTGTTTGGGGGCGGGTTTTTCAGCAACCAGGATGAGGATGTCCACGTCACGGGGTGCGTTGTCTGGGGCAACGCGCCGGACGCACTGGGTGGATTCGCCGCGACAGTGAGTTGGTCGGATGTGGAGGGCGGCGCGGCGGGCATCGGCAATTTCTCGAGCGATCCGGTGTTTGTCGATCCGTTCGGGGTCGACGCAATGCTTGGTACGGCGGATGACGATTTGCGGATCGGGGCAGGGTCGGCGTGCGTGAACGGCGGCGATCCGAACGACGTGGCGGGACCGGGCGAGACGGATTTTGGCGGTGAGCCGCGCGTGATGGGGTGTCGGATTGATGTGGGGGCGGCGGAGTTTGTGCTTGGGCCCGTTGTCGCGGGCGACTTCGACGGAAGCGGTGCTGTCAGCGCGGGTGACGTCGAAGCGTTTGTCGAGGCGCTGCTGGCGTCGACGGCCAGCGACGTGTGCACCGGCGACATGGACGGCGATGGCGTTCTGGATGGGCGCGATATTTCGCCGTTCACGGTGCAATTGCTCGGGGGCTAACGAGGGCTTGTCGCCCGGGTGCGAGTGATCTATCATTTCTGGAATGACCATCAGGAACCACTCGTCCTGTCGATGTTGACGCAACGCCCCGCCCGTTCCGGCGGATCGACGTTGCTTCGATGAATTCAATTCCACAAGAATTCGACACATAAATTCTAAGCCACTTTTCTTGCAGGAGGTCGCTCATGGCCCGGCTCTTCAACAACATTACGGAAACAATCGGGAATACGCCGCTGGTGCGGATTAATCGGATCATTCAGTCGACGGCGGAGGTTTATGCGAAGCTGGAATATCAGAATCCGGCCGGGAGCGTGAAGGACCGCATCGGCGTTTCGATGATCGAGGCGGCGGAGAAGGCGGGGAAGCTGACGAAGGATTCCGTCATTATCGAGCCGACGAGCGGGAACACGGGGATTGGGCTGGCGTTTGTCGCAGCGGCGAAGGGGTATCGGCTGACGCTCGTGATGCCGGAGTCGATGAGCCTGGAGCGGCGAGCGCTGCTGCGGGCGTATGGGGCGGACCTTGTGCTGACGCCGGCGGCGGAGGGGATGAAGGGGGCGGTGCGGCGGGCGGGAGAATTGGCAAAGGACACGCCAAACTCGTTTGTGCCACAGCAGTTCGACAATCCGGCGAATCCGGAGATTCACCGGCGGACGACGGCAGAGGAAATCTGGAACGACACAGATGGCAAGGCGGACATTCTCGTGTCCGGCATCGGGACGGGTGGCACGATTACGGGCGTCGGCGAAGTGATCAAGAAGCGAAAGCCGGAGTTCAAGTGCGTGGCGGTGGAGCCGGAGGAGTCGCCGGTGCTGACGCAGAAGCGGCAGGGGGCGGAGCTGAAGCCGGGGCCGCACAAAATCCAGGGGATCGGGGCGGGGTTTGTGCCGGGGGTTCTCAATACGGAGATTTATGACGAGATCATTCGGGTCAAGTCGACCGACGCAATGACGTGGGCGCGGCGGGCGGCGAAGGAGGAGGGCATCTTGTGCGGGATTTCCTCCGGCGCGGCACTGGCGGCTGCGAATACCGTGGCGAGCCGGCCGGAGAATGCGGGGAAGCTAATCGTCGTCGTGCTGGCGAGCAACGGCGAGCGGTATTTGAGTACGCCGCTGTTTCAGGTTTAGCCGCGCGTCAGCGGTCAGTACAAGTCGGTCGGGTCGGCGACGGTCTGGACTAACTGGCCGGCGGTGCCCGAGCCGCCGCGTGTGAATTCGGCATAGGCGGAGTTTCCCGTTCCCACTCCGCCTACGCCGCCATCTCCGCCGCAACCGCCGCCGCCGCCACCTCCGGCGCGGTAGACTGTTGCCGCGACGGTCGCGAGGGCAAATCCACCAGCGCCGCCATCGAGCAGTACGTTGCCCGGAGCTACGGCCGGGGCGACGAGGTGGACGATGCCTCCACCTCCACCGCCGCCGCCGCCGACGACCGTGGTGGCGTTCTTTTTTGCGTCGCCGCCCTTGCCGCCGCGAACGGCGAGTACTCCGGCGACGTTGATCGACGCACGGGATGCAATGACGAGGACTCCGCCCGCTCCGCCGCCGCCTCCGCCGGTATCTTTTCCGGGCTTGCCGTCGGCGTAAATCCCGCCCGCGACGGAGACCGTGCCGCGTGTGACTACCGTGAAGGAGCCGCCGCCATCGCCGCCATTGTCTCCGCCTCCGCTCGTGGCGATCGTGCCGCTTCCCGCACCTCCGCCACCTCCGAACACTCCGGGGTGGTAGAGCTGGGCCGCCTGCTCTGTGAGTAGTGCGACGCCGAATTGCCCGGGATCCGCGTCGGTGCTGTTCGCTGTCAGTTCGCCGGTGCTTGCGGCGGCCCGGCTGTTGCCGGCGCCGGGCGGACGGCCGGTGAAGGCCGCCAAGAGACCGCCGGCGGCGCCGGGTCCGACTTCAATCGTGCCGTTTACGGTGAAGTTGCCCGTGCAGCGGATTTTGGTCCCGCTCGGGACGTAGAGCGTGACTCCCGGGTCTACGATGAAGTTCTCGTATTGGAAGTTCCCGGATGGAGTCAGTGATTGGATGTCCGTCGACGAAGCGACGACGACATTGCGTTCCGAGCCGTTGCCGTAGGGGCCGTAGGCGTTCGACTCGAACGGATTTGTGCCGCAGGCCGCCATCGAGATGCATCCCAAGGTCAGAATCGAGCACGCGAGGAGACGGGCGGCGTTACGAAGAGGGTGTGATTGTTTCATGTGATGCTCCAAACCGGGCGAAGTCCTTGAAACGAGCCGGCTGCCCGGAACGGCTCCGGGGCGGACGGTTCGTTGCGCTATGTTTCCATGCGTCATTTCTCAACTCAGATTCACGCGTTACGACTGCGAGTTTTTTGCGGGCTTGCCGGGATGTTGGTGGCGGCCCTACACTGGCGGCATGACTGAAATCAAAGCGACAAACGTTACGTGGCATCATGGGCATGTGGAGCGGGGGCAGCGCGAGAAGCTGCTGAAGCAGAAGGGCTGTACGGTGTGGCTGACGGGGCTGCCGTCGTCGGGGAAGTCGACGATCGGGTTTTCGCTGGAGCACTGGCTGGTGGAGCGCGGGCACCTGGCATACGTGTTGGATGGGGACAACATCCGGCATGGGCTGAACAAGAACCTCGGGTTCTCGGCGGAGGATCGGGCGGAGAATATCCGGCGGATCGGAGAGGTGGCGAAGCTGTTTGCCGACACGGGGGTGATTACCATTACGAGCTTTGTCAGCCCGTATCGGAAGGATCGAGACCTCGTGCGCGAGTTGCACGCGGCGGCGGGCGTTCCGTTTATCGAGGTGCACATCGATACTCCGGTGGCGGAATGCGAGAAGCGCGATCCGAAGGGGCTGTATGGCAAGGCGCGGGCGGGGCAGCTCAAAGGATTTACGGGTGTCGACGATCCGTACGAAGCGCCGGTGAAGGCGGAAATTGTGCTCAAGGCGGGGGAGATTGCGGTGGATGAGTGCGTGGGGCGGCTGGTGGAGGCGCTGGGGGAACGGGGGATTGTTCGGCAGCTCTAGCCTTGCGGCTGGGGGCTACGAATGCCACTACAATTACTGGCGAGGTGACGCATGTCTCGGATGACCTCGCTTAGGACGCTCCTTTCCGACAACACGATGCCGGCGGCTGACGCGCTCATTGCGCGCGAGCGCGATCGGGACGGCGAAGAGGTCATCCGGTGTTTTGCCTGCGGGCATCGGTGTCTTGTTAAGGATGGTCGGGCGGGGGTTTGCCGGGTGCGATTCAACCGGGGTGGCGAGCTGCGCGTGCCGGCGGGGTACGTGGCCGGCGTTCAGATTGATCCGATTGAGAAGAAGCCGTTTTATCACGCTTTTCCGGGGCGGGATGCGCTGTCGTTCGGGATGCTTGGGTGCGACTTTCACTGCGGGTATTGCCAGAACTGGGTCACGAGTCAAGCGCTGCGCGATGACGCAGCGGTGGGGCAGCCGGACTTTGTGCGGGCGGAGCAGCTTGTCGAGTTGGCTGTGCGGCAGCGAGTGCCGGTCATTGTGTCCACGTACAACGAGCCGCTGATCACGTCGGAGTGGGCGGTGGAGATTTTCAAGCTGGCGCGATCGCGCGGGATTGTGTGTGGCTACGTCAGTAATGGGAATGGAACGCCGCAGGTGTTGGAGTACATCCGGCCATTTGTGGACCTTTACAAGGTTGATCTGAAGGGGTTTGACGACAAGCACTACCGCGAGTTGGGGGGCGTATTGGCAAACGTGCTGGAGACGATCAAGCTGCTAAAGCGGATGGGCTTCTGGGTGGAGATCGTGACGCTGGTGATTCCGGGGTTCAACGATTCGGATGATGAACTGAAGCAAATTGCGGGATTCCTGGCGTCGGTGTCGGTCGATATTCCGTGGCACATCACGGCGTTTCATCCGGACTACAAGATGGACATGACGCCGGCGACGCCGGTGGAGACGCTGCTGCGGGCGTATGAGTTCGGAAAGGCGGCGGGACTGCGATACTGCTATCCGGGGAACCTGCACGGGCGTGTCGGCACGCGCGAGAATACGTACTGCGCGGCGTGTGGGGAGTTGCTGATTCGACGGACGGGGTTTTACGTTGAAGAGAATCGGATGGGGCCGCATGGGGCGTGTCCGAAGTGCGGCGTGCGTGCTCCCGGCGTGTGGGAGGCGGCGGCTCCGCGGGTGTCGGCCGGGGACGGGATGCCGCGAAGAGTGGCACTAAGGTGAGATGACGGGCGTCAGTTCACGCTTGCTCGTTCGCCGTTACCGCCAAGTATGCCGAAGCGGAAGGGCCTCTCGCGGAGCGGTGAGCCGGGAATAGCCGGTACTGAAATCTGTGCGGTGTAGGTTGCCGTAGTGCCGTCGAGCTGGGTGGTCTTGATTGCCAGTTGATAGTCTCCGGCGGTGAACTGGAAGCCATCATTGCGCGAGAGATGGGTGTAGCCGTTGTTGTGCCAGGTGTTGTACGTGTGACGTGCAATTTTGCCGGAAGGGTCGGTGACGGCAATTTCGCCGAGTTCGACGGGAGCGTCGAACTGGTGCTTGAAAATCAGGAAGACGTGGGGCTCGCCGTTCTCGACGTGATCCCATTGGATGGCCGCGGTGATGCGGGCGGCCGCGGCCGAGGGAGAATCAGGCGTCAGCGCGGCGATGGCCCGCTGCGGCGCTTCGAGTGGTTCGGCGGTGTAGCAGGCGAGAATCGAGCTTTCGAACGTGTCGTAGGACATCCAGAGTCGGCCGGCGTCGCCCCAGAATGTGCCGAAGCTGTTTTGCAGGCGGTATGCGCCGAGGCCCTTTGACTCATCGCCGATGTTGTCGTCGTAGCCGATCAGCAGCATGCCATGGCCGACGAGCTTGCCGGTTTTCTTGCTGACTTCAAACGGACCGCTGCCGTAATAGACATCGTTGCCCACGAGGTCGCCGAAACCGACGTAGAGGTGGCCCGAGAAGGCGACAGGGTGGCCGGCGGCGAGGTGCTGCTTAATTAGGTCGCGGTCGGTGGGGTGGATGTAGGTCCAGCTTCCGATTCTGAATTGCGGGTTGGGTGGGTCATCAAGGTTGACCTGATTCAGCACGTCGCACTCGGCGACGTAGGGGGCGGTTGTAATACTGACGGCGCCATATTTTGCCAAGTAATTGACGTAATTCACGTCCTTTGTGCCGACGGGGCAGGCGAGTTGCTGCTCGCGAAGCACGTATTCGTACAAGAACGCCGGGCTGATGAGGTGGTTGGCGTCGTTGATGCCCCATTGCTGCGCGATGTTGGCGGTGATGGAGCCGAGGCCGTATCCGAACGACCAAGCGATGCAGGAGCCGGGTGCACCCTGCGACGTGCAGGCGGAGCAAGGGCCCTGCTGGCCAACGGGGGGTGGCGAGGCGATCTGGGTTGAAGCAGGCTGGTTCGCGCCGGACGATGGCGCGAGTGCAAGCGGGCTGATGGCTTTCGGGAATGAGCGGATTTCGCGGGGCGAAGGGAGGATCGCGCCGTACAACTCGTCGTCGTAGGGATAGGCGGCGTCGTCGAACCACCAGAGGTTACAGCCACCAAGCGATGAGAAGACGACGAGCAGAGCGATACCGGCGACGTAGGTGAGTTTCGACATCGCCCGATTGTACGGACTGGTACGACGGCAAATCAAACGACGCGCACGCGTCAGGAGGCTTTCTGCTGGATTGTCGGCGGGGGCGGCGCTTCGACGGGGGGGTTGTCGTCGGTCAATTCCTTTTCGATGGGTGTGGCGTAGAAGTGGCGCTTGGAGAAAAACCCGGAGACGATTTCGCGCATTTCGCTCTGGAGCTTCTCGGGCTTCTGGGTCGCGCTGAGCGAGTGGAAGTGAAACTCCTGGGCGAGGTTGTCGTATTCGCGGAGGAGGCGGGTCTGGTAGCGCTTGAAGCTGTTGTAGGGGTCGGAGCCCATCGACATGTCCATGCCGAACTCGAAGTAGTCGATGATGCCGCGCGAGATGACGCGGCGGATGAGGGTGGCGACGTCGATCTTCAGGTACATGACAAGGTGGGGGACGGGGGCGAAGCCGAAGAGGTCGCGAACCCAGTGGCGATCGACGCCTCGAACGACGTCGCGGGCGAAGGCGGTGAAGACGTAGCGGTCGGCGAGGACGACGAAGCCGCTGCGGAGGGCGGGGATAATCTCTTTTTCGAGGCGGTCCGCGAACTCGGCGGCATAGAGCAGCGAATAGGTGAGCGGGTTGAGCAGGCGGCCCTGCTTGGCTTCGGCGATGGTGCGGCCGATGAGGGGGCTGCGGGTCCAGCCGGTCTCGACGACGCCGTACCCCTGGACCTCGAGCCACTCGCGGAGCATGACGATCTGGGTCGTGCGGCCGACGCCGTCGGTGCCCTCGACGGTAATGAGGACGCCGGGGTACTCCGACTGCGGGAGGTAGGGGAGGCCTTTACCGAAGAACTGGAGTGAACTCATGCAATCCTCGGGTTCTTAGTGTAGTTCGCGAGGCGACGCGAGGCGACGGAACGGACACTGCGCTGCTGATCGGCGATGTTGCCGGTCGCGTCGACGACGACGAAGTCGTTTTCCTTCGCCATGCGGTCGTACTCGTCGAGGATTCGGCCCTGGAAGATGCGGAAGCTCTCGACGGTGTCGGAGTGGAGATTGAGGTCCATGCCGGCTTCGAAGTCTTTCAATACTTGACGCGTCTGGGTGAGGCGTTTGACAGCGACTTCGATTGGAACGCGGAAGTAGTAGGCGATGTCGGGCTTGGGAGCGAAGCGGTAGACCTTCCGGACCCATTCGCGGTCGCAGCCGCGGACGACGTCGCGGGCGAAGGCGGTGAAGACGTAGCGATCGGCGAGAACGATCATACCGGCCTTGAGGGGCGGGATGATGTTCGTCACGAGGCGGTGGGCGAAGTCGGTCGCGTGAAGGATGCTGAAGGTTGTCGGCGTCAGACTGCGCTTTTTCTTACCCTTCTTCGTGGTTTTCTTGACGAGCTCCGCGGAGTTCCATTCGGTGAAGAAGACGCGGTAGCCAAGGGACTCGAGCCAGCGCTGCAGCAGGCGGATCTGAGTCGACTTGCCGGAGCCATCGATGCCTTCAACGATGATCAGACGGCCCGGGTAGTCGTGCGGCCTCAGGGTCGGTTCCAAGGTCGTCGTTTGCAGCGTCGTCGGCATCCGGGGTCTCCTCTGTCTCGGGCCGATCGAGACAGATTTCAAGCGGCCGATCGTAAGCGGCCGCGAAGAAGTCACTTTGGCGGTTTGCCATCCACAATTCAAGCTCGGCGTCCTTGTCGGTGTGGACGTGGACGCGGACACAGTCCGGAAGTATCTGACACGTTACGGACTCGACGACCGAATAGTGCGTGCGATCGAGGGCATTTGCGAGGCGGAGCAGGGGAATCAGCTTTCGCAGCACCCTGCGGTCGGCAGGCGCTAAGTTCTCGTAACTGTAGTGTGATTTTTTTGGTTTGCCTTTGCGATGGTAGCGAGCGAGGTTGGCGATAAGCTCGATTTCCTGCTCGTCGAAGCCTTTGAGGCCGCCGTTGCAGATGAGGTAGTAGGAGTGCTTGTGGTGGCCCCGGTGGGCGATGAGGTAGCCGATGTCGTGCAACAGGCAGCCGTAGCGGAGGAGTTCGCGGCAGCGCGGGTCGAGGCCGTGCAGCGCGGCGAGCTGGTCGAAAAGACTTTCGGCGAGTCGGGCGACCTTTTCGGCGTGGGCCGAGCGGTAGCCGCAACGCTCGGCGAGCTGGATGACGCTGCGGGTGCGGGGGTCGGGCCATGTCGCGCGGGCGCGGAGGTGGGCACGCTGGTGGGCGATGTGATCGAGGATGATGCCTTCGCGGAGGGCCATGTCGCAGAATTCAAGGCCAGGCAGATCGAAGTGTTTCAGAAGAAGATTGAGGAGAATGGCACCCGGCAGAATCGAGTCGAGGCGCTGCGGGTCCATGCCTTCGATTTTGGCTCGCTGGTCGCGCTTGGTGCCTGAGAGGTCGTGCTGGAGGTCTTTCAATTCCTGACGGCTGACGCGGAGCTGGGTGACGGCGTCAATGTCTTTCGCGCCCCGCCGGTGGGCGCAGACGATGGCGATGTTTTCGGCGGTGCCCGAGGTCGCGATGAAGCGGGCGAAGGAGCGCTGGCCAATGCGGGTGAGGAGCGGTCGAAGCTGGCGCTCCAGGTGGCGTCGCAGGGACTTCAGCTCGCCGATCGTGGGCGGGTCGGACTTGAGGTAAAGCTCGGCGAGACGGGTTGAACCGAGCTTGACGGAGAGCAGGATCTCCGGCCGTTCGGCATTGCCGACGATGAGTTCGACGCTTCCGCCGCCGATGTCGACAATCAGGTTGTCGGCACTGCCGAGATCGACGGCGTGGCGGACGGCGAGGTAGATGAGCCGGGCTTCTTCCTCGGGAGTGATGACGTGGATGGGGAGGCCGAGGGCTTCGCGGACTTTTTCGACGAAGTCGCCGCCGTTGCGGGCTTCGCGGACGGCGCTGGTGGCTACGGCGCGGAGCCGGTAGACGCCCTTGAGGGCGGCCATCTTTGAGAAACGCGTGAGGGCGGCGAGGCCATCGGTCATGGCGCGCTCGGTCAGGAGATGGCGGGCGAAGCCGCCTTCGCCGAGGCGGACCATGTCCTTGTCGCGGCCGAGAATGTGGAAGTCGCCCTCGGGGGAAATCTCGACCATGACGAGATGGATGGAGTTGGTGCCGACGTCGATGGCGCCGAACTTGGCGGGCGGCGGCTTGCGCTGGACCCCGGCGCGGAGGCGCTCGAGGTCGTCGACGCCGACGGCGCCCGACTCCTGAACGACGGCGACGTTTTCGGCTAGCTGTTCCAACGTAGGCCCGTGGCTTGGAGGTTCCGCCGCATGGGGGTGATTGGGTTCGAGAGGACGTTCGGCGTCAAGTTGTTGTCGCGGGCTGCGGAGTCTCGGCGCCTGGCTGGGCGCCGCGAAACCAGGCGGTCGCGCGAATGGCCGCATCGAAGGCGGGCCAGCTCTCATGAACGAGGCGGCGTTCGCTGTCGGCGGCCTGCAGGCGCTGCACGGCATATTCGAGAAGGCGAAGCGACCAGCCGGTTTGTCGGGCCAGGGTGTCCCGGCCGCGTGCAATGCGGCTGATCCAACGGGCGGCATTGAGGTGGTCGTTCCAGCGGCCGGTATGTTCCTGCATGTTGGTCAAGGTCTCGACGAGCGATTCGTCGGCTAGCGCGCCGACTCGATTGGCGAGTTCGGCACAGTATCGGGCGCGCTTCACGCGGATACGGATGAAGTGGAGGTCGCAGGAATCGGCGCTGCGCGGGTCGTGTGCCAGCACGACGGCAGCGAGCTTCTGAAACTGGGCGGCGAGGCGTTCGCCGAGCTGCTCCTGAGCGTCGTCGAAGCGGCGCTCGAAGCGCTCGCAGAGGCGGCCGACCTGCCGGACGAGGCGAGACGGAGCCAGTCGATGAGCGTCGCGCGTCGCAGAGGCAAGAACCCGATCGCGCTTCCGTGTAAGCACACCTTCAAGCTGGGCGAGACTGCCGGGATCGAGGCCGGAGGTCGCCTGTGCAAGCGACATCTGGAGCACGTCGAGATCACGGACCTCGCGGAAGCAATTTCGCAGGGCTCGCAAACCGCGTCGCGCGACTTTGACGTCGCCGCGATCGAGCCAAGGACGCATGACGACGAGGACCTCGTTCAGCCGGCGCGACGCGACGCGCGTGGCGTGGACTGCGTCCACGTCTCCCGAAAGCATTGCGGCGTCGCACTGATCGTTGAGGCGATCGAGCCGGTCCTGGGCGTAGGCGACGAGACTGTCAGAGAACGATGCGTCCTGGGCTTGTGACATGGCATGCTCCCGATCGCAACGACGTTCCTGAGTGGGCACGGCCGATCGAATCGACCCGGACTGGCCGCGCGGGGACGAAGTATAACGGACCGGGCATTCGGCAGCGGCGAAGAAGTCGGCTACGAGCGTCCGAACCTGTGAATAACAGAATCTTAGCGCAAGGTTTTTGCTGGTCCCGCGGGAGAGCGACTCACAAACAACAGGGCCGCATGATGTTGCGAGCGAGCATCGCATCGTCCGATAATGACTGGTCGAATTTATCGGGCAAGCGGGCCTACCCCTTCAGGCGGGCCATCTGGCGCGGCGTGAGCAGCCATTGTAATTTACCACGCAGTGGATCGGCAAAGTCGCTGATTGCGATGCATGCGACGCCGCCTTTCTTGAATTCAAGCTGGGCCGCGCGCGAGCCGGTCAGTAGATACGAGGCGAACTCGCCGAGGTAAGGCTGGTGGCCGACGAGCGCAACGCCTCGAAATTCGGCGTGGAGGCGAAGCTCTTCGACTACGGCGTCGAAGGAGCCGGTCGGGGCGAGCGCGTCGAGCGCTGACAGTCGCGAGGAAATGCCGAGCTCGGCTGCAACGATGTCGGCTGTCTGGGCGGCGCGTTCGAGCGGACTGGTCCAGACCGCGTCGATGTCGACGGCGAGGCGGCGGAGGGCGCGGGCGTTGCGTCGCATCTTTTTAATGCCCTCGGGGGTCAGCGCGCGGTCGGCGTCGGGGATCGGTTGATCCAGAGAACGATCCTCTGCGATGGCGTGGCGAACGAGATACAGGTCCATGCCGGAGCCTCCGTTGGTTCTTATATTGCCGTTATTTATGGCGATTGGGAAGTACGCCGGTAGCGTTTGGATGCGTTGACGGTTCGGGGGTAGAACGGTAGCGTGTAAGGCCGATTCGCGGGGTTATGCCGTTGCCAATCGCCGCCGAATGAAGCAACGGATCGGGCCACGCGCAGGAGAGCGTCGGGATGGATCGAACCAACGGTGTGGATATCAGTCAGGGCAAGAGCGGATCGGCAAACGTGTTCCGTTCGGCCGAGCGGCACTTTGATGACGCGGCGGCGCTGATGAAGCTCGCGCCGAACCAGGTGGCGATCGTCAAGCGGCCGCGGCGGAGTGTGATCGTTCAACTGCCGGTGCGAATGGATGACGGCAGTGTGCAGATTTTCGAGGGGTTTCGTGTCCTTCACAACAAGGCGCGCGGGCCGGGCAAGGGCGGCGTGCGATTCCATCCGGACGTTTCGCTGGAGGAAGTTCAGACGCTTGCGTTCTGGATGACGTTCAAGTGTGCAGTCGTCGGCATTCCAATGGGAGGGGCGAAGGGCGGCGTCGTTTGCGATCCGGGGAAACTGTCGGATCGCGAGCTGGAGAATCTGACGCGGCGGTACGTGGCGGATCTGTTTGAGGTTCTCGGCCCGGACGTGGATATCCCGGCGCCGGACGTGGGCACGAATGCGCGCATCATGGGCTGGATGATGGACACGTACCTGATGCATGCGCATCATCATCTGCCGGGGATCGTGACGGGAAAGTCGGTGGAGATTGAAGGTTCCGCGGGTCGGGACGGAGCGACCGGACGCGGGCTGCTGCATTGCGTGCGCCGCTGGGCAGGGCACCCGAACAAGTCGCTGCAGGGCATGACGATCGCGGTGCAAGGGTTTGGTAATGTTGGGAGCTGGTCGGCGCGCTTGCTGTGCGAAGACGGCTGCCGGCTCGCAGCGCTGTCGGACGTGAGCGGGGCGTATGCGGGAAAAGACTCAGGCATCGACGTCGCGGCAGCGATGGATCACGTGAAGAAGCACAAGTCACTGGCGGGTTTCGAGAAGACCGGGGCCGTGACGAAGCTGAAGAACCCGAAGGACATCCTCGAACTGGATGTTGATATACTGGTGCCGGCGGCGCTCGAGAACCAGATTACGGCCGAGAACGCCGGGCGGATCAAGGCGAAGCTTGTGGCGGAAGGCGCGAACGGACCGACGGATTACGATGGGGATCGAATCCTCGCGGAACGGGGGATTACGCTGATTCCCGATATTCTCTGCAATGCGGGCGGGGTCAGCGTGTCGTACCTCGAATCGGTTCAGAACCGCATGGGGTATTACTGGTCGGAAGCGCACGTGAACGCGGATCTCGAGGAGATCATGAACAAGGCATTCGACAATGTCCGCGCGACGGCCGAGCAGTTCAAGGTGACGTTGCGGAAGGCGGCGTACATCGTCGGCATCCAGCGCGTTGTGACGGCGTCGGAGCATCGCGGGCTGTACGCCTAGACTGCGTTCAGCGCGGGAGACGCAACGCGGCGGCGAGCGTGCGCGGGTCGAGGCGGTGACGCGCGAGTTCGACGCCATCGAGCAGTATCACGGGGACGTGGTCGGTGTAGCGACGCCGCAATTCGGGGTCGGGGTCAATGTCAACGTACATGATCTGCACATCGGGCCGGCCGGCCAGGGCGCGCTCGAGCACGTAGCGAGCGCTGTCACACAAGTGGCAGTTTGTGCGGGTGTAGAACGTGATTGCGTGTGGCGTCACGGCGTCGCGTCGTCCGACTGCGAGGCGTTGCGTTCGGCCAGGCGATGTTCCAAGCGACGGGCAGCGGCGGTGTGGCGGTCGGCGTCCGTGCCGCGCTCGGCAAGTCGGCGGTGGAGATCGAGCAACTCGGCGGCGGCTGTGTCGTCTTGCGGATCGATGCGGACTGCGGCTGCCAGCGGAGATTCGGCCTCGGCGTCGCGGCCAAGTGCGCGAAGCGTGACAGCCAGGTTGTAGAGGGTGATAGGGTCGTCCGGTTGCAGCTTCGCTGCGGTCTGGAAGGATTCCAAGGCATCGTCGAAGCGCGCGAGGTCGGTAAAGGCGGCAGCGAGATTGAACCACGCGGATGCGACGGAGGGTTGTCGATTGCAAAATCGCTGCCAGAGTGCGACGGTCTCGGACAGCTTGCCCTGCTGCTGAGTTATCACGGCGAGGTTGTAGACGGCGCGGTCGAAGTTGGGTTCGAGTTCGAGGGCGCGGTTCAATTGCTCGGCAGCGTCCGAGAGTCGGTCCATCCGGGCGAGGCAGACGGCATAGTTGAAGCGGTCGGTGGCGGTGTCGGGGGAGCGGTGTACGAGATCATCGTAGGCATGCAGGGCCTCGGGCATGCGGCCGGCGCGGGCCAGCGCGGCGGCGCGACCACGGTATGCATTCAGGTTTGAGGGGTTGGCTTTGAGGGCGCGATCGAAGTCGTCGACGGCCTGAGTGAGCCGGCCGGATTGGAGGTTCGATCGGCCGTGAAGGTCGGACTGGAGGGAACCGGTTCGCAGATTTGCGCGGGCGACGGCGGCTGAATCGTCGAGTTCGGTCGCCCACTGGTTTACGCGGGCCATGAGGCGTGTGCGCGCGGCGGCTTGAGCGGCCGCGCGATCCGGATCGGCGGACTTCGATGGGGGAGCGGGCGGTGGCGAGATGGCAAGGTCGTCGAGCGAGAACGGCTTGGCGCTTCGGGCGGCGTCGCGTTCGGTGAGACGGAGGTGCACCCACGTCACGCAAGCGAGCAGTGCGATTCCGGAGAAGACAAGGACGAGGAAGCGGCGTTCGGCCACGGGGGGATTCTGCGGGTCTGGTTGGCGTGCGTCAACGTGAGGCGTAAAAAGAAAATACGGGGAGCATTGTCGGCACGGATGAATAGAACTCCGGCCGCTGCTCCCCGAATTTTTTGCTTCCCCGCCGGTGGCCGCGTCGACCATCCATGGGCCGCGCCCGCACAACCGCCCTTAGCGTTTAACCCTCCATTGCGCAGTCTACGCAGCGGCGGGGGGCGTTGCAAGGGCCGGAAACGTGCGGTTTCACATTGTGCGGGCGACGGCCAGCGCCAGCGTGATTACGATGGAGCCATGGCGGTGGCAGACCAGGCTGGCGCGCGGCGATTCGCGATCGTCGGGACGGCCGGGCATATTGACCATGGGAAGTCGACGCTCGTTCGGGCGTTGACGGGGACCGATCCAGATCGACTGCCCGAGGAAAAGGCCCGGGGGATGACGATCGAGCTGGGATTCGCGCATCTGGATCTCGGGGAAGTGCAGCTGGGAATCGTCGACGTTCCCGGACACGAGCGGTTTGTTCGAACGATGGTGGCGGGGGCGACGGGGATCGACCTGGCCATGCTGCTGGTGGCGGCCGATGACGGGGTGATGCCTCAGACGCTGGAGCATATCGAGATCCTTGAACTGCTGGGTGTGGAACGAGGAGTGATCGTTGTAAGCAAGGCCGATGTGGCGACGGCCGAGCGGATCGCGGATGTGCGCAAAATCGTCGGCGAGGCGACACGCCGAACGGCGTTGCAGACGTGGCCGATGGTTGCGGTTTCGGCGGGGCGCGGCACCGGACTCGACGAATTGAAGCGCGAATTGCGAGAGACGGCGAGCGGGATCACCGTGAGCCGGGAATCGGAACTGTTTCGGATGGCGATCGACCGCGTGTTCAGCGTGAAGGGGCGCGGGACCGTGGTGACGGGTTCGGTGCTGCGCGGGCGGGCGCAGGTCGGGGAGACGTTGGAGATTGCTCCGAAGGGTGCGATCTGCCGCGTGCGGGAGGTGCAGACGCACGGGGAGTCGGCGTCGAGCGCGGGCGGCGGGCAACGGGCGGCACTGAACCTTGCGGGGATTGAGCGGGCGGAAATTGAGCGCGGCGATGAATTGGGGACGCCGGGCTCGCTGGCGGGCACGCGGTACATCGACGCAAGAGTGCGATTGACGGCGCGGCGGACGGAAGGGCTCGTCTCGCATCGGAGGGTGCGGGTGTCGCTCGGCACGCGCGAGGAGATCGCGGTGCTGGTGTGCCTCGATGGCGCGGCGATTGCGGCGGGCGAGTCGCAACTGGTGCAATTGCGCTTCGCGGGGCCGGTCGTGGCTGGGTATGGCCAACGGTTCGTCATTCGCGACGAGAACGCGCAGGGAACGCTGGGTGGCGGGAGAGTGCTGCGGGCGGCGTCGCAGCGGACGAGGCCGTCGCCCGACGTTGTTGCGGCATTGCAGAGACTTGAGTCGCCCGACGCGCGGGAACGCGTCGATGAAGTGGTCCGGTCGGCGGGATTTCAGGCGGTGCGGCCGGAGCTGATGGCAACGCTGGCAGGTGTGGAGCCGTCGGAGTTGACATCGCGGCTCGAACTGATGCGGCGCGCCGGGAAGCTGGTGCGGCTCGGCGGGATTGAAGTCCATGAGGGCACGGTGTTCGCTCTTCGACGGCGGGCGATGGAGTTCTTGCGGCGGCATCATGCCCGGCAGCGACTTGAGCCGGGGGTCGGGCTGGATCGATTTGTCGGCTGGCTGGAGCGGCGGAGCACAGCCGGTGGCGGCGCGGCTGTGCTCGCTGCGATGCGGGCGGCCGGGGAGATCGAGGTTCGCGGGCCGTACGTGGCGCGACGGGATTTCCGTCCGGCGCTGTCGGCAGAGGACGCCGCGGCAATGGAGCGGATCGTGGCGGAGTTGAAACTGGCGGGGCTCGATCCGCCGGAGTGGCCGAAGCTGCGGAGTGCAGCGGGGCTGTCGAAACAGCGGGCGGCGGTGTTGCTGGAGTTGACGCGGAGCGAGCCGCGCGTCGTACAAGTGGGGCCCAATCTCTTTTTGGAGATCGGTGCGTTGGGGCGATTGAAGGAAACGGTGACGGATTTGGGGCGGGGTGGGCGCGCTTTCAAGCTGGCGGAGGTACGCGATAAGCTGGGTCTGAGCCGGCGGAGCGTGCTGCCGTTGCTGGAATATCTTGATCGCGTTGGATTCACGCGCCGCGTGGGGGATGAGCGGGTTTTGGGGTCGGGAGGGTAGCGATGGCCGAGAAGTCACGTGTGGCGCGGCGAGGTCGGGCCGGGTTGCCGTCCATCACGAGTTTGCTCGAGGCCGCGCGACGCGACGATCGGTTTGCGGGAGCGGCGGCACGGCAAGTGTCGGACGTGCTTTCGGTTGCCGTGTCCGAGGCGCGTGCGTTGGTCGGGGACGCGGGCGAGGCGCCGTCGATGGCGAGCGTTTTGGATCGGGCGGCGGTAATGCTCGACTCGGCGCGGCGGCGGATGTTGGCGGCGGTGGTCAATGCGACGGGCGTCGTGCTGCATACGAATCTCGGTAGGGCGCCGCTGGCGAGGGAGGCGATTGAGGCGATCGCGGCGACGGCGGCGGGTTATTGCAATCTTGAGCTGGCGCTGGAGTCGGGTGAGCGGGGGCGGCGCGGGACGAACATCGAGGCCCTGTTGCGCGAACTGACCGGCTGCGAGGCGGCACTCGTGGTGAACAACAACGCGGGGGCGACGCTGCTGGTGCTGGCAGCGCTCGCGGCGGGGCGCGAGGTGATCGTTTCGCGCGGGCAGTTGGTCGAGATCGGCGGATCGTATCGATTGCCGGAAGTGATGGCGGCCGGCGGGGCGGTGCTGCGCGAGGTCGGGACGACGAACAAGACGCGCTTGAGCGACTATCGCGAGGCGATCAGCGTGCGGACGGCGCTGCTGATGCGGGTGCATGCGAGCAACTACCGCATTTGCGGATTCGCGGAGGCGCCGTCGTCGGCGGAACTGGCGGGGCTTTCGCGCGAAAGCGGCGTTCCGTTCTATGACGATCTTGGCAGCGGGGCGATCGCGGATGTGGCTGAATGGCGCGCGGCGGGCGAACCGAATGTGGCGGACAGCGTGACGGCGGGGGCGGATGTGATCTCGTTCAGCGGTGACAAACTGCTGGGAGGGCCGCAGGCGGGGATCATCCTGGGTCGGGCGGATCTGATCGAGCGCATCCGCAAGCACCCGATGACGCGGGCGCTGCGGGTGGACAAGATGACGATCGCGGGCTTGCAGGCAACGCTGGAGCTGTATCGTTCGCCGGAGCGTGCGGCGCGGGCGATTCCGGTATTGGCGATGTTGAAGGCGGACATTGCTGAACTGGAGCGGCGGGCCGAGGCGCTGGCGTCGCGGCTGCGGGCGGCGCGGAAGGGCGATCTGTTTGAGGTGGAGCGGGAGGAGTGCTTTGCGGGGGGCGGGTCGCTGCCGGCGTGGCCGATGGCGACGTGCGTGGTGCGGTGGCGGCCGGCCGATCTGACGGCGGCCGAGGCGGCGCGGGAGTTGCGGCTTGGGGCGACTCCGGTGATTGCGCGGGTTCGCGATGGGGCGGTGCTGTTTGACGTGCGGTCGCTGGGTGAGGCGGATTTTGGGGCGATCGAGGCGGCGCTGGGCGCCTTGACGCGAAACGAACCACGGTTTGGAGTATAGCGCTCTTTTTTTGACGATAGAAGACGATAGAAGACGATAGAGAGCCGGACACCACCTGTCTTGAATTGCGGATTGTGGATTTCGGATTGCGGATTTCTGGCGGGAGGCGGCCGGGGGCCGCTATTCACTTGTGTCATAGGGTCGCGGGGGGCGACTGGGGAATCTCCGGGGCCGCGTCCTTCGACTGGCTCAGGGACCAGTCACCTCGATGCGCAGGAGTGTGCGGCCGGGTTATAAAGTTCGGCTGATGTTAGTAACGCGGATTGGGGAAGTCAAGGACTCAAAAGTCGAAAGGCAGAAAAAGTCCAGACGTCGAAATCGGGCGGGCGGGGGGTTGGAATGGAGCGGGGGACAGTCAACCATCAACATTTCCTTAGTCTCCGCTCGCCAGCTAGCGGGGTGCTGGTTTGCGGGAGGCCGAGAAGCTGACGGGCCGAAACGCAGAGCGCAGGGAACCGCTTGCTGGCGCGCGCGGCTCGTATGGCGTTGGGGCCGGAACTTTTCTTGTGCGGCATTGAGCGAGATTGAGGGGCAATCGCCAGCGGGTGGCAGATGGCGACGCCGAGTAGCGTGGCGGGGGATTGGGAGTCCTGAGTCTTGAGTCTTGAGCAGATGTGAAAGTTAGAATGGTGAGAATTCGCAATATCATTGGGGTTTTTGTCCTGTAGGCGACGAAGCCAGTCGCCACGGCGACTAAACTGCGCGACGGAGCGACGGATCGACGAAGGGGATGAGAGAGGCGGCCTGGGGGCCGCATCTGGCTTGCGTTCGGGGGAGGCCGGGTAGTTGGAATGGTGAGAATGCACGAAATCATTGGGTTTTCGATCCATTCGCGTCCTGAACGAGGGGGCTTTAACGCGCCGGGCCCGCTTGCTGGCGCGCGCGGCTCGTACGGGCGCGGAATCTCCGGGTTCCAGTGAGTGAACTCACTGGCAACGGTTGTTCGCCCTGCCGGGTGCGGGCGGAGTTTCCGCCGGTGCGGCCTGGTCGGGCGTTTCGATGCGGGTGTCCCGGAGCGCCGGGATCACCCGCGATGTCTCTGATGGAGAGGTCTGCCGGCGTTCCGCAGGCGGGCGAAACGCCGAAACGGACAGGAAGCTGGTTGCCTGGGTTGGGCGAGAACCAAACGCGCGGGCAAACAAGTTTGCCCATGGCACCCAATCGGCGCTTGTCCCGGGCACCCGGCGGGAATCGCAGTGTGCTCGGGGGAATTCCCCCTAAGCCGTTCGGACGAATCCTCCTGTTTTCGACGTTGCCGAGACTATTTTAATTGAATCTGGCTTGGGGCGCCGGGTAGCATCGCGTTACAGCCCGGACGCTTGACCACGAGTCGGCATTCGTTCCACGAACACACCTCCATGCCGCTCGTGTGCGGGCCGCACCGTATTCGGGATGCCGGCAATGCACTCTGTCCACTCATCGTCGCATTTGCACGCAAGCCGCCGCAGGAATGCGTCTCACACTTTCGGCGGCCTCGTAGAACGGAATTCTCGTACCGGCGAAATCGACCGGCCCGACATGGAAAGCCCCGGAATTCGTGGAACTTCAGGATTTGTGAGCCGTGCCGACCGCTGACTGCGATTCTGTGAGTGAAGGCGGCGGAAGGCCAGCCTAGACGAATCAAACCCCCGTGTACTCGGCGTGTGAGGGCGAATGCAACCCTTACTGGCCACACAGTTTCCCGGCCGCGGGCCGCCAGTCCCGGCGGGCCGCGTGCGGTAGTCCGCGGACGCGGCGGCCACCCGCCGCGCTCAGAAAAACCGCCGAATGCTGAGCCGCGTTCAGGCGGTGATGCGATCTACTTCTGTGCGGCCGGTCCGGGCCGCCGGCGGCCAAGGTGATGCGTTGTCACGGAGTTTCGGTCGCCGGTCCTGATCGGATGGTTGTGATTGGGCAAGGCGACGGGCGCGTGTAGTCAGGAGGCCGACATGTCAACGAATCGAATTGCCGCATTGCTGATTCTGGCGGGAATCCTGATCTTGCCGCCGCGCGGCGTGAGGGCGCAGGGGACCGGCCCTGTTGCGTGGTGGCGAGCGGACGGTAACGCCAACGATTCCATCAATCAGAATCAAGGCGTGCTGGTGGGCGGAGTGAGCTACGTGCAGGGGCTGTGCGGTCAGGCATTCAGCTTCAACGGTTCGAATTACGTTGAGATCCCCTTATCTACCGAGCTTACTTTTGCCCCCGGAGATTCCTGGTCGGTCGTGTTCTGGGTTTACAAGTCAAGCGCGATTTCCATCCCTTACCACTTTGGCTTCTGGCGCGACGGCTGTGGGCCGGGTCTGAACTTCATCCAGGTCGTAGCCCACACACTGGAGCGCGATGCCGCTGTGCCAATCGGGGAGTGGGTCATGGTCGCCGCAGTCAGAGATGCGTCGATCAACTACCTGTTGGACTTCAGCTCGTTCAGCTCGAACGGCAGCTACCTTGGGGAATGTCTGGGCGACCCAACCTGCGTCCGCCCGACGGGCCCGCTCACCGCGACGTGGAGAATCGGCCTCGCGGGGACCTGCGCCCCCGCCGGCTTTTCGGGATACATCGATGAAGTCATGGTTTTCCGCCGCGCGCTTTCGCTGTGCGAACTGCAAGCGATATATGCCAACCCCTGCAGCCCGGCGGCGCTGACCGACACCGACACCGACGGCGTGCCCGATGCCTGCGACAACTGCCCCAATACTCCCAATGCAAACCAGGCCGACAGCGACAGCGACGGCGTCGGTGACGTCTGCGACAACTGCCCGAGCGACGCGAACCCCGGCCAGCAAGATTCCGACAGCGACGGCGTCGGCGATGCGTGCGACCCGAAACCGTGCCCCGGGCAGGGGTCCATTTTCCTGACCGGGCATGATCCCGATGGCCACGCGATGGGGCCTATTGGCGGCAATTACGTCGGAGCCCAGCACATCCATCAAGCCGCGATCGCGTACGTTCAGAACCCAAACTTCAACCCGTTCCTGATCATCGCGCCCAAGTTCCTGCTTGTTGAGGGGTCGATTACTCCGCCGAGCGGTCATAGCGACGGCGAGCTGGGGTTCCAAGCGAGTGGGTTCATGCCGGGTGTGCACTACGATCGGGTGGGTGCGTCGGGCCTGGCTGCGGCACTGGATACTCTGGGAGTGGCAGGGGGTTACAGCGCGATTGCCGTGTGCTCTGATTTTGGCGGCATTCTGACACAGGCGGAGCTGGACATTCTGAACGCGCGGGCTGCCGATATTGCTACGTTTGTCAATGCGGGAGGAGGGTTGTACGCGCAGACCGAGGGCAGAGACGGCTTCGGCCACGGGCTGACGCCCAATGGCGGATGGTTCGGGTTCGTTCCTGTGTCGGTGACCATTAGCGGGTTCGACAACAACGAAACGAATACCCTGACGCCATTCGGCGCGTCACTCGGGCTGACAAGTGCCGATGTCAATGGCAATTTCTCGCATAATATCTTCCTTACATACGGTTCGTTGAGCGTCGTAGATTACTTCGGCGCCAACCAGGTGCTCACTGTTGCGGGACGGATCGGAGCACTGCAGGACGCGGACAACGACGGCGTCGGCGATGTTTGCGATAATTGCCCGAACGACCCGAACGCCAATCAGGCCGACACCGATAGCGACGGCATCGGCGACGCGTGTGATGCGTGCAGTGCCGTACCGCTGATCTACAACCTGCAGCAAGACTGGAGCACGGAGAGTAATCCGTTCGGACCCTGGCTACTGAAGAAGTCTCCGTCGCAGAAGTTCACGCAGATCCAGCCGGATTTTCTGAGTGACGGATCGGGTCTGCATGCCTGGGCGGATGCCCCAGCCGTTCAACTCGCACATGTCCCCATGTGGGCTCTCTACGCGTTCGCCCCTACTTTCCCGGCGTATCTTCCTGGCGACATCGCCATGCATGGAGCCGAATTCGACCGCACCGGGACGGATTTCACCAGCGTGGTGTGGACGGCACCGAAGGCCGGCCAGGCGCAGATTGTGGGGCAGGTGTTCACAGTATCCCCGTACGGCCGCGAAATGAAGTGGGTCCTTCGCAAGAACGACGTCTCCCTGAGCGAAGCAACGCTCGTCTCCAACGGTTCGCAGACTCGCGCCAATCCATCCTTCCTGGATGCCGGCTCGGGCGGGACGGGCGCAGCGCACCAGTTTGTGCAAACGGGCGATCGCCTCGAGCTGGCGTTCTACTCATTGAGTGAGGCGGGAAACCTCGGCGACTCGCTCGGCCTGCAGCTCGAGATCCAACTCACCCTCGACGCCGATGACGATGGCGTCGGCGACGCTTGCGATCGCTGCCCGGGCTTCGACGACAATCAGGACGCCGACACTGACGCCGTGCCAGACGGGTGTGACAACTGCCCAAACGATTCAAACCCGGGGGTGTTCAGCTACTCGGCCAGCGCGGGGGGACGCTGGGAGCAGCCGGATCGCGACAACGATGGTGTCGGCGACGCCTGCGACAACTGCGAGGCGCGGCCGAACCTCGACCAGTCCGACACCGACCACAACGGCCTCGGCGACGCCTGCGACGACTTCATGGATAGTGATAGCGACGGCATCGACGACCGCGTCGATACGCAGCCGGGGACTCCGTCATTCGTCGCCACCAACGACGTGACCACCCTCACGATCCTGGTCGTGCCGCCGGGCGTGACCTATCGCATCGAGCCGGCTTTGGTGCACGGAAACCGCCCGGCCATCGGCGTCTCCGTCTTCGGCGTCACCGCCGCCAAGCTCGAGATGAACGTCCCGCCCTCGCAGGCCACGGTCCGGCAGGGCAACGGCTACCACGTCTATCGCCGCGGCTCGCTCGAGACGTACGGCTTCGGCGGCAGTCTGGAGGTCGTGTTCGACATCGCCGGCCAGCCTCACACCATCGCCCCCGGCCCCGACAGCACCCTCGTGCTGCACGAGAATGTGCAGGGCGGCCAGCTCCTTGGCGTGTTTGTCTCGGCGTTCGACCAGCTGGTGACGCTCGACGGCCAGCCGCTCGCCCCCGGGCAGGCCGCGGCGGTGGGGAATGTCACGCCGCCGGACAGCGATTCGGATGGGATTCAGGACAACCTGGACAATTGCCCGCTCGTGGCCAATCCCGATCAGGCCAATGCGGACTCCGATCCGTATGGCGACGTCTGCGACAACTGCGCGGGCGTGCCCAACCAGTTCCAGGGCGATGTCGATGGCGACGGCGTCGGCGACAACTGCGACGTCTGCCCGACCCGCCGTCCCGGCGACGTCAGCGGCGAAGGCCTCGTGGACGTAAACGACGTCGGCCCGTTTGCCGCGACGCTCGTGAATCCGGCCGCCGCCAGCGCGGAGCAACGGTGCGCGGCGGATATTGATGCGTCGGGCTCAACGAACGGTGTGGACATTCAGGCGATGGTTAGTTTGTTGCTTGCGCCCTAGCCGGTGTCGGGTGGTGGGCACACCCCACTTGATCTGCACGGGCGATTTCCAAACGTGTGGATCGCCCGTGCGTTTTTTTGTCCAGCGCAGATGACGCTCGGGTTCATCGGGCTGGCGACTTGCGAAAACCGCCGAATCGCCTCGGGGCGTTGCGTCGCTTATCGGTGGTGCAGGAATTGAGCCGCGGAATTTCCTTTTGCCGAAGTGATGAAACGTGCGGATCGGTGGCGGTGCTATGTGTATGCGCATGCATCAATTAGACCGTCTTTCGAGAAATGCGGGACAACCATCAATGGCATTCAGTTCATCCAGAGTATCCATAAATGCATCTACCCGGCGCATTTGCTGGTAATCGGCGCGTAATTCGGGCCCACCCCATGAGGCAAGATCGGCGCGTAAATTGGACCCACCGAAGGAGCTTTTGCATGCTGGCCGCCCTTTCGGGCGGACTGGCCGATGCGGAGGCGAGGATGCGCACGGTGGAAGACTACGAACGGATACGGATTTCGCATCGGGACGGCATGAGCGTGCGGGCCATCGCCCGCACAAATCATCATTCACGGCTGAAGGTTCGCGAGGCCCTGGCCGAGCCTCAGCCGCGGCCGTACACGCGAATCAAGGACCGGCCGCTTCCCAAGCTCGACTTCCTTCAGCGCGCGCCCGCCGAGTTTAGAGCCACGCTGCTTGATGGATATGGACTTCGCGACCGTATGCTCACTCGTCCTGAAATGTTTCACTCAAACTGAGACAACTCGCCGTTCGGGATACGCTACAGTTTCGCCGGCCGGGTCGCCGCGGGCGACGTCGGTTCGGCGGCCGAGGTTGGAGGCTTCGTTCACCCAATAGACGATCCCGGCCGCAGTGGGGTACGGCCGGGATCGGGATTGAGTCACAGGTTGATTGACGCGTCAGGCGTCAAGCGACTGGCGTCAGGCATCCGGCGTCAGGGGGATGGCGGGTCGAGCCGGAAGATGCCGGTATCGCAGAGGGCGAGGATCGAGCCGTCGGCGGCCGAGACCAGCACGAGCACGCGGCCGGCGGATTCGGGAGCGACCCAGACATCGCCCCAGCCGACGACGAAGTCGGCATCGGAGAACTTCACGCGGGAAACCTTAGACGTTCCGGGCGTGATGAAGGGGATACCGCCGCCAATGACGGACTGGGCGTAGAGGACATTGCCCTGCAGGTCGGCGGGATAGGCCGCGTTTCGCAGGATGAGCAGACTCGTCGGCTTGGGCTGGGGGCTGACCGAGCCGAAGTCGAAGGTCGGGGCCTTGTAGAGGATGCCGGCGAGCGAGAAGAGATTCTCGATGTTGGTGTTGCTGTTGCCCTGGACGAGCGGGTAGCCGTAGTTGGCGCCCGACTCGATGATGTTCAGCTCGTCGCTGACGAGGTTGCCCCACTCGGAGGCCCACATTCGACCGTCGGCGCTGTCCCAGGCGAAGGCGCGGGGATAGCGGAAGCCGTTGGCGTAGACCGTGCTGCCATCGGCGGCGTGGGGATTGTCTTCGGGGATGGTGCCGTCGAGATTCACGCGGTGAATCTTGCCGGCGGGGTTATTGGGATTGAGGTCCTGAGCGCCGACGCGGACGAACCAATCGCCGTGGCTGAAGTAGAGCTTGCCATCGGGTCCGACGCCGACGCCGCCGATACCGCTGAGACCGGACGGGATGAGGCCCGGGTCGCGCGGTGCGAAGCGGAATAGGACGTTTTCGGCTTCGGGGACGATGTTATCGACAGGGAACGACGAGACGCGGCTCTCGAGGGCTTCGGCTTCGGTGCCGGTATCGGCGTCCGTCGTGCTGCGAACGTAAGTCAGGAACATGCGGGCCGGGACGACGCCGGGCGGCGAGAAGGCGATGCCGATGAGGCCGCGGTCTTCGATGTTGTTGACCGGCAGGTCGAGCAAGACTTCCGGCTCGGCCGGAGCGGCCGGATTGAAGCGGCGAACACGGCCGGTTCCCTTTTCGGTGAAGTAGATGAGATTGTCGGGCCCGAGGGCGGCGGCGGACGTCGCTTCGACCAACGGCTGAAGCAGGATGCCGTTCAAGGGCGGGGTGAGATTGGCGGGGAGGACAATCTTGAAGGGAGAAGTGGGATAACTGTCGCCCTGGGTTTCGGGGGCGATGAGATCGGTGAGGATGGTGATGAACTGCTCGGTTGCGCCCTGGGCGAGATTGAAGATCAGGCCGAGCGGTCCGCCGAAGAGGCCGCCGCCACCACCGCCACCACCGCCGAGCCCGCCGAGACCGCCCAGACTTCCGCAGCCGCTTGCCGTTGCAGCGACGGCGACGAGACTGATAATCGTGCAACGCTTTGTTCGATTCCAAGACACAACACAACCTCCGCTTAAAAAGCGCCTTCCCGTGCAGTCAATCTCTGCCGTGGAGCCCGTTACACCGTGTTGACCGCGTCGCGAGGAGGCGTCAATCTAACGGAGGATGGGGCGATCCGCAAGTGGTGTACTGGGCGCGGTTTCTGCGCTATCGGCGGACGTGATCGCGTGCGCTCCGGCGGTGGTGGAGAATTGTGCATCCTTCGCGAGCGGCGGGGGTTAGGCGTCGGTGGAGAGCAGCGTCGAGTAACATCGCTGCGGGCGTCGCCAAGACGCTGTGAGGGCTGCAATGGCTGAGCGGAAACTCGTGATCGAGCAATTGAGGCCACCGGTTTGCGATTCGGATCTGCGCGGATTGGCGCGATTGTTGGTCGAGACGCTGGAGTCGGGGGCGGCCGTGAGTTTCCTCTTGCCGCTTTCGATCGAGCGCGCGGAGGCGTGGTGGCGAAGCACGATTTCGACGGCTGATCGGCGAGCGGTATTCCTCGTGGCTCGCGATTCGGGTGAGATTGTTGGAACGGTTCAACTGCAGCCGGCATGGGCTCCGAACCAGCCGGATCGGGCGGAGGTCGTGAAGCTCATGGTTGACCGCGGCCGGCAGCGGAGAGGGTTGGGAAAGCGGTTGATGCTGGAGGTCGAGGGAGCGGCCCGTGCGGCCGGGATTCGGCTGCTGACGCTGGATGCAAAGCGGGGCGGCGCGGCGGAGCGACTGTACCGGGAACTGGGGTGGACGCACGTGGGGACGATTCCGCGGTTTGCGCTCGATCCGGACGGGCGGACGCGGCACGACGCCGTGATCTTCTACAAGGAGTTGAGCGGGGCGGAGGAATCGCCGGGCGGTTTGGGGGCGAAATGAATTGGCGTCGCTGGTTTTCCAGTATTCTATACTTCTAGAATATTGTAGTTTCGAGGGTGGGGTCGTTGTGGGAGGGGGGCGGCGAAAGGGTCGGAGCGACGTCGAGATGGTTGGAGCGGTGGGTCGGTCGTGGCGGCTGCGGCGGGTTACGAGAGACGACTGACCCGGGAAGCGGTGTCAGGTCAGCAAATCTTCGATCTTTACGGGCAGTTCGCGGACGCGGACTCCGGTTGCGTGGTGGACGGCGGCGGTGATGGCGGCGGCGATGCCGGCCAGGCCGATCTCACCGATGCCGCGTGCGCCGAGTTCGTTGAGTTCCAAGTCGGGGTAGTCGAGGAAGTGGACGTCGATCGGCGGCGCGTCGGCGTTTACCGTCATGACGTAGTCGGCCAGGTTGCTGTTAATCGGTGCGCCGGTCTGGGGGTCGTAGGTTGTGTGCTCGAAGAGGGCCATGCCGATGCCCATGACGACCGCGCCTTCGATCTGGTTGCGGCCGGCGAGCGGGTTGAGGATGCGGCCGGCGTCGATGACCGTGACGACGCGACCGACGCGAAGCCGGGCGATCTCGGGCTGCCAGGTTACTTCGGCAAAGTGGCAGCCGTATGAATGGGTGGAGAACTTCCGCGTCGGATTTCCAAAGCTCGAATCGGCCTTGCCGTTGCCGGTCACCAGCTGGAGGTCGGCGCGGCGGAGGACCTCGGCGAACGGCACTCCCGCGGCCGGGCCATCGGCCTTTGCGAAAACCCGGCCGCCTTCGATGGCCAGATCTGCGGGTTTGCGATTCGCGAATGGCGATCCCGGCGTAGAGACGGCGATTCTGAAGAGCGAGGCAATCGCGCTGTCGGTGGCCGCAAACACTGCCGGGATGATGGATGGGGTCGCCATCGAACCGCCGGAAATCGGTCCCGGCGGGAGCGACGAGTCGCCGAGGACGACTTCGATCTTGTCGAGCGGGATGCCGGTCTTAAGCGAAACGAGCTGGGCGAAGTTTGTGTAGGTGCCGGTGCCGATGTCCTGCGTGGCGCAGGCCACCCGGGCCGTGCCGTCGTCGTGGAGCTGTACGCCGGCCGCGGCGGCGAAGCGTTCGGCGAGCCACGAACAGCCGGCCATTCCCCAGCCGAGGGTCAGGCCGTCGCGCTTCATCGAGCCGACTTCGGGCGTCCGCTTCGACCAGCCGAACTTTTGGGCCCCAAGCTCGAAGCATTCGACCAGGTGGCGGGACGAGAACGGCAGGCCGGACGATTCGTCAATCTTTGGCTCGTTGAGGATGCGGAGCCGGACGGGGTCGATCTTGAGCTGGTCGGCGAGTTCGTTGAGGGCCGACTCGGTGGCGTAAAGCCCGGGCACGGCTCCGGGTCCGCGCATGTCGGACGGTGCGCCGATGTTGCGTTTGGCGCGGCCGAAGGCGACGCGGAGATTGGGCACGCTGTACTGGAATGGCGTTGGTTCGCCGCAGTCTTCGTGGTGGGCGTCGAGCATTGAGCGCTGGTAGACGTAGTCGTGTTGAAGCGAGACGAGCCTGCCCTCGGGCGTGGCACCGAGGCGGACCCGCTGCTGGGTGCGCGGGCGGTGGCCCACCGTCTGAAACATCATCTTGCGGCTGAGCACGAGCTTGACGGGTCTGCCGAGCTTGCGGGAGGCGGCGGCGGCGAGCGAGCAGTGCGGCCACGGGAAGAGCTTGCCGCCGAATCCGGAACCGACGAAGCGGGAAATGACGCGGACGTTTTCTCTCGGCAGGCCGAATACCTGGGCGAGGACGCCCTGGAGGTTGACCACTCCCTGTGACGATTCGTAGAGCGTGAGCGTCGTACCGTCCCAGATCGCGGTGGTGGCGTGCAATTCGAGGGGGTTGTGCGTCTCGGCGGGCGTAACATAGGTCTGGTCCAGCTTGACCGGCGCGGAGGCGAAGGCGGCGTCGGCGTTGCCGCGCTCGCTCTGGAGGCGGTCGCGCGGGCCGAACGTGGTCATTACCACCTCGGGGTCGTCATCGGGCTTGAGGTCGGTGTCGACGTTGGGTTTTTCTTTCGCGTAGGTCACGCGGACCGCGTCGGCGGCGGCCTTGGCGGTTTCGAATGTGTCGGCGACGGCGAGCGCGACGTACTGGCCGTAGTATCGTATGACGTCATCGTGGAACGGAGGGCGGCGCTCCTCGGCGATTCCTTCAAAGCCGGGTTCCGGGATCGAGCGCGAGATCTTTCCGATGTTTTCGCGATGAAGGATTGCGCGGACGCCAGGCATTTTCTCCGCAACCGATATATCCAGCTTGACGATGCGGCCGTTGGCAATCGTGGCTTCGACCGGAATGGCATAGAGCATTCCGGGGAAGTGATAGTCGGAGGTGTACCGGGCAGTTCCACTGACCTTTAATGGGCCGTCGACCCGCGGCGTGTTGCTGCCGATCGGAGAAGGCGATGGAGCCGATTGGGTTGATTGCATGGTTGCTCCGTTGCGGCGTCAGGCGCTCGCGGCCATTTTCAAGGCGTGCGCGAGACATCGCCGGGCCAATTCGATCTTGTACCGGTTTTCACTCTGCGGCTTGGCGTTTCGCATCGCGGCTTCCGCGGCCCTGCGGAACGTGGTTTCATCCGGGGTTTGACCCACAAGGGCGGCTTCGGCTTCGGGTGAGCGCCAGGGCTTTGTTCCCACGCCGCCGAGTGCGATCCGAGCTTCGCTGATCTTTCCGCTCTCCATCGTCAAGACTACGGCGGCTGAGGCGAGGGCGAACTCGTAGGAGGCACGGTCGCGCAGCTTCAGATAGCCCTGCTTGCTGCCGGATTTCGGCGGCGGGAGCGTGACGTGCGTAATCAGGTCTCCGGGTTCGAGGACGGTCTCGCGGTGGGGCGCAGCGCCGGGCAAAAGGTGAAAATCGCCGATTGGGACCGCGCGCTCGGCCTTGGCACCCTGGATGTGGATCGTCGCCTCCAGTGCCGCCAGCGCGACGCACATGTCGGACGGATTGGTTGCGATGCAGTGCTCGCTTGTTCCGAGGACGGCCATCGTACGGTTGCTGCCGGTGATGGCGGGGCAGCCGGTTCCCGGCTCGCGCTTGTTGCATGGCATGGCCGTGTCGCGGAAATATGCGCAGCGCGTTCGCTGGAGCAGGTTTCCGGCGGTGGTCGCCATGTTGCGCAGCTGAGCGGATGCGCCGGCGAGAACGGCCTGGGACAGGACGGCGTAGTCGCGCTTCACGGTCGGGTGGTTGGCGAGATCGGAATTTCGAACCGTGGCGCCGATCTTGAGGCCGCCGTCGGGCGTCGCTTCAATCTTGTCGAGCGGCAAGCGATTGATGTCGACAAGGCGCTGGGGAGTCTCGACATTGAGCTTCATGAGATCAACAAGCGTCGTGCCGCCGGCGACGAAGCGAACGTCGGCGCCCTGCTGGGCGGTCTTGGCGCGAGCGGCGGTCGCAATCGCCGTCGCGGCGTCGGGCGGGCGGGTGAATTCGAATGCGTGCATGTGAATCGCTCCGGCGTATCAGGCGTTCTTTCGAACCTGCTGGATCGCTGCAATGATGTTTGCGTACGCACCACAGCGACAGATGTTGCCGCTCATCAATTCCTTCACGTCGGCGTCGGTGGGGCCGCAGGGCTCCTTGAGCAGGGCAACGGCCGACATGATCTGGCCGGAGGTGCAGTAGCCGCACTGGTATCCGTCGCAGGCGACGAATGCTGCCTGCATGGGATGAAGCGCATCGGGGGCGCCGAGGCCTTCGATGGTGGTGATCTCGTTTCCATCGTGTAATAAAGCCAGACTCAGACACGAGTTCACCCGGCGACCGTTGACGTGGACGGTGCAGGCGCCGCACTGTCCGTGGTCGCAGCCCTTTTTGGTGCCGGTGAGGACGATGGTTTCGCGAATGCAGTCGAGCAGCGTCGTGCGCGGGTCGACCCGAAGTTTGCGATCCTTGCCGTTGATTCGGAGGGTGATGGGAAGGGCGCCCTCAACATCGGGGCCGATGAGCGTCTCGGCCGCGCCGGCGGCCTGGCCTGCGACGGAGTCGGAGTGCGTTGCGGCGAGTGCTGCCACGGCTGCGACGCTGCCGGTGGTCGAGAGAAACTCGCGGCGGCTTGGATTCGAAGGGCTTGGCGGCGGTTGATCTTGCATGGCAGCTCCGTTTGCGTGGACTGCGAAGTTCGCGGGGATTGTAACTGGCTGGCGAGGGACGGAGGAATGGATCCATCGTGAATTTTGAGTCAGGGGAGAGTCGCGCGCCAATCAGAGACAGAACTCGGCCATTGATTGCACGGCATTTCGGGCGATAGCGGAAAGCGAATTAACTCAGCAGGCATGCCAGGAACGCGAGCACGTCCTGCGTATTCATTTCGCAGTTGCCGTCGAAATCCGCGCATGTGTTCAACACGCCAGAGACCAGGGCGGATACGAAGGGTTGGATGTCGGCACCGGTGCATTCGTTGTCGCTGTCGAAGTCGCCGAGATGGGCGCACGCGGGTAAGAGCGAGCCTTCGATGGCGAAGGGCGGGCCGTTTTCCTGGAGGCTGAAGTATTCGTTGGTCAACACGCTGTAGTGCCAGCCGGTCGGTGTGGGCGGCGGGGGCTGCACGAGTGTGGAGAAGAAGTTTGCATTTGAGCCGCCCGTGGAGGGTCGGATGTCGCTGTTGTCGACGTTGTACTGCACCCAGTAGCGACCTGGGCAGAGCAACCAATTCGGCAGGGTGGCTTCCAGTTTGTAAATGGGGTTGGAAGAACTGCCGGCGTAGTTGCTGCCGGTGTACACCTCGGTGAAGGGCAGTCCGGTTTCGAAATCGCCCAGGATCTGTGCGCCGGGCTGGCCACCGCTGTCGGCGAGGATGCGGACATACATGGCGAGAATCTGCGGCTGATTGACGGTGTTGCCGGGCATGTGGCCGTAGGCCGTGAACTTTGTCAGGACGGCGGGGCCGGTGAGCACGAAGTCGTCGGTGAGAGCGAAGCGATACGGCGTCGTCACGGACTGGTTCCAGCCAAATGTGAGGGCGACGCCGCTGGTGGTGAAAGCGCCGTTGTCCCAGATGAGGTCGGCGCGGGACACCGATGGAGCGGCCATCAGACCCAACGCTGCGAGAGCGATCTGCGCGTTCTTCCTCATTTCATGGCCTCCTATCGCGATAGTGGTTCGAGGCATCATACCCGATACCCGGGCGGAGGCGGGCTTCGGCTGGCCAGAACGGCTAACCGGGGCGCAGGGCTGCCGGGACATCTTCGGGGGGGATTGGATTGATGAAGGTGTTGGTCGCGAGTTCGAAGCCGGCCGGGCCGCCGAGGCGGGGGAGGATCTGGACGAAGCAGCGGAAGTGATCCTGGGCGCGGAGCATGCGCGGGCCGCTGTGGATGATGAGGTTGTAGGGCGGATTGGAAAGGCGATTGTTGAGGCGCTGGAGACAGTCTCGAAGAAGCGTCGAGAGCAATGGGAGCTGGTCGTCGGTCAGATCGCTGAAGAAAGGCAGCGGTTCGCGCGGGACGATCCACATTTCGAAAGGGGCCTGAGAGGCCCACGGGGCGAGCGCGACGAACTCGTCGTTGGCGGCGATGATTCGGCGGTTCACTTCCAGTTCTTCTTCGAGCAAGACATCGAAGAGGGGGCGGCCGTTTTCCTTGGCGAAGGATTCCATGCGGGTCAGCATCGTGAGGAGCATGGGCGGGACGACGGCGGTGGCGAGAATCTGGAAGTGCGGGTGGTCGTTGCTCGCACCCGAGGCGCGGCCGTGGTTCTTGAAGATGCTGACGTATTTCACGTCGCGGGCCTGGATGAGCATGCGGTAGCGGTGACGGAGGGCGTCGAGGATGAGCGTGGACTGTCGATCGCCCTGATCGGCGAACTGCACGTTGTGGGCCTGAGAATCGATGAGCACCTCGTGCTGGCCGACCGCGGGCTGCGATTCGCAGAGCTTGCTGTCGGCGGCGCGAATGGCCACGGGCTCGGACTTGGGAGCGAAGGCGATTGACTCGGGCGTCGGGACTTCCTGGGCGTCGAGCCGCGTGGCGGGGAACTTGTTGGGGATGACACGGACGGACCAGCCGGGGGTATCGGGCTGGCTCTTGTCGAAGCGGTACGCGAAGAGCTCGGGCGGAGTTTCGCGTTCGTTGCCGGGGCAGAACGGGCAGGCGGAGTCGAAGTCGGGCACGTCGGGGAGCGATTCGCGGGCGGGTTGCGGACGCTGGGCGCGGGCGGGGGAGATGATCACCCACTGGCCGGTGAGAGGGTTTTGGCGAAACTCGTGCATTCGGTTCTCCCGCTCCGCGTCGCGATGCGAAACGACGAATGATACGGGAGGTTCCGAAGATCGCCAAAGCATGCGGCGGACTCCCGTCGAATGTGCGCGGCGATATAATGCGGGCGGTCGTCGTCATGTCGGGAAGGAGCGTTTGCAATATGGCCATTGATACGGTTCTTGTGCTGGGCAGCGGGACGATGGGGCGGGGGATTGCGCAGGTCGCGGCGACGAATGGACTGAAGACTTATTTGAACGATGCGTCGGCGGCGCAGTTGAAGACGGCGATGGGGGAGATCGAGAAGAGTGCGGCGAAGCTGGCGGAGAAGGGGAAGCTGACGGCGGCGCAGGCGGCGGGCGTGAAGGGCAATCTTGTGGTTTGCGAGAGCCTCGATGCGGTGAAGTGGGGGGATGTCGGGCTTGTCATCGAGGCGATTTACGAGAACTTTGAGGCGAAGGCATCGCTGTACAAGCAGGTTATATCGCGGCTGCGGCCGGATGCGCTGTTTGCGAGCAATACGTCGAGCATCAGCATTACGAAGCTGGCGGCGGCGACGGACCGGCCGGCGAAGTTTATCGGGATGCACTTCTTCAATCCGGTACCGCTGATGGCGCTGGTCGAAGTGATCCGCGGGCTGGCGACTGATGATGCGACGTGCGAGACGATCGAGGCGCTGGCGAAGCGGATGGGCAAGACGCCGCTGCGGTGCAACGACATGCCGGGGTTTGTCAGCAACCGGGTGCTGATGCCGATGATCAACGAGGCGGCGTTTGCGCTGATGGAAGGTGTGGCGAGCGAGAAGAACATCGACGAGATCATGAAGCTGGGGTGCAATTTTCCGATGGGGCCGCTAACGCTGGCGGATTTCATCGGGGTCGATGTGTGTTTGAATATTCTCGAAGTATTGCACCGCGATCTGGGCGATCCGAAGTTCCGGCCGTGTCCGCTGCTGAAGAAGATGGTCGATGCGGGCTACATGGGGCGGAAGAGCGGGCGCGGCTTTTACGATTACACGGCGAAGGCGTGAGGCGATATGAGCACGCAGATTGACTTTTCGGCGGCAGGCGGGATCGGGCGGCTGACCTTTCGCGATGAGAAGGGCGTCAATGTCATTTCGACGCCGTTTCTGAAGCTGCTGGAGCAACGACTGGATGAGGCGGCGCGCGACAAGTCGGTGCGAGTGTTGATTTTGACCGGGGCGGGAAAGACGTTTCTGGCTGGGGCGGATATTGACGAGATGTCGAAGGCGCCCGCGGATGCGGGGCGATCGTTCGCCGACTTGGGCAAGCGGGTGTTCGACAAACTGGCGAACTTTGAGCAGGCGGTGACGATCGCGGCGATCAACGGGGCGACGATGGGCGGCGGTTGCGAGGTGGCGCTGGCGTGCGATCTGCGGGTCATGTCGGCGGTTGCCAAGATCGGACTGCCGGAGGTAAAGCTTGGGCTGATTCCCGGCTGGGCGGGGACGCAGCGGACGTTGCTGCTGGTCGGGCCGGCGCGGGCGAAGCGGCTGGTGTTCACGGGTGCGGCGCTGGATGCGAAGACGGCGGTTGAGATCGGGTTGGTGAACGAGGCGGTCGATGCCGAGCAGCTTGGCGCGACGGTCGATGCGATGGCTGGGCAGGTGCTGGCGAACGGGCCGATGGCGGTGCGGCTGGCGAAACGCGTCATGACGGCGACGGAGAAGGCGCTGTTGGCGGCGGGTCAGGCAAATGAGACCGCGGCGTTTGCTGAGGTATTCGCGAGCGCGGAGGGGCGCGAGGGGTGCAAGGCGTTTTTGGAGAAACGGCCGGCTGCGTGGGCTGCGAAAAAGTAACGAGGTTGCGGAATGTCAGAGACGCTGGATCGAAAGACGAGAATTGAGCGCGGCGAGATCGGGCCGCATACGACGATTTCGGGGCGGCCGCTCAAGGTTTGCTATGGGCCGCAGGATACGCTCGAGATCGACGCAGTCGATGACATCGGCGAGCCGGGGCGGTATCCGTTTACGCGCGGGGTACATGCCGACCTGTATCGCGGCAAGCTGTGGACGATGCGGCAGTTTGCCGGGTTCGGGACGGCGCGGCAGACAAACGAGCGATTCAAGTTCCTGCTGTCGCGCGGACAGACGGGGCTTTCGACGGCGTTTGACCTGCCGACGTTGATGGGGCGCGATAGCGACGATTCGCTTTCTCTGGGCGAAGTGGGCCGGTGTGGTGTGGCGATCGACACGCTGGCGGATTTCGAGACGCTGTTCGGCGGGATCAACCTGGCCGACGTGAGCGTGTCGATGACGATCAATGCGCCGGCGGCAATTCTGCTGGCGTTTTACATCGCCACGGGTGACAAGCAGGGCGTGCCGCGCGATCAGCTTCGGGGGACGTGCCAGAACGACATTCTGAAAGAGTTTCACGCGCAGAACGAGTTTTATTTTCCGCCGCACGAGTCGGTGAAGCTGGTCGTGGACACGATCGAGTTTTGCGCGAAGGAACTGCCGCAATACAACCCGGTGTCGATCAGCGGGTATCACATTCGCGAGGCGGGCAGCACGGCCGGGCAGGAGCTGGCATTTACGCTGGGCGACGGGCTGCACTATGTGCAGGCGTGCGTTGAGCGGGGGATGGATGTCGATACGTTTGCGCCGCGGCTGTCGTTTTTCTTTAACGCGCATAACGACTTCTTCGAGGAGATTGCCAAATACCGGGCGGCGCGGCGGCTGTGGGCGCGGTACATGCGCGAGCGGTTTGGGGCGAAGAATGACCGGTCGTGCTGGCTGCGGTTCCATGCACAGACGGCCGGATGCAGTCTGTATGGAAAGCAGGTGCATAACAACATCGTGCGGGTTTCGTACCAGGCGATGGCGGCTGTGCTGGGCGGTTGCCAGAGTCTGCATACGAACAGCATGGACGAGACGCTGGCGCTGCCGAGTGAGCATGCGGTGACGGTGGCGCTGCGGACGCAGCAGATTTGTGCGTACGAGACGGGCGTGACGAGCGTGGTTGATCCGCTGGGCGGGAGCTATTTGATCGAGAAACTGACGAGCGAGCTGGAGGCGGAGGGCGCGGAGTACATCCGGCGGATCGACGACATGGGTGGGATGGAAGCGGCGATCGAGTCGGGCTACGTGCGGCGCGAGATCGCGGACGCGGCGTTTCGATACAGCCAGGCGGTGGAGCGAAAGGACAAGGTGCTCGTCGGCGTGACTGACTTCACCGAGGACGACGGGCCGCCGGTGGACATTTTGCAGATCGGGCAAGAGACCGAGGTGGAACAGGCCGGCAACTTGCGTGCGCTGAAGGGGAAGCGGGACGCGGGCAAGGCGCAGGCGTCGTTGGCGCGGATCACGGCGGACGCGAAGGCGGGGAAGAACGTGATGCCGGCGCTGATCGAGGGGTCGAAGGCATATTGCACGGTGGGGGAGATGATGAAGGCGCTGGAGGTATCGCTGGGTCGGTATGACGGTGGAGCGCTGTGGTAAAGCGCGCGTCGCGCTCTGCGATCCGGGTCGGCCTTATCTTGGCGGGCTGTGGCTTGCTGGCGGCGACGGCTGCGAGCGCCGATTCCGGAAGCGTCACTCGTACGAAGCTCGAAAACGGGCTGCGGGTGATCCTTCGACCGATCAAGAAGACGCCGCAAGTCGCCGTGGTGGTCGTGTACGACATTGGCAGTGACCACGATCCGCCGGGGCGGTCGGGACTGGCGCACCTCACTGAGCATCTCTATGTAACTGGGGCCACGCCTGTCACTCCGGCGCGCACCGCCGATGACTTCTTTCGACACTACTCGGGGCAGTGCAATGCGCAAACGGGCGATCGTTACACGGTATTCGCGGGCGTGGTCAATCGTGACGGGCTTCAACAGGAACTGATGGACGCCGCAGCGAGGATGGGAGAGTTGCGGGTTGATACCACTGCACTTGAGCGGGAGCGAGGTCGACTGGCTGCTGAAGTTGCAAACATGTTCGGCGGAATGCCGCGGCTGGCAGCGCAGAATCTTGCACGAGAAGTGTTGCGCCCGACCCCGGCTGGAGGCCGGCGCGGCGGACGGCCGGAAGCGCTTCGAACGCTTGGCGCGAAGGAACTCGGCGAGCGCCTCGGTCAGTACTATCGGCCAGGGAACGCGATCCTCGTCGTAGCCGGCGGATTTGACGTTGAGGAGGTTCGAACGATCATCGCGCGTGAATTCGGGCCGATCCCGCGGGGCGAAGCGCTGCCGAAGCCGGCCGAGCGAAAGCTGAATCGACCCGCGACGACGCAATCCGTCGAGGTCGACGCGGTTGACGGATCGACGGAATCGGTCGCATGTCTGGCGTTCGCCGCTCCGGCGCCCGCCTCGGACGCCTATCCCGCGTTTCTGATGTTGATGTCGGCGGTCTGGAACGAGTTTGGAATGGGCGGGATGTTGTCGCCGGGCGCGCAAGCGGTGTACACGCCGATTGACGATCCGAACGTCGTTTGCATCGTCGTTCCGCTAAAGGAGGGTGCATCTACTGAAAAAGTGATTCGTGGGGTGCGGCGACGATTGAAGAAGGCGTGTGACGGCGCCGCGTCCCTGCCGAATTCGAAGGCTGCACGGGAGGTATTCGGAATGATCTGGGGGATCGGGGCACCGTCTCTGATCGGCATGCGGGGGAATCCTTATGGGTTGGCGTTTTCGCTGGCGAGGCGCGAACAGCTCGGCGTGGATGCGAAGGCGCTGGATCGGGCGCTTGACGAAGTGACACCGGAGCAAATGAACGCCGTCGCTCGAGAGGTGTTTGGTCCGGATCGCGAAGTCGACGTCGTCGTGCGACCGAAGCGGCCGCATTCTCCGTAGGCGAATTCACTCGCTTCGCAAGACGCCGGTTTGCTACGCGCCGCCGGGCGCCGGGGTTGCAATCTGGCGCCGTCTTGCGATCACCGCAGACAGGGCGAAACTGAAAACGGCCAAAAGGATGATCGTTGCGCCGGCGGAGGTGTCGGCGTAGTAGGACGCGATCAGGCCGGCGATGCCGCAGAGCAGGCCGATCAGGACGGCCCACCAGAACATTCCGCCGGCGGAGCGGGCGAGGTTGCGGGCGGCGGCGGCGGGGACGACGAGCATGGCGGTGACGAGCAGCAGGCCGATGGTGCGGATGCTGAGGGTGACGACGAGGGCGAGCAGGGCGGCGAAGACATATTCGTAGACGCGGGTGGCGATATTTCGGCTGCGGGAGAGCGACTCATTCAGGCCGATGAGCATGAGCTGGTTGTAGCCGACAGAAAAGAAGATCAGCACGATGAGCGCGAGGGCGGCTGTGACGACAACGTCGGTTCGTGTTGCAGTGACGATGTAACCGTAGAGGTAGCGCTCGAAGTCGCCGCGGAGACGCCAGCGCGAGATGACGGCGATTCCGAGGGCGATGACGGCGGCGAAGAAGACGCCGATGACGGTGTCGGTCGAGAGGTCGGTACGGTGGCGGACGGCGGTGATGCCGAGGCCGACCAGCACACCGAAGATGACGAGGGTGACGGGCGGTAAGACGAGCGACCAGTCGGCGGTGTTTGGATACCAACGGTTGAAGAGGGGCACGAGTAAATATCCGAGGACGACGCCGGTGAAGGCCGAGTGCGAGATGGCGTCGGAGAAGAAGGCCATGCGGTAGTTGACGACCTTTACGCCGAGTGCGGCGCAGAGCGGGGCGAGCACGGCGACGATCAGCAGGGCGTTGAGCATGAAGGAGAGCTGGGCCCACTCGAACGGAAGGATGGTCCGAAGGAAGGAGTGGATCGATTCGAAAGCGGGGTTCATGCGTTCTGCCTAGTGTGCGTGATGGTGGCCGTGGTGGTCGGGGTGATCGTGGGTCGGGTGGCTATGGCCGGCGCCTTCGTGCGAGTAGTGGTGGTGGTGCAGGGCGGCCAATGGACCGTAGATTGCCTGCAGATTCTCGGGGGTCAGGGTGTCGACGCTGCGGCCCTGGCAGTAGACCTGTTGATTAATGCAGACGACGTACGACGCGTGTTCGGTTACGACGCTCAGGTCGTGCGAGACGAGGATCATCGTGCAGTGGGTTTCGCGTTGAAGCTGGGCGAGGACGTCGCAGAACATTCCAACGCCGGCGAGGTCGACGCCGGCAACCGGTTCGTCAAGGAGCAGGATGTCGGGCTTGTCGAGCAGGGCGAGGCCGAGCAGGACGCGCTGCAATTCTCCGCCGGAGAGGCGACCGAGCTGTCGATCGAGCAGGCCGGCCGCGCCGATTCGAGCGAGTGATGCTTCGGCGGCGTGACGCGCGGATCGGCCGATGCCGAGCCAGAGGGCGCGGCGCTGGGCCTGGGATGCGAGCAGGTCGACGACGCGGATCGGCGCGCCGCGATCGAATTCGAGCGTCTGCGGGACGTAGCCGATCTTGGGGGGCCGGCCGTTGATCGGGGCGAACTGAACCTGGCCGGTGAATTCGATCTGGCGGAGCAGGACTTTGAGGAGCGTGGTTTTGCCGGCCCCGTTAGGACCGATGAGGGCAGTCAACTCGCCGGCGGGGAAGTCGGCGGTGACGTTTTCAAGAATTGAAAGCGAGCCGATCTGGACGCCGACGTCGCGCAGCGTGATTGCGGCGGGCGGGCGGGCTCGGCTGTCGGCGGCGCTCATTTCAGCGCCTCGGCGAGGGTTTTGAGATTCGTCCTCATCCGCTGCTCATAGTAATCGAGCGGCGGGTCGTCCGTCGCGGTGGTGAGGGTGTCGAGCTCGAACAGTGGGACGCCGGACTCGCGGGCGACCGTTTCGGCGACGACGCGCTCGCCACGGGGTTCGCAGAAGACGGCGGCTGCGTGCTTCGCGCGAATCGTCTTCACGATGCGGGCGAGCTCGGCGGACGAGGGCTCTTGCCGCGGCGAGGTGGAGAGGACGGCGACGACATCGAGGCCGAGGTCGCGGGCGAGATACGCGAAGGCGTCGTGGGAGGTGACGATTTGTTTGCGGTGCATGTTTGACTTCGCCGCGGCCAGATCGGACCGGACGGCTTCGAGGCGCTGGATGTAGCGGTCGGCGTTGGCGAGGAACTCGGCGCGGTGTTGCGGGAAGGCGGCGGCGAGGCCGGCTGCGATGTTTTGCACCTGGCGGATGGCTTCGGTCGGGCTGAGCCAGACGTGGGGATTTGATTCTCCGGCGTGAACGTGATCGTCGTGGGCGATTTCGTCGGATTTGATCAGCGAGCAGCCGTTCCAAGCCTCGATCTGCGGCGCGGCCGGATTGAGCCGGCGGACGGCGTCACCTGCGAATGTTTCGAGGCCGCCGGAGAGGACGACGGCGGACGCCTGCTGGAGCCGGCGGGCGTCGGTGGTAGAGAGTTCGTAGTCGTGCGGGCAGCCGAGCGAGGCGGGGATCATCAATTCGACGCGAAGGTCGGGCGTGTCGCCGACAATGTTGCGGGCGAAGACGTACATCGGGACGAAGGAACAGACGATTGTTTTCGGGCTGGCGGCGGGTTGCGATGTGGGGGCGGTCTGGCGGCAGGCGGTGCTCAGCGAAGCGAGTGCCACGGCGAACCAACCGACGTGCGTTACGTGACATGGGCGGAGAGGAGTCAACGACTGCTCCCGCTCTGCTCATACTCGCCGTGGGTGGAGTGGAAGCGATGTTGCTGGTTGCGGTCGAGCTTGAAGAACTGCTCGGTCAGGAGGACGACGTCATCGTTGAAGCGCTGGACTTCGGCCGGGTCGAGTTTTTCCGGGGGCGTCGGGATGAGCTTGGACCAGCGGGTCGGTGGGGCGAGCGTGACCGACGTACGCAAGGTGGCGAGGTCGTACTTGCCGCCGCGGTAGGTGTCCCAGCGGCGGTAGATCTTTGACGAGCGCCAGAACCAGGCGAGGTTGGCGCGGCGGCCGTTGTTGGCGGCGGCGTTCCAAGTCTGCGGTCCGGCGAGGGTGTCGAGCAAGACGTCGAGCGAGACGGCGGCGTGGCCGCGTTCGTGGTCGGTGCGATAAGTGACGGCGCCGGGGTCGTCGCGTTCGGAGCGGACGACGATGGTCTGGTCGATGCTGTAAGTCAGCGGGGTGAGCAGCGTGGCTTCGAGGCGGGTTGCGATGGGTGGTGGGCCCTGCGTGCCGTCGGGCGGGTCAGCCGGGACCTTGTGGATCGTGACGAGGACGCGGGCGAGATCATTCGTCGTGAATTCGTGGTAGTGAATGCCGACCACGTCCTGCATCGTCGGGTCGAACCAGCTTTTCCAAAGGACGGCGGGGACGCGGGCGACCGGCACACTTTCGACCTGTACGTTGGGCTGGAACTCGGCCTCGGGACGCCATTTTTCGGCGTCGGGTCCGACGGGTCGGGCGGTGAGAATCCAGGGCACGCCGTCACGCGAATCGGGCGAGCGTGCTGCGGAGTAGGTCCAGCCGCCCAAGGTGACTTCGCGGCCGAGGATTCGCTCTTTTTGCAGGCCGGTGGGGACATCGGAACTCGATGGGTTGAGATCGACCGGGATGCGGGCGGGGCGGCCACCGATTCCGGCGGTGTCGGGCGGGGGCTTCTGCTTGTCGCCGGCGAGGGACTCGCGATCGGCGAGGGTCGCCAGGAGAACCGCAACGATGAGCCGGCGGCATTTCATGGATGTGCGCTGCGAGAACCGGGCCGTGGGCGCGCCCGCGTACTCCGTCCGTGCTCGCCGTCGCGGGCGGCGATATTCAGACATGATAGATACGCCCGGCCGGTCCGCCAAGCGTGAAATCCGCTGTCGGTTTTCGGACGGCGGATGTAGACAGTCTCGCGGCGGTTCTCTATATCAGATGGGGATGACGCATTCGGACCTGATCGACGATCTGACGGAACCGCAGCGCGAGGCGGTGATGCATACGCGGGGCCCGCTGCTGGTGCTGGCGGGGGCGGGCAGCGGGAAGACGCGCGTGATTACGCGGCGGGCGGCGTACCTGGCGCGGACGGTGGCGCGGCCGTACGAGATTCTCGCGATCACGTTCACGAACAAGGCGGCGGGTGAGATGCGGGAGCGCATCCTGCGACTGGGGGTCGGGCGCGGGATGACGGTGACGACGTTTCACTCGTTTTGCGCGCGGCTGCTGCGGGAGTTTGCGGGGCGGCTCGGGCTGAAGACGAGCTTTTCGATTTTCGACGATGACGACCGGATGGGCGTGCTGCGCGACGCGATCGAGGCGTGCGACCTGAGCACGGACAATTACAGCCCGCGGATGGTGCAGAATCGGATCAGCCGGGCGAAGAATGACATGCTGTCGGTCGAGGAATACGGAGAGAAGAACCGCGATTTCACGACCCGCGAAGTCATGCGCATCTGGTCGAAATACGAGGAATTGATGCGGGGGCAGAATGCGGTCGATTTCGACGACCTGCTGATTTTTGTGGCGCGGTTGCTGAGCGAGCATGAGGATGTGCGCGAGCTGCTCTCGGATCGGTATCCGTACTTGCTGATCGACGAATACCAGGACACGAATCACCCGCAGTACCTGATCGCGACGTTGCTTGCGAAGAAGCGCCGGAACATCTGTGCGACGGGCGATCCGGACCAGTCGATTTACGGGTGGCGGGGGGCGGACATCCATAACATTCTCAGCTTTGAGGAGGACTATCCGGATGCGCGGGTCGTTCGGCTCGAGCAGAATTATCGCAGCACTCCGTCGATCTTGAGCGCGGCGAGCGCGCTGATTTCGCACAACGTCGGGCGGAAGCAGAAGTCGCTCTGGACGGAGAACGCGGCCGGCGAGGCGGTGCGGGTATGGCGTTGCAGCGACGAACACGACGAGGCGGATCGGATTGCAGATGACATCGCGAGATACGTGCTCGAAGGCGGGCGGCCGAGCGAGGTGGCGATCTTTTATCGCGTGTCGGCGCTAACACGCGTACTGGAAGATTCGCTGCGACGGACGAAGGTTCCGTACCAGATCGCGCGGGGAGTCGAGTTCTATTCGCGGAAGGAGATCAAGGACGTTCTGGCGTATCTGCGGCTGATTGTGAACCCGGATGATGACATCGCGGTCAAGCGGGCGATCAACACGCCGCCGCGGGGCATCGGCAAGACGACGCTGGACCGGCTGACGGCGTACGGCCGTGAACGCCGGTGCAGTCTGGATGCGGCGATCGCGGCGTCGGGGACGATCGAGTCGGTGAAATCGGCGGCCAAGAAGCTGGGGGCGTTCGCGTCGCTGGTTGGGTCATTGCGGGAGATGCCGCGCCGGCCGGTGCAGCCGCTGGTTGAACAGGTGGTGCGAGCGTCGGGGCTTCAGAAGATGCTGGACGAAGACCCTGACCCTGAGAAGCCGGCGCTCGCGAACGTGAATGAACTAATCACGGCGGCGGCGGAGTACGACCACGAGCACGCCGATGGATCGGACGGTGCAGAGGCGACGGGGATGGAGGGGACGCTGGAGGGGTTCCTGGAGCAGATCGCGCTCGTGAGCGACACCGATCGGCTGAACCTGGCCGGCGGGGCGGTCACGCTGATGACGCTACATGCTGCGAAGGGGCTGGAGTTTCCACTGGTGTACATGGTGGGATTGGAGCAGGAGTTGTTGCCGCATCGGCGGGCGCTGATGGGCGACGACAGCGACATCGAGGAGGAGCGGCGGCTGTGCTTCGTGGGGATGACTCGGGCGATGAAGCGGCTGACCCTCACGTATGCAAACTACCGCACGCTGCGCGGGCTCAGTCAGCGGACGCTGGCGTCGAGGTTTCTGCGGGAACTGCCGACGGACGAGCTAAACGTCACCGGCGATGAGCGGCCGCGCGACGACGGTTATGACGTCGAGAACGAGTACAGCTACGACGAGTTCGATCCGGAAGAATGGTACATCGGGCGGCGGGTGCGTCATCCGTTTTATGGGGAGGGGGCGATCCTGCGGTTGGAGCCGCGCGGGCGGACGGCGTGGGTGCGAATCGACTTCGACCAGGTGGGGGAGAAAAGTTTTCTGATCGATCATGCGCCGTTGACGTTTGTCGGCTGAGCGGCCGGCACATGAAGAAACCCCGGTCGGTGGGTTGCACCGGCCGGGGCTTCCAGAATAAGCAGCAGCGATGGCTGCGGTTGGACTACTTGTTGTCCGAAGTCGAAGTCTCTGACGTCTCCTCGGTCTTGAGGATCAGGATCTCTTTGCCGCCTTCCACGCCGTTCACTCGCAGCGACTCGCTTTGTGAACCGTTCGCGGTGTCATTCTGCTTGATGAAGACGTGCCGGCCCTTGATGGCGCGGAGCTCATCCTTACTCAGGACGCCGTCGCCGTTGGTGTCGGCTTCGGGGAAGTGTTTGAGCAGCATGGCATCGACGTTCATTCGATCGACCTTGAAGAACGCCTCGCGCTCCTCGGCGGAGAGCTTGCCGTCGCCGTTGGTGTCGGCTTCGGGATGGCGCTTCAGCATGGCGGTGAACGGGGCCGACTCGACCGTCTCGACGTACTGGGCGACTTCAGTCGCCGGCGGGGCGTACTGAATGTTCTCGACCAGCCAGGTGGCCGTCTCGGTCGAGTTGTTCAGGCAATCCATCGGCGGCTTTGCATCGCCGCGGTGGAACCGGGTGACGATGACGTCTTCAGAGATCGACTTCACGCCGTCGGCGCGGGCCGGGCCTTCGATCTTGCGGAAGAACATGCCGCCGGTGACGAGCTGGGCGGCTTCGTCGGCCGAAAGCTGAGCGTCGCCGTTGGTGTCAGACTTGGGGAAACGCTGGAGTACGCCGGCCTGGTCGTGCATGGCGAGGGCGGTGAGGTACGCACTCCGCTCCGAGCGGCTCAACTGGCCGTCTGCATTGGCATCGGCAGTCGGGTGAGCGGCGAGGAAGGCCGCCAACTCCTCCGCCGTCGGGACGCCGTCGCGGAGGACTTTGACGTTAACATTGCTCGGCGACCCGTCGGTCGTCCACACGAACTTGCCGTTTTCACCTTGATCGTTGGTGATGATCTTGACGTTGACGTTTCCGGGCTCATCGCCTTCGGCCGTGACAAAGACCTGCTGCGGTTGCTGCTGGTCGGCGGCTGGCTTGGGGTCTTCGGCGCGGGCGATCCCCGTGAGGACGAAGCCGGCCCATGCGAGGGCGATGACAGCGACCGGCAAACCAGCGGCCAGTCGACGTGTTCGGACGGGGGAACTCAGAATCATTTCGATTCTCCTTTCAACGGTTGACACATTCGCGGCCATTGCGGCGGGTCGATAGGAAAGTCCGCTACGGCGAAGCGGATGGATCGCCGAGAGCAGACAACGGGCGTACGCACCGGCGGACAACCGACCATGACGAAGGGCCCATTCGTCACAAGCGGTTTCGCGCGCCAGGTCGATACGTCGGTTGACCCACGCCACCACAGGCCAGAAAAACAACAGCGTACCGGCGAGCCACTGAACGCTTCGCACGAAGAGGTCGCCTCGCCGGAGATGGGCGACTTCGTGGAGGATCACCGCTTCCAGCTCATCCGGCCGAACGAGCTGACGCGGGGATAAGACCAGCATGGGATTGATGAAACCGAAGACGAACGGAGCGGGGGCGTCGGGGCTGATGCGCACGTCGGGCAGGCGGCGAACGCCCAGGGTGCGGCAGGCCGCGATGACCATCCCGTGGACGGACTCATCGGCGACAGCATAGGTTCGGGCACGACGGGCGAAGCGGGCGTAGGCGATGAGCCGAGCCGCGCCGATGAGAGCGACAATTGAAAGATAAACGAGCGCGGCGATGGCTGCCTTTGCGGGCGCGGCCGTCGCGGTGGCGGTGGGCGCGGCTGAAGCACGGGCGGAATCGTCGGTGGCGTCCCAGATGATTGCCGTCTTGACGTCCGGCTGCTGGGTCGCGGTCGCGGCGGGTTGGTCGACGATCGTTCGGACTGCACGCGATGCGCTTGTCAGCGTAGTTGCGAGCGAGTAGTTCCAAGCCGGGCCGATCGGAAGGACGAATTTGACGAGGACGATCAGCCAGAAGACGGCGTGCATGGCGGGCGAGATGCGCCGGCCGATCAGCCGAAGGAGGAGCCACGTCATTGCGGCGAGCAGCGTGCCGAAGAGAACGGCCTGACCGATCCAGAGCAGAAACGAAGCGGCGGCGGAGTTAATTGAAGCGAGGTCGAGGTTCATGACCGGCTCCTTTCCGCGCCGCCCTTGCGATCGGCGGGCTTGGCGTCGTCGCGTTCGCGTTCTTCGATGCGGGCTTCGATTCGACGCAGGTCGTCGGTCGTAAGGTCGGCCTCATCGACGAGTCGCAGGACGAGTTCACCGGCCTGGCCGTCGAAGACAGTCTGCACGAATTGCTTCAGACGCTGGGCGAGGACCTGCTCGCGGCGAACAGCCGGTCGATAGACGAAGGGCTGCCGCGAACGATCGACTTCCAGTGCGCCTTTGGCGGCGAGCTGATTCATCATGGTCATGACGGTGGTGTAGGCCGGGACGTCTCCGGTGCGTGCGAGTTCGTCCTTGACGTCGCGGACGGTTCCGGCGCCGGTCGTCCACAACACCTTGAGGATGTTGAGTTCGGCCGACGTGATGTGGGGAAGCTTGTTGGCCATGTGTACCTCTGTTTACTATGAACGTCGGAATCTTACTATGTTCATAGTAATTTTGCAAGAATTCTTTTTTCCGGACGTGGGAACGACGTGTAACATGCTGTTACGCCAATACTTATCGAATCGGCGAGAGCGGGAGATTCTTTCAGAATGCGGCCGATTATCATCGCGGAGGCGTGAACGTGAGAGGTCGGACGGAGGCGGTCATGACGCAATCCGTGGCACAGATCGTGGGAGCGTACGACGCAATGCGGCCGTTGGCGGAGGCGGCGACGATCCCGAGCGCGTGGTACCTCGACGAGCGGATTGCGGAACTGGAACGGCGAACGGTGTTCGGCCGGTCGTGGATCGCGGTGGGGCGGCTGGATCAGGTTCGCGAGGCGGGGAAGTTTCTGACGGCGGATGTGGCCGGCGAGCCGATCGTGGTCGTGCGGGGGCGAGATGGACAACTGCGCGGATTCTACAACGTGTGTCGACACCATGCGGCAGCAATTTGCACGGTGCCGGATGGACAAGCCGCGGCGCTTAAGTGTCCGTATCACGGGTGGACGTATTCGCTGGAAGGCGAGCTGAAGGGCGTGCCCGAGTTCGACGGCGTGTGCAATTTCGACAAGACGAAGAACGGACTGCTGCCGGTGCGGGTTGCGACGTGGGAGCAGTTTGTCTTTGTGTGCCTGGATGAGTCCGTGGAGGAGTTGGAGCGGTTTCTCGGCGATATGCCGGCGCGGGTTGCGCCGCTGGGGCTTGGGAAGCTGCACTTCTCGCAGCGGCGTTCTTATGACCTGGCGTGCAATTGGAAGGTGTATGTCGATAACTACCTCGACGGCGGCTATCACGTGCCACACATTCACAAGGGGTTGGGGAGCGTTCTGAATTACGCTGAGTATCGGATCGAGAACTCCGCGCGGTATTGCCTGCAGTCGAGCCCGATTGATTCGACGGGTGGCGAGGCGGCGACGGCGGCCGTGCGGGGCGGGCGGATGGCGTATTACTACTGGGTCTATCCCAATTTCATGGTGAACTGGTACGAAGGGATCATGGACACGAACTTCGTACTGCCGCTGGGCGTCGATCGCTGCCGGGTGATTTTCGATTTCTATTTTGCCGATGGCGTCGGCGATCGGGAGCAGAGCATCGCGGTTTCGGAGCGAATTCAGCAGGAAGACATCGACATCTGCGAGTCGGTGCAGCGCGGCCTGGGGTCGCGGGCCTATGATGTCGGGCGGCTTTCGGTGCGGCGCGAGGCGGGCGAGCACTTGTTTCATCGGCTGCTGCACGCGGATCTTGTGCGCGGAGTTTGAGGCATGGCGAAGGTGAAGATTCTGGCGTTCGCCGGCAGTCTGCGGCGAGATTCGTACAACAAGAAACTGGTGAAAATCGCGGCGGCGGGTGCGATTGCGGTCGGCGCGGAGGTGACGTATCTCGATCTTCGCGATCTGCCGATGCCGGTGTTCGATGAGGATCTTGAGAAGGCGGAAGGTCTTCATCCGAACGCGCGGAAGTTCAAGGACCTCTTGCTCTCTCATCAGGGGCTGCTGATTTCTTCGCCCGAGTACAACAGTTCGGTGTCGGCGGCGTTGAAGAATGCGATTGACTGGGCCTCGCGGCCGGTGCCGGGAGAGAAGCCCCTGGAATGCTTTGACGGCAAGGTCGCGGGTCTAATGGCGGCATCGCCGGGGGCGCTCGGTGGGCTGCGCGGACTCGTGACGCTGCGGTCGATTCTCGGCAATATCAAGGTGATCGTACTGCCGGATCAGTTTGCACTGGTTAAGGCGAACGAGGCGCTCAACGCGGATGGGACGCTGAAGGACGAAAAGCAGCGGGCCGTGGTCGAGGCGATCGGCGCCAAGATCGCGAATACCTGCGCGAAGCTGGGCTCGTAGGATCAGAGCGGGGCGAGCTTGTCATCCTTGACAGGCGTGTATTCTTTTTCCTTTGCCGTCTTTGAGCCGTGGATCACGCGGACGTCCTGAAAGTAGGGCGTCACGCCGAGGCCGTCCTGGAAGACCTGCGAGTCCTGAATGTGGAAGTGCAGGTGGGGCTCGCTTGAGTTGCCGCTGTTGCCACAGAGGCCGAGGACCTGGCCGGTCTGGACCTTGTCGCCGAGCTTGACCTTGGCCGAGTGCGGCTGAAGGTGGGCGATGACGCTGAACTCGTTGGCGGTGTGCTGAATCATGACGCAGTTGCCCGTGGCCATGAAGTGGTTCATGGAACCCGGGGCGTTGTCGGGGACGCCGTCGATGAGCAGGACGACCGTGCCCGGAGCGGGCGCGAGCAGTTCTTTTCCGTAGCAGTAGTAGTCGGTGTTCTTTTTGCCATCGCCCTTGTGCGATTTGCCTTCCTTGTCGGTGATGACGATGTCGAGCGCGCGGCGCTGGTTGGGTACGTCGAGATGCGCGTTCTGCTCTTTCGTCGGTCCGCCCCAGAAGACGGTCCAGGTGTCGCGGAATGGCAGCCGCATCGGCGTGACATTGCGGCCGGGCGGGGCGGCGGCGCTGCGGGCCGGTCGGATCATCAGGCCTGCGATGCGATCCTTGTCGTCGAGCGAGAGCTGCAAATCGAGGTTGCCGTTCTCGGCGACGAGTCGAAATGTGCCGGATCTGTCGGTGACCTTGACCGGCTCGGTGCGGATGATGCGTCCGACCCTTCGCACTTCGTCAAAGAAGGGGCCGGCCTTCGGTTGAGGGAGTACTTTCTTCATTCCCGGGCTGAAGGATTCCCAAATCGCGTCATCTTCCGAGGCGTTGATCTGGCCGACCAGTTTGTCGGCAGCAGAAGTGATGCGCTCGCCCGGGGCTGCGAAGGCAAGGGAAGTGGCGGCGATGAGGAACGATGCGAACAATCGGATTGGCTCCCTGGATATGTTTCAGGCCGGACGAACGGGGAGAGTGACGACTTGACCACGAATGCCCCCTGCGTCTCCCGCGACGGTTACGGCGTAGCCGGCGGCGGCGTGCGCGGATTTCAGATATCCAAGTCCGAGCGGGGCTTCGAGCAGATAAGACCAGCATGCGCTCGTCAGGCGGCCGATCTCGGCGGCTTCGACGGAAATCGGCGCGGGGCAGTTCGGGCTGGCGTCGCCTTCGAGTCGGATCCCGACAAACTTGCGGGCCATGACACCGTGGGAGCGCATTCGCTCGATGACTTCCTGCCCCAGGTAGCAACCCTTGTGATAGCTGATGCCGCGCTCGATCTGGCCTGTCTCCGGCGGAATGACGTCCTCGTCGATGTCCGTTACCGAAGCGGGTCGTCCGGCCTCGATGCGGAGGATTTCGGCGGTCGTGGCGTCGATTCGGGCCAGCCCGCTGGGCCTGCCCGCGTCGAGCAGGGCGGAAAGCAATGAGGCGGCGTCGGCGGGCGGCATGAGCAACTCGGCTGCCGGAAGGCCCCAGTAGTCGTTTCGCACGAGGCGGCCGGCGTGGCCGTCCCAGGTGAAGGCGACGTGCTGGAGCTGGGGCATGGGGGTCAGATTTCCGAAACCCATGCGGGCGACGACTTCGGCGGCAGCAGGACCGATGACAGCAATGCGCTCGAAGTCTTTTGTGATATCTGTGAGGTTGACGTCCTCGGCGATGGTGTACTTGGTGAGGTGCTTACGGGCGTTGTCGAGCCAGCGCCGGTCGATGTCGAGCCAGATGCGGTCCTCGAGGACGAGCACGTTGAGGTCGAAGATCGTGCGGCCTTTGAGGTTTGGGGCGAAGGCGTAGTTTCCATCACCTGGCCGTAAGGTCTTGACAATGTTCGTGATCAGGTTGTTGAGCCAGGTCGCGCGATCCTTCCCGGTCACGTCAAGCAGGCCGCGATCGGTGCGTGCGAGCAGGCCGGCGGCCTGGGTGGCGATCCGGTATTGATTCTCGATCGTGGCGTTCCGTTCCATCGGGTGTACTGTATGCCCGTCGTTCGCAAACGCCAAACAGCGTGCGTTTTCGCACAGGAGGATTCGATGGCCGGTCGATTGCAGGAGTTCCGGGAGTTTCGAGAGAAGATGAATGAGCGGATTCGGGCGGCGAAGAATCTGCAAATAAACCGGTTCTTCACACTTGATGGAAATGCTTATGAGGACGGGGCTTTAGACGTTCGGACGAAGGAATTTGCAGGTTTGGCGGCTTCGATGGTGCTGCGATGCGACGATTGTATCGCTTATCACACTATCCGATGCAAGGAACTGGGCGCGTCGGACGAGCAGATGATGGAGATATTCAATGTCGGGCTGATCGTCGGCGGCTCCATTGTGATCCCGCATTTGCGGCGCGCGGTGGCACTGTTGGACGAAATCAACGGGGCAATATCGGAAGGGACGGAGCGTTTGGCATAGTTGCGCGAGTAAACCGGGCCGCATCAGAATGGGCTTTTTGTCGGAAAGCGCGTGCTTATCGGCAGTTACGTCTTGTCCTGCATGTGGAATACGGATAAACTTGAATTGAGTTTGGTATTCTCGGATCGGCATCCCATCTTCGCCGATCGTGCCGGTCCGGTTGGGGATAGTCCTTTCTGGAAACCGGCTGCAACAATCGGAGCCATAAAATGCAATTTTCGTTGGCATTCGGCGGTTGGTCTCGGCGCCTGGTCGTGCTCGTCGCGGCGATCTCGGCGACTCCTGCGCTGGCCTCGTCGCTGTCGCTAACGTCGCCTCTGCAGCTGCGCGCGGGCAAGACGGCCGGGATGGTGACCGAACTCGAATTCAATCAACCGCAGTACGAATCGCTGAAGCCGCTGACTACCGTCGCGTTGTCTGATTTTCTGCTTCCGGACGGGCGGCGCGTGACGCTTGAGCTGACGCGCTTCGACATTTTCTCAGCCGATGCGCAAGTGGTCCTCGGCACGGCGAGCGGCGACGTGCCGATGCCGCGGCCTGAGGTGCAGCTGTTCCGCGGGCGCGTCGGAGGCGTCGACGGTTCGCGCGTGTTTCTCGCGCTCTCGCCACATGGCAATAACGGCCACATCGTGACGCCGAATGCGACTTATGTGGTCGCGTCAAAGCCAGGCGATGGCTTTAACTCGACGGTGATATACGATCCGGCCAAGCTGCCGGCAGGGGCGCTGGTTCAGCAGCCGTTCACCTGCGGATTGGACACGCCACCCGGCGCGCCGCCGCCCGCGGGCGCAAACGCCGATAGTAGTGACGCACCGACGCCGCGCGGCGGGACGTGCCGCGTCGTCAAGATTGCGGTGGATACGGACTACGAGTACACGAACAACGAATTCGGCGGCAACACAACAAACGCACAGGCCTACATTGCGACGCTGCTTGGGGCGGTGAGCGAGATCTACGTCAATGAGATTTCGGTTCAGCTGGAGGTCGTATTTTCGCGCGTCTGGGGCACCAACACCGATCCGTATCCGTCACCATCCAACGTGAACAACCGGTTGAGCGAACTGGGTGCGTACTGGGGCGCGAACATGGGATTCGTGCAGCGAAATACGACGCACATGCTCACGGGGTTTTGCGGTCCGGCAGGCGGAATTGCCTACCTTGGAGTGCTGTGTGGCGACGGGTATTCCGTCTCGGGCTGTCTGAACGGGTCTTTCCCTTATCCACTTATCAGCAACAACGCGAGTAATTGGGACGTCGTCGTCGTGGCGCACGAGCTCGGACACAATTTCGGAGCGCCGCATACCCATTCGACTTCGCCGCCCATCGATGGGTGCGGCAACGGCGACTGCAGTTTGGCAGGGACCGGCACCATCATGTCTTACTGCCATACGTGTTCGGGCGGGATGACGAACATCGCGCTTGTGCTCCATCCGCGAATTATTAATGAAAACATTATGCCCTATCTGAACAGCATTCCGAGCTGCGTCGTGGAGTCGACCGACATCACGTTTCTGCAGCAGCCGAGCAACGTGTCCGTCAACCAGGGGCAGATGTTCCAGCTTTCAGTCGTCGCCGACGGAAGTCCGCCATTGACCTATCAGTGGCGCCGCAACGGGCTGAACGTGGTGAACGGCCTGCGGGTTTCGGGCGCGACGACCGCAACGGTCACTGTGACGAATTCGCAGTTTGTGGACGGTGGAAATTGGGATTGCATGGTGAGCAGCGCGTGCGGGCCGCATCCGACAAACGTGGCCGTCGTCTCGGTCATCATACCTGCGCCTGTGATTACGCAGAATCCGGACCCGGTGACGCTTTGCGTCGGGGGAACGGCGGAGTTCACACTGAACGTCACGGCTGCGGCGCCGAGGTCATTCCAGTGGCGGAAGAACTTCGTCAATCTTGAGGACCAAGGCAACGTCTCGGGCGTATCGACCGGACTTCTGACGATCAGTCCGGTGACGATTGCCGATGTCGGGATGTACGACTGCGTCGTCACGAATCTCGGTGGTTCGACTCCGACGGCCCAGGCCAAGCTGCTCGTCGGCGGCGACATGAGCGGCGACGGAAAGGTCAACGGCGACGACATCCAGCCGTTCGTTACGGCACTCTTGAACGGTGAATCGGTGACGCAGTCGAATTGCTGGGCCGACATGGACGGCAATTTGCTGCTCGATGCAACCGATGCGACGATGTTCGCCGAGTTGCTGCAAAACGCCCCGTAGATTCTTTCATCCATCATCGGTCGCGTGCGATCCGCGCCGAAACTGCGCGTCGGGACGCGTCCGCGCATTTGTAAGTTCACCCTCGCGTCCGGCGATCCGAAACACTTGGGCGATCGCCGGAGCCGCCCATGCTCTCGATACCGGATGCCCGCGAACGAGCGTTTCAACATGCCATTTCCAGCGGCCGCATGGCCGATATCGGGATGATCCACGCCCGGCAGTCCGCCGAGGGGAACGAGGCGTGCTTCGGCCGCGTGATGCAGGCGTGTCCACGGTCGAATTGCCGCTGGCACCGGGACTGCATGGACCTGATGGCGTTTACTCCGCGTCCGCCGGGGGGCCGGATCGAATTGTCGGTCATTGCCGCGGGTTCTACACTTGGCGGCGGTGACAACGTCTGCGAACGCGGTCGATTTGAGTGGCGTGCGAACGCCGATTCGCCGGGGAACACTCGCGGCAGCGGGGGCGCTGGCGCTGTTGCTCATTGTCATGCGGCTGGCGACGTCGCAGCATCCGTGGCCGGTACACGGTGACGAGCAAGAGTTCGTAGCGGCGCTCGGCTTTTCTTCTCCGTATCCAGTCCATCCGCCCGGCTATCCGTTGTGGGTCGCCGCGGGCACGCTGATGAGCCGGCTGGGTATTTCTTCATACGTCTCATATCAAGCGATCTCGGCTGCGGCATCGTGCGCTGCTCCGGTGCTGCTCTATCTGTGGCTAGGACCGATGATCGGCGGCGCTGTGGCATGGCTGGTTGGGGCGGCATTCGGTGTGAATCCGGTGTGGTGGTTCGAGGGTGTGACGGCGTTGAACTATGCCGCGGCGTGCACGGTTTCGCTCGCTGTGGCGATGTTGGCGTGGAATAGCATCGAGCGGAGAAGCGAGCGGATGGTGTGGCTCGCAGCGGCTTTGCTGGCGGTCGCGATCGGGTTGCGGGCGGATCTACTTATGTGGACGGGACCGCCCGTGGTCTGGGCGAGTTGGCGTGTTTCGCGGACGACGGGTGCGTTCGTGGCTCTCGGGCTCGCGGTCGCGGCGGCGACCTGGATGATCGTCTCGCGACGGCTATATCAGGAGGAAGGGGCGCCGAGCGTACAGCACACGCTGAGTGTTGTCTGGTCGACGTCGGTGTTTTCGCGGGGCATCATCGATGGCTTGGTGCGCAATGCCAGCAAGCTGGGTGCGTACTTGGCCTGGGGATTGGGCATTGGTGGGCCGGTCGCGGCGTGGGCGATGTTCGGCGTCGCCCGCCAATCGGCGCTTCGATCCAGGGCGGGGGCGTTCGTGCTCGTCTGGATTGGGCCCGGCCTGGCGTTTCAACTGTTGATTCACGTCACTGAATTGGGGCATGCGGTGTGGTACTTGCCGGTCATCTATTTCGCGATGGGGCTCTTGGTATCGACCCTCCGGCGACGCAGTGTGTCGATCGGCGTTATGGCGACGATCGTGGCAGCGTCGATGATTCAATTCCTCGCCTACCCGTGGAGCAGCGATGTGAGCGGCTGGCGGCGCGTACTCAATGCCAAGGTTGCGTTCGCGAGCGCATCCGGATTGCGGCAAATCGATCAGCGCGGGCGGATCCACCGGCCGAACGACTTCTGGACCGTACCGGATTCCACAGGCGCGGCGAACAACGAGCAACGCCGTCGCTGAAACCGAGCGGTCGAAACGCTACACTCCCGGCCTATGACCAATTCCGAACTCTCCGCCATCTTCGAGCGGATCGGCGACTTACTCGACATCAGCGGTGAACAGGTCTTTCGCGTCAACGCCTATCGACGGGCCGCGCGGATCGTCAAGGATTTGCCGCGTGATGCGGCGTCGATGCTGGCCGATGGCTCGCTGGCAGAGGTCGACGGCATCGGCAAGGGCTTGCTGGAAAAGATCGAGCAGTACGTGAAGACGGGGAAGATCGATCTGCACGAGGAACTGGCGTCTTCGATGCCGGGCGGCCTGCCGGGGCTGCTTGACATTCCCGGAATGGGCCCGAAAAAGGTCGCGCTGCTGTGGAAGGAACTGAAGGTCGAGAGCGTCGATGACCTGAAAAAGGTGATCGAGAGTGGGGCGGCGGCCAAGCTGAAGGGGTTCGGCGAGAAGAGCGTCTCGCAGATCAAGGCGGGCATGGAGTTTGCGTCGAAGGCGGGCGAACGCACGCCGCTGGGTGTTGCCTGGCCGATCGCAGAGGTGATCGTCGAGCAGGTTCGGAAGCTCCCTGGAGTGAAGCGGGTGGAGGTGGCGGGATCGCTGCGGCGCGGCTTGGAGACGATTGGCGACGTCGACATCCTGTGCGAAGCGAAAAACGGCGAAGCGGTTGTGAAGGCCTTTACGACGCTGCCCGGGGTGCAACGCGTGCTGGCGTCAGGCAACACCAAGGGGTCGGTCGTGGTCGAGCGGCCGGGCGGATCAGAATTGCAGATCGATCTTCGCGTGGTTCCGACGGAGTCGTTCGGGGCGGCGCTGCAGTACTTCACGGGCAGCAAAGAGCACAATGTCCGGCTGCGTGAGATGGCCGGCAAGAAAAAGTGGAAGCTGAACGAGTGGGGATTGTACGACGCGGAAGGAAAGCAGATCGCCGGGAAGGACGAGGCGGGCATCTACAAGAAGTTCGGGTTGCCGCTGTTCCCGACGGAGATTCGCGAGGATCGGGGCGAGTTTGACGAGGCCGGAAAGCTGCCGCAACTCATCGAGCGGGGCGACATTCGCGGCGACTTCCACATGCACACAACGGCGAGTGACGGAACCGTGTCGGCCGAGTCGATGGCCGAGGCGGCCGGCAAGCTTCACTATGAATACATCGCGATCACGGACCACTCCAAGAGCAGCGCGATCGCGAACGGGCTGACGATCGACCGAATGTGGCGGCAGATCAACAAGCTGCGCGAGCTGAACAAGAAACTGCGAACGATCACGATCCTGGTTGGTTGCGAGTGCGATATTCTCGCGGACGGGTCGCTGGACTATCCCGATCCGATTCTCGCGGCCTGCGACCTGGTTGTCGCGAGTCTGCACAGCTCACTACGACAGGAGCGGGCCAAGCAGACGGCGCGGCTCATCCGTGCGATGGAGAATCCGTATGTCACGATCATTGGGCATCCAACCGGACGCTTGATCAACCGGCGCGAGGGAGCAGACCTGGACATGGAAGAAGTTGTGAAAGCCGCGGCGCGGACGGGGACGGCGCTGGAGCTGAATGCTTCGTGGCAACGACTCGATCTGAACGACCGGCACGTGAAGCTGGCGCGCGACGCGGGCGTCATGATGACGATTGACACTGACTCGCACTCGCCGGGCCAGCTCGATCAGATGGAGTTTGGGATTAAGATCGCCCGGCGCGGATGGCTGCGGGCCGAGGACGTTCTGAACACGCGACCACTTCCAACGGTGCGGAAATGGATTGCGCGGAAGCGGTCGGGGAAGCTGCGCTAACGGGGCGCGGCTCGCGAAGGACCTGTGCGAGGCCGAGAATTGAGACGATGAGGACCGCCAGTTCGATCAGCCGCCGGCTCGCCGATTGCTCGTTCATATTCCCGTTCCTGTTCAACGCTGCCTATCAGATAAGCGTCGATGGAGATGTATCGACCACCCGCAATATCGAGATAAATTACGAATCCGATAACCGCGGGTCCGGGATTTGGGGGAGTTGCAAGCCATGATCGGACGGAACATTGCACTCGTCACCGACCTGATCTTCGCCACAAAGATTCGGTCCACGGCCGAGGCGTTGGGGGAGCGGATTGAGCTGGTTCGAAACGTCGGGTCGCTGGCGGCGGCGGCCGGCGGCGGGGCGATCGGGCAGGTTATCATCGATCTGAATGCGGACGGGCTCGACGCGGCGGGGGCTATTGCGGCCGCGAAGGGGCTTCCTGGGCGGCCGCATGTCATCGCGTTCCTGTCGCACGTCCAGACCGAATTGGCGGCGGCAGCTCAACAGGCGGGGGCGGACGAGGTCATGCCGCGATCGACATTCAGCGCTCGGCTGCCGGAAATAATTCGTCGGAGTGATGGATCGGCCGGGGGTTAGCGGCTGGACGTCTCAGGCGCCGGGGGCAAATAGCTGCGGGCAAGGATGCGGACGGCCGGCTCGGGAGCATCGTTGGCAAGCGACTCCAGGACCTTGCGGAACTTCTCGCCCTGCTGCGCGAAGAAGAAACGAATCGCCATCATCTGAACGACATAATTGGGGTCGTGGATGCATTTGGCGCACTTTTCGATGATGTCGGCCGGCTGCTTTGACCAGCGCATGGCCTCCAACACGTGGGCGCGAATCAGCCAGTTCGGGTCGTCGAGCAGGGAGACGAGGCGCTTTCGGATCGCATCAACCTTGACGCCATCGTCGGTCGGCGCGGCGCTCATGCGGTCGTTCTCGGCGAGCAAGGCACCGAGGCCATCGATCGCACGAACGCGTTCCTTCAGTGGGCCGTCCTTGAGGGCGAGGACGAGGCGCTTGACGCCGGGCAAGTCGCGCGGGAGGCCGGCGCGTGTGGAAGTAAGGGGGGGCGACTTTACGGTGCTGAGACCGGATTCAAAGCCCTTCTCCGTGAGCACCGGGTCGAAGATCGCATCGATTTCGACGGAGGGCGACCACGAGGCGTTCTGGATCAACTGCTCTCGCAACGGCCCGATGTCGAGGTCCGTGACGATCTCGATGGCGTCGCCGGGCGGCATGACCGGTCGGCGGTTGAGCAAGACCTGAGCGTAATTGTCGTAGCGTCCGCCCTGTTCGTCGCCGAGTCGGGCCGAGAGCAAGGCAAGCGGCTGGGCCATCATGCCCTCTCCGACGGTGATCGGGAACGGGCCGACGTTTTCGAGCCGGATGACGGCGCGCCACGGGCCGACGGGAGGCAACGGCTGTTCGAGCAAGCTGATGTTGAGTTTCAGAAAATCGCCCGGGCGCTTGTGGAAGTCGAAAATGCGGCGATCGAAGCGGTGGAGCGCATCGACGATGCGTTCGTGAGCCGGCCGGGTGGGGGGCTTCTCACCCGTTTTTTCGAGCATCTTGCTGATTTCTTCGAAGCCGATGCCGCTGTAGCTGAGGCCCGCAGCCTTGTGGAGAAGGGCGACCGCTTCGCCTTCCTTCTGCGTGGCGATCAGGGCTCGGGCTGCGCCGACGGCGGCCATCTGGTCGACATCGGCGAGGGGTTGAAGCTTGGCGAGTGCGTCGGCGGGCTTGTTGTTGAGTAGAAGGGCGAAGCCGAGAGCGCGCTGCGCGAGGGTCGAATTGTCGGGGACGCTCGTTGCAAGTTGGGCGAGCTTAAGAGCACGTTCGGGGTCTGGCCGGTGATAGGCGTAAAACCAGGCAAGTTCGGCGGCCTTGGCGATATTTCGCTGGGCGAGCACCTGGTCGGCCTCGCCGTCATATTTGCGGGCGAGCTCGTTGAGGGCAGCGTCGGGATCGGGCTGCTTGAGCTTGCCGGCGAGATACGAGCGGAGAATTTTGGCGCGGCCGAAGTTGGGGTCCGCTTTGAGCGCTTTGTCGGCGGCTTCGAGGGCCTGTTTGAAGTCGCCGGCGTTGGAGTAGGACTGGGCGAGTTGAAACCAGTAATCCGGTGGTACGGGAGTTTTCGAGCCCCGCTCGTGGAGGTCGATCGCACGGACGTACCACTCCTGGGCCTCGCGATGGAGCGAGAGTGAATCGAGCATTTCGCCCAGTTCCCAGAGAAGGTTCACCTGGCCGGGATTGGCGGCGATCATGGCGAGCGCCAACTCGACACGCTGGAGGGCGGGTTCGGTCTCGCCGAATAGTTCGTAGGACATGCGGCGCGCGGCAACGTTGCTGGGCATGAGCCGAAGCGCGTTCTCGATGCACTTGCCGGCCTGCTCAGTCTCTCCGCGTTGGCGGTGATAATCGGCGAGGCGAACGTTCAGGTCGCTGGCGACGCTGCGGGGAAGATTGGGGCGCTTGAGCTGATCGCGGATGAAGGCGACACGGGCCTCCGCGGTCTGGAGTCGTGCGATCGACTGATCGACGAAGAGAAGCTGGGCGGATTCATCGGTTGGTTCGAGTTGGATGTAGTGCTTGAGGGCGTCGAGAGCTTCGGCGGGACGGTTGATCCGGCCGAGAAGGTCGTACTGCCAGAGCCAGGCCTCGGCGAGATCGGGTTGGACCTTGCCGGCGGCGGTCATCAGGGCGAGTACGTGCAGGGTGGTGCTTCGCGGCTCGGCGGCCCGGCCGACGACATGGCCGTGGTGCCGGGCGAGGTGGAGCAGCCAGTCGCCGGGGCCCTCGTCGGCGACGCGACGCGTTGGGGCGGGTTGTGAGGAAGCGGTCTGCGCGAGACAAGCCGGACCGACGGCGAGATTAATCAGCAGGGCATGCGCGAGCATGGCGAGCGTCCTTAGCATCCGTGCACATTCGCGGCGCTGTCAGTCCGAATGGCAACTGTATCGGACTCGCCCGGCGCCGCGATCCGTCCGCCACGACGTGGCAAGGGTATCCGGCGGGGGGCAGCGGATCAAGGCGGGAAGCATTGCAAACCAAGCCGGATCGAATGTTAAGTCATCGAGACGGTGGACCGATATTCGCGATGTATCGTGCTGGGCGCTCGCTCGTCGTTGCAGCGTTCTGCGGTCGGGAGGCCGATGCAGTGGGGAAACTCTGGAACCAGGTCGCGCGCGAAGTCCGCGGGCTGCAATTTCGTTCGACAGTGCTGCTGACGGCGGTCGTGGCGATGGCGTCGGCGCTGACGGGGATGCTCTACCTAAAGGTGTCCTCCCGCAACATGATCGAGCGCGGAAAGGCGCGCACGCGGTTGCTCGCGAATGCGATCGCGATCAGCAGCGCGACTCCGATGCGGAATCACGACCAAGAAAAACTGCTCGAAGTGGCCCAGAAGCTGCTCGAGGATCAGCATATCGCGTGCGTCGCATTCGCGGACGTGACCGGCACGATCATCGCGGGGGCGCAGCTCGGCGCGGGCCACATCCGGAGCTGGCTCTATGGCGACGGCAATCGAATCTCGGTCCATCCGGTCGACCAGCCGTCGCTGGTCTCGGACGAGGTGCTCGGCACGCGGATCGACATCGTATATCCCGTTGAGGATATCTCGGCGCGCACGGACCCGCTGTCGCCGACGCCGATCCTCGGATTCGTTCGATTCGGGCTTAATCTGACTCCGGACGAGAAGAGTCTGGCGGGTGTCGCCCGACAGGTGACGGGGATTGCGATCGGCGTCGTGTTGCTCATGGTGCCGCTGGGGTTCGAGATCGTGCGGCGAATCGTCGCGCCGATCAATGAAATCTCGCGGGCATCGCTGGAACTGGCGGGCGGGCGGCTGGAGACGCGTGTGCAGGTGCAGCGGACCGACGAGATCGGTCAGCTTGGCCGAGCGTTCAATCGAATGGGTGACGACCTCCAGCGATCGCACAACGCGCTGATGAAGCTCAATTCGGAACTCGAAGAGCGCGTCCAGAAGCGAACGGAGCAGCTTCAGGAGGCGAACCGGGTACTGAAGATTGACATGGCGGAGCGCGAGGAGTTCTTGCGGGCCGTGTCGCACGACATGCACGCGCCGTTGCGCAATATCACGGGGCAGATTATGCTCGTGCGGCGCAAGTCGGGGCAGGCGCTTCCGGCGGCGGCCGGGCACCATCTGGAGCGGATCGAACACAACGTGCAATACGCCATCAACATGATCGACGAATTGCTGGAGCTTTCGCGAGTGCGAACAACTCGCGACCCGTCGCAGGAAGTCGACCTTGACAGCGACGTTCGATCGATCGTGCAGCAGGTGGAGTGCGAGCTTGAGCGAAAGCACGCGCGAGTGATTCTTGAAGAGCGGCTGCCGACGGTCGTGGCCGAGCGGCGCCGTCTGCGGCAACTGTTTCAGAACCTGATCGACAACGCGATCAAGTACACGCCGGAGCCCGACCCTGGCGTGACCGGCGGCCGTTCCGACGTGCATATCACGTTGGAGGAGCGGTCCCATGAGTATGAGTTTCGCGTGTCGGACCGCGGCGTCGGTGTCCGGGAAGAGGATCGCGAGAGCATCTTCGGCGTCTTCAGCCGGGCGCGAACGGATTTTGTGAGCCGGACGCCCGGAAAGGGTGTTGGTTTGGCGCACTGCAAGAGCATTGTTCAGCTCTACGGCGGGCGAATCTGGGTGGAGGAGAATCCGGGCGGCGGAAGCGTGTTCTGTTTCACGCTCAGCAAATCGGCGCTATGCCGGCGGGATGAGCGGACGGCAATGGCGGGCGCGGCGACGCGCGAGCCGGTACTCGTGGGGGCTGCGTCATGAGCGAAACGCCGATGGAAGAGCGGCCGAGTTGCGCGTTGCCGATGGCGACGAAGGTGGCGGAACGTCCGTTGCGGTTGCTGCTGGTCGAGGACGATCCGGACCAGGCGGAGCTGATGACGACGATCCTGAGCGACCATTTTCAGAAGGCGTCGATCAAGCACGTCAGCAGCGGGGCGGAGTTTCGGCGGCAGGACTTGAAGGAGTTTGACCTCGGCATCTTCGACCTGCACCTACCGGACACGACTGGGATGGAGTTGCTGAAGAAGGTGCGCGAGACGGATGATCTGCCGGTCATCATGGTGACCGGCGAGCGATTTGGCGAAGTGGCGGCGCAGGCCATTCGGGCCGGTGCGATCGATTACGTCGTCAAATACGGTGATTATGTCAACGTCGTGCCGGTCGTGATCGAGAAAGCATTGGCGATGGTCGAAATTCGGGCGGCGAACGCGCGGCTGGAGCAGGAGCTGCTGGTCCGCAATGCGGATCTGGAACGGCTGAACGATCAGCTTCGCGAGATGGCGGCGCACGACCCGTTGACGGGACTGTACAACCGGCGTCACTTCGGCGAACTCCTGCGACAGTTGTTCGCGGAGGCCGTGCGCTACAACACGGACCTGACGTGCATGATGATGGACCTCGACCGGTTCAAGGAGGTCAACGACACGCTTGGGCATCCGGCGGGCGATCGAGTCTTGTCCGTGACGGCGGATGTCTTGCGACGGGAATTGCGGCAGTCGGACCTCCCGGCGCGGTATGGCGGCGATGAGTTTGTCGTCCTGTTACCGCGAACAACGCCGGAGGAGGCGCAGGCGTCGGCGGCCCGTGTGATTTCGGGATTCAAAAAGGAACTTGTGCGGCGAGTTCCGGCGGCACGGTGCGTGACGTTGAGCATCGGACTCGCGAGTCTCGAACAAGGACATCCGAAGACGGCGGAAGCCCTTGTGAAGCTGGCCGACCAGGCGCTGTATCTCGCCAAAGCAGGGGGAAAGGACCAGGTAAAAGCGCTCAGTCCGCAGGCGGCTGCGGGGGCGACGGCCTGATCCGAACGTCGATCTGATGGACGCATTGCCGGCTTGCCGCGATGATGCGTCGGCATGTCTGATCCAGAAAAATGGCAGGAGTACCGAACTGCGTGCGTCGAGTTTGCGCGGATGGGCGGAGCGTGCGCGCTCGAGCGACTTGGGTCGGCGGTCGTGTCGCGTAAAGTCGATGAATCGCCCGTTACCGAGGCGGACCATGCGGCACAGTCAGTGATCCTCGCAGCTATTGCCGGGCGGTTTCCGCAACACGCCGTTTTGGTGGAGGAGCAGTTGTCGGGAGCCACGCGGCATGCCGACGCGGGCTCGACACCTTACTGCTGGGTCGTCGACCCGATCGACGGCACGCGGAATTTCTCCCGGGGGCAGCGGATGTTTGCAACGTCCGTTGCGCTGCTGTTTGAGGGGCGGCCGGTGGCGGGAGCGATTTTCGATTCCACGACGGGGCAGACCTATTCGGCGGCGGCCGGGGGCGGTTCCGCGTGCGAAGGACGCGACGTGCGAATCTCGCAGCGAGGGGCCGGGCCGGACACGACGATTGCGTTTTCCTCGTTTCGCCGGCACCCGGTTCCCGCCGGCGTGCGCCGACTGTTCGACACGATATTGTTTCGAAATGTCGGAGCGGCGTGCCTTCATCAAGCGTGGGTTTCGGCTGGGTACATTGACGCGATCTATGCCCCGGATACAAAACTGTGGGACATCGCGGCGGGGGCGTTATTGATCGCCGAGGCCGGCGGCGTCGTGACGGACGTGGACGGGCGAGCGCGGTGGCCGATTGACGTGACGCAGCCGCACGGGACCACGTGTTCGATTATGGCGGGCGCGGCGGCGATTCATGAGATGCTCGTCGACGCAGTGAAGGGTGGGTAACGATGCGACGGTATGGCCAGATCTGCCTTTACACCTCTCTGATCACATTCGCTGTCTGTTCGCCGAGCGCACGCGGGGCGGAGGAAGCGGACGTTGCCGATGTACCGTCGAAGGAGCGTCTGGCGGGCGGTAACGTAAAGCAGCAATACTTTTTACTGGGACCGCTGAACGGTCGAACGCCGCCCGCCGAAGGGTTTGGACTGGTTGTGGTTTTGCCGGGCGGCGATGGCGGAGCGAAGTTCCTGCCGTTTGTGAAGCGGTTGTACAAGTACGCGATGCCGGAGGGCTATCTTGTCGCACAGCCGGTCTCGGTGAAGTGGACGCCGCAGCAGGCCATCGTTTGGCCGACGGAGCGGAACCGGGTGACCGGTCAGAAATTCACGACCGAGGAGTTCGTCGATGCCGTGATCCGTGACGTGCAACGTGAGCACAAGATTAACGCCCATCGAATTTTCATTCTGGGGTGGTCATCCGGCGGGCCGGCGGCGTACGCCGTGGCGTTACGGGAGAAGACGCCGGTGGCGGGGGCGTACGTAGCCATGTCGGTGTTCAAACCGAAGGAGCTACCCGGACTCACGGCGGCAAAGGGGCAATCATTTGTCATCGACCACTCTCAGGAAGACAAAGTTTGTCCGTTTCGGATGGCGGAAGAGGCGCGCGATGAGTTGTCCAAGGCGGGGGCACGTGTGCAACTGGTGACGTATCGCGGCGGGCATGGCTGGCGCGGGGATGTTTTCGGTCGCGTGGGACTCGGGCTTCGGTACTTGGAAGGGGGAGAGTGGGCGGAAACGAAGAAGCAGGGCGCGAAGCGCAACTAATGCATCGATCGCACGACTGGATCGAGCGGTTCGCCTGGACCGTCGCGGCGGCGGCACGCCGTGCCGAAACGATTCGAACGGGTGTCGCTCATGTTCCAGTTTGCTGTAATTATAGAATACTGTAGTTTCTCACTGCCTCGCGACGAATCACCGACCGCCGGAAACCGGATGACGCGAAGGGCTGCGTGTGGGTGAAGTCGGAGGGAGTCGGCGTGCGACCGGGAGGGTGAAGCGTGCTCGAGCGAATGGTGTGGCCGTTTCAACACGGAATAGCGAATGGCACCGCGAATCTTCAGCCCCTAACTCGGTTTGGGTGCCCCTCCATTTCGGCGCCGGCATTCGTCGGACAGATCCTAACCGAACACGGCGTCGGCGTGCTCAAGGATCGAGTGAATTGTCAGCAGGTGGAGTTCCTGGATGCGGGGAGCGGGGACCGTGCCGAGCACGAGCGCGTGGTCGCAGAGTTTCTCGGCGGGACTGCCGGCTGGGCCCAGTAAGCCGATGGTTGTGACGTTGGCCGCTCTCGCACGCTCGAGGACCTTGAGAATATTCGCACTGGTTCCGCTTGTGGTGAGGGCGACGAGCGCGTCTCCGGGTCTCGCGAGGGCTTCAAGCTGACGGGCGAACACCTGGTCGTAGCCGAAGTCATTGGCGATGCAGGTCAGGGCCGTCACGTCGCTGCATAGGCAGATGGCGGCGAGCGGTTTGCGGTTCCGGGCAAAGCGACCGATCAGCTCCTCCGACAGATGCAGGGCCTGGGCGGCGCTGCCGCCGTTTCCGGCGGTAAGGATCT
>CAZJVS010000001.1:149471-174919 GCA_964549445.1 uncultured Planctomycetaceae bacterium
TCCGACAGATGCAGGGCCTGGGCGGCGCTGCCGCCGTTTCCGGCGGTAAGGATCTTGTTGCCACGTTGCAGGGTATCGACGACGGCGCGAGCGATGGCTTCGACCCGCGGCTTCGCGCTCTCGAAGACGTCGAGCGCGGCGCGGAGGTCGGCGATCGAGCGAGCAAGACCGGGATTGGAATGGGACGCCATGGCTCAACGACTCTTGACGGCCGGCATGTTCTGCACGGGCATTCCCGGCTCGGGGACGGGCGTGGGTTCCGGCGGGGTGCGATCGAGACCGAGCCAGCGCGAAAGTCGTGCGAGCGAGGTCAGACTCCCGGTGCGCGCGGCGGAGGCGCCGTAGGCGCGTGCGCGAGCGGCGAGTGCCTCGGCGTCGCGGCCATGACGGTCGCGCAGGGCGGAGCGAGCCGCGGCGAGGAGGACTCGGGCGAGACGGCGGTTGGCCGAGTTCGACTCGAGCGCCGAGCGGGCGGCCGGGCTGTGCAAGAACGATTCCAGGACATCTGCTTTTACCGCAAGGTTTCGCCGCATGCAGGCCTTGCTCAGCCGCTGATCGTGGAGGCGACGAAGGGCGAGCGGCTCGGGGACGAGGCCGAATTCGTAGCGGGTACTGACACGGAGCCACAGGTCGTAGTCTTCACAGACTGGCAAGCGCGGATTGAAACCGCCAAATTCCTCAAACACACCGCGGTGCATCACGACGGACGGAACGTGGACGAAGCTGCTGTGGAAGAGGACATTGGTGATCCAGCCGCCTTCGCAGGCCTTGGTGCGGCCGGCGACCAGGTGGCCGTTGTGATCGATGGGATTCATCGGGCCATACCAGATGCGGACGTCGGGCCGGTTCGACATGGCGGCGCGGAACCGTTCAAGCTTGGTGGGCAACCATTCGTCGTCACTATCGAGGAAGGCAATGGTATCGGCGGCCGATTCGGCGACTCCGTGATTCCGGGCCAACGCGGGGCCGCCGCGTGACTGGCGAAAGAAGCGGGCAGCAACCGGATGGTTTCGGACGACCGATTCGATGTCCTCGGTGGATCCATCGTCGACAACGATGGTCTCGAAGTCGCGAATGCTCTGTCGCGCGAGGGAATCAAGGGCGAGCCGCAGAAAATCGGCGCGGTTGTAAGTCGGAATGATGACGGAGACAGCCGGTTGGCTCATGCACAGGTCTCGAACTCGCCGACGCCGGCCGATGTCGGGCGGGCGCGGCGCTGCGGGGACAATGTGCAAGTATCGACGACGCGACGCATGGCGGTCAAGCATTGCGTCGGCAAGGTTCGCGGCGATAATAGAGCCGGCCGGCGAAGCCGGCACCGAGAGGAGCTCGAATTGTCAGCAGCATTGTCATCGCTTTCGAAAGGGAAGCGCGTCCGCGTAATCCAAACGATCGCGGAGCGCGAGGGCGAGTTGACCGGTCAGATTGAAGGCGTGGTCGAGTCGGTGGAATCGCGCGCGACCGGAAGCTGGTTTGCACACGGCAAGCATGACAAGCTGTGGCTGCGGCGCGTGTTGCTGCGGAAAGATGACGGGGAGCAAATCCTGGTGAACGTCGATCCGCGGACGCGAATCACTGTCTTGAACTGAACGTTTACGCGTCGGGCGGAGAATCGGTCTGGGGTAATTCCTCTCCGGTGAGCTCGCGCATACGCTCCTGAAGTCTCTGCGTGACACGCCACCTGATCTTGTAGAGCTGCTCGGGCTTCAGGCCCATTTCGCGACACACTTCATCGACCGAGGCACCTTCAAGGGCGAGTCGCTCGAAGGCCCGCAGGGCGTTGGGCTTGATTTCGCGGGCGAGGAGCCGAAGGGCGTACCGCAGATGTTCCTCGAGCCAGAGGCGGTCGAACAGGTCTTCGGGCGACGGCTCGCGTTGCTGGGGAATACGAAAGACGCGACTGTCGGCGTCGGTTTCGCGACGGTCGCGGTGCAGGTTGCGAATTCGGTTGTTGACGAGGGTGCAGAGCCACCCCTTGAAGCGGCCTTTTTCAGGGTCGTATTCAAACGTGCGGATGTGCTGGGACACTGCGATCATGCAATGCTGAACGACGTCCTCAACGTCGGCGTTCGACAGGCCGCGTGCAAGGGCGATTTTTGCGAGCAAGGGGCGATAAATCGCGTCAAACTCGCGCCACGCATCGGTCGCGCCGGGCTCACGAAGTCGGATCAGAAGACTGACGCGTGTGGTGTCGTCGGACACTTTCTGGGTGACCCTCGATACATCAGCGTACCAAGCGGATGACGAATCTCCAAGCGCGGGAATTACATGAGCGGGCCGGCCAGCCGGGCGAGGCCTTCGAGGACTTGGCGGGACGTCGAAGCTTGTTGAACACCGGTGAGGGAATCGGCGGCGAGCGTCTCGATCCACGAGGCGGCCGCGGCCGTTTCAGCCGGCGTGAATGCGACGAGCATGACTTCGAAGTCGAGGAAGAGACTGCGCGGGTCCATATTGGCGGAACCGATCATGGCGAGGCGGTTGTCCGCGACGAGGGCCTTGGCGTGAACCATGCCAAGCGGATATCGGAGCACTTTGGCCCCAACGGCGTCGAGGTCGCGCAGATAGGCGGCGCGGGCGAGGTCGGTCAGCGGGTGATTGGAACGGTCCGGAACGACGATGCGGACATCGACGCCGCGCCGGGCAGCAAGTGCGAGGGCCTGCATGAGCGAGTCGTCGGGGATGAAATAGGGAGTGATGACCCAGAGTCGCTGCTGGGCGGCGTAGATGGTTGAGACGATGGCGTGGTAGAGCGAGTCTCCGGGGACGTCGGGGCCGGAGGGGACAACCTGCACGATGGCGTTGCCAGCGGAATGGCTTGCGGCTGACAGATTTGGCTCTGCTGGGAGTTTTTCGCCGCAGGCAAATTCCCAGTCGGTGCGGAAGATCTCGTCGTAGGACGCGGCGGCGGGGCCTTCGACGATGAAGGCGAGGTCGCGCCAGCGAGTTGGCAGCGAGGCGGGACCCATGTACTCAATCGCGATATTCATGCCTCCGGCGAGGGCGACACGGCCGTCGGCCACCACGAGTTTCCGGTGGTTTCGCAGGTTCGATCGCCCACGGAATGGAAGGTGAAGCACCGGCATGAAGAACGCCACCCGCCCGCCGGCGTCGGTGATGGGTGCGAGGAACTTGCGGGAGGTGTGCATCGATCCGACCGAATCGAGCAAGAGGCGGACGCGAATGCCGTCGGCTGCGCGGCGCGCGAGGCGCTGGACGATATCGCGGCCGACGTCGTCGGGGTGGAGGATGAACATCGTGATGTTCAGGGAGTGGCGGGCGTCGTCGATCAGCTTCACCAGTGCGTGGTAGGCGGCTTCGCCGTTCGCGCACAGGTCGAGTCGGTTTCCCGTACTTGCCGGCGGGTTGCCGAGGGAGCGGAGAAGATGTTCGATGGGGTGGTCGGCGTCGACGGCACTCGTCGGCGACGCAAGGTGCATGCGCCGCTTTTTCTGCGCGGCGCTGCGGAGCTTGCGGCCGCCGAGGATCAGATAGAGCGGGACGCCGACATAGGGAATCAGAACAATGACCAGCAGCCAGGCCATCGTTCCGGACGGCGAGCGGCGCTGCAGGAGGACATTTCCGAAGACGATGACCGCGAGAATTGTGCCGGCAACGACGAAGAGATGTGCGACGACAAGGTAGAGCAAGGCCGCGATCCCGTAACGACGGGGAGTCTAATCGATAGACCTCGTGGGGTGGGGGCTAAGGGGCGAGCAGGTCCGCGACAAAGGCCGGGATGTCGGCGGCCGTAACTCCGCCGCCGGTGTAGTCACCGCAAGTGCAGTTGGCGGCGTTGATATTCGACAGGCAGTTGAGGAATCCCTGGACATCGGTGCCGTTGACGAGCGTGTCGAGGTTGAGGTCGCCCATGGTACAGGAGGGAATGACGTTTCCTGTCAGCGTGAGCACCAGGTTGGCACCGGCCGTCGCGCCCGCGAGATCCTCATCGGAACTTGTAAGGGTGTAGGTGGCAGAGAAGCTGCCCAGTGCCGAGCGGTCGAAAGAGGCGACAAACGTGTGGCTGTTGCCTGCGGCGAGATTGGCGAAGGGTGCGATGTCGGTGAAGAGGCGAGCGGTATCGCCGGAGCCGTTCACGGAATCGAGGTCGAGGGATGCTGTAAAGCCGGGCGTCAGGGTGAGGTTGTGGATGTTGACGTTCTGAGTCAGCACCGTGCCGAGCGGCACCGTGCCGAAGTCGATCGTCAGGTTGTTCTGGTCGGCCGGCGATGCAAACGAAGCATTAGCGTGGTCGAGGACGGTGGCGGAGACGGTGATGGTGTCGTTTCCGTCGGCCGATCCCTGGCCGGCGCCGGCGGAGGTCAGGTCGGTGTTGTCGATGGAGATGGTGCCGGACTTCAAGCCGGCGACGGTGGTGGGGGCGGACAGACCGGCACTGATATTGCGCGATTGCGTTCCGCCGATGAAGGCCTGTCGCGGACCGGCATCGGGCGACGACGCGCTGCCCGCGAGCACGATGTTCAGTGTCGTCGGGTTTGCGCCGGACTTATTCAGCGCGACGATTTGCGGGGCAGGCATCGGTGCGTTCACGATGATCGTGCCGAGGTTGGCCGGCGCCGATGAGGCGCCGTCGGGCGGCGGGGAACCACCGAGATAGATTGTGGAGTCATTCGCGGTCGAGCCCCAGATCGTCCAGACGAATTCGGGGTGATCGATGAACGGGTTGCGATTTCCCTGGTAATAGCTCGGGTTGGCAACGTTGCTGAAAACCGTGTGGTTGCGCCGCCGCTCGCTTTCGCTGACGATATCGGCGAAGTGCCATTCGAGCATCTTGGCGAGATCGCCCATCTGATTGGTGCTGGGGAAGCCGTTCACGAGCGTGAGATCGACCGTGTTCGCATCGGCGCCGTCATAGCGCGTGTCCATGTAGAACATCGACCGCGCGACGTCTCCGCGGACGGGCGCGCCGTGATCGGGGTCGAAGAAGCCGCCGCCAATCCCGTACGGTGAGTCGCCGCGCGACGAATTCAGAGACGGATTGCAGGGGCGGAGGTTGAAGAGATCGCTGTAGTCGGGCCCGCCGTCGTTCAGACCGCGCGCATTTGGCCACTGATGTTCACGGTTCCAGGTCGAGCCGGCGTCCCATGTTTTCGTGACGGAGATGCCGGTGTAGATGAGGATGAGGTTGCTGGAGTTGTTGGGATCCAGGTCGGTGACTTGCAAAGCGAAGCGGGCGTCATCGTAGGAGCGGACTTTGTGGTTCGTCGAACTCATGAAGCCGTTCCAGTAATCCTTCGAAATAATGTTGTGAAGCTGGGCCTTCAGCGTCGCGCCCGTGCCGGTCGCGGTGAGGTAGTAATCAGCCGGTGGGTCATACAGACCATTCGTCGGCGGGCAGGATCCAAGGGTCAGATTGATATTGCTGTTGCCTTCATTGGACGTCACCGCGAGCTGCAGGTTGATGTTCGTGCCGCAGACATGACTGGGGCTGACATCGATCTGGAAGGGCAGGGCGTTCGTGCCGTTCGCGCCGATGAGCAAATCGGGGTAATTCTGGACATTGCTGGTGACCGTCACCGCGGGCGTCATGGACGTGAGCGTGCCGAGGATCGAGGTGGCGTTTGCCGTGCCGTTGTTGGTGATCTGGAAGTAGAGCTTCACGCCGTTCTCGCCCGGTTCGATGTAGCCGTCGCCGTCGGCGGAACTGTCGTCGATGACGTTGACGCCGGTCGAAGCGAACGCGGCCGTGGGCAAACCGATCACGTCGAACGATGCAGACGTGGCGGAGCCGCCGGCTCCGGAAATCGGCGTTGCGGACGCCGTGAACGTGCCGGCGTTGCTCATCGTGACTTCGGCGCTGCCGCTGACGTCCGGGGCGGTGATGACGACCGGCGTTGTGGCGAATGCGCCGCTCGCGACGTTGACGGTGGCGGTCGTCGCCGGTGCGGCGCTGAGCGTGACCGTCGCGGTCGAGGTCTCACCGAGGTCGTAATTAGGTCCGCCGGACAAAGTAATGCCTGAGATCAGCGGCGAGCCGTTGGCCGCCGAGACGGAGACATTGTCAATGGCGAATCCAGAGCTGTTGCCTGCGCCGCCGCCGCGCCAGACGGCCCAGCGAATCTGAACGACGGCCTGGCCTTCGGCGGCCGGAGGCAGTTGCAGCGACGCCAAAGTGATGTCGCCAACCGTGCCGCTGCTCTGAACGTAGGGATTCCCGGTTCCAGTCAGCGTGGTCCACGCACCGCCCGTGCCGACTCGGTACTGGCAGACCGCGCCCACCGTGCGCGCGTTAGCAACTGCGTTGATGAGTTTGTAGCTCAGCGTGATGTTCGACTGTCCGGTCGTGTCGATCGCCATGGCGAGCTGACAGGCGCCGCTACTCGTGTTGCTGCTCGTCAGGATGCCGAATCGGGCATCGCCGCTGACGGCGTAGCCGTAGCAACCACCCGCGCCGCCGTTTGCTGGCGTGCTGCTGCTGATGGAGGCGTTGGCAGTTGGATTCGAGGATTCGGCCAGCGCCTGAGAGGTGATACCTGCGCCGGAAAGTCCACCCCAGGCGGCAAAGCCCGCAGGCGGCGTCGTGAAGCCCGCAGCTCCCCATTGCTGATCGACGGGCAATGTGAGGACGGCGGGATTGGACTGGCCGAATGCCGGCGCGGTTGCGATAAGAATGACTGCGATGTGAAAAAACGACCGACTTAACGACACGATCCGGCTCTCCCGCTCCGAGTGAAGCGCCGCTGCCGGAGTCGGGGAGCCTCGGGGGCATCCGGGCCGTACCCTGCGCGCAGTCGCGTCAACACGCCCTATTCTATGCCATCACCCGGTGCGGTCCGAAGCCCGATTAGCGATCGGCCTCCGGAATTCCCATGCCGCTTCGGTCCGGATATGCCGGTTTTTTGGGGGGAATATAGGGGTGCTGCTGAATTTCGGTTAGGACTTGCTTAATTCCGGCATCGAGCTGTGGGTCGCCGCCATCGGTCATGAGCGCGGGGTCGTCAATCACTTCGATGTCGGGATCGACGCCGTGGCCCTCGACGCCCCAAGTCCCGTTGGTCTTGTAGTATCCGAAGGTTGGAACGGTGATGTTGGCCCCGTCGATCAAGCCCGGATTGCCCGAAATGCCGACGAGTCCGCCCCAAGTTCGCATGCCGATGAGCTTGCCGAGCCCTGAGCGGCGGAAGTAGGTCGGGAAACAGTCCCCCCCCGAACCGGCGAGGCCGTTGATCAACATGCACTTGGGGCCCTGGTGCGAGTCGGGCGGCCAGGGCCAGTCGCGGCCGTCGCGTCGGGCCCAGTAGTTTGTGACCGGGCGGTTGAGTAACTCGATAAATCGAGTGGGAATTTGACCGCCGCCGTTCCAGCGTTCGTCGATGATCAATCCGGGCTTGTCGATCTGGCCATAGAACTGGCGGAAGAGGTCGTTCTGACCTTCGCGGCCGGTGTTGATGACGTAAATGTAGCCGATCTTGCCGTCGGTCTTGTCGGCGACGTATCGGCGTTTCTGTTCAATCCAGTTGCGGAACCGGAGATCGGCCTCGTTGGGGAGCGGTTCGACGACAATTTCACGAGCGTCTTTGTCCATTGTCGGCTTGCTGCTCACCGTCAGTGTGACGACTTTGCCTGCAAGCCCCTGGAAGGCAGCCCACGGATCCAACTTTGTGTCGACGGGAACGCCATTGACGGCGAGAAGATAGTCGCCGGCCTTGACGTCGAGGCCGGGCTGACTGAGCGGGCCGCGGCCGTCCACGTCCCAGACGCCGCCTTCGATGATCCGCGCGATCTTGTAGGCGCCATTCTCGAGTACAAAGTCCGCGCCCAGCATTCCGACGGGGACGTCGGGCGATTTCTCCGCTTCAGCCCCAGTGCGATAGTAGGCGTGGCCGACATTCAGCTCGGAGATCAGCTCGGAAATGACATAGCTCACGTCCTCGCGGCTGACGCAGTCGTCGAGCATTTTGCCGTATCGCTCGCGAAGGGCGGCCCAGTCGACATTGTGCATATGGGGGTCGTAGAAGAAGTCGCGCTGGATGCGCCAGGCGTCGTTGAAGACCTGCCGCCATTCCTCGCGCGGATTGACGGCGGCAGTCATGCCGTCGGTCGAAATCGGCTTGTCGAGCTTCTGATCCGCCGCGGGCTCGACGATTGCCATGGTGTCGTCCTTGCGGATCAGCATTCTCTTGCCGTCGGCCGACATCGCGAACTGACCGGTGCCGGCGAATACGGTCTTCTCTTCTCGCTTGCCGTCCTTGTCTTCGACAAGGTCAAAAATGCAGATGGAGGGATCGCCATCGCCGCCCTGAGGAATGCCGCGGGCGTAGACGAGCTTGCCGTCGCTGTTGACGGCGACATTTCCGAAAAGGCCCTTTTTCATGGGGAGGCGGATCGCGCGGCGCTCGAAGCCCTCCAAGTCGATGACGAGCGGCTTGATGTCAGCGGGCTGGGTCGAGGCCTGAGTCGCCGGCGCGCTGGCCGGAGCGCTCGATGTCGTTGTCGACGGCTGCGACGTCGGCTGCGTCGTGGGTGACTCTTCGTCGCTCTTCGGCGCAAGTGGTGATTTCACGTCCTTGCGTAGCGGAACGGCGAGGAGGATCTCCGTATTGGCGTAGATGAAGGTTGTGCCGAGGTCTTCGTAGGTCGGCTTCGAAAAATCGCGATTGCTGGCGAAGAAGAGGTAATCGCCCTTGCGATCAAACGTCGGCTGGCTGTCATTGAACATGCCGCTGGTGACCTGGTGCGTCTTGTCGTCGCTGACGTTGTAGAGCCAAATCGACGAGAGGCGGTTGTCGCCGGTCTTGGCATAGGTGAGCCAGTTTGAATCGTGCGACCATCGCACGCGCGGCTGATTGGCCCATGAATCGGTGTCAATGACTTTGATGGCGGCGACCGGCGGCTTGTCGTCGGCCGGGAAGCGGAGATTGCAAAGATAGATAGCGCCGGCCTTGTCGGTGAAGACGATGTGCTTGGAGTCCGGCGACCAGGTCGGGTTGAAGAAGAACGTCTTGAAGTCCTTCGTAAGTTGGGTCGGCTCGCCCTTGCCGTCGGCAGGGCGGACGTAGAGCTCGTATTCGCCGGTCGCGTCGGAGAAGTAGGCGAGCCATTTTCCATCCGGACTCCAGGCGGCGTCGCGCTCGGCAACGCCACTGCTGCGCGTGAGATTTCGGACGGAGCCCTTGGTGGCCGGCAGCGTCCAGATGTCGCCGCGGGCTTCGACGATGGCGCGCTTTCCGGTGGGGGAGATGTCGGCGCCGGCGATGAGCTTGGCGGCGTCGAAGTCGCGCGGCCGAATGCGTGGTCGATCGCCGGGGACGGTGACCGCGACCGTGCGGGGCTGGCGCGACGAGAGGTCGAGCAGGTACAGCTCCGAGCCCTTCTGGAACACGATTTCACCCTTGCCGTCGGGTCCGGGGCCGATGGAGGGCCACTTTACGTCGAGGTCTTTGAACTGGGTGATCTGCTCGCGCTTCTCGGTCTTGGTGTCGTACGACCAGATGTTGAGCTTGTGCTCGGGACCGGCGTCGCTGAGGTAGTAGACGGTGGTGCCGTTCCACATTGGAAGGGTGTCAGTCCCCTCCCAGTCGGTAATCTTCTTCGACTTCTTGTCTTTCAAATTGAAGAGCCAGATGTCGGTGGCCATACCGCCGCGGTAGCGCTTCCAAGTCCGAAAGTCGGCCGTGTGGGGCGTGTAAGCGAGCCATTGGCCGTCGGGACTGATCGCGGCCACGGTGCCGTATGGCACCGGCAATTGAGTCGGGAGTCCGCCGGTCGACGGGACGGTAAAGAGCTGCGACTGCCGCCGGAGGCCGGCGACGGCGTTCGTGTAGAAGAGGAGCCGGCCGTCGGGCGTCCAGTCGCACAACATGTCGGCGTCCGGATGATGCGTGACGCGCGTCGGAACGCCGCCGTTGGTCGGAATGACGTAGAGATCGCGATTGCCGTCGTAGTTGCCCTGGAAGGCGATGGAGGTTCCATCGGGACTGAACTTCGGGAAGAGCTCCTGTCCGGGCGGGCTGGCAAGCGGAATCGCCATGCCACCTTCGCGCGGGACGAGCCAGATGTCGTTTGCATAGACGAACGCGATGTGCGACTTGCCGACGTCCGGATAGCGGAGCATGCCTGCGTTGGGGCGGACGTCCGCCGGCGCACTCTGGTTGTGCGCGAGGATCGCAAGTGTGGTAACGATGATGCCGATTGATCGACGGATTGCCTGGGACACGCTTCACTTCCTCCGGAAAGACGGGTTGATTGCTGCGCGCCGCCCGAATCTCGGCACGCAAACTGCTCCAACAATAAACGGTTTTACCCGGCAGTTCTAACGGGCGGCGATCGAGGTATGGCCGGCGGCGGGACGGGTTTCGGAAGCCGGCTGGCGTACCGAGAGGGATGCGGCCGCCAGTGCGGTTCCGATGAGCGTGAGAACCAGGATCAGGGTGCACACACCGTACAGGGTGCGGGTGCTCTCGTTGGTGGTAATGCGCCGTCCAAGCCGACTGGACAGGCGAGAAGTGATGAATCCGACGATCCAGGCCCAGTGCAGAATGAGATGGAGCCCGATGAGAAGTGTCAGCGTCAGGACGCTCCCGAAGTGAATGCGGCTCCAGGCGTCGTAGCCGCGACCCCATAGAGTCCACCCTGCGGCGAGACTCGCGGCCGGGAAGACGGTTTGCAGGACTGCGGCCGTCAGAAGAACCAGGATGAAGGTGAGGAGCAGTGCGGCGTCGAGCAGGAAGTTAATCGCCGAGCGCGACATGAGTCACTTCCCCGCAGGCCGGGCAGCCGGCGGCGTTTGACGGCCAACCGCGCCAAATTGTGATTCCGCCCATGATCACGACGAGCGACGCGGCGACCTGGTACATCCGTCGGCGGAAACTCAAGGAAAGCAGTTTTCCGCCGCCGGCGGCGAGCAGCATCGCCGGGACGGTCCCGAGGCCGAAGAAGATCATGATGAGCATGCCATCACGCGCAGCGCCCGTGGCGGCGGCGGCGGCGAGGAACGCGTAGACGAGTCCGCACGGCAGGAACCCATTTGCGACGCCGGCGGCGAAGTGCCCGAGCCAGCCGCGTCCGTTGAGAAAGTGCGAGAAGAGCGGGGTGAACAGTCCGGATCCGGCGGCGGTCCAACGCCGCGGTAATCGGATGAGGCCGAGCGCCGCAAGGCCCAGCCCAATCATGATGACGCCCGCAAGTATCGAGAACGCCTGTTGCGGGCTGACGGGCCCCAGTCGCCAGCGAGAGAGAAAAACTCCGGCTGATCCGGCAACCGCTCCGAGAAATGCGTAGGTGAAAATTCGACCGACGTTGTACACCAACTGCCGCGCGAGAGCAGCACTGAACGATCGCTCTGACGCCGCGAGCGCGCACGCGAATCCGCCGCACATGCCGATGCAGTGCGCTGATGCGAAAAAGCCGCCCGCCATGACCAACAGCAGTCGGCCAATCATGCCGTCACTCCCCGGTCGTGGGCCAGTCGGAGCGAGTTTCCGACGACCAGCAAGCTGCTGACGACCATCGCCCCGGCCGCGAATACTGGGCTCAGCTTGCCGTTGAGGGCAAGGCCGACCCCGACGATGTTGTAAGCGAAGGCCCAGAAGAGGTTTTCCTTGATCGTCCGGACGGTCCGCTGAGACAATCGAATGGCCCAGGGCACCGCAGCGAGATCGTTGCCAAGCAGGCATACGCCGGCCGCGTCGCGCGTCAGGTCAGCGCCGCAGCCGAGTGCGATGCCGACATCTGCGGCGGCCAGGGCGGGTGCGTCGTTCAGTCCATCGCCGACCATCGCGATCGGGCCGCGCCGAGCACGAAATTCGTTGATGATTCGCAGCTTGTGTTCGGGGAGCAGCTCGGATTGAACCGGAACGCCCAGCTCGCGGGCGAGTGATTCGCCACGCGCGCGATGGTCGCCGGTGAGAATTGCGACGTCGAGGCCGGCCGAACGAAGTTCGTCGAGAGCCATCCGTGAGTTCGGTCGCAGGAATTCCTCGAAGCGGAACTCGCCGCGCGGCGAATCATCGATCCACAGGAATGCCGCGGTTCGTGTGTCGGTGCTGTCGGCGAGCTCTCCCGTATCGCCCATCATCGCCTTGTTGCCAAGGGCAACGCGGCGACCCGCGACGGTTCCGATCAATCCTCGGCCGGCTACGACGGTGGACTCACCGGCCAGACGCGATGCGATACCATGCGAATGCGCAAAGCGGACTATCGCACGCGATAAGGAGTGCGATGAGGTCTCGGCGAGACCGGCGGCAAGCGACAGCGCTTCGTCGGCCGGAGAGTCATCGCTCGGTGACGATCGAAATTCTCCGACGCGAGGCTCGCCGGTGGTCAGCGTGCCGGTCTTATCGAGGCAGACGAATCGCAGCTGCGCAAGTTTCTCCATGGTCTCGGCGTCCCGGAAAAGGACGTGCCGCGATGCCGCCTGGCCGATCGCCACGCAGATCGCCATCGGCGTTGCAATTCCCAGAGCGCACGGACAGGCGATCAGCAGAACCGAGAGGCCGGCCATGACGCCGTCCATCGCGGCTCCCCGGCGAGTGCCCAGGTAGACCGCAGCGATCGCGAGCGCGATGGTCAACGGGACCATGATGGCGGCCAATCGTTCGCTCATTCGTTCGTATCGACTCTTGGATTGGCGGGCGTCGTCAACCAGTCGGATCAGGCGGCCCAGGGTGCTCGCCGAGCCCGTCGCCGTCGCACGAATTCGGAGCCCGCCGTCGAGGCTTATCGTGCCTGCGCGCACTTCGTCGCCCGAATCGCGGACGACGGGTGTGCTCTCGCCTGTGACGATCTGCTCGTCGATGTGGGCCCGGCCGGATTCAATCCAGCCGTCGGCGGGAATCCGTCCGCCGGCAGGCACGCGGACAAGGTCTCCCATCCGAACGTCGGCTGCTCTGGTCGCCTGCGGTTTTCCATCGCGCTCGATTTCGACTTGCGCGGGGAACAGCGAGTCGAGCGAGTCGATGGCATCCGAGGCCCGCAAGCGGCCGCGCGCTTCCAACCAACGACCGAGCGTTATGAATACGAGAATCGCGCATCCGGTCTCGAAGTAGGTTTGTCCCCGGCCCGCGAGCGTTGCGACGTACGACTGTGCGAACGCCGCCGCGACGCCGAGCATCACGAGCCCATCGATCGACACGATTCCGCGCCGGACCTGTTCGACCGCGTTGATCGCGATCGGAAGGCCGAGGAGAAACAGTACGGGTGTCGCGAACAGGAGACTGGCATAACGCAGGAAGGCGTCGAGTTGCACGGCGACCTCGGTGGGTGCGCCGCCCGAAATCTGCTGACGATAGCCGAACATGCTGAACATCATCACGGCCATCGACAGGAAGACGGCGACACCAAGTCGCGTCAGCATCCAGTTCACCTGGCCGGGCTCGCCGCGTCGTCCGGTGATCTCCGATGCGAGTCGGCAACCGTAACAGCAATAGAGCGGCGTACGGGTGAGCTCGTACTGGAGTCGATGGGCGCGCGGAATCGGCAGATGGCAGAAATCGCAAAGTGCGCGGTCCGCCGACTGTGCGGCTTCGCCGGCTGCCGGCGGCACGTGCGTGGTCAGACCGATCAAGCGAACCCCTCCGCGCGACACCTCAGAAATAGTTGCGGCTGGCCGGGATCGCGAACCGCACGACGTACCAGGCGAGCCCGATCCAGAACCCAATCCAGAGTGCGCGGACATACCAGGGAATGCGGTGCGTCACGTATGTGTGGTACTGGCGATCCTCGAGAATGGTCGGATCTTTCGGCTCTTTCATGGCGCATCGCTCCACGGGCGGCCGGCGCGGCGGTCGAGTTCCGCCTCGCGTTCGAGCATGTCGAATTTCGGGCGTTCGACGTCGCGAAACATGCCTTGCTTGATGGCCCAGACGAGCAGGCACGTCATTCCGGCGGTGACGATGAAGTAGATGACCACCGGTACGATCGTGAAACCGCCGATCAGATCGCGGCGCACGGCCTGGATGAAGAGAATCAGCTTTTCGACGAAGCCATAGGCGGCCGGGCCCAGGATCAGCACTGCCATGGTCAACGGAACGATCGTCGACCAACGAGATGGCTTTTCAAACTTCATCTGTCGATCCCCCTCTCCGCGGGCGCGAGGGCCACGCGGGGCGCTGGCTGTGTGGTGGTCCGCCCTTTCCCCGGTCCTTCGCCCTGGTAGTACGGGTATTCCGGAAGCCAACTGCCGAGCCACTGCACGTAGGTAATGAGAGCCATGCCGCGCTTGTTGGGATAGCCGTCGGCGTCAAAGAGCCACCGATATTGGGGCATGACCGACGACGGAACGACGCTCGTCGGCTTCCAGAAGTGAGCGACGTGCCAGTCGTTGCTGCGACGTCCGCCTTCCCGGCAAAGATCGGGTCCGACGCGGCGGGTTCCGAAGAGGACGGGGCGCTGAAGGACGTTCTGGTACTCCGTCGCCGTCGAGACGGGGCCCCAGCGGAGGTTTTCATTTGAGACCGGGCGAATGAACTGAGAGTGGCAGTGCCAGCATGCCTCGGCGACATAGACCTTGTGGCCGAGATCGAGGGCGTCGGCAAAGGACTTCTGATCCGGCCGGACGAAGTACTGCTTGAACTTCGCCGGATAGCGTTCGGCCAGGTCGATGAATTCGGGGACGATTCCCCGTTCCGCGATCTGCGGCAGCGTCAGTTCGGGCGAATCGGCATAGAGGGCCCACGGCAGCACCCCCATCACGATGAATGAGAGTGCAAAGAAGCCGAGTCCGGCGATGAGGAAGACGCCCGATTTTGACTCAAACATGGTGCATCTGCCTTACGCTGTAGCCGGGCGGAGTCCCAGCGCGGCCGGGCTCGCCGATGCGGCGGGGCGAGTCCGCCACGTCATCCACACATTCCAAAAGAACAGGAAACTGCCGATCAGGATTGCCATGCCGCTAACGGATCGAAGGAACCAGAATGGCATGGACGCAATGAGCGATTGCTCCCAGGGCGCGAGATCGCGCCACAGGAACCCCTGTACGAGACCGGCGACGAGAAGATCCAGAAACATGACGAGCGTTCCAAGTGCGGTCAGCCAGTATTGCCAGCTATTCAGCCGGTCGCTGTACCAGCCCTTGGCGCCGACAAGTCGCGGGAACAAATGCACCATGATGCCGAGCAGCCAGAATCCGAAGACGCCGAACATGACGAGATGGGCATGGCCGACGACCCAGTCGCTGAAGTGGATGATCCGCTGGAACGGCAGCGTCGTCTGAAATGCACATTGAAGGCATGTTGTGAAGTAGAAAACCATGCCGGTATAGAACCAGCGGATCGGCATGGACGTGCGCAACGCATCGCCGCGACCCGCGAGCGTCATAAAGAAGTTCACGATGACCGTCGTGACGACCAGCTCGATGGCGATCGTCGTGATGATCGCGCCGTGTTGTAGAAACATCGGGATCGGACTGTAGAGAAAGTGGTGAATGCCCGTCAGTGGATAGAAGAATGCCAGGCCCCAGAAGCCGACCAGCGAAAGGCCGTGGCTCCACATCGGCTTGCGCAGGATGATGGGCACGAAGTAGTACATCAACCCCCAGCCGAGCGGCGTGACGAACAGGCCGACCAAGTCGTGGATGAACAACCCGCCGATCGCGCCCGCGGCGGTCCCGCCGACGAAGTACTGCGGCAGGAAGTTCCCCATGGCATAGACGAGCACCGTCCAGACCATTGCCGAGATGAAGTACCACGAGGTGACGTACATCGGGCCGCTGGTGCGCATGATCGGTGCGAGGAAGTTGACGGCCACCAGGACGAGTCCGACGAGCGCGACGGGGTCGATCCAGACGGGTGTTTCGCCCCATTCGAGGGCCTGGGCCTGACCCAGAACGAGTCCGACGGCCGTTGCACCGACGACGGCCTGCCACGCCCAGAAGATGAACCACGACAGTTTGCGGTTGAAGACCGGACGCAGCGTCAACCGCGGCACGGCCCAGTACAGCCCGGATAGAAATGCGTTGGCGAGAAATCCGTATGCGACGCCGTTGGTGTGGACCATTCGCCAGCGGCCGGGAGAGAAGATCTCGAGGCCCGGCAGGGGGTAGCGCTGCAGGAATTGCAGCGACACCATGAACCCGGCGAGCAGCGCAACGCCGAAGAAGATCATCGCGGCGACCATGTGCCAGAGCACCAGCCGCTCGTCTACGAGTTCGCCGGGCGGCGGCACGTCGGCCGGACTCGTTGAATGTGTGTGGGGGATCGATGTCATCGTGAGCTGCCCGTTTCGCTAGGGTTGAAACTCCGTGTCGGTCGGCTGCGTCATGGTCGGAGCGCCGGCATCGGGCGCGGGCTCCGGCGGCGGTGGGGGGGCGCCGTGCAAATAGATCGGGCGCGGTCGATCGCGGACGACGACTTTCGTATCCGTTACAAGCGCGGGCCGCTCGGCCAACAGACTCTGCACGTAGTAAGCCATTGCCCACAGGTCCGCCTTGGAGACGAGCGGCGGGCTGTCCGGCGTTGGACCGGGCAGATCGATCGAGTCGACCCAGGTCGGCATCGCCGTGCCGCTGATTCCCGCGGCAATGCTGCGATAGAGGTCTTCGACGCGCATTCCGGCGCGTACCGAATCGCGAAGGAAATTGGGTGGATAGAGCATCTCGCCTTCGGCGCTGGGCTTGCCCTCGGCTTCGAAGAGGCCCGGGCGAAAGCCCTCGCGGCGCGGGCTGCCGAACGCGACGATGTCTTCGTTGATGCGTTTCTCCGGTTCGTAGGCCGGGTGGCACGACCAGCAAATCGCGTAGCCGTGATAGACCTGTTCGCCGCGTCGGATCGCGGCCGTCTTGTCGGGCATGGTTCGGTAGGGGTCTTCGATCAGTGGAATCGGGCCGGCAGGCGGTTCGGCCTTCCACCTCGGGGAAAAGGTCTTGATATAAGCGACGAGCGAGTCGAGTGTTCGATCGGAAAGCAGGCTGAAGGACGGCATCGCGCTGCCGCGCAGGCCATTTCGAATCGTTCGCTTGAGATCGTCGTCGGTGGGAAGTTGTCCGGAGCGCGTCGAACTGAATTTGAAGTTTGCAGCGGTGAAGTTGCGCGGCTTCGGACTCAGAAAAGTGGTCGCATCACCGGCACCGTCGCCCATCGTTCCGTGACAGCCGACGCAGTAGGTCTGATAGTTCGCGCGGCCCTCCTCGACCAGCGAAACGGCAATGTCCGGCTGTTCGCCCCGCCGGGTCGGGTGCGATGTGTCGACCTCCGGTCGTGAGTCGCAGCCAGCGACGATTGCAAGCAAACACGAGAGGGCGAAGTGGGTGAGGGGTCGCGTCACGGCTTCGCCTCCGGCCGTGGGGCGGAGGCATCGTACGGCACAAATCGTCCCCATTGTTCCAGGAGCAACATGGTCCAGCCGAACACGAGATGGGTTGCAACGGCGACGTAGACCGGTGTTTGCTTGACGATCCACGAACCCCCAATCAGGAGGGGTTGAATCCAAGCAATCAGGCCATAGAAGTTGATGATCCAGATCGCGAGACTCAGCGCCGTCGCGCCAAGGAAGCGGGCGATGCCGGAACGCTTACTCATGTACCGCGAGAGCAGGAGGTGGAATGGAATACCCAGGAGCATGCCGGTGGCGAGATAGAGGCAGCAACCGGCCGCGAGAGCAAAGCCGCTCTGAAGCTCGAGCGCTCCTGCGCCCAGCGGAAACGTGAGATAGACGCGGATGAGTTCAAGCGGGTGCCGGCCGACCATGGCCGCGCCGATGATGTTGAACAGCAAGCTTGCGAGGGCGCCGAACAGACCAAGGACCATTCCTGCCAGGACGTGGTAGGTCGTGTAGTAGCCGGTGGGGGGCCACTCGGGCGGCGTCGCCTGGGCGGCCAGGCGATCTTCGATGGCCGCGATCTGCGATTTCAGCCGTTGAAGTTCGAGTTCGGCGTTGTTTGGTTCCACGCGCGCTCTCTCGATCCACTCCGCATTCAAGCCACATCCGGCGGATCGGCCGAGCTTGAGCAAACATCGTGCCACACGGACGAAGGCCCGAAATGGCCGGAAATTGCGAAGGGTGAGCGCGGCCGGTGTTGCCCCTTCTGGCGCCGTTGCGGAAAAATCCGCAGCGGCGGTCAGAGTTCGAAAGATCCGGGCGAGACTGCGACGAAGTGACGGACGAGCGGTCCGCCCGGGTGCTTGTGAAAAGCCCGGGCCCGCTGAAACAGGGCCAGATCGGCGCGGGTCATCCGTTCGTGCTGGCGGAGGTGTTCATCCCAGGACTCAATGAAGAACATCTCGACAAAGCGGCTGCGGTCGGAGAGGTCGCGGGTGAGAGTCCACGCAAATGCGCCGTCCCGGCGTCGGCGGCGGCCGACCTCGGACATGAGCTTCGTGAACTCGGCGGCGTCGTCGGGGCGGAGCTCGTACTCGACGATTACGGCAACGGGACCGTCGTCGCCATCGGGATGTTCGAGCGAGTCGTGGAGCGGCAGAAAGTCGGCGGATTCGAGGGCGTCCGGGCGTCCCTCCGCGAGGCGAAAGAACGGGGTCGCGACGAGTTCAGGAATCAAGGCGGCACCGGCTGCGAGCAGGGCCGCCGGGAGCCCGGCGTGGCCCGCGACGACTCCCCAAATGATGCTGCCGAGTGACATGCTTCCGAAAAAAACCATAATGTGGAATGACATCACGCGGGCGCGCACCCACATCGGCACGCCGGTTTGAAGCGCCACATTCAGGGACGAAAGCACGCAGAGCCACCCGATTCCGGAGATGAACGCGGCCGCAGCGGCGACCGACGCCAGCGACGTGAGACCGAGGGCAACCATCGCAGTCGCGAAGAGCGTTGCGCCGAGCGCGACCGTGCCGTTGGATCCGAGTCGGCCGCGGATGCGCGGAAGCACGATCGCCCCGCAAACCGCGCCGACGCCCAACGAGCCGAGCAATACGCCGTAACCCGATGCGCCGAGTGAAAGCATGTCGCGGGCAATGAGGGGCGCGAGCGCGAAGATCGCACTTCCGGGCACGACAAAGAGTGCCCCGCGCACCAGGACGGAACGGACGGGAGGCGAGTGCCTCGCGTAGCGAATTCCGGCTCGCGTGGCGCTGAGCAATCGTTCCGGCGGCGCCGTGGATTCGGTTTCGCGGCGGCGCCACCCGATCAAGACAACAATAACCCCGACGAAAGACGCCGCGTTCAGCGCATAAACTGCCGGTGGTCCAAGCCAGGCAATGAGCAGGCCGCCGACGGCCGGCCCGATGGCCCGCGATGCGTTCATCGAAACGCCGTTCAGGGCGACAGCGGCCGGCAGCTCCTCGAGCGGCACCAATTCGGGGATGACGGCCTGCCAGACCGGTGCGTTCAGGGCGGCGCCGATGCCGAGGCCGAACGTGAGCGACAGGAGTAACCAGGGGGTCGCCAGCCCGCGCCAGGCGAGGAGCGCCAACGCAGCCGCCATGGCCAGCATCCAGGCCTGCGTCAGCACCAGCAGGCGGCGGCGATGGACGATGTCGGCCAGTGAACCGGCCAGCAATCCGAGGAGAAACACGGGCAAGGTCGTTGCGACCTGCACGAGACTGACCATGGTCGGCGACGTGGTCAGCGAGGTCATCTGCCACCCGACGCCGACGTTCTGCATCCATGTGCCGATGTTGGAAACGAGCGAGGCGCTCCAAAGGGCGGCGAAGATCCGGCGGCGGAGCGGCGCCCAGGCGGATGGCATCGATGCACGGTGGACGAAGGCCGGTGGTGCGGCAGTTGTGGCCATGTCGATAAGTCTAGTCGCACGAAGGCCCGTGCGGTTTGCGAAAGACGGCGGTTGACTTTGTCCGATGAAATCGGTAAGTACATGGCCACCAAGCCTCTACGGCGGCGCTACAGTCTGGCGGGGTGTGGGGCGCCGCCCGCACGGATGGAGATTCACTCGTGACAGACCAACCGAAGAAACGCGGCGGGGCTTTCTTGCCGATTCTGGTGGCAATCATCGTAGTCGGGGCGATTGCGGCCTCGCCGCTTTACCTGCCGTCCACGCGATCGGAGCAGGACAAGCTCGACGCCGAGTTGTCGCCGGCGGTGCAAAAGATCAGCTCTCAAATCAGCGCCGTAAACGCGGGCCTGGCGTCCGTCGCCGATCTTCGGAAACAGCTCGTGGCGGCCGACATCAAACTGTCGGCCGATGCAGCGGCGGCAGCGGCGAAGAATAAGGCCGCGGCGGCCGAACTCGAGAAGCACCTGGAGGAGACCGCCAAGATCCTGACGGCCGTGCAGCGAAAATACCCGAACATCGGCGAGGGGCAACCGCTTTCCGCGAAACTTGGTTCGGTTGAAAGCGCGGCACGAACCTCATATCAGCAATTCGAGAAACTGCTCGCTGACAATGAGAAGGCGCTCGCGTCGGCCGAGCGCGACATCAATACGGTCCGAAACAAGACGGTGGGGGAGGCGAAGGCGAAGGATAGCGTCGCGCTGAACCAGTTGGCGGCGCTGATCGCCTATCAGCAGGGGCTGATCGCAGCGAACCGGGCCGATCTGTTGCGAAGACTCGCGGCGGAGGATCGGGCGGCGGCATTCTCGATGCTTCGGATGGCTTCGGACGCACGGAGCACCATGTCCGGGATCGACGCTCAGATGCCGGTTCAGATGATCGAGCAGACCGAGAAACTGATCGACATAACGAGGCGGCAACTGGATGCGGCGACGGCCGTGCTCGCACGACTGGACAAGGAGATCGCCGCGAGGAGTGCGGAAGTCGATTCGCAACGTCGAACGGCGGAAGATGCGAGGCAGTCGCTCTCGCAACTGGAGCGATCGGGGTCGTACGCTTCGAGCGATTATCGACGTCAGTACCAGCAGCTTGCGGACACCGCACGCGTGGCCGAGGCCCGCGCCGAGCGTCTGGAATTCGGGACGCTGGCCGGAGCAAAGGTCGAGGAGCCGCCGGGGGGCGACTTGCTCAGCGCGGTCTATAGCGGCGGAAAGGCCGAGCCGGGGTTGAATACGTTGCGGGCGCGGCGCGACGGCCTCAAGAGCGACACCGACGCGATGGCGAAGTCACTGGATGCGCTTAACAAGCAATTGGAAGCGAGCAACGCCGTCAAGGCCGACCTTGAGAAGCAACGGGACGAGATCAAAAACCTTGGCGCGCAAGCGACCGCAGCGAACGACGATCTGGCAAAGCGTGCCGCGGCACTATCGACGGCCGCCCGCGCCGATGAGGCAAAGGCCGTGAAGGCGTGGGAGGTGGCGGCGCGAACTGCGGCGGACGCCGTCCGGGCGTCGCAGCAGCGCGCGCGTCTGGCGAGGGAAGCGTCTTCAAAGGCGCCGCCGGACAAGCCGAATCTCCGATTGAAGGAGATTGCCGACGACAAGGACAGCGAGGCGTCGTCGCGATTCCTGGCCGGGCAGATTTATTCGGCGCAGGCTGAACTCGAGCTGAACCGAATGCTGGATTCGCAGAGCGCGACGGCACTGGCCGCGGCCCGTGCGAAGGTGACCGGGGAGACGCCGCCGGCCGCCTCAGCCGAGACGGGCGAGGCGCGAAAGCGCGGCGTCGAGTTGGCTGCGAAGGCGATCGATGAGCTGAGCAAGGCCGGCAAGGACATCGGGTCGGCCAGCCATACGATCGGCGGCACCCGGGTCCAGGGCAGTTTCTATAAGTGGCAGTTCCTGTCGGCCGAGGCCGCAGCACATCTGCTGATGTCGCAACTGACCGATTCGCCGAAGGACCGCGACGAGCAGCGAGAAAAGGCGAACCAACTCCTCACCGAAGCGGCGAAGGGGCGCGAGGGCAGCCCACTGCTGGCGTCGACGATCGAGACGATCATCTACCTGCAGCGCACGTCGGGCGGCGGCGGAAGCGGTTCAACTGATTCAGCCGAGTGAGCTTACGTTCCCTCGTCGCTCGAGGCGAGGTACTTGGTCTGCTCGGACGACAGCTTGTCGATCTTGACGCCCATCGCCTTGAGCTTCAGCTCGCTGACCCAGTTTTCGATCGCGACCGGCACGTTGTGGACGCCCACCCGCAGGCGCCCGTTCTGTTCGCAGGCGTACGAGGACGCAAGCGCCTGCGTCGCGAAGCTCATATCCATGACGCTGGCCGGATGCCCTTCGGCAGCGGCCAGGTTGACCAGACGGCCGTCGGCCAGCAAGTAGATCTTTCGCCCGTCCTTCATCACGTACTCATCAACGTTTGTACGTACCTGCTTGATGACCTTTTTAGCGAGCTTCTTGAGCGCCGGGATGTCGATCTCGACGTCGAAGTGGCCGCTATTGCAGACAACTGCGCCGTCTCGCATGCGGCGGAAGTGGTGGTCGGCGAGGATGTGCTTGTTGCCGGTGACGGTGATGAACAGATCACCCGTCTTGACCGCGTCCTCCATCGTGCAGACTTCGTAGCCCTCCATGACCGCCTCGAGAGCGCGCAGGGGGCTGATTTCGGTGACCATGACGTGGGCCCCGAGGCCACGGGCGCGGGCGGCAACGCCGCGACCGCACATTCCGAAGCCGGCGACGACCACGCGGCGGCCGGCAAGCAACATGTCGGTCGCCCGGATAACGCCGTCGAGCGTGCTTTGGCCGGTGCCGTAGCGATTATCGAACAGGTGCTTGGTCGCCGCGTCGTTGACGGCGATGACGGGGAACTTCAGCAGGCCCTTCTTCTCCATTGCACGCAGGCGGATGACGCCGGTCGTCGTTTCTTCCAGCGAGGCGATGACGTTGCCGGCTTCTCGCGTGCGCTTGTTGTGGAGCAGGTTCACAAGATCGGCGCCGTCGTCCATGGTGAGATTGGGTCGCTTGTCGATGACGGCATTCAGGTGGTCGTAGAAGACCGGGACGCTTTCACCGCGACGGGCGAAGGTCGGCACGCCGAAGTCTTTTGAGAGACTGGCTGCGACATCGTCCTGAGTCGAGAGGGGATTGCTCGCACAGAGGGTCACGTCGGCGCCGCCGGCCTTCAACGTGCGCATCAAGTTGGCGGTTTCAGCCGTAACGTGCAGGCAACAGCCCATTCGCATGCCGGCCAGCGGCTTGTCCTTGGCGAAGCGATCTCGGACGAGGCGAAGTACCGGCATATCCGCGTCGGCCCATTCGATGCGCTTTTTTCCGCGGGGGGCGAGTTTTATGTCATTCACGTCAAACTTCATCGTTGCTCCTTCGTGTTTTGCGTAATTTCGAACGGGGCATGCTACGCGAAAGCCACGACGATCGCTACGGGTCGAATCGGGCGAGGGCTTCGCGAAGGGCCTGCGGCGACCAACTGAGCACGATGAAGCGGTCGGTCACTTTCAGGGCGGGACCGACGATTCCGGCCTGGAGGTACCAGAGCCCGTCGTCGGCGCGGTTGATCGACATGGCAAGCAGGGGGGAGCTTTTCTTTGATTGAAGGTACTTGGACCAGGCCGTGAACGCGGCATCGACTGCGGCCCGGGCGCGATCCGGGTCGCGAATCGGAACCGCGACTGTGAGCGCGAACGGGATGCGAAGCGGGTGCGGTGGGTAATCGAAAAGAACCAACTCGTCGCCGAGACGTGGCAGGATTTCCGTGTCGATGTCGACGCCGGAATCCGACTCCGTTGCGGCCCACCACTTGCGCATTGCATCGGCGCGTGATTGACGCTGGGCGGCGAGGATTGCCGCGGCGGAATTTTCAATCAGTCGGCGCAAGGGGACGCGAAGGATTGCGAAATGCTTGGCTTCGGCAGGAATCCGCCCGCGAAGAGATTCATCACCCGCTCGGCGGGGCGTGTAATCGGCGAAAATGTCGCGCGACCCCCGACGGCAAACGCGGCGGAGCGTCCATTCCCGGCCGTCGAGACCGACGATCCAAAGTTCCCGATCATCCCCGGCGTTGCCAAGCGAGCCGATGACCGCCCGCAGTCGAGTGAGAATTACGTCCGGGAGGCGGCGTTGGGCCTGCCGGTGGTTTAGTGTGATGGAGACCCAGCCGCGGGGCGCGTCGCACCGGACCTGGGCGGCTCGAAACCACGGGTCGGCGGCCAGCGCAGCCGAGTCGCCGTTCAGGGTAGCAACCACCTGCTCCATGGCGCCGGCGCCGTACGTCACAATGAAAAGTTTGTCCATCGCCAGCCATTCGCAGACAGCCCACGCGGGGGCGCGGCGATCTCGGAGCCGCTGCACTTCGTAGCGACCAACCGGCTGGGTTGTCAGAGTAGCGACGGTGTTATTCGTGTAACGGCTGATGATGCGATTGAGCGTGGTGAGGACGGCGTCATTGTGTCCATTCGTGCGCAACACGAGCGCGACCTGGAGCTGCTCCAGCCGAAAGCTGGGCTGCGAGGCGGTGGGGGAGGTCGATGGTGGGGCGGTGCCGCTGATATCGAGCAAGGCCACGGCGAATTCGTGACGAGCGAGCAATGGCAGGCAGCCGGCAATATCGGCGTATCCCTGTCCCTGGCCGGAAAGGACACCGCTGGTTGAGAGAAGTGCGAGGACCGCGTCGATCGTTGTTTCCGGGCCTGCGGCCGGACCCGTTGATGGCGCGCTCGTGACTAATTCCAAATCGCGCAGCGGCCGGCCGGACAGGACAACAACCGCGTCGGCGGGAATCGCGCCGAGAACCGTTGATCCGAGCGGGGGGGTGACGTCGGCAGACGCCGTAGCGGAGACTGCGAAACAGCAGCAGGTGGCGAGGAAGCGGCGCAGGTCGGTCGGGGACTTCATTCTGGTTTGCCGGGAGTCTATGCGAAGCGTGCGTGCGATGCGTTGCCAGCGGGGGCGGTTACGTCAATGTCGGTGGGCGCGTGCGGGGGAGGGGGGGGTCAGCCCCAGAAACGTTTGCGGGCTGGCGCTGCTGCTGCTGCGACGGTGCCGGATTGGGACGGTGGGGCGGCAAGTTTGTGGTGCAGGCGGGTCATTTCGATAATATGGCCGCGTTCGGCCTCGTCGATAAGCCGTTCGACCCGGACGAGGTCGCGGCGTTGCTCGGGCGTGAGCTGCTTGGCCAGCTCGGCCTGGAGTTTTCGCGTAATGTCGAGAGCCACTTTGAGCGGCTTCGGCCCCGAGTGAATCATCCTTGCACCCTCCACGGGCTGCGTGCCGCGATCAAACGGGCGTGCGAGGCCCGACCCCAGTTCGAGGCTGCGCCGGTCGGCCTCGTCGGGCCGGCAAGATTGATATTCCGCGTGCGTTGTCATGTCAAGTCCTGATAATGTCACAACCCCGGCATCCAGCCCGGTTTAGGCCCGCGAACCGCATCGCGACGCACGTTCGGCGGCATTTGGAAGGTTACGATTTGAATCGCCGGAGCAGGTGCAGAAGCGATCTTTTTTATTTGCGATTCTCGCATTGCCCACTGCGCTGCAAACGTGGGTCTAACTCGCTCGTCCATTGCTGGCGGCGCGATACCCAGCCATGAAGCAAGGAAATTGCGCTCTCCGGGGCCACGCGCCAAGTGTGCAGATCATGGCGCGGGGGCCGACCGGTGGGGGGCGCGACGGCTCGGCTGGACGCCCGCTGGCGGCAGGTCGGTGGAGCGTGTCTTTCGACTGCAAGTGGCCGCATGATGGCGAGCGTGACCCAAACCCCACTTTCTAGCAATTCTATTATTCTATAAT
>CAZJVS010000001.1:175019-220717 GCA_964549445.1 uncultured Planctomycetaceae bacterium
ATGATGGCGAGCGTGACCCAAACCCCACTTTCTAGCAATTCTATTATTCTATAATACTATTATTCTATAATTATAGAAGTCTGGTATTGCGGCCGGATTCGATTGTTGGTAAACTTCTTGTGTGTGCGCCGTCGGAGCCCTTGGCCGCTGCGGGGACATGGCGAGGCTCCCGGGAGCGGCGCGGGCGCGATAGCCGGTGGCCAAGTGTGCAAGCCGGCCGAGGGTCGAGGACGACTCCCCGGTTCGTACGCGGGAAAGCCATCGTCAAGAATTCGCTGAAGCTCACCCGCGGGAAGCGCGACGTAGCCACGATCAAGGAGCGATTTATAGATATGGCAGCACATCGAAAAGCGCGAAGACTTCAGAATCGATCGTCGGAAGCCCGGGCTGCGAAGCGGCCGCTTCCGCGTACCAAGGCCAATCCTGCATTGACCTGGTTTCCAGAGCTTGGAAGGGCGTCTGTGTGCTTTGGCGTCGGTGTGGCAATCGCCATCGCCGAAGCAGCCGGCGACCGGCCGCGTGTACGGATTCATCGCCGAAGTTCGTTTTCAGGCAAGGCGGGCGATCGCCACCGCCAGAGACTGCTCGAGACCGTGCAGGATTCTGACCTGTCAAAATTTCTGGCCGCCTTCGGACAGCGCCGGCGACTGCAAATCAGCCGTGCGATACTGTCCGGCGCGAACACGCATCATGAGTTGGCCCGGGTGAGTGGGCTTGCGCCGGGGCCGCTTTATCACCACATCAAGACGCTTGAGCGAGCCGGAATGCTGGTCATGGTGGAGCGAAATCGCTACGACCTCACGGCGTTCGGGCGCGATTTGCTCCTGGTCGCGACGATCCTCATCGCCAGCGCGAAGCGGAGAAATGAGCGAGGTCATTGATCGGGCGTGCGCGGATCGTCAATTTGAGCCCCCTATTCAGGGTCTCATAACGCATGTTATGTTGCGTTCGCTGGCGCACCATTGTTTGACAACTGCGCCGGCCGGTCGGGACGTTATGACCCTCCAGCCCCGCCTGCACCACCGCGCCCGCCTTGGCGCATGAAGCGTGCGAGTTCGACTGAGTCCCACAATAGAATGGTCTGATTATTCAGGTTGTAAAAATACGCGGCCATGCGGCCGACAGCACCGTCGGTAATCATGACTAGTTCCCAGTTGGCCAGGAACTGATACGTCAGCATGACATAGTCGCCGCCTCGATCGAGCTGCCCGAGGCCCATGGCCGGCGTGGGCAGAGAGACGATGACGAGGATGCCAACCAGCATGATCGTGGCAGTAATGGAAAGTACGCCGATCGCGAGCGAATCGCGGTTCAGGGGTCGGGACGCCGCGTTTTCCGACGGGGTCAGATCAGACATGGCTCAGCGTCCTCCCCGGAAGTCCCGCAGCAGGTCGCGGGCGTCACGATGAAAGATCCGACGGGTGCTGCGGTCGACCTCGAATACGTGCAGATCACGATTCGGCAGGTCGATCATGTAGAGCACGTCGTGATTCTGGAGGATGCTGCCGGAGACCATCAGGTAGTTCGAAGCCAGGGGCGCACCCTGGGCAAATGCCGCGGACGGGCGGCCACTGACGATAATCAAGGTCGTCAGCAGCAGCAGGTTCAGCCCCAGCAGAAGCACCACATATGCTCGTTTGGTCATGCACACTCTCCCGCCGCGCGAGCGGCTGGTTGGACGCTTATTGATTATTGATCCGCTTGCTGTTCTTGAAGGCGATTGCGAGACAGCCGATCAGGAAGGCGGCCGCGACGCCCCAGACGATCAGCGGCGAGCCGGGCTTGACCATTGGAATCGTGTCGCGGACGACGCCGGAGGTGGCGTCTTGTGCATTCGCTGCGGCAGCTGCGATCAGGCACAGCCCCCCCGCCGTCATCATTCGCCGTGTCGCCGTCATGCGCGGTTCCTTTCGTGCCAGCCGCGCGGATTATATGAGTCCAAAACTGCCGGTAAAGCACCCGGCGGACGGTGACCTCGGGCGCCGCCGCCCCAGACATCGACCGGCGGACGCGCCAGCCGCCGAAATTCGTCCCGCGGCAAGCAGACAGTCTTCCAGCGAGGCGATCGGACGCGGCGGTGTGCGAGGTAGTCGTTGAGCAAGACGAAGCGTAGTTCATAGACGCGACCCGCGAAGCCGAAAAGGGCGTCCGACTCCCCCACCGATTGGCGGTTGAGCCAGTGAGCGAAGAGGAAGCCGGCCTGAAAACCGCTGCCGAAGACCGCGGTCCATTCGCTCAATCCCTCCAGATCGGCGGCGGTGACCCAGGTCTCGAGTCCGCTGTCGCGCGTCCGGGTTTGGCCGCTGACCTTTCGTCCCTTTACATCGACCAGATAGTTCGTTCCGCCGTTGCTGTAAACGATGTAGTCGAAGAGTTTGATTCCGGGCCGACCGGGGACGGCGCGTTTCATCTCCTCGACGATGACGTAAGACAACTCCTGGCGGTCGAGATACGCTTCAAAGGCCAGTTCGTAATGGGTTCGACGCGACATCAGAGCCGCCTTACTGCCGCGGGCCGGACTGGCATGGCAGCGCAAACGCTCCAAGCGATGAGCCCGCCGAGCGACGTGGCGCTGCGCCGTGCGAATCGACTCGGCCCGGGCGCCCTTCGAGGGACAGGTGCAGCGCCGCCCGCTGCACCGCGCATCACCCGCGAGGACTGCAGAGCGAGTCGAACCGCATCGACCTTCACCTGATAATTACAGTATTCTATAATTCTATAATTATAGAATACTGTATTAGTTCCGTTCCGATCGAGAGAAGCCGGCGGTCTGCTCAGGTCGATCACGATCGAGATCGAGTTGGGCCGCTGCGAAGATGGCGCGGGGACGATGGGCCGCCCGACACACGCCGGGCCAAGCCTTTGCTCTTCAGGCCAGTGGCCACGAACGGGGGCTGCTTTCCGATGGAACGATCGCGTCATTGTGCTGCTTCCCCGGCTCCGAGCACCGCGGCCGGCGAGGTCAGGAGGCTTGCCAGAGCGGCCTCGCGCTGCAGACCGGTCGACAAGTCCTTAATCTGCAGAACGCCTCGCTCCACCGTCTCCTGGCCAACGACCACCACCGCGCGGCAGCCGCGATCGGCGGCACGCTTGAACTGCTTTCCGACGGCCTGGGCCTCGTAGGCGAATTCGGCGATCACACCCCCCCGCCGGAAGGCGGCGACAAGATTCGCAACAATCGGCGACGGCAGCCGTTCGGCGCCCGTCGTTGCGTCGACGACGAAGATTCCGCCCCCCTCTGCCGAAGCGGCCACGCGGTTCAAGTCGGTCAACAATTCGAGCAGAACGACGTCGCCCATGCCGAATCCCACGGCGGGCATAGGCTTGCCGCCCATCTGTTCGAGCAGGTTGTCGTAGCGGCCGCCGCCGCAGATGGCGCGGAGCTTTCCGGGGCGGTCGTAGATCTCGAAAACGGGCCCCGTGTAATAGGCGAGCCCGCGGACGATGCGAAAGTCGATTTTACAGAAGTCTAGAATTCTATAATCGTGTAATATGGCGGTCAGTGTCTTCAGGGTGACGGCGGCGGACGCGACCCGGTCCATCGTGTTATGCCGGGCCACTCGCGATTCCAGTTCCTCGATCGAGTCGGCCGACATCACCTCCCACAGTCGATCGAACGCAACATAAGATCCCAACGCCTCACCCCATCGGCGGGAAAGTTCTTCATGCGGCAGCTTTCCAAGCTTATCCAGAAGCGCGTAGGCGGCCGGAAGACTTTCGGGCGGGATGCCCAGCGTCGACAAGACAGCCGCCATCAGTTGGCGGTCGTTCACGCGAACTACGATGTCATCAGCCGTCAGCCCCAACTCGCGCAGCCCCTCGACGGCGACGAGAATGCACTCGGCGTCGGCGGCGACGCCGGACACGCCGAGAATGTCGATGTTCCACTGCAGGAACTCGCGCAATCTTCCGCGCTGCGGGCGCTCACCGCGGTAGAGCCGGGGCATGCAAAACCACTTGATCGGTCGGGGCAGTGAGCCCTGGCGGGCTGCCACCATTCGGGCCAGCGTAGGCGTCATCTCGGGGCGAAGGGCCAGATTGCGCCCGCCACGATCGGTCAGTGTGAAAAGCTGCTCGACAATCTCGTCGCCGCTCTTGCGGGTGTAGAGGTCGGTGTGCTCGAGGGTCGGACCTTCAAACTCGCGAAAGCCGTGCAGCAGCGAGATGCGACGCCAGGCGTCAAGAATTCTCCGCGTCGGTGCGTAGTCGTCGGGATAGAAATCGCGGGTGCCTTTGACTGGGGGAATCGGTTCGGCCACGCGCGCGATTGTATGGGGCGATGCAGGCGGGTCAATTCGGAAATGTGGCCGCCCGCTTCGCAACGTATAATCGCGACCATGCGAGTCATCGTTGGACGCTACCGCGGCCGTAAGCTCGTCGCCCCCGAGGGCGAAACGACGCGCCCGATCCTCGATCGCGTCAAGCAGGCGCTGTTTGACCGACTCGGAGCGCGCTGGGGATTGCCGGGCGAGATTCCGCCGTTCGACGTGCTCGACCTTTACGCGGGGGCCGGAAGTCTGGGAATCGAGGCGCTTTCACGCGGCGCCCGGTTCTGCTGTTTCGTTGAGACGGATGCTTCAGCGGTGGAGTGCCTGCGGCGCAATCTGACGGCGCTGCGCGAGGATGACTCCTACGAAGTCATCACGGCACCGGCCGAACGGGCGACGATTGCATTGGATTCCAGGCGAGCGTACTCACTGGTTTTCCTTGACCCGCCCTATCCGCTGAGCGGCGGCATCTCGGAACAGACGCCGGTTGGGCGCGTGATGGCGCGACTGGGTCGAGACGTCCCCGTCTCCAACGACGCACTGCTCGTTTGGCGAGTTCCGCGCGAAATTGTCTCACCCAATATGCTTCCGGGAGGGTGGTTGGTCGCCGAGAGACACGACTATGGAACGATGAGTCTGCTGTTCCTTCATCGACCTGCGCCATGAAGCAACCGCCCCCCACTTCCGCGCGATCCGCGGCACTGAGAATCGTTCGAACCCTTCGCGAGGCCGGGCACACCGCGCTGTTCGCCGGCGGATGCGTTCGCGACATGTTGATGCGCCGGCCGCCGGCGGATTTTGACGTCGCGACGGATGCGCGGCCGGATCGAATAATTTCCCTCTTTCGCCGGACGCAGAAAGTCGGCGTGCAGTTCGGCGTGGTGATTGTCGGGATCGGGCGTCATTGGGTCGAAGTTGCCACGTTTCGAAGCGACCTGGACTATGCGGACGGCCGCCGCCCCACCGCTGTGCGATTCAGCGATGCACGGCATGACGCCGAGCGGCGCGACTTCACCATCAACGGCATGTTCTACGAGCCGATCTCGCGAGAGGTTATCGACTACGTTGGCGGGCGTTCCGACTTGAAGGCCGGTGTGATTCGCGCGATCGGCGACGCGTCGAAGCGATTCGGCGAAGATCACCTGCGGATGCTGCGAGCCGTGCGGTTCGCGGCGCGACTCGGATTTCGGATCGAAGCCGAGACGCACGCGGCTATCAAGCGCCATGCAGCGTTCATCTCGCGCGTCAGCCCGGAGCGGATCGGGGATGAACTTGAGCGCATCCTCATACGATCAAGCCGGGCGGCCGGATGGCATCAACTCTGCGCCGTTGGACTGTTGCCGCATCTGTGGCGAGGCGCTGAGTCGCTCGTTGCGTCCCACGCGGAAATCGAGAAGCGCCTGGGGAGCTACCCGCCGCGGGCGGTTTCATTCGAACTGGGTCTTGCCGGAGTTCTCCTGGGGCGGAGCGCTGGTGCGATTCGCGATGCCTGTTCGTCCCTGCGAACGAGCAACGAGACGCGCGACGCGGTCGGATGGCTCTGCCGAAATGAACCGCGATTGCACGACGACGCGCGTGTCAGCATGGCGGATTTGAAGTTTCTCATGGCGAACGAGCGGTTCGGCGAGTTGCTCAGGCTGTTGGCCGCATCGTTGAAGGCGACCGGCGCGTCTCTGGCCCCCCACCGTCGCCTGAAGCGCCGCGCGTCGGCCATCCCGCCGGAGGCCGTTGCCCCCCCGCCGCTGCTTTCGGGCGAAGACTTGCTTGCAATGCACGTTCCCCAGGGGCCGATCTACCGCTTCGTTCTGGAGCGGGTCTACCGCGACCAGCTTGATCTGGCAATCGCTACGCGTGCCGCCGCGTTAGAACTCGCAAAACGCCTGATTGCCGAGGCTAGCCCGCCCGCCGCGCGAAGGCGGTGATATTCATCAGCACGGTGAATCCCGCTGCGCGATAGAAGGCGCGGGCTAGCGGGCCGCGTGCTGAATGGTCAACGTCGTACCATACGTTGGCGCGGAACCCGGTTTTTCGTAACAGGCGTCGGAGCGACCGCACGGACTGTTCATTGAGGTGGTACTCCCGATAGTGGTCGTGCACCGTGTCGGGCATGCGTGCCGGCAAGTGCTTCTGTCTCAATAGCAGACTTAGCCAGCGCTTGACCGGATAGAACGTCCGCGCCAGTCGATTCGGATATGTGTAGATCAGCAGAACGCCGTCCGGCTTCAGAATGCGATTAACGACGCGAAGGATGCACTGCGCCTCGACCGGACTCACATGTTCGATGAACTCCGACATGAGCACTTTGTCGAACTGATTCGGCGGAAAGTCGATTTCCGCAGCCGATGCCTTTCGAAATGTGATGGGAAGCCGCTTACCGGCAGCGGTCTCAATTGACTCGACCTTTGCCCGGGCCATCGCAAGCGCCGCGTCCGAGTAGTCCACGCCTGTCGAATGCGCACCGGCGAACGCGGCGGCGATGGTCGCCTCCCCCCTGCCGCAACCGATGTCGAGAAATACATCGCTCGGTCTGAGTCGGAGCAGTTCAAGACTCCGCCGGGCGCGTGGAAAGACGGTTTCCATTCGGCCATCAAAGTTCGCCCAGGCGTCGGCGCCGTCACACTGCTCGGCAAAGTAATGGGCGTCGTACAGTTCTCGGACATCGATCGACGACTTTTGCACACGAAGGCCTCGGCGAATTGCTGGTTCATCCAGTGCAGCGAAGCATAATCGATGGCGGGAACGATTCTCACTGCTCCCCAATCGGCGGGCGAGGATTAGAATGGGTTTGAACCGGCGGTCGCGGTCGCTCCGCTTCGCCGTTGCGGAAGACTGCCGATGCGGATTCGTTGGAAACTTCTCCTGCTGCTGCTTGCCATCGCGCTGGTCCCGCTGGCGATCGCGCTTTGGTTCGGCCGTGGCGAGGCCATTCGCGCCGCAGACCAACTGACGGAAAACACGCGCTCGCTGCTGATCTCGGACGCCGAGCAATTCCTGTTGCAGACGGTTCGGGACAATGGCCGACTGTTGCAATCGCGGGCCGAGTATCTGGAGCAGAACGTTCGATTTCAGGCCCGGGCTGCTGCGGAATTTCTGGAAGAAGCGCCTCCGATTGATCCGCAAATTCGTTTCATGCGCGACGAACCGAATCGACTCGGTCCTGGCGTTGCGACGCGGCCGGGCGCGGGCGAGTCGGGGTTCGATTTTCTCGCGTTCTATCTTGCCCCGGGCGTGTCGAGGGAGGCCGTTGCCGGCGACCTGGCACGGCTTACGCGAATGCTGCAGACCTATCAGCTCGCGCGCCAGTCGCAATCGGACAATCTGCTGTGGCAGTTCACGAGCACACCGAGCGGCATTCACAGTTTCTACCCCGGCGATGGCTGGCTGCCGGAGAACTATGACCCGCGGCAGCGGCCGTGGTTTCAGGAAGCGGTGAAGGCCGGGAAGCTGACTTGGAGTCCGCCGCTGAAGGACGCAGGGACGCAGGAAGTCGTCCTGACCATTGCGATGCCGGTCTACGGCCGAGGCGGCGAGCTTCGGGCGGTCACGGCGATCGACGTCCGGATGTCGCAGACGGTCAGCGTCGTCGATCTTCCCGCACATTGGCGGCAGCACGCGGAGACCATGATCGTCTTCCCCGATCCGGCGGCCGACTCGGGTCGTGGCGCGATTCGCGTGTGGGCCAAGCAGGAATATCGATCGGACACAACGTGGGAGGTTCCGCTCGAGTACGAAACGCTGCCGACGACGGACGATCCGCGCTTTCGGCCGGTGCTGGAAGACCTTCGTGCCGGGCGGGCCGGCGTTCGCGGCGTGCGCTATCGCGGCCGGGAGACGATTTGGGCCTACGGCCCGCTCACCGGCACCCAGTCGTCGCTGCTGGTGATCCTTCCGCACGATGTCGTACTGGCGCGGGCGCTCGATGCCGACGTTCAAATCCACGGGCTGATTGAGGCGCAGAAGAATTGGATCGTCCGGCTGCTGCTGGCGGTCATCGCTGTGATCGTGATTCTTGCGATCACGGCGTCGCGGTACATCACGCGGCCAATCCGGGAACTGGCGGACGCCGCTCACCGCATCGCGATCGGCGATCTCGACACACCGGTTCGCGTCCGAACGCGCGACGAATTGGGAGAACTCGGCGGCGTTGTGAACGCGATGCTGCCGCAGCTCCGCGATCGTCTGCGAATGCGCGAGGGTCTCTCCGTCGCCATGGCGGTGCAGAAGAGTCTGCTGCCAGGCCAGCTGCCGGAGATCAAGGGCTGGGACGTTGCAGGCGTCTGCCTGTTTTCCGATGAGACGGGCGGCGACTACTACGACTTTGTCGATCTCTCGGGCGGCCATCCGGGGCGGTTTGGCGCGGCAGTGGGCGACGTGACCGGCCACGGCATCGGTGCGGCGCTCATGATGGCGACGGTCCGCGCGTTGCTGCGCAGCGGCGTTCGCGAAACCGACTCGCTCGGCGATCTGATCGTCCGCATCAATCAGGAATTGCTTCGGCCCGACTCGGCGTCGCTGCAACTGATGACGCTGTGCTGTCTCGTTTTCGACGCCGAATCGCGCAGCGTCCGCTGGTGCAGCGCCGGACACGATGCGCCCCTGCTCTATGACCCGGTGTCGCAGCAATTCTCGGAGTTGTCGAGCGGAGGCGGCGTTCCGCTCGGCGTGCAGGCGGATTGGCACTACGAAGAGCTGGGCCCGCAGGCCATGCAGCCGGATCAGCTCGTCGTCATCGGAACCGACGGAATCTGGGAGGCCAGAAACGCCGCGGGCGATTTCTTCGGCAAGGAACGGTTGAAGGCCGCAGTCGCGGAGTCGGCCGGACGTGGTGCGGGCGAGATTTGCGCTGCGGTGACGGCGGCCGTGGCCGCCTTCCGCGGCGAGCGGCGCCAGGAAGACGATCTCACACTCGTGATCGTGAAACTTCGGGCTTGAATGCGCTTCCGGCGACCGCAAGTCCGGTGCTGGACACCGCTCCCCAAGTTAGGTATATGGCCGGTCTGGCGCGGCCGTTTGTTTGTTTTTTTGAAAGGAGAACAAAGCATGCGTCGTTTGGTGTGGTTGTGTTGCAGTGCGGCACTGATTGCCGGATGTTCCGATTCTCATCCCAAGATGTCGATGGATGAGATGATGAAGAAGGCCACGCCGGCCCCGGAGTTGTCCAAGCTCAACTCGTGGGTCGGCAACTGGACCGGCACGGCGGAGATGGTCAAGCCGTCGGCCGACGAGATGAAGAAGATGATGTCGGGTGACGCGGCACAGAAATTCACGGGCAAGTTCAACGGCGGGTCGAGCTATCAGTGGACGATGAACGGAATGTATCTCGAGGGCAAGGGCTGGCACGAACGACACGATGGAACGCGCGACAATTTCATGGAAGTCATGGGTTGGGATGTTAAGACGAAGAAGTACTGGTCCGGATTCGTAAGCGACGGCGGCGAGCGCGGCGAGGCCTGGACGACCGTCAGCTCGGATGGCAAGACATTCACGTCGCAGGCCAAGGGATGCGACAGCCACGGAAATCCGACCACCGGACGCGGGTCGATGACGTTCGTCGACAATAACACCATCAACTGGACTTGGGTAGAAACCGGCGCGATGGGCACGATGGAGCTGAAGGGAACTATGAAGCGCTCGATGTGACGAATCCACACGAGTATGTTCAGTAATTGAAGGGTGCGCATCGGCGCACCCTTCTTTTTTGTACGGCCGAATTGCGCCGCCCGGGATCTCGACGAGGGATGTGCTAGACCGGTATCTTTGCGCCACGCTGGGACGCAATGCCAACCGCTTTCTCGTAGCCCGCGTCGACGTGTCGGAACAGCCCCATCGCCGGGTCGCAGGTCAGAACGCGCTCGATCCGTTTCGCCGCCTCGGCTGTGCCGTCGGCGACGATGACCATGCCGGCGTGCAGCGAGTAGCCGATCCCGACTCCCCCGCCGTGGTGGTAGCTCACCCAACTCGCGCCGCAGGCGGTGTTTGCCATGGCGTTGAGGATCGGCCAGTCGGCGATGGCGTCTGAGCCGTCCTTCATGCCCTCGGTTTCGCGGTTTGGTGACGCGACCGAGCCGCAATCCAAATGGTCGCGGCCGATGACGATCGGTGCCTTCACCTTTCCTGTGCGAACGAGATCGTTGAAGGCGAGGCCGGCCTTGGCACGTTCACCGTAGCCGAGCCAGCAGATGCGTGCCGGCAGGCCCTGGAACGCGACGCGGTCGCGGGCCAACTTGATCCACCGCGCCAGATGAGTTTTTTCGGGGAAGAGTCTCAGAATCGTGTCGTCGGTCGCGGCGATATCGGCCGGGTCGCCCGAGAGCGCCACCCACCGGAACGGGCCGCTACCTTCGCAGAAGAGCGGTCGAATGTACTCGGGGACGAAGCCGGGAATATCAAACGCATTGGCGACGCCGGCCAGCTTCGCTTGAGCGCGGATGTTGTTGCCGTAGTCGAACGTGATCGCGCCGGCATTCTTCAAGTCGAGCATCGCCTGGACGTGCCGCCCCATCGATTCGAACGCGAATTTCTGATACCGATCCGGGTCGGACATCCGCAGCTTCAACGCGTCGTCATACGAAACTTGATGCGGCACGTAGCCGTTGAGCGGGTCGTGCGCGCTGGTCTGATCGGTCAGCAGATCGGGAACGACTCGCCGCTTCACCAGCTCGGGCAGCACGTCGGCCGCGTTCCCGAGCAGACCGACCGACAGCCCTCGACGATTTCTTCGTGCTTCGTTCAACCACGCGAGCGCCTCGTCGAGCGACGCGGTCGATTTGTCGAGATAGCGCGTCTCCAGCCGGCGCTGGATGCGATGCGGATCAACTTCGGTGCATAAGCACGCGGCATCGTTCATCGTCGCCGCCAGCGGCTGAGCACCGCCCATGCCGCCGAGTCCACCGGTCACGACCAGCCGTCCGGCGAGATTGCCGCCGAAATGCCGCTCCCCCGCCGCCGCGAACGTTTCGTAGGTCCCCTGCAGGATCCCCTGCGTGCCGATGTAGATCCAGCTTCCGGCCGTCATCTGGCCGTACATGGTGAGGCCGAGGGCTTCGAGGCGCGAGAACTCGTCAAACGTGGCCCACTTGGGAACCAGGTTGGAGTTGGCGATCAGGACCCGCGGCGCATCTGCATGCGTTCGCAGGACGCCGACGGCCCGCCCGGACTGAACCAAGAGCGTCTCGTCGTTGCCCAGCTCGCGCAAGGCCCGCACGATGCGGTCGAAGTCGGCCCAGGAGCGGGCGGCCTTGCCCCGGCCGCCGTAGACGATCAGTTCATCCGGCTTCTCGGCGACGTCGGGGTCGAGATTGTTATGCAGCATCCGCAGGGCGGCTTCCTGGAGCCAGCCCTTGCAGGAGAGGGTCGTGCCGCGCGGCGCGTGGACGGGCCGGGCGCCGGATGATTTTGCCGCTGGAGTTGCTATCGACATCGATCCGCACGCCCCGACCGCTCTGCGTTGCTACGAGCGGATTATTTTGTGTTCAATTTCCTTCACGACTTCCCGGTACTGCGGAAAGCGACCCATGTCGTGCTTGCTATAGATCTTCTCGCCATTGAGCACGACGTCAAAGACTCCGCCGCTGCCCTTGATGAGTTCGCAATGCACCTTATCTTTGCCGAAACGGTGCTCCAATTCGGCCACCAGACCGGCGGCCTGCGGCAAGTAGTTTCACTGATCGCAGTACGTGATTTGAATCTTCACACGCGACTCCTTTCCAACGAACGAATCGTAGCGATCGACCCCGTGGGTCGCAACGCTGGAGATCGCCACGAATCCACCCGATAATGCCGACCGGTACGCAGGAGCATTGCGAATATGAAACTCGCCGTCGTCGGCACCGGATATGTCGGACTCGTCACGGGCGTTTGCTTCGCCGACACCGGCAACGACGTGCATTGCGTCGATATCGACCTTGCGAAGCTCGAACGCCTCAAGCGCGGCGAATCAACCATCTTCGAGCCGGGCCTCGCCGACCTGCTCGCATACAACCTTTCGGCGGGCCGTCTGAAGTTCACCAACGATTTGGGCGCGGCGGTTCGGCACGCCGAAGTCGTTTTCATCGCGGTCGGAACGCCGCCCAAGGCGGATGGCTCGGCCGACCTGTCGCAGGTCGAGCAGACATGTCGCAGCATCGCCGCCGCCGCCGATGGGCCGAAGATTGTGGTGATGAAATCGACGGTGCCGGTCGGGACCGGGGCGTGGGCCGAGAAACTTGTGGCCGGCCTGACGAAGCAGCGCCTCACGATTATCAGCAATCCGGAGTTCCTCAAGGAAGGCACCGCGGTTGACGACTTCCAGCGACCGGACCGCATCGTGATCGGCAGCGAAGACGCAGACGCGTCTGCGAAGATGAAGGAACTCTACGAGCCATTTGTCCGTAACAAGCGTCCGATCCTCGTGGTCCGCCGCGCGGCGGCCGAGATGATCAAGTACGCCGCCAACTGCTACCTGGCGACTCGCATCAGCTTCGTCAATCAGGTCGCCCAGCTCTGCGGCCGGATCGGGGTCGACATCGACGAGGTGCGGCTCGGCATCGGCTACGACGCTCGAATCGGCTTTCACTTTCTCTATCCCGGGCTCGGCTACGGCGGCAGCTGCTTTCCCAAAGACATCCCCGCGATGATCCATGTCGGCCGCGACGCCGGCGTCGACATGACCGTCCTCGACGCGGTGCACAAGGTGAACCAGCACCAGCCCGAGCTGTTACTGGGCCTGGCACGCGAGCATTTCGGCGGCAAGCTGTCCGGGCGGACGTTCGCCATCTGGGGCGTTGCGTTTAAGCCGCGAACGGACGACATCCGCGAGGCACCGTCGCTTCGCATCATCGACGGGCTGCTGGCTGCTGGCGCGACGGTTCGCGCGCACGACCCGAAGGCCACGGGGCATACGCGCGCTCACTACGGAGCGAAAGTGCAGTGCCACGACGACGCCTACGCTGCCCTGGGCGGCGCCGACGCCCTGTTCATCTGTACCGAATGGAACGAGTTCCGCTCGCCCGATTTCGACCGCATCCGCCAGGCGCTCAAGCAACCGGTCATCTTCGACGGGCGAAATGTCTACTCGGCCGAACAGATGCGCCGTCACGGCTTCGACTACTATTCGATCGGCCGACCCCCGATTCGCCGCTCGTAGCCACGATTACAACCCAGTGACCTGTTTCTTCACCGCGTAGTACGCAACCGTGAGCACATTGTTGGACAGAATCTTCTCGGTCACCTGGACCGGGGTCAGGTAGCTGACGACTTCGTCCTCCAGGATGCCGTTGCGAATTCGCCCCGTTTTGATGAACAGGGCGACGCGCCCCTGCCCGATCCGCGACAGGTCAGGTGACACGCGAGCCAGCAGATCGACGCCGACTTCGTAGCGTATTTCCCCGTCGGCCTTCGAGTAGCCGTCGACGTAAAGGTGGTAGTAGCTGCCAAAAAACGTCATATGGTTGTTGTGTGTGCCGTCGGCCAGCTTTTCAAACCGATTGATCATTTCGGTGAACTCGAAGCTCGCCAGGTTCAGGCCCGGGAAAATTCTCGTCACCCACAACGGCGCCGCCCGCCCTACCGTCATCCCGTCCGTCAAAATCATTTCGCCGGTGCCGGTGGGATAATTCGCGGCTCCGCTTGGCGCAATGAGCCGTTGATGTGACTGATCGACGAGTGTCACGCGGCCGCGGACGGCCAGTCCCGGGAAAAACGCTTCGACCAGCGGCCGCGTGTTCTTCTCGGCGGTGAGATCGCGGGCCTCATACTCAAGATCAAAGAACGGATCGCTGACGTCGAGCGGGAGTTTCCACGAGCCGCGGACCCAGCCGTCGTTCGCCGCGCACGCGAACGAGGTATCGACGCGGGACGCGTTGACGGAGGCGTCGACCGACAATTCATCGACTGGGAATGTCGTGTCCGCCGTGAAGCCGTCGAACAGTGCGTGGGCAAAGTGGGCGGTGAGGCGAACGTCGCACTTGCGGAGGTAATCGAGCAGCGCTCGCATAAGCGTGGTCGGATTGTTGGACGGGGGCCCTGCCAGCCATTTACGAAATTCAATCGCATCGAGATTGGCGCCCGAGAGAATCACCTCTCCTTTTGCGCCCTCGGAAAAATCTCGCACGTCTCCGGCGATGCGTACTCGAGTCTGACCAACGTCGACGTCGATGCCGTCGGTGCGCGCACTGACCTGATCGAATGCGACACGGCCGTCGAGTCGCACAGGCGCAGCGACGGTCGCGCCGGGTGGTCGAATGTCGGCGACGAGATTGCGCCCGGCGAAATCCGACGGCTCGAGTCGCCAGGCATTCCCGTCAAAGGAAATCGAAAGATTCCCGGCGGCGCCGCCCGCCAGGCGATCGAGTCTCCAGCCACCCGGCAATGAATTCATACCGTCGCGGACAAGTGTTGAGAGGTCGGTGTACGCGAATGTTGCGTCGATGCTCGCGGAGCGAACGCGGTTTGGGAAGCTCGAGTTGGCGCGTACTTTCGTGTTGAGAGCGGCTTCGCCTCGTGCGGACACCCGTCCGGCTGCTAAGTCAAGAGACAGATCCCGAGCAACGAGGCGCGCGAGCGGCTCAATCCCGGCGCGTCGTTCCGCGGCATGCAGTTCGAGGTCCCACGCCAGCGACGCAGGTGAACCTGACCGCTTGGCGATCGAGCCATTGAGCCCGATGCCGAGGCCGGCGGCGTCGGCGCGGCCCGAGAGTCGCACCATGCGCGGCGAGGCGTCAACATTCATCGTCGCACGGCAGCGGCCGTCAACCGTCAACCGGCCCGGGCCTTGATTCCGCGGCGAAGTGAGTGATCGAAGATTGTCGTCGGCGACCAGCGTTGCGTCGGCGGAGAGTTGGGCGCGCCATCCGGCGTCCGACGCGATGAGCGACTCGGGGCGGCCGTCGGCGAGGGCCTGCAATACGCGGGACTCGAACTGGTGATCGAAGAGCACGCTGCCGCGCGGTGCGTTTAGTTCGCTGGCGGCAAGGACAGCATTCAAACGCACCACATCCCAGCGCAGCGGATTGGAATCGGCCGACTCGATGTTTGGATTGGGTCGCGCGAGCCGAAAACTCGCCTCGAGCCGGCATGGCACACCGGGCCGCTTTGAGAAATCGGAAGCCACGGAGGATTTGGATTGACGGCCGTCCTGGATTCCTGCGATTCCCAACTGCGTAAGGTCGAGAGCGATTGTCCGCTCACCGCCTTCCGGCGACTCGGCATAACGAATCCTGCCCTTGGCCGCGCCAGACAGTCTCTGGGATGCGACGAGCCGCTCAGACCAGTCCGCATGACGAGCGAGCCGGACGACATCAGTGGCGTCGAGTCCGGCGTCGAACTCGGCCGCGCCGCCGCCGAGGCCGACGCGGAGATCGAGTCCTCCACCGTCGACGCTGATCTTCGCCTGCACTCGATGAGGGCTGCGCTCTCGGCTGCGGTCAAACCAGTACTGCAGGTCCGCTCGCGCCAGTTCATTCGCGGGCTTCTCGAATCCGGGCCCGGTGTCGATGGCCAGTTGGTCGCCATTTACGGCCGCGGAGACGCGATAGAGCTCCGGCCAGACGGCGCCAGCGGAGGACTGATGACGCAGGTTGGCCATGAGACTCGCGCTCAGGTCACCGGAAATGGAGGGTCCATGCGGCTGAGTCGGGCGTTGGAGAGCGGAGCGCAGGGCCGGCAGCAATGCACACCAGTGTTGGACGCCTATCATTTTCAGGCCAATTGCCGCAGCAACATCGATCGAAAAGGCCGAGTTCGATTCATCGGCGCCGAGGTTGCCCGGCAGCGCGCCCAACGATTCGCGACGGACAGCGAATCGAAAATAGGAATTTGCGTCGGAAAGGGACTCGATCCGACCGGGTCCGCCGAACGCCGTCAGGCGGAGATCGACCAGCGTGCCGGGATCGTCGCCATAACGGCTGGCGAAATCGACCTGGAACGGCACGCCGACGGGTTTCTCGATCACGCCGGGAACAATCAGTCGGGCGGCCGCGCTCAGTCCCGCCGAGAGCCGGGCTACCCGTCCGTGAGGGGTTACGCCGAGCCAGATGGCTGCGCTGCCGGGGCCTTCAATTTCGATCGGGGAATTGCGAAGCCGTGGGAAGCGGTCTCGTGCTCGCACGAGATCGTCGCACTCGACTGCAAGATCGATCCACCCTTTCTCGAACCAATTTGTCAGCCATGCCTGGGGATCGTCGGTTGCTGAGCGTTTTCGCGGCAGGCCGGCCGAACCACGGAAGCGCGACTCGCCGAGGGTTGCCGCCAGCTCTTCAACAACGACGAAGTCTCCGACGATATCCTCGACGCCGCGCACAAACAGCTCAACCGGCTCGGACGAGGCGAGCGAAATCGGCGCTTGGGGAGGAGTTTCCAGACCATCTCCGCTGAACCGCGCCGACCAGACGGTCTTTTCCCGCCCCACTTCGATCCGGCCGTCGAATTGGAGTGCACCGTGAGACGTGGCGAGCCACTCGGATTTCACCGCCTGCGCCAGGCGCGGCGCGTCAATGCGGCCTGCGATCGCCGCACGAACGGCCTGCTCCCCGCGCAACGACCAGATCATCACCGGATCGCTCTTCGCGTTGGAATCCGGCTCGCGGCCCGCGTCGACCGCGCGGCCGTGCGCTTCGATTCCGGGCACGCGCACATCCCAGTTCTTCAGTTCGAGGAGGTCGTACGCGGGTCGCCAGCGTCCGGCCGCCTCAATCGTGGCCTCGTCGAAGTGGATGGCATCTGACTGGCCGCCGGCGAACGAAACGTCCGACAGCCGCAGCGAGACCGACAGAGACTGATCGAGTTGCGGTCCGATGCTGGCGCGGATTTCCCCACCGCAACGCCCGCTGAGACGAGCAAGCGACATGCCGGGCAGCATCTGGATGGGGAGCGAACTCAGGTCGATGTCGTTCCAGTGAAGTCGACCGTCGCCACTTAGATCGGTTGCGGCCTTGCCGTCGGCCGAAAGCGTCGGCAGTACGAGCGCAGCTTCAGTGCCGAACGTCGTCGATGATTTCTGATGCGCGCCGGCGGCGTTGCGAATCTGACGGATCAAGTCGCCCGCGATTCGTACGTCGAGGCGGCCCGTGGCGCGATCCAGGCCGAGCCGCACATCGGCGAGATCCAGATCGGTTTGTTCGCCGGAACGCGCGTCGGTGACCTCGACACGCGCATCGCGAATGATGATGTCGCGAAGGGGCGGCGGGTCGCCGCCACTCAGCTTGAGCCGTGCCAGGCCGAGTCGGCCGCCGGCATCGATGTCGGCTCGGACGGTCGGGGCGATCACCTCAAGTGTGCTGATTCCAAGCCCGCAAAGAAGTCGAATCGGGCTGAAGTCGGCGCGGACCTCTCGAATCGAGACGAGTGGCATCGCCCGATCAGCAGGATCGGAGATCGTGATGCTTCCAAGAACGACACCATCGCCCCAGCCCGCTGTACATCGCCCCACTTCTGCATCGCAAGCCGTCGCTCGGCGCAACTCCGCGGCGATGCGCGAGCGGATGAAGTTGGTCGGCAGCCACCAAGGAAGCGACCCGTATGCGGAGCCGGCCACCACGAGAAATGCGATCAGCAGGCGCAGACCGCGCCGAGTGCGACGGACCGCAGGGCGCGGCGGCGCAGGCTCCGGCCGGACCGGCCGGGTGACCGGAATTACATCATCGCTGCTTCGCGTCATTCCTTCGTGCCAACTCGCCAAGCCGAGTCGTCATATCGACAAGTGACGGGCCGCATTCTATCCGCCGGACCGGGGTTGTTGTTAGCTTTAACGTCATCGCGGCCTCGACTAAACTCGCACCGAGCCCTCCACGGTTGGAGGGTTGGGGGCGCGGTCCAGTTACCCGCCCGCTGTGTGAGGATTCAATGAAGCGCGTTCTCTCAGGAATTCAGCCGTCCGGCAAGCTGCACCTCGGCAACTATTTCGGAGCGATGAAGCAGCACATCGACGACCAGAACAACTTCGATTCGTTTATTTTCATCGCCAATTACCACGCCCTGACCACCATTCAGGACGCGGAGCGGCTTCGCCAGCTCACTCACGACGTCGCCCTCGACTATCTCGCTCTCGGCCTCGAGCCGAAGAAGGCATGCCTTTTCCGTCAGTCCGACGTTCCGGAGGTCACCGAACTGAGCTGGATCCTGTCAACGGTTACCGGCATGGGATTGTTGGAACGTGCGCACTCGTACAAGGACAAAGTCGCGAAGGGAATTTCCGCGTCCGTCGGGTTGTTCACCTATCCGATCCTCATGGCCGCCGACATCCTCATCTACCGTTCGCACCTTGTTCCGGTCGGCAAGGATCAGGTTCAGCATATCGAGATGACGCAGGACATGGCGGGCTACTTCAACAACACCTACGGCCGTGAAGTCTTCGTTCGCCCCGAACCGAAGCTGAACGAGGCCGCGATCGTTCCCGGTGTCGATGGCCAGAAGATGAGCAAGAGCTACGGCAACACGATCGAGCTGTTCGAGGATGCGAAGTCGGCGAAGAAGAAGATCATGTCGATCAAGACCGACAGCACGCCGGTCGACCAGGCAAAGGACCCGTCGACGTGTAATGTCTTCGCGCTGCTGAAGCTGTTCGCGAGCGCCGAGGAGTTGTCAGAATGGGATCAGCGCTATCGCAAACCCGGCATGGGGTACGGTGACGCGAAGAAGCGACTGGCGGAGCTGTTCGAGGAGCGCTTCGGCCCGGCACGGGACAAGCGGGCCGCTCTCGCGAACAATCCGTCATACGTCGGCGACGTCCTGAAGGAATCCGGCCGTCGGGCGCGAGCGGAAGCCGAGAAGACCATGCATGACGTACGAAAGGCGTGCGGGATCTCGTAATCGCACTCGCGCCCAGAGTATTTGAGAATGACCAGAGGAGCGCGCAGGCCCGACTGAGACGAACGTCAGCCGGGCGGGCGCGCCGGCACAGCAATCGGTTTCATCATGCCAGAATGTCGGCAATCGGTGCGAGGAATCGCACGGCGATATCGCTCACCGGACCGACGATGAACAGTTGAAACGTCTGGAGGGGCGCCCAGCATGACATGGCACGTCTCCTATTCGCCAAGCCGGCTGCAAGTCCGGGTCCGTCGCGGCGGCCGTTCCGCCGCTCCATCCGGCCGTCGAGCAGCAGCCACGGCTGACATTATGAGTACCCCGCCGGCGCTCAAATCTTCCACATGCGACGCGAAGCCAACCCGAAGGCGACAACGAGCAAGCCGATAGACGCGGGCTCAGGAGTGGCAATTCCGAAGGCTTCGATCCGAAAATTGCCCGTCGTTCCGAAGCTCTCCATCGCCCCCCACTGCTCGGGCGGGATCGAAACGAGATCTGTCGGGTCAAGCTCCGCGGCGAAACCCACATACGAACGGTTTGCAAACGAGGGTGCGGTTGTATCCAGCGCGCCGACGAACTTTCCAACGGTTGTCGTGTTTTGGAGGAGCACGGCGGCCACCAAAGTCCCCTGGATCAGCGTCGGCGGAATTGCGTAGTCATTCAGCGTATTGGTGTTGGCGTTCGCAATTACGCTGTTCAGGGAATACTTGAGTATGGCATCCTGCGGGGATCCGCCGTCCAGGTCCTCATAGAGCAGAATCGAAACCGGCAGTCCATTCAATGCCGACGGACCGCCGACGCGTCCGTACGCGACGCGAATCGAGTTGATGTATTCACTCCCGGACGCAACCGGAAACGTGTTCATCCAGACCATGCTCTCCTGCGGATCGACGCCGATCGTCAGCTCGGCCGCACCATCGGTGATGGAATAGAGCGAATCGGCCCATGTCGTAGGCGGCGCGAAATACGTTGCGAGAAGCGTCGCCGCAATCAGAAATAAGCGAAGTCCGACTCCCATGATATGCTCCTTTTGCGAGTGATCGCCCCGTATGGACCCGCGTTGGCAACTTGCGTCACGGCAAGGGTCCATATGCCATCGATCGTACGGGCTGAGCCGAGCGTGACGCTTCCAAGATCTTGCTCTCGGGACGGAATTCCGGGTTGCAAGACGTTCAGTCGAGAGATGACCGAATTGACCTCGACGGAGGCAGACCTGCATTCCTACGATTGAGCGGTCGATCATCGAGGACGCGCTACGGTTACTCAGTCGCAACAATCCGGACCTCGCGTGATTTTTCAGGGTGATGTGGTCATCCTGGGCGAGACGCGAGTCGATCGTCACGATTCGTCGTTTCGTCGGGAGATCGTGGCCGACGTTTGGCCGAACATCGCATTTCCGCGTGCGCCGATCGGCATCCAGCACGCCGACGCCGAGCCGGTGCTGGGCGATGCGAACAATGTCATTCTGTTTTCGGTTGGACGCCCCTATCGCCGAATAAGCGTCGAACAGCGTGGGTCCTGGACGGAGTGGATCGAAGTCCGCCCGGACGTGCTCGCGGAAATGGTGCGAGAGTATGAGCCGCGCGCGTCGGCGACGAGCTCAGCTCCTTTTCAGCTTGGACGCGCGCCGACGCCGGATCACGCATTTCTGATTCATCGCCGGGCTCGCGAAAACCTTCGCTCCGCTGTTGCTGCCGACGGAGCCGAACTCGAGGAGACCGCGCTGAGCGTCGCCGCCGAAATCGTGGCGGCGGGCTTTGCGGCGCTGGGCATACCTCGCCGCGCTGAACCACGTCGAAACAGTCGCCGACAACGGCAGATCGCATACGACGTTCAGGCCCTGCTGAATCACCAACTCGAACGAGCACTGCGGCTGTCCGAGATCAGCCAGGCGCTGGACGTTTCGCCGTTTCACCTCTGTCGCGTCTTCCGCGAGCAGACCGGCCTCCCGATCCATCGCTACCGCAACCGGCTTCGCTTGCGTGCGGCGCTGGAGCGGATTGCGGAGAAGAACACTCGCATGCTGGACGTCGCGCTGGACCTCGGCTTTGCAAGCGAGGCCCATTTTTCGGATGCGTTTTACGCGGCATTCGGAATGCGGCCGACAGAGTACCGGCGGAGCATCTCTGGACGCCGGGACCGCCGTCCCGGCTGACGGCCAAGCAATCCACGGAATCCTACGACGGAGCGTTCGCGTCGCCATGCTTCTCTGCGGGAGCGTAGCGGGGCGAGACTGCGACGTAGGGTTTGCCGAATAGTTTCTTCACCAGGATGACTTCGCCCATGTCGTTCCCCTCAATGACATGCCCGACCCATTGGAGGACATACCCCCCCACCAACAAGAACGTCGGCCGCCACCACAAGTCCCACCGCGATTCGGCGAGTTGCCAAATCGCCAGCGGAATGAACGCGATCGTCATCGGAATACCGATCACGTGCAGCACGAGCGACACCGGATTGCGATGCCGTTCAAACCAATTGCTCAGCCAACCCGGCATTCGGGCTCCTATTGGATGCGCACAAGTTGCTGGGTGTCAATTCCGAGCCGCGGCAGATGCGGCCGGATTTGTTCGATGAACCGCATGCCGTCGGTGTAGTAGCCGGCCGTCGCCGCGATGCCCGGCGCTTCGGCCTGCCAGTAACGATTGAACGCCCGCATGAACAGCTCGCGGACATATTTACTGATAATGCTTGCCAGCGCCACCGGCATGTACTGCGACTCGCCCTCCTGCGAGAAGCGAATCCGCCACGGCGCCGCCGACGATCGCAACTCGTATGCGCTGGTACTCTCTGTCTCTTCGATGACCACCAGTCGGCGGTCCTCGAACGATTGCATCAATAATCGGCCGTAGTGGCCGCGGGCGCCCTGTTTGTCAGCGAAAATGAACAGCGGTTGGTCTGGAAACGCGTCGGCCACGCGCTGCATGAGCCGCACCGTCTGGCCAAAGAGCACGACGGCCTTATTCCGCGTTGCGCCGACCAGCCGGTTGTAGTGGCCTTCCAGCAGCGGCTCGCAGAACAGGCCAGCCAGCGAAACTGCGTTTGCCTCGCCGTCGCGTCGCAGCTTCGCCCCTGCGAGTCGAACGCCGCCGACATCTGCCTCCAGCGGCACGGGCCAACATAGCGCTCGATACCACGCATATCCGTCGCAGGCATCGCGTCCGCCCGGCCAGAGCATCGCCAGCAACGCGGCCGCATCGGGCGGCGCGCCGCGCCAGGCCGAAAAAGCCGCCAGCGCCGAGCGTTCCAGTGCCGCGATGCCTTCCTTTCGCTGATAGAGCTTCTTGCTATCGACGACGGCCACGCGCCGATCGCGCGGCCGCGGCTTAGACGAGACGCTCGCCTTCAAGACCTGCCAAAGCGATGCGTCGGCAAGTGAAAGCGGAACCTCGAATGCGGCCGCACTGACCACAAGCGGGCCGAGCACCGGCCCGTAGCCCGCCTCGTCGATGCCAACAACGATTGCGCGATCCGTCATCGGTCGGAATGATGCCGCATGCGCGCGGGTCCTGCAATCGACGATCGGACAATCAGTGGTTCGCCCACCGCGTCTTGTGGAACGCGAGGCGATAACGAAAGAGCCAGAAAAGCATCAGCAAGATGTTGCCCGAGAACAGAAGCGTGGGCTCGGGGACGAGGCCCAAGAAAACACTGCGCAGGAGCGGTCGCATCGTGTACTGCCACCAGGCGGAGCTCCCCCAGAAAATTCCAAATGTGACGGCCGCGCCGTCAAACATGCAAAACGCCAGCAGATATGCCGTCTCATAGGCGATGATCTTCCGAAACCAGTCCGAGGACGAGAAGTCGCGGCGGATGATCCATGCTGACGCAGCAATGGCGGCGATGAGACGATGCGTGCCCCAACCGGCGAAGACGGCCAGGAGCGTGAACAGCGTGGGGATGGAGATGATATCCCAACCGATCGACCGCACTGACAGGATGCCGCAGACAAACATCCAGCACCAAGCGCCGCAACCAATCGCGAGAAAGATCCCGTGGCGAAAACGTTCGGCGCGCTTGCCGCCATCGGACATCGTCAGAGTGCTATAGAAACGTGCTGGATGAAAAAGTACGGCTGCCACCGTCGCCAGCCAGGCGGCCAGTCCGCCGCCGCGCTCGAAAGGCGTACCTGGGCGAGCCGCGCCGCGTTCAAGCGAATGGCAAGCATCGATGCCACACTCCGGGCAGAGTCCGTTGTTCGGAACGTGGGTGAGATCGTATCCACAGCGCTCGCAACGTGGAGCAATGGGCGCGGAGACCTGCGGCCCGCGGGCTTGACGAGCAGTCCGGTCACCCCAGGCAATCAGCAAGAGAATCGTGCTCAGGATCATGCACGGGAAAAAAAGTCCGAGTCCGTTGTCGAACACGCTCGATCCGCGCAAATCGGCATGAATGGCCGGTATGACCATCAGTCCGTGAACGCCGGCCAGCAGCACAATAGCGATCAGGGCCGCAACGGCGACTCGAAATCCGTTTCGGATTGTTCGAGTGAACGGCCCGCCCGCGTCGACTTCGGGAATCAACAGGAAGGCAATCAATAGGAGCAAAACGACAGCGAGCGGAGTGGCGATCATGAAGATCAACTGGTCCGGAGAAGTGTCGCTGGTCGCATGCCATTCCTGCCAGACCTGCGTCATCGATTTTTCAACGACGCTCGGGCGGGCGAACACGGTCGGATTCCCAGCCGGGTTCGAAGTTGGGGTTTGCGCCCGCAACCAGTCCTGCCGGACCGTGGAGCCCCAGATTGCCAGGGCGGTGATAGTTGTTGGCACGGCGAGGACAGCAAGCACCGCGACCAGGGCAAAGACCGGCGGTCGCATCGCCAGCATCCGCTTTGCAACGCTCGACGGAGCGAGAAAGCTTAGCCAGCCCACGGGTTGAATCTCGAATGGGATGAGTTGATCGGCCCTGCTAAACGCTCGGGCGGAATTGTGAAGCGTGCGGTGGCGATCATTTGTACTGCTTCATGAACGCCACCCCTGAGACGCCCTGCGCCGGATCGACGTAGGGCAGAACCTTCCAGCCGAAGAACTCCGGATCGCGGCCGGTGGCTACGCTGTGACCGACGACCGTCCCGAGGACAGCGCCGAACAGCACGTCACTCATGTAGTGCTCGTGATCGTCAAGGCGTTCGATCGCAACGAGCGTGCCGAGTCCGTAAAGCGGAACGCCGACGAGTGGGCCGTAGGCCTCATTCATAACCGTCGCGAAACAGAACGAACTCGATGTATGTCCGCTGGGAAATGTGCCCCATTCGCCATTCGGAGCGCGGTCCCAGGTCGCCGTCTGACCGACCATGGTGGAGATTCCGTTGATGATCAACGCGCTGAAAAGGGCCTTGCTGACCTGGTAGGTTTTCTCGTCCTGAATCTGCTCGCCCAGGAGGTACATTCCGCCCGCGACAGCGAAATGAGTTCCCGGGTTACCGAGTGCACCGAACGTGTCGCGCCAACCCTTGGAAAACGTGTGGCTGTGTTCGTAATGGTTCTCGACGGACTTGTCCGGCCCCGTTTGCTGAACGGCGAGCGCTCCGCCATAGCTGACGCCGAGAATCGCGAGGTTCACCGGGTTGGCATAGACCCGCTTGGTGTCGCGCCACAAATCCGGGGCCATCGTCTTGAGATCGCGCTTTGCGTTTTCCTTGAAGGTCGGAAGTAGTGGACGATAGGCCCACTTCTCGGCCCGCTCGATGGCGCTCTGATCGTCGGCGCTTGGCGTCTCGGTGGCCCCCCCCTCTGCGGCGAGGTCGGTGAGTGAGAATGTCGGAGGCGAATCGTGGCCACCGCCCGGCATGCCCGATTCGTCGATCGTTCCGCCGGCACGCTGCGATCGCCAGGTCAGTCGATAGGTCGGCTCGGTCTCTGTCGTCATCTTCGCCGCATCGGCCATGCGCGTGCGCTCGAGTGCACCCAAGCGCTGCCTGACTTCGCCATCGGAAATCGAGGTGCTGTGGGGCATGCAGCCGACGACAACGGCCGTGAAGCAGCAAGAGAGGCAAGCCCAGCTGAGTTTCGCGCCCATGACATACCTCCGTGTATGGACTGACCGCGCGATGAGGATACCTACTCTTTCATCGGCCGCCAGCCCCGCGGAGCGATGCTGGAAGCTATCCGTTCGGCAGGATGACCGCTTTGCCGGTCTCGAGGCGGGCGACCGCGCCCAAGGCTTCATTGACTTGATCGAGTCGGAATCGATGGGTAATCGTCTCGGCGAACGGGTACTTGTCGCGGCGGGTCCGGAGCAATTCGAGGGCGGCAGTCCAATGTTGTGGCTCGCTCCCGTAGCTTCCAAAGATCGAAAGCTCCTTCCGGGTGATCAGGTGAGGATTCAGCATGGTCGGGCCGGCATCGCAATACTGTCCCAGCACGAGGTATCGGCCGCCGTCGCGGCACAATTCCCAGCCCTCGGCCACCGCCGCCGGCAACCCGACGCACTCCACGACGGCATCCGCTCCGAGGCCGTCCGTTAGATCCAATATACGCTGCCTGCGTACCGCCGGATCGCGCGCTTCGGCGATATCGATCGTGAAATCCGCCCCGAATCGGCGGCAGCGCTCCAGCCGATCGTGCGGTCCGCCGATGACGATCAGCGGCCGCGCCCCTGCCTCCTTTGCAACCGCGACCGCCGCCAGCCCCACGGGGCCGGCCCCCTGAACGACGACTGACTCCCCCCACTTCAATGGCATCTTCTCGAAGCCATGGACCGCTGTTACCAGCGCGCACCCTGCTCCCACGACGGCTTCGGTCGGCAGGTCGTCGGCCAGTCGAAAGATGGCCGTTCCGCGCCGCAAGTGGTGATACTGCCCGTATCCGCCGAGCAAATGCGGCGGCTGATCGCACGGCGTATTGACGCCGTACGCCTTGCGGTTGAGGCAACGACTGGGCAGGCGATAGACGCGGCAGTAGCGGCACTGCCCACAGGTCACGCCGACTGTCCACGAAACGCGATCTCCGATCGCCAACGGTTTGCCGAGCCAGTCGACCACGTTGCCGCCCGTCGCCGACACCCGACCCACGGTTTCGTGTCCCATGATGAGCGGGAGCGGCACCTTGAGTTGGCCCTCGTGAAGGTGCACGTCCGTGCCGCACATGCCGGCCAGCTCGACCTTCACCAGCACGTCGCCCGTCGCCAGCTCGTTCGGCACGGGAAAATCCTGGAGGAGGATCGGCTCCCGAAACGCCCGCATGACCGCCGCCTTCGCCGTCGAACTCGCCATCAAATCGCCTCCATCGTGGTCCGCATTGTACGGCCCCCGGGCGAGTTCGATAAACCCGCTCGCGGCGATTGCCGTACGGCTCATGATGCCTAACAATCCAGAGAATCCATGCGGAAGGCGTGCGCGACCGGGCCCTGCTCGTAGCCGGTCGCCGTCACCGGCGGGAGGCCGCGATCGGATGTCTTCATTTTCCACCTCGCGTTATCCCAACGCCGACTGTCCCGCCTGCCGCAAGCCGATTGGGCCGGATGCGAGCGTGCGAAGCTGCGCCGATTGCGAACTGTCGTTTCACGAGGCGTGTTGGACGCAGCGAGGCGGCTGCACCGTCGCCGGATGTCCGAATTATCGCGATGATGTGAGCCGAGTCGTCGTGCATCCGACAGCCGGTCGAAACGGCGCTACGGCCACGCGGCCGGTCCGCCGTCAGCGGGCGCCGGCGGCCGCGGCGCCTCCGGAATTGCCGCCTTCGGACAGCGGCGCGGTCGCCGTGCGAGTGTTTATCGCGATCGTCGGCGTCGTCGTCGTCATTACCGGGATCGTGGGAATCGAGCACTGGCACCGCAGCCGGGCACGGCGGGAGCTGATTGCGGTCATTCGCTCGGGCGAAGCGAACGCCAATCCAAGGCGGCTGGTTGATTCGCTCGACGAGTTCATCCGCACGCATCCGGGCAGCGATTTGACGGATTCCGCGCGGGAGCGGCTGGACCGCGCAAGGAATGAGCTCGAGCAGTACGACTTCGCCCAGGCCGATGCGGTCGATCATCCGACTGTGCCCGACTTCGACGTTGCCGAGCGCGCCTATCGATCGTATCTCGCGAATCACCCCGACGGATCGAATCGGGCGCGGGCCGAGGCAAGACTTCGCAGCATTTCGGAGGGCCGCGACGATTCGACTTTTGCGTACGCTGTTAAGCTTGCAAAAGATGATCCATTGAACGTCGAAGCACAGCAACGCGCCTGGGACGAGTACATGCAGGCCTATCCGGCCGGGCGGCATGTCGCGGCGGCAAGAGCGCAGCTTGCGCAAATACCGGAAAAAGCCGAGAAAGTGCGGTTCGATCGCGACGTAACGCAGATTAGCGAAATGATCGACGCAAAGCGGTACACGGACGCACTCGACCGCATCGACGAGGTGATTCACGTTATTCGAGGCGACGAACGCCGACGCGTGCTCGACAGCCTCGCGAAGCAAGCCGAAGGGAATCTCGAGTCGAGTGATGCCGCGGCGTGCCTCGGCGAACCCGGTTCGACCCGCGAAGAACGGGATCGCCAGCGGGACGCCTGCCGATTGTTCCTACTCTGTTACCCCCACAGCTCGCGACGCGGCGCCGTCACGGAACAACTTGCCAAGCTCAACGAGGCGGACCCGGCGGAAAGCGACTCGAGGCCGCTTACGCATGAGGAAATGCTCGATCACTTCGCGGCACGCCTGGTGGCGAACATTGAGGCGACCGCGAGGCGCTCGCTGCCGGCTACGTTCGACTATCGCCTGCTCGGCAGCACGGTTGCGACCGTGCCCATCTCCTGGTCCTTCGAGAATGTGACGCACCGCGACCAGTTGCTCGGGAAGTCGAAGCAGCCGTTTCATGGTCGTGTATTGATCGAGGTGAAGGCGGCGGTTCGGCGCGACGCGTCCGGGCCGGTGCGAGACGATTTGAAGAGCGATATCGACGACGAGCTGCGCTCGATCAGTACGCGACTGCGGCTGAACGTTGAGTTTGAGATCGAGGAAAAATCGAAGTCGATCGCCGGTCTCGGCGTCGAATTCCGCGACGCCGACGGCGGCGGCGTGGTCATCGGTCGCACACTACCCGGAAGCGATGCGTCGAAGTTGGGGCTCGAGTCGGGCGACCGAGTCGTCCGCGTGAACGCCACTCCAGTGCCGTCCGATACCCGCAAGGACGCCGTCGAAGCGATGATCGCGAACGATGCGGCCGGACGCGTCGAACTCACACTCATGCGCCGCGGACGCCGATTTCGCGTCGCCGTAACGAAGGCGACGTACGCGGTCCCTCAGTATCGAATGCGGACTAAGGTGGAAATTTCTCCGGCTCGACCGTTTGGCGAGCCGGCGGCCGCGAGCGATTGGACGATAATTGATCCGCCCTCATAATCGCTCGTCCGAGGTAACGGCATGACGTCGCGGTGGTACATCACGCAGGACGATCAGCGGCTGGGCCCGCTGTCGCTCGACGCGTTGCACAAATTGATTGACGCGGGGCGAGTGTCACCCGACGCGCGGTTTAGCCGCGACGGAGAGAGCCCGATCGACATCGAAACGCTTCGTCGCACCTGGCCGGCTCCGCCACCGCTTCCGAGCGGCGCTGAACTACTCCCGCAGCCGCCGTCGGCGAATTCAGAAGAAGCGGACGCCGTGGCCGAGTACGCCAAACGTAGGCCGAGCGGCAGCGATCTGGGTCGAACTGCGCCGGTTGTCGAGCGCGATGCGATTCTCATCCTTGGCCGACGCAGATCCGGAAAGACCATCTACCTTGCGACGCTTTACGCGATGCTTTGGAAATCGGTGCGCGGCCTAACGATGAAGGCGCTTTCCGGACCCGCACACGAAATGCTGATGTCGATCGTTGACCAACTCAAGCGCGGCGTCTGGCCCGAAGCAACGCTCGGGACTCGACAGGTCGAGTTTGAATTGAACGATCACGGCCGCACGCGACTGCTGCTGGCGTTTGATTACTCGGGCGAGGATTTCCGCCAGGCGTTCGTCGAGGAGGATACGGCATCGCCACAGGTCCGGAAGTTGTTGAATTACGTCGATCGGGCGGCGGCTGTGATCCTGCTGCTCGACCCGGCGGTCGCGGTGAGCGGGAAGCACGAGGAAGTCGTGGACGACGATTTCGGCATGGTGCAGGCCGTCGAGCGCATCCGAAACTGGCAGGGCGGGACGAACGTGCCGGTTGCCATCGCACTGACAAAAGCCGATCGCAATCGGAGTCTCATTCAGTCGCACGGCAGCGGCCCGGAGTTTGTCCTGCGGCATTATCCGGCACTGTCTCGAACGCTGCAGCGAGTTGCGATCTATCCGGTTTCCGCGGTTCAGGAAATGGTCGCCGCCGACGGCTCGGTGGTGCCGAATCCCGATTCCCTTCCCATCAATGTCGACCTGCCGTTACTGCACTGTCTTGAGCGACTGGCCCGGCGCGAGCGGCGGCACCAGCGTCGCGCCGAACGCGATGCGGCCGAGGCCGCCCGGCTCGAAATGCAGCGCCGGGAGCTTGACGCGTTTGTCCGAAGCAACCGACGACTGACCGTGATCATGGTCGGCGTACTCATCCTCACTTTCTGCGGGCTGGCGCTGCTTTACATGCTCATGACGAGGTAGCCGGGCGATGCGCGTCGAACGACACATCTTCGGCTCGATAAACGGATACCGGACGCTGGCGCACTCGGACGGGCTCTCGCCCGCGGACTGCAAAGCGCTGGAGGGGTTCGCTTTTGGTACGTCGTACGATCCGACCATCCGCGCGACTTTGGCGAAGCAGCCGGCGTATTGGTCGCGGCCACTGGCGCACGGGCGTCGTGCTTTCACGCTCGTGCGTCCCGGCGACGCTGACGACGCGGGACGGCCGACGCTGCTATTCGCGACGTGCGTAATCTCCGTCGACGACTGGAACGACGTCCTGCAGGGCGATCCGACGCCGCTGCTCGGACTCGGGGATCTGTGGCATTGGAAGCGAGGGGAGCGCGTGGCGGCCGTCGACGCGGCGATCGAGGGCCCCAGCGAGTTGAAGTTCGACGCGACGCGGATGCAGGCGGTGCTTGGAATTGTTTCGCTCGTTGAAGTCTCATTTGGAACCGGGCGGACCACGGTCATTCGCGAAGGAGACTGCGATCTGGAGCAGTTCGTCGCCGTGGAGCGGCTACTGCCTCCGGAGGTGCGCGAGCGGGTCAGCACCGTGCACCGCGGGCTGAACGGCGACATGCCCGTGACGATTAATTGCCTCGCTCAAAGCGTGCCAGCGCCGACTTCAAACCTGATTCGCAAGCCCGTTGGGGCTTCGTCGCCCTATGCGCGGCGTCTTGTCGAAGCCGGCGCGCTCGCCGGCCGCGACCCCGGAATCATCGTTCGAACTTACAACCGCTTTGCTCAGACCGTCGTCGAGACGAACGCCGGCGCGGGCGAGGAGGGATCGATGCGTAATTCAGAAACAGGTGACGGCGGCGACGCCGGCCGCCGGAGCGGGGCCCTGGCGATCGTCGTTGCGGCTGTCGCGTTCGTAGCGGGCGGTGCAACCGGATGGTCGATGCACCGTCCTCCTCCTCCACCGCCGCCCAGCCCATGGGCCGAGATCGCCCGCGCGACGCTCGACGTCCCGCTCGGCGTCGGCCAGGCACGAATCGATTCATTGCAGGTATTGTCAACCATGGGTAATGGCGAGTCGGCGGAGTTTGACGAGTGGCGAAACATGGTTGGTCGAAAGGTCGAATTTGCCAAGCTGGCCATGCTGGCCGATGAGGCGATCTCACTCATCGATCCGTCGAACGCAGAATCCGTCACGCGAGCCAAGAAGGCGATCGAATCGTTGCGTGAACCCGACGCAACGCTTTACGCCGTGACGGAGGCCCGGATGACCGAGCGTCGCGATCTCCTCGAAGACGCCACGCTCAGATTGGGAAATGCCGCACTGGCCCTCGCGCCGTCAAGTGCGCGTGAGACAGGGACGGATGCCGAAAAGCTGTCGTCCGATGAAATTGAACGCGCGTGGTGCTTGAAGCAGAGTCTGGAACGACTTCGCGACCAGGATCGTCGCTTGAACACGCCTGCAGTCGAAGCGGCGATCGCAGTACTCGGACGGGTCCCGCCTCCAACTCGACGCGCAGAACCGCGTGAGAGCCCGGTCGCTGCCCATGAGCAGGCGATCAGCAACCTCAAACAGGTGTTCGACATGGTGAACAAGGCACTCGACGCGGCAGATGTCGACTCATCGAAGTTCAATATCGCGACGTACGATCCGATCGCCACGGCATTGGACGCAGCCGCAGATCGGGCGAGGAAAACGAAGTTCGACGGCGACTTCAAAGCGAGTTTTGCCTTTGGTCGACTGGCTGAGATCATTCGGCAGCTCAAGATCAGGGTCATTCAAACCATCCCCACGAGCGTCCCCGCCGGGGCACCACTGAGCGAAACCGTCAATCGGTCAATTACCTGCCTGGAAGGCCTTCAGAAGCAGCTCGAAAAAGAAGGCAACGCCAAGTCCGAAGCCCATATGCAAGTCCAGGGAACGCTGGAAGCGCTGAAGAAGTTTCAGAATGAGATGGAACGAAAAGACTGATCGAAGTGGCGTATGAGCGAACTGGCTGAAACCCAAGTCCAGCAAGCCGAGACCGCGATTCGGGCGGGCGAATTCGGACGAGCAATGGACCTGCTCCGCAAAGCTCGCTTGCTCGCGGCCGCCAATCCAGATCTGACGGCGAGAATACTCGTGCAGATGGTGCAGATCGCCCCGCGCGTTGGCGCAGCCGACGAAGTCCAGACGTGGCGACAGTTGCTTTCACAGCTTCGGTCAATTGACGGGCTGCATGTTCCATCCGAAATCGGCGCGACGGCCGCAGTTTCGAGGCGGACTCGAACACGCTCGTTAACCGTCAATCTTGCAAAGTACGGAGCCGTGTTGCTCGCGACCGGCTTGCTCGCATTCGGTGCGTGGTGGTATTGGGGGCTTTCGGCCTCACGATATCGGCCGACAACGACCGGCTCCACCTCCGCGCCGAGCGACTGAGGTGGGAACGGGGTATTGGCGATGATATGATTGAAGCGTTGGGTGGGCGGCCGGCGGGCCGATGGCGAGCGCACCATGCACTCCGATCCGACATTGATTGTGGACGACGAAGTAAAACAGCGCCAACCGCTCGTCGACCTCCTGCGCCGCGCACGTCGCCGCGCGCTCCTCCTGCAGGCGACACAATCCCTCGTGCATGCGTTGTTGGTCGGCGGTGTGCTGGGCGGAATGTTAGCGGCGGTCGGCCGTGCCCTGGGTATGTCGTGGTCACTGATCGGATGGTTCGTCTTTGCCGCGGTGATTGCCGTCGCGTCGTGGTTCATGCATCGTCGGGCGGCGCGGCGCGCCTCATTTCTGCATTCCGTTGATAATCGTTATGACGCGGCCGGCCGTTTGGTCGTCGCCGCCGAGTTTCTCGGCTGCGGCCGGCCGCTCGACGCATATCAACGGCTCGCGCTGACGGACGCCGCCCGATGGATCGAATCCCGTCGCGCGACGCGACTGCCGTGGACATGGCCCTCGCGGTGGCCGGCTGTATCAAGCTGCCTGTTGCTCTTCGCGCTGGTTGTTTCGGGTTGCCAGAAACCTGCGCCGGCGATCGGCGAGCGCACTGGCGCGACCAGGGGAAGTATTTCGGTCGCCCCGCCCGACGGCGGCTCCGCGACCCCGCCGGGTCAGCCGCCGCCTCCTCCGCCGGTCAACTCCGCGGAGAATCCATTCGGTAGGCCAGCACCGCGCCCCGACGGCGTGACCTATGGCGCTGATGAGTTTCCATCCGACCGCGGAGGCGGCAAAAAGGCCGGTGGGAACTCATCGGGAACTGAGGGTCGGGGCTCCGGGATGGCGCAAGGCGGCGCGGGCGCGCAAAACCAAGCCCCCCCAAAGCCCGGCGGACAGGGAGGCGCCGGTGGATCGGGCGCGGGCACGTCCGGTGGACCTAAGCAGTCCGATCCGCGCGGGGTGCAGGCCGCCAGGAAAGACGTCGAGGCGACCGGCCGCAAGGGCGCGGGCAAGCCGAGCGGACCGGAGCGAGCTGGTAAGGGCGCAAAGCCGGGCGAAGAGTTCGCGAGCGGCAGTGCAGGCGGCGCGACGACCCGCCCCGCCGCAATTGTTGGCTTCGATGGTGTCGCGATCGACGAGATGACGCTCGAACGGCTGCCGCCCGAGCAGCGCGAGCGGATCCGCCAGTACAATGAAAACCTTCGCAAGCTTCGCGATCAGCAGGCATTGACCGGCAGCACGCCGACGACAGTCCCGGCAGGTCGATGAAAGGAACAGAGCACAACGCCATGATCGAATCATCGCCTTCGCGAGACACTCAACCGATCGACGAAACTCAACTTCAATGCACGATTGACGAGTTCCGCGAAGTCATGGCCGCGATTCGCGGCGAACTCTCCAAGGTGATGGTTGGCCAGGACGTGGTCATCTCCAGGCTGCTGATGAGTCTCTTTCTGCAGGGACACGTTCTGCTCGAAGGCGTCCCCGGCCTGGGCAAAACGCTGTTGCTCAAGTCGCTCGCGGAGTGCCTCGGCCTTGACTGCAAACGCGTGCAATTTACGCCCGACTTGATGCCGGCCGACATTGTCGGCACGCGAATCTTTCAACAGCAATCCGACGGAAGTTCGTTCATCTTCGAGCGCGGGCCCGTCTTCACAAACTTACTGCTTGCGGACGAAATAAACCGGGCCACGCCCAAGACGCAGAGCGCATTGCTGGAGGCGATGCAGGAGCGGCAGGTCACATCCGGCGGCGTCACGCATCGCCTGCCGCAGCCGTTCATGGTGATGGCATCGCAAAACCCAATCGAAATGGAAGGCACTTATCCGCTGCCAGAGGCGCAGCTCGACCGGTTCATGTTCAAGCTGGAAGTGCCGTTCCCGGATCAATTGGAATTGGTGGAAATCGCCGTGCGGACAACCGGCGGCACCGAGGCAAAACTGAACCGCGTCGTGCCAACGGCGGACCACCTGTCCCGCTGGATCGAAGTCATCCGGCAGATTCCGGTGGCCCGGCCCCTGCTGGATTATGCGGCTCGGCTCGTCGTCTCAACGCACCCGGAGTCGGGTTCGGCGATCGCCAAGAAGTTCATCCGCTTCGGGGCGAGCCCGCGCGGCATGCAATCGCTCATCCTTGCAGCAAAGGCTCGCGCGTTCCTAGTTGGGCGAACGGCCGTCATCCGCGACGACATCGTCGACGTCGCACAGAGCTGCCTTCAGCACCGCCTGATTCTCAATTTTGAGGCCGAGAGCGCCGGCGTGCGGCCCGCCGCTGTCGTCGAGCAGCTACTGCGGCAACTGAGATAGGCCATGCCCGACTTCGACTTCGACGGCAACGACCTCGCGCGGCTCGCGTCGCTGACCTACTCACCCGCCCTTGCCACCCGCGCTGCGCTCGCCGGCACGCACCGCGTCCGCCGCGCAGGTCAGGGCAGCGACTTTCTCGATTACCGTTCCTACGTCCCGGGTGACGATGTACGGCGCATCGACTGGCTCGTTTTCGCTCGCCTGCGCCAGCCGTTTGTCCGGGTCCTGGAGCATGAAGACACGCTGTTCGTCAGCATGCTCGTTGACGTCAGCCGCTCCATGGCGGCCGGTCAGCCGCAGTCGAAGGCGGGGTTGGCGTGCCAGATCGCATGCGGCCTGGCGCACATTGCGACGTCGTCCGGCGATCATATCACCGCCGCGACGTTTTCAGACTCGCTGGGCCCCCTGCTTTCCAATCTGCGCGGGCGCACGGCACTTCCGCGATTGATCGCAGCCCTTCGCGCGGCACCGATCGGCGGCACCGCAGACCTGCCGACGGTCACGCGGGCTTTCTGCCGCGAGGTGCGGCATCGCGGACTGGTCGTGCTGTTGTCGGATTTTCTCGGAGCGGGAGACGTCGAGGAAGCCGTCAACATGCTCGTAGCGCGCCGCTTCAAGGTGCTGCTCGTCCAGATCCTCGACGCCGTTGATCGCGGCGAGGGACTCGAGGGACCGATCCGCCTTCGCGACTCCGAAACCGGAAAGGTGCTCGACATGGTCGCGTCGGCCGAGCGCATCCGGGCCTATCGGCAGCGCCTCGCCGATTATTGCGACAACCTGCACGCCGTGTGCGTCCGCCGCGGTCAGCACTACCTTCCTGCCGACTCCGCCGACAGTTACCTCAGTCTGCTCGCCACCGGCCTGCGCGAGCAGAGGCTCCTTCGATGATGCTCGCCAATCCGTGGGCGCTCCTCTGGCTCGCGGTCGGACTGCCGGTCGCAGCGCTCTTCTTCTTTCGCGTCCGGCCCACTGAAATCATCGTCCCGGCCCTTGCGTTGTGGGAACAACTCAATCGCGCGCGGGAGTATCAGGGCTTCGGCAAGCGGTTTGGTCGCTGGCCCACGTTGCTCGCGCAATTGGTGATTGTCGCGCTTCTCACACTGACGCTCAGCGACCCGCGTCTCGCGGGCGATCGGCGAGACGTCGTCGTCGTTCTGGACGATTCGGCGACAATGCAAACACGCGACGAGAGCGGACGAACGCGGTTCGACCTCGCTCGTGACGAAGTGCTCCGCCTTGTTCGCGAGGCCGACGCCGATGGTGTCGTTGCGGTGGTCCTGGCCGGGGAACCTGTCCGCGTCGCCGCGCACCGGAACTCGGACGGGTCGGCCCTGCGCGCCATCGTCGCCGGACTGGCCCCGCGCGACGTCAACGCCGACTTGACGCGTGCCCTGCGTCTGGCAGCCAACATTGCTTCCGATGCCGGGTCCGGCCGGGTGATCGTCTATTCCGACAAGCCACTTCCGAGCTCGGCATCCAAGAATTCCGTCCGGTGGTCACGCGTTGGGAAACCGCAGCCAAACGTCGGCATTGCAGCGATTCGCAAGTCGACCGACGAACGCGAGTTGATCGTCACGGTGCACCAGAACGGCATGGATGGCCGCCCCGCCGCGGTGCGACTGGTGGTTGATGACCGAGAGATCGATCGAAAAGAATTCACGCTCATCGGGCAGAGCGCGGAGATCTCACTTTCCGGGCCGGACGGAGCCAACCAGGCGTTCGAGGTCCATTGCGAACCGACCGATGGACTGCCGCTCGACAACGTCGCCTATGGCGTCTGGACCGCACCGAAGCCAGCCCGTGTTCTGTTGGTCTCGCCGGGCAATCTGCCGCTGCTTGCCGCACTGAGTCAGCCCGGTTTGACGGTTGATACGATCAACTTCGCTGATTGGCGCGGCGATGAGTCAGCCGACGTTGTCGTTCTGGATAGACCCACTGCACCTGCTGTTGCGCGATCGGGCGCCCGCTATTTTGTCGTCGGCGGAAATGATCCCTTCGGCTGGTGTCGGGCGACCACGTCGCAGCCCGCTCAGCAGCCGGTTCAGTGGGCGCCCGATCATCCGGCGCTGCGAGATGTCGATCTTTTCAATTGGAGAATCCGCAACACCAACGGAATGTCTGCGTGCTCAGCCTCAACGGCGATTGTAAGCGGCGCTCAGTCATCGCTCGTTCTCGAAAGTGGTCTCACGCCCGCGCAAGGCGAGGACACGAGCGGCTCGCCCGTCGCGATTCTCGTCAACTTCGATCTGGACCACAGCAACGTTCTGGCGCTGGCGAGCTTTCCGATTTTCGTCTGGAACTCCGTGCAGTACCTGCTGGGGCGGAGCGTCGATTGCGCCGAGGTCGCATTCGCAACCGGAAGCCCCGCGAGCGTTCCGACCGAGTCGACGCAGCCCGTCCGCGTCATCAATCCACGAGGCGAGCCAGTCGAAGCGGTCGCCGAGTCCAACGCCTTGCTCTTTCTGCAACCCGAGCGAGCCGGGATCTATCGAATTGAGACCGCCGACGTGACCCGGCCGGTGGCGTTCAATTGGGTCCCGGCCGATTCATCACGAGTCGATGCGTCCGGAGCTGCCGCGGCGCCGGCGCCCACAACTCGCTCGCCATCGTGGCTGCGGCCACTCTGGAGTCGGCTGCTGATGCTTGGGGTCGGGCTGATCTTCGTCGAACTGATACTGTTTCACCTGAATATCCTGCGACTGGGTTGAGCACTGTGTTCCGACTGCTCGAACCGCAATTTCTGTATCTGCTGACGGCGCTGCCGGTCATTGCGGTTGCGGCGTGGTTTGGGTGGTCGCATCTTTCCGCGCGATACCGCGCTGCCAGCATGTTGACGCGCGCCCTGATCGTCGCGGCCCTCGCAGTCGCGCTGGCTCAGCCGGTGATTGAGAGGTTGGAAACGCGCGTCATCTCGCCCGTCTTTGTCTTTGCGAACGACATCAGCCGCAGTACGGCGCTGACCGAAAAGGATGCGCGAATCCGCAAAGATGAGTTCGTCCGCGATCTGCCCGGCGATACGAAGGCGTTGTCGCTCTGCTTTGCTGCAACGCCGACCCTGACCCCGGGTCCGGACGACCCGAAACCCGACGAAACCAACATCGATGCGGCGCTGGACTACTCCCTCGCTGTCGCGGGCCAACCCCGCAACTTCCATGTGGTGCTACTCTCCGATGGGCGATCGACGATGGGCGATCCGGTCGCGGCGGCGCTGCGAGCTCGTGGCGCCGGCGGAACCGTGCACGTCGTTCCGGTCGGACGAAGGGTCGAAGGCTCGCCGGCGATCATCAGTCTGCAACCGCCGGACGAGGCTCGCGTCGGGGTCGAGGCACATATTCTCGCGCGGGTATCACTTCCAAGCCCGGGCGATGCTGAGGTTAGTTTGCTGGACGCCGATGGCCGACAGCTTTCACGTGTAAACGGCCGCCTCACCTCTGAGCAGGTAGTCGCACTGCCGGTACATCCGGAACATCGCGGCCCGCACCGGATGCGGGTTGTGCTGACGGCGCCGGAAATCCCCGAAGCGGCTGCCGCATCGGCTGACGTCCTGTTCCACGTCTCCGGACCGCCGAGCATCCTGATTTGCGACCCCGATCCACTCGACATTCAGCCGCTCAAACGCGTCATCGAGCAACTGCGATTTGCGTGCGACATCATCCCGCCGTCCGCGTTTGCAGGGGCGACCGAGTCGCTCGCGGATTATGACGTCGTAGTCCTCAGCGACTGGCCTTCGCCGGAAATCGCCAGCGGGCCGTTCGATCGACTCAGACGCTTTGTCGAACACGGCGGCGGATTGATTTTTGTCGGCGGCTCGCAGGTCGCGACGCGAAGTTGGCGCGGTTCTCCGCTCGAAGCCCTGCTTCCAATCGATTTCGCCCCGGAGATCGCAAAAGTCATCGAAAAGCCCCTGCCGGTTCATGTCTGCTTTGTGCTCGACGTCTCCGGCAGCATGACGACGAACCTCGGCGTCGATGACACCGGCCGGCCGGTCAGCAAGTTCAACATGATGAAGCAGGCCGTGATCGATACTTTGGCTGAACTGCCGCCGGGAGCCATTGTTTCGATCGTGGTCTTCAGCGACTTACATCAGGTCGTGTTAAACCGCCTGCCGGCCCGCCAGCGGGTTCGGATCGAACGGACGGTCCGCGACCTCGGCGTGGGTGGCGGGACGAACATGGTTCCGGCCATCCGCGCTGGGGTGGACCTGCTCAATCGCGAAAAGATTTCGCGGCACATGATTCTGCTGACGGACGGCGTCTCAGCCGAGAATCCCGATCGGGCGCTCTGCGACGAGATTCGCAACTCGGACATCGATCTGACCTCGATCGCCGTCGGGGCCGACAGCAACACCGCCGTCATGGAAGGCATCGCCGATGCGACGTACGGGCGCTATGTCCACTGCGCCGACGCCGGATCGATCCCGCGCGTCTTCGTCAAGCAGGCGCGGGCGATCAAGACGATGTCGGTCATGCCGCGAAAGCCGTTTCAGCCCCGCGTCGGACCGCAGCCAGAGGTCCTGCGCGGACTTCCGGGCGGCGAATGGCCGATTCTGGAAGCGGCAATGCCTGCGGTGCCAAAGCCGTCAAAGGGTGTCCAGGTTGCCCTGCTGAACGGCGAGCGTCAGCCGCTCCTAGCGACGTGGTCGGTCGGCCTGGGGCACGTTGTCGCGTTCATGGCCGACGCCAAGCCCGTCTGGTCGCGACGGTGGTTGCAGTGGCCGCAGTACGAGCGATTCTGGGCGCGGATCCTCGCATTCGCGGTTCGTATCGCGGGAGAGTATCGCACGCGAACCGACGTCAGAATCGACGGGGGTGAATGCATCGCGCTGGTGAGCGTGCGCGACGCGAACGGCAAACTTCCGGGCGACGTGATCGCGCGGGGCACGCTGCAACGCGATACGGGCGGAACTGGAACAGCACCGATCGAACTGCAGTGGCTGCAGTTGCCATCGGGGCTGTTTCGTGGGACGGCGCCGGTCGATCCGGGCAACCAGTACATCTGCGATCTCGATTTCCAGACAAGTGGCGGCAGGCGCGTGTTGCGCTGGCAAGGCGTCGTCGGCAGCCGTGCGGGTCTTGAGATGCGGGCGACCGGACCCGACGAAAATGTCCTTCGCGCCATCGCTGCGGCCGGTGGCGGGATATTCTCGCCCACACCCGAACAACTCGCCGAGTCGTGCCGTACTCCCATGAAGGAAATACACCAGTCAGTTCATCAGTTGTGGCCTTGGTTCGTCGGCTTTGCGTTGTTGCTCTGGCCGCTTGACGTCGCCTTCCGCAAACTCGGTACGATGTAGCCGCCAGAGTTGACCGTGCTCCGGCACGTCGATGGAATTGCCGCCATGAATGACCTTCACTCCACCCGTACTCTCCTACGTTACAGCGACTGGGCCAATGATCGGGTGCTTGCTGCGGCGTCGCACCTCGCCGACACCAAGCTGGACCAGCCGATCGAGATGGGCCGCGGCTCGCTTCGCAGCGAACTGCTGCACATCCTTGCCGGCGAGTCGGTCTGGCTGCAACGCTGGCAGGGCCGGCGAGATACGCCCTGGCCCAACGAGAACGAGCCCGCGGCCGTGGCGACGATTGCAGATCGAATTCGCCGCGTCTACGCCGATCGCGATGGGTTTCTTGCCTCAGCAACACCCGCCGATCTCGCGAAGCATGTTGTCTATCGCGATTCGAAGGGGCGTCTCTTCTCCGCCACGCTGGGCGACATGATGATACAGATGTGCGTTCACTCGACGCACCACCGGGCTAAGTGCGTCAACATGATCCGCCGGCTCGGGGGCGCGCCGCCCGAACTGGACTACATGATGTGGATTCGGCGCCCGGCGACCGATTAGAGCAACGCTCTGGTCCCTTCGTTGACAATCAACGACTGACCCGACACGCTTCGCGTCATGGCGCACTCCATCCCCGGCCGCCGCCTTTTTGCGTCCGCATCGATTGTGTTGATTCTCTTCGGCGCGGTCCACGTGCTTGCGGTTTACAAATCGCTCATCGTCGGCCCGGAGAGCCCAGCCGAGGCCGAGGCCGATCGCGCTCTGCGGGCGCTCTCCATGAGGATGGGCCCATTCCACCCGACCGGCTGGCACACGCTGAACATCCTCAACGCCAGCTACTCGGTGCTTCTGATTTACGCCGGCGTGATCAACCTCATCGGCCTCCGCCCTGCAATTGCCGCCGGACGCTTGGCCGCCCTGACGCTGGCCAACATGATTTTCGTCACGCTCATCGCGGTGATCCCGCTGCTTCTCCAGTTTCCGCCACCGCTCGTCTTCGCGCTGCTTGCTCTCATACTATTCGTCGCTTCGTACAGGCAGCAGCGCAGTCGCTCCGCCCCCACGCGATAACGTCCCCTCGACTCCCGCCGAACAATTCTCACGATTGCACGCCGCAACCGGCCGCGCGATACTTCCCGCAGCCGTACGTCCAAACCGGAGGCAATCTCGTGAACCGCGCCGCCGCTCTGATCTACGGGGTCGTGTCTTACTTTCTCTTCTTCGGCACGATTCTCTACATGATTGGCTTCGTTGGCGATTTCTGGGTGCCGCGCTCGGTTGACCGCGCGCTCGCCGCGCCGACGACCGAAGCGATAATCATCAACGTCGCACTTATCGCCCTCTTCGGCATCCAGCACACCATCATGGCCCGCCCCGCCTTCAAGCGTTGGTGGACTCGCATCGTCCCGCAACCCGTCGAGCGCAGTACGTTCGTTCTAATCGCCAGTCTGCTTCTGATCCTGCTCTTCTGGCAGTGGCGAGCGATGCCACACCTCGTCTGGGACGTGCAGTCTCCCGCCGGCCGTACCATCCTCCACGCACTCTTCGCAGTCGGCTGGCTCATGGTCTTCGCCGCGACGTTCATGATCGACCACTTCGACCTGTTCGGTCTCCGCCAGGTCTGGTTCCACTTTTGCGGCAGGCCCTACACGCCGCCGCATTTCCAGATCGCGATCCTCTATCGCTGGGTCCGCCACCCGCTCATGCTCGGCTTCCTGATCGCCTTCTGGGCCGCGCCCAGAATGACCGCCGGCCATCTGCTCTTCGCGGCGGCCATGACGGTCTATATCTTGATCGCCATCCAAATCGAGGAACGCGACCTGCTAGTGTTACACGGCGAGGCCTACGCCGAGTATCGCCGCAAGACGTCGATGATCGTGCCGTTTCCAACCCGTTCGGCCAGCGTGCCGCCGGGTCGGTAACGTCCTCCGTTGACCATCCCTTTGTCGGATGATTGCTCAGACACTACGCTTCGCTGCGGGCGAGCAGAAGCGAGACACAGGGGAGCGACGAAATGCGCAGCACTGTCCCTCCGAACATTACTTCATGGAGATCGTCATCTGTCCGACGTTGCTTCGTTGTCATCGTTTCGGCGCAAGTCGTTGGGCTGTGCGCCGCGCCGTCGCTTGCCGCTGCTCCCGATGTGCGCGCGTCGCTTGCGTTCGAGCCCGTTTCTGGATCGCCGCTGGCCGTCGGCCCCAAGCCAACCAGCGTGGCCGCAGCCGATCTCGACGGTGACGGGTTTGTCGATCTTGCCGTCGGACACGCAGTCGATGGGACGCCGCCGCGCGGCGGAATCACCATCCTCTTTGGCGACGGCACCGGCCAGTTCGCGCGGAAGCAAGTCATCCAACTGGACGGAGGCGGCATCCTGCTTCGCATCGCCGACGTGGACCGCGACGGCACGCCCGACATCGTTGCCGTCCGCCACGACAGTCACGACGTGTACGTCCTGCGTCGCAAGCAGAACTGGGCGCCTCCGAGCGGCCCGCTCCCGCAGACGTGCGAGAGCGGCAAAGCCCATACCCATGCGCTCACGCTGGCTGACTACAACGGCGACGGACGGCTCGACCTGGCCGCCGCGAACGCCGACCACGGGAGCATCTCTGTCCTGTTTGGTGACGGCGCCGGCGCGTTCTGGCCGGCCCGCGGCTCGCCGTTCCAGGTTGGTCGTGTCCCCTATGGTCTGACAAGCGTGGATGCCGACAAGGACGGCCGCATCGATCTGGTTGTGCCGTTGGTCGGAGATAGGGCCGTCGCAGTGATGCCGGGCGACGGGCGCGGCGGATTCGGCGCTGCGCAGAAGAGCGAGCTCGGCAGATCGTTCGCCGTGATCGGCGTCTTCGACCTGAACGGCGACGGCGCGCCGGATGTGGTTGTGCCGGACGAAGCGCTGCCAGGCGTGCGCTGGCGGTTCAACGACGGGACCGGCCGGTTCAAGTCACCGAACGAATCCCAGGTACGACTGCCGGCAGAGGTCTGGGGCGTCGAAATGGCCGACCTCGATGGCGATGGCCGCGGCGAGCTGATCCTCGGCGGCCGCCGGCCGACGATCTACTGCATCCAACTCGACGGACGCGACCAACCGGTCGGCGAACCGCTGGCAATTCCGACCGGCGGGCAGGAGCCGGGCGCGATCACGGTCGCGGACGTGAATGGCGATCGCAAGCCGGACATCCTCACCGGGAACTGGGCGAGCGGCGACGTCTCGGTGCTCCTCGCCCGCTGACGAGAAAGCAGCAACGGCGTCCAGTGCGTTTGAATCGAACGGCTCGCGTCGCTACGATTCCGCTGTTCGCTAGGGGTGTCCGCCGCAAGCGGGCTGAGATTCGGCGAAGCAGCCGAAACCCTCCGAACCTGATCACCGAGGTCCGCCAGCGGCGGAACGAGGTGCGTAGGGAAGCGACGGCATGTCCGCTGAATTGCTCCACGCTGTAGCGCTTGCATCGCGACAAGGTTTAGTCAGGTGAACGCAAGTTCCCGCGACAACCTGCACGCCGCGCTAAGCCAGTCTCCACTGGCCGCGCACGCGGACCAAATGGTCTCGCTCGCGCTTCCCTCGATCAGAATTCGAACGCAACGCGCGTTAGTTGGACCGGGTGAATCGCGTTTTGGAGGCGACCCCGATCTTCCCGATGACCTTGAATGGCCAACCCGCGATGGCGAACCGATGCATCTCCTCGCCCAACTCAATTTTTCAGAAATTCTACCGAACCAATCCGATCGGCCACTGCCAAAATCGGGCTCGCTTTGCTTCTTCTATCACGATCCCGAAGGCGGCGTTTGGGGCTTCGACCCGAAGGACCGAGCGGGCTGGAGTATCGTACACTTCGAGTCTGATCTTCGACTTCGCCGTCGCGCAACTCCCGCACAAATCAGTCCCTTTCCGGAATGCAGACTTGCCTTTGAAGTTGAGTGGATGCTGCCTGACTTGCAATCGCTCGATTTTCCGGACGACCTGCGGACGTACTTGAAATCCGACGAAGTGCGATTCGATCAATTTGTGGATTGGTGTGACAAGATGGACTTTGCCATCAATCAGCACCGCATGCTTGGCTATTCGCAACCCAATCAAGAAGGCGATATGCGGCTGGAGTGCCAGCTTGTGTCAAATGGACTCTACTGCGGGGACGGCTCGGGCTACATTGACCCTCGCGCTGATGCATTGGCCGCCGGAGCATCCGACTGGCGTCTGCTCTTGCAGATTGACACCGACGACACCGAGGGCTCCGGACCGGGCTGGGGCTGGGTCGACTGCGGCCGCTTGTATCTTATGATTCGCAACGAGGATCTGCGTGCGCAAACATTTGATCGGTCTTGGCTGATCCTACAGTGTTACTAGTTCGAGGTGCTCCATGACCCAACTCGACTCCGCCCGCAAGGGCATCATCACCCCCGAAGTGGCCCGCGTCGCACAGCGCGAATGCGTCACGCCCGAGTTCATCCGCGACGAAGTCGCCCGCGGCCGGCTCGTCATTCCCGCCAACGTCCGCCATCTGGCGGGAAGCGGCGGCAAGCCGATCGCGGCCGGCGACAACGGCCGCGCCTTCCGCCCCAATCCGCAATCCGCAATCTGCAATCCGCAATCGCCAACCGGCCACCCCGGCCATCGCGCCGACGCCGCCTTCTGGGCCAACCAGACTGTGACGCAGCGCTGGCAGGAAATCAGCAACCCCGACTATTGCCGCGGCGAGCGAGCCCCCAAGCGGCTCGACCCCATGGGCATCGGTCGCATGATCACCACCAAGATCAACGCCAACATCGGCGCATCGCCCGTCACGAGTGACACGAAGCTCGAAGTCGAAAAGCTCAACTGGGCCCAGAAGTACGGCGCCGACACACTCATGGACCTCTCCACCGGCGGCAACCTCGTCGAGTGCCGCCAGGCCATCATCGATCACAGCACCATCCCCATCGGCACCGTCCCGATCTACAGCATGATCCTCGGCCGCAGCATCGAAGAGCTGACCTACGACATGATCCTCAAGGAAGTCGAGCGTCAGGCCCAGCAGGGCGTCGACTATTTCACCATCCACGCCGGCGTCCGCCTTGCGAACCTGCACCTGATCAAGAAGCGCATCACCGGCCTCGTCTCGCGCGGCGGCTCGCTGCTCGCAAAGTGGATGATCCACCACAACAAAGAAAACCCGATGTACGTCATCTTCGACGAGATTAGCGCCATCATGCGCCAGTACGACGTCACCTACTCGCTCGGCGACGGCGTCCGCCCCGGCTGCCTGGCCGACGCCGGCGACGCCGCCCAGATCGCCGAACTCGAAACCCTCGGCGAGCTGACCCATCGCGCCCGCGCGGCCGGCGTGCAGGTCATGGTTGAAGGCCCCGGCCACGTCCCGCTGCACGAAATCGCCTGGAACATGCAGGTTGAGCAGCGCATCTGCGACGACGCCCCCTTCTACGTGCTCGGCCCGCTCGTGACCGACGTCTTCCCCGGCTACGACCACATCACGAGCTGCATCGGCGCGACCGAGGCCGCCCGCGCCGGCGCGGCCATGCTCTGTTACGTCACGCCCAAGGAACACGTCGGCCTGCCCAAGGCCGACGACGTGAAGGCCGGCTGCATCGCCTACAAAATCGCGGCTCACGCCGGTGACATCGCGCGCGGCATTCGTGCCGCTCGGCAGTGGGACGATGATCTGTCAAAAGCCCGCGCTGCGCTGAATTGGCCGAAGCATTTCGAGCTGGCCTTCGACGGCGAAACGGCGCGCGCCCTGCACGACGAGGACCTGGAGGTCGACACCGATTTCTGCGCGATGTGCGGCCACGATTGGTGCAGCGTGCGCATCAGCAAGGAGATCACCGAGTGGGCCAGCGGCAAGGCCGAGGGTTATGTGCCGCTGAAGGTGGCACAAAAGTCGCCGGGAATGACGGATGAAGGCCGCAAGCTGCTCGAATCCCGCGGCGTGAAGCATGCGTGCCACAGCGACAACGTCGCCGATCCGGACGCGGCCCGGCGCGTGCAGGCGGAGTACACGGGTCCGGGGGTGAATCGGTGAATTCGAAAACAAGGCCGAAGACTCGTCGCGCTCCGGCAAATACGGATGGCAGTCGGGCGCGGGCACGGAAAGGCCCAGCACGAATGGGCACGTT
>CAZJVS010000002.1:0-215155 GCA_964549445.1 uncultured Planctomycetaceae bacterium
TCACCGGCCAGGACGGCTCCTATCTCGCCGAGCTGCTCCTCGCCAAGGGCTACGAAGTCCACGGCCTCATCCGCCGCAGCAGTTCCTTCAACACCGCCCGCCTCGACTCAATCTACCAGGACCCGCACGTCCCCCACGCTCGACTTCGACTCCATTACGGCGACCTCGCCGATGCCTCCGGCCTCGCAGCCCTCATCCGAAAAATCGAACCGCACGAAATCTACAACCTCGCCGCCCAAAGCCATGTCCGCGTCAGCTTCGACATCCCCGAATACACCGTCGACGTCGCCGCCCTCGGCACCGTCCGCATCCTCGAAGCCATCCGCGAAGCCCGCGTGACCTGCCGCTTCTACCAGGCCTCGAGCAGCGAGATGTACGGCAACGCCCCCGCCCCCCAAAATGAGCAAACACCCTTTCAGCCGCGCAGCCCGTACGCCGCCGCCAAGGCACTCGGTTTTTGGATCGTGCGCAACTACCGCGAGGCCTACGGCCTCTTCGCCTGCAACGGCATCCTCTTCAATCACGAAAGCCCGCGTCGCGGCGAAACCTTCGTCACCCGCAAGATCACCCGCGCCGTCGCCCAGATCGCGGCCGGCAAACAGCAGAAGCTCTACCTCGGCAATCTCGACGCCCGCCGCGACTGGGGCTACGCCCCCGAGTTCGTCGAAGCGATGTGGCGGATGCTCCAGCACGACCAGCCCGAAGACTTCGTCATCGCCACCGGCCAGACCCACAGCGTTCGCGAATTCCTCGACATCGCATTCACTCACGCCGGCCTCGATTGGAAAAAATACGTCGAAATCGACCCGCGCTATTACCGCCCCACCGAGGTGGACCTTCTGCAGGGCGATGCGTCGAAGGCCGCCCACATCCTAAATTGGAAACCGAAGACAACCTTCGAACAGCTCGTCAAGCTGATGGTTGACGCGGACCTGGAGTCCGTCCGCACACCGAAGTAACTCGCGCGCGCCGGCCCCGGTCCTACTCGCCCCCGCCCGACAAGATAGCTTCCCGAAACCGCTCCGCCCCCGGCGCATCAACAATCACGACAACCCCGTCGAAGTCGACCTCGCGCAAGACAGTCGCAAGCGCCGCGCGATCGGCCGGCCCCCACGCCCCCGGCTCTTCAATTCGGATCGCCGCCACCCGGTGCGTCAGGATCGACAACGCCACGAGCGACCTCGAATCCGTCAGCGTCACTTCACATCCGACCCAAAAGGAGTTAACACCATCGACAAACTCCCGGACGGCATTGGCCGCCCATTCATCGAGCCCGACGCCCAGTCTCACCGCAAGCCGTACCCCGCAACGCTCGGCGTCAAAGCGCAATCCGCGAAGACCCTCCAACGCCAGCCGGAGACGTTCATCGAACCGCGCCGCCGATCCCGAAAACTCGAGCGGTAAGATCAACAGGTCGCTACCCGCCGCGCGCGCCTGCGCGATCCGTCCTCGCCATTCCTGAATCGCCGCGTCTCGTCCCCCCGCCGAAGTCTCGTCCACACCGCTGTCGGTCGCAGCCAGCGCAAACCCCTGCGGGCGGGCCGCTTGAACCGAGCCACTGGTCCCGCCCGCCGTGCCGTCGCCACCTGCTTCGATTGCAATTTGAACGCGCAACAATTCCACCCTCGGACTTCGTCCGGACCATTGTTACGCGAGTTCGGCTGGATTCAAAAGCCCGGCGTGGAGCTACGTCGCCTTCAAGCGGTCCGGCCGCCCGGGACGGCCGACGGAAACGGGCGGCTTCTGCAACAACCCCGATCCCGCATCGCTGACCCGGTACTTGGCGTGGCACTGCCGGCAAAGGTAGGTTCCGCCGGCTTCGTAAACCCGGACGATCGTCGGATGCTGACAACGCGGACAGTGGACAAAGATAGGCATAGATTCAAACCGATCAAGCTCGCCGCCTGCCCGCACATCGCCAATCGGACAAACGCAAGCCGCACCCTGTTATTTCGTCCCGGGGCCCAAACTATTTCGCGTCCCAGAAAGCCGCTCTCCACGGACCCCAGCCCGTTTTCGCCGGGTTGACACACCCCCAAAACCGCGTCTATCATCCGGCTCGGGTTGACGACACCGTTCGCCGCGTCAAAAGGGCGGTTTACCATGCCGGAACAGACGACACGGGTGAAAGTGACGAGGCTCGGCACACTTTCACTCGTCCAGTTCGCCGATCGTAAGATCCTCGACGAGCTTGCCATTCAGGAAATTCAGGACGAGTTGCTGAAACTCGTCAACGAACGCGACGATGGAAATCGCCTCGTTCTCTCCTTCTCCAATGTCGATCACCTTTCCAGCGCCGCCCTCGGCATGCTGATCACCCTCAACAAGAAGGTGAAAGAGAAAAAAGGCATTCTCAAGCTCAGCGACATCAAGCCGCAGATCTTCGAAGTTTTCAAGATCACCCGGCTCAATAAGATGTTCGACATTTACGATACCTTGGAGCAGGCTCGGGCCAGTCTCTAAATGAACTCGAGACCGGCCCCAAGACGGCACTCGCCCGTCGATCCATCGAACGAATCGACTATGCCTTCTGTCCCGATGTTCGATCCAAGCGAGCCGCTCAAGGAGATCGTCGTCCGCAATAACCTTGCGGCCGCCAAGCTCCCGGAGGAATCCATCCTCCGCGAGGTCGCCGCTGCCGGCTACAACGAAGAAGACGCCTTTGCCATCAAGCTGGCCCTTGAGGAGGCCATGACCAATGCGGTCCGCCACGGAAACCGCAACGATCCCGACAAGAAGGTCGTCGTCCGCTATAGCGTCTCGCCGACCCGGACGATCATCGTCGTTCGCGACGAAGGCGGCGGGTTCGTGCCCGATCGAGTCCCCGACTGCACGCTCCCGGAGAATATCGAGCGCCCCTGCGGCCGCGGCATCATGCTGATGCGGGCCTACATGACCGAGGTTGCCTACAACGACGACGGAAACGAAGTCGTCATGATAAAGGTCAACCAGCGATGAGCGCACGCCAGCACGTTCAGGGCCTCGTTCGGACCGACCGTCCGCTGACCATTCAGGTCGAGCGGCACGAGCACGCCGCCGTCATCCGGCTCGGCGGCTCCTGCACCATGGAGGTTTCGAGCCAGGTCCGCCACGCCATTGTCGGTCTCGCCAACGAAGACGTCCGGCTCATCGTCCTCGACCTCAGCGATCTCGACTTCATCGACTCGAATGGCCTCGGCGGAGTCATCGCCGGCCACCTCAAGCTTCGCCACAACCGAGGCGCTATCCGAATCGTCAATCCAAGCGCCGCCATCTCCGAGCTGCTTCAGGTCACAAAGCTCTCGCAGATTTTCCCCACGTTCCCGGATCTCCAGTCCGCCTTGGCCCCACTGAAGTAAGCGGAACGCCCACCGTTTACACTGCCAAAGTTTGCGCATTCTGCCCCCAAAGCGTCAGAAACGCGCAAAACGGGCGACATTCGCTAACCCCGGCCAAAACCCGGCCCGATGTCGACCCCGACAGGGCAATTACGCCCGGTGTGACTTTAACCGGGCGCGACCGATATCATATAATTAGCGGCCGTTGGACGATGGACCCGCGTTGTCGGGCATGCCAACGCGGTTCTTGCCGGATTTTGACCTGCCACCCCCACTGTGAAGGTCTATAACCGGTAGATCGGTACCTCTTGGAGGCTACATGGCGACGTCCATTACCAAGCGACAAGCTCTGATGACATGGCTCCTCATCCTCGCGCCGGCGGGATTCGTCGTCGCCGAGTCACCGCGTGAGCTTCAGTTCACTTCCGCCGACCAGCGCGCCGCGTGGCAGAAAGGATCCGACCAGGTCCTCGCCGGCGATTTCTCCTCGGCCGCGCGCACCCTCGCCCGCCTCAAATCGGAGGCGCCGCGAACCGCCGAACTCGACGCCGTCCTGAATTGGATCGATCAGTGCAGCCGACTCGCCGAAAGCCGCTCTCGACTCCGCGAGAAGATCCTCGAATTCCACTCGCAACGCGCCCAGAAGTACGAAAAGCTCGCCCGCGAACTTGACGCTCGGGGCGGTCCGACCCGCAAGAATGACGACGACGAAGACAAGAAGCCGGATTCGAAAGACCTGGCTGATAAGAAGGACGATGAGAAGACCTGGAAGGACGCGATGGGCGAAGTCTTCGCCGCCCTGCAAAACACCGACGACGAAGTCGCCTTCCGCAAGCTTGACTGGGTAACGCGAATCTCCGCCGACGCCGCCCGCGCCGGCTCCGCGCTCCGCGAAAAGCGTGACTGGAAAGAGGCCTACATCCTCTTCGAGCTGCTCCGCCTCACCTTCCCCGACAACGAAAGCTACAAGCGCGAATCGCGCGACTGCCGCCAGCACGCCCACTTCGAAGCGTTCTACACCGCCAAGGGCGAGTGGAAGAACGAGCTGAAGGGCATCGACGGCCGCGTCGTTAAGGAAATCCTCGGTCGCGCGTCCCACGACTATGTCCGCGAGCTCGACTTCAAGAAACTCACGATTTCTGGCCTCGAAAACGTCAGTCTCCTGGCGCGAACCAGTAAGCTGGACAAAGTCTTCCCCACGCTCGGAGACAAGGACCTCGTCGGCAACTTCATTGATCGCATCGACCAGCAGCTCGGTCGCGTCCGCGGCCGCAAGCGCTTCGACTACAAGGAATCAGCGTCGGTCTTCGATCAAATCCTGAAGATCAACCGCGAGACGATCGCGCTCCCCGAATCCGTCATCATCGACGAATTCATCAGCGGTATTCTCGAACCGCTCGACGACTTCACCTCGGTCATCTGGCCGTCCGACGTCGCCGAGTTCACCAAGCACACCCGCGGTGAATTCGTGGGAGTCGGCATTCAAATTCAGAAAGACCTCCCGTCCGGGTTTATTCGCGTCGAGTCGCCGCTCGAGAGCACTCCCGCCTACGACGCCGGCATCGGTCCCGGCGACCTCATCACCGCGGTCGACGGCAAGTCGACCAAGGACATCTCCGTCAATGACGCGGTGGACCTCATCACGGGCGAGCCCGGCTCTAAGGTGACCCTCACCGTCCGCGGCCCCGACGAAAAAGAAAAGCCATACGTTCTCACGAGGAAAAAGGTCAAGATCTGGACCATCGCCGGCGTCACGCGCAACCCCGGCGGCTCCGGCTGGGACTTCATGCTCGATTCTCAACGCAAGATCGGCTACGTCCGCATCAACAGCTTCATGGAGCAGACCGTCGATGACCTCCGAGTCGCCCTCGAACAACTCCAGCGACAGGGCTGCACCGGACTGATCCTCGATCTGCGCTTTAACCCCGGTGGCCTGCTCCGTTCCGCCGTCGAAGTTTCGCAGCTCTTTCTAAACGAAGACGAGCCGATCGTGATGACCAAGGGTCGCAACGGCAAACCCGACCAGGACATCACCGCCCGCGGCGATGACAAGGGCTTCCGCGGCCTTCCGCTCATCATTCTCGTAAACGAATCCAGCGCCAGCGCCAGCGAGATCGTCTCCGGCGCGCTGTCCGGCCGAGCCAAAGCCTGCATCGTCGGCAGCCGGACCTACGGTAAGGGCCTCGTGCAGAATCTGATCCCGATCGACGACGGCGCCGCTTACCTCAAGCTCACGACACAGTATTACTACGTCCCCAACAACGACCGCGAAGTACCCTGGCGCTGCCTGCATCGCGAGGAAAACGCCAAGACCTGGGGTGTCGATCCCGACGTGCAGGTCAAGGTAGTCCCCTACGAAGCCCGTAAGATCATCAAGCTCCGCCGCAAAGCCGACGTGATCAAGGGCAAGGGCCGCACCGATCTGCCGAAGGAACCCGAGAAAGTCGCCACGACCCAGGCCAACGATGAAGAGGACTTCGCGCAGTTTGACGAATACCCGGACACCGACCCGCAGCTGCAGACCGCACTGAACATCATGCGGATCAAGCTGCTCTCCAATCAGCCGTGGGCCCAAGCACCCAAGGTCGCTGTGCGGGATCCCCTGAAGGACGAAGAGCCCAACCAGCGCTGACCGAGCTAGCTGTTCTTCGCTGAGCGATCGGCCCTCAATGGTGTCGAGCCGGCGTTACGCCGCGCCCGCTTTGACCTCTGCGGCCCGATTCGCTTCAATCAGCCGATGTCAACCACGCGCAACACCCGCAACCCCGGCGGCCAGACGACCCCCTCCGCCGAATTTCTCAATGCCCTCCGGGGCGTCCGGCGACCGTTCGTCGTCGGCCACGTAACGCCCGATGCCGATTCACTGTCGGCCGCGTTCGCGACCGCCTCGCTCCTGCGCGACAACGGCGCCGACGCCGCTGTCGTCGTCCCTCGTCGCGCGATTGCCAAGAAACTCCAGTTCCTCGTCGATATCGCCGCGGGCGTGCCACTGCTTCCAACTCCGCCGCCCGGTGCCGACGCAGCCGTCATCGTCGACACCGCCACGATTAAGCGCGTCAACCTCGACGGCGGCTTCGACACGATCGCCGCCCTTGAATCCTTTAATATCGACCACCACATCACCAATCCCGACTACGCCCGCCACAACTGGGTCGATCCCCACGCCAGCAGCACCAGCGAACTCATCGCCCGCCTTGCCGCCGCCGCCGGCTGGAAGCTCAGCCGTCCCGTCGCCTCGCTCCTCTACGCCGGAATGCACGGCGATACCGCCGGCTTCTCGCTCCCCAACACCACCGCCGACGCCCTCCACATCGCCGCAGACCTCGTCCGAGCCGGCGCCGACGTCACGCACATCGGCGAACAGCTCTGCCGCTCTCAAGGCCGGCCCGACTTCGAACTCCTCCGCCGCGTCTACGACCACACACGCCTCACCGACGACGGCCGCATTGCCTACAGCTACATCTCGTATGACGACATCACCGCCGCCGGTTGCTCCGCCGACGACATCGACGACCAGGTCTCGATCCCCCGCGCCCTTCGCGGCATCCGCATCGCCATGCTCTTCTCCGAAGGCGAGCCCGGCATCATCCGCGTCAATCTCCGCGGCGAAGGCAACACCTCCGTCATCGAAATCGCCGAACACTTCGGCGGCGGCGGCCACACCCAATCCGCCGGCGTCCGCCTCCGCAACAAACCCATGCAACAAGCGATCGACGAAGTTCTCGCCGCCGCGTGCCGTCACATCGCCTGACGCCCCCTTTCGCATAACATATTGCCACAATCGAACCTTACATCGGCGCCACCCCCGCCGATTGACACCGCACGCCGACGCGTCTAAAGTGCCCTCACAAAGAGTCTTGGAGAAAGTCTATGGACGGACGCTCCATCGCCGGCGGCCTCGGATCGCCGGCCAAACGAGGCGCGGTCGCTCACGAATCTCTCGATCTTGCATCCCGCGGGACGATGAATCCCTATCCGACACAAGGATGACCCCATGCGCATCGCTCTGATCAATCCCATCGCCCGCCGCACCCAGGGCTATCACACCATCGGCAGCAAGATCCCCCAGCTCGGCCTCCAGGTCCTCGCAAATCTCGTCCCCGCCGAGCACCAGGTCGACCTCATCGACGAAATCTTCGGCAACGAATGCACCGACCGTGAAATCCGCCGCGGCAAGTATGACCTCGTCGGACTCACCAGCTACACCAGCGGCGCCACCCGCGCCTACGAAATCGCCGCCCAGTGCCGCGCCGAAGGCATCCCTTGCATCATCGGTGGTCCGCACGCCTCCGCCTGCCCCGACGAAGCCGCCCAGCACTTCGACTCCGTCGCCGTCGGCGAGTGCGACGAAATCTTCCCGAAAATCCTCGCCGACGCCGCCGCCGGCAAGCTGCAAAAGCGCTACCGCGGCAATCTACCCGACCTCGAATCCACCGGCTTCGGCCGCGCCCGGCAGGACCTCCAGCCGATCAACGGCCAGTACGATGTCTCCGCCATTCAGACCTCGCGCGGCTGCCCGGTCGGCTGCGAATACTGCAGCGTCACTGAGTTCAACGGCGCGCCTATCCGCCGCCGCCGCATGAGCGACGTCATTGAAGAGTGGTTCACGACCACCAAGCCCTTCATCTTCGTCGTCGACGACAACTTCTTCGGCGTCGGCGAAAAGCACGCCATATGGGCCAAGGAGCTGCTCCGCGAAATCATCGCCGAAGGCCACCGCCGCAGCCCCGTCGCCAACGCCCTCCGCCGCGCGCCGCGCGTCCGCCGCCTCCTCGGCTTCGCCCCGCGACTCTGGTTCAGCCAGACCACCATTAACATGGGCGATGACCCCGAGGGCATGTCCCTCGCCCACGAGGCCGGCTGCGTCGGCATGCTCGTCGGCTTCGAGACCTTCAACGCCGACAACCTGAAGGACTACCACAAAGGCATCAACCGCAAGAATCTGGAGCGCTACCAGACTCTCGTTCGCGGCTTCCAGAAACACGGCGTCTCCGTCTTCGGCGGCTTCATCATCGGCGCCGATGCCGACGACGAAAACACCGTTGCCGCCACCGCGCTCCAGGCCGTGCAGGTCGGCATCGACACCATCCAGATCACAAATCTCACCCCGCTCCCCGGCACCAAGATGTACGATCGCTATCTCGCCGAAGGCCGCATCTTCGCGACGAACTACCCGCAGGATTGGGAGCGCTACACTTTCGTCGAAACGGTTTATCACCCCAAAAACATGTCGCCGCAAAAGCTCGACGAGTGCATCTACGAGCTGCGCAATCTCGCCGCCCGCGAAAACTGGGTCTGGAAGCGAACCCTCCGCACCCTCTTCCGCACGCGCAGCGTCACCACCGCCATGTTCATCCACGGCATGAACTCCGGCTGGAAGCGCATGGCCAAGGTCCAGGCCCCGCGCGACGAAGAACGCTACGGCGTCCACCTCAGCGAGAGCACGCGCACCAGCGTCATCCGCAAAGCATTCGGCCTCTTCCAAAAACAGTGGATACCCACGCCCCTCAGCGTCCAGGGCACTGCCGCCACCGCCTGACCGCCCATTCCACCGCAACCGGTTGAATCCGCCGCCCCCATTCCCATATCCTTGACATCAGCGGCAGCGCGCCGCCGGGGTACCGCCGTGCAAAAACAAGCCGCTGCCGCCATCCTACTCACCGCCCTCACCGCCGGCTGCAACACCGCCCCCGCCGCCATCATCGGCGGCACCTTCGCCCCCACCGCCATCGACACCGCCTCGCGCATCTTTCACCGCGCCTCGCTACTCAACAACGGCTGGGCCATCGTCACCGGCGGCTTGCGACTCCAGCTCGTCCCGGCCTCGCTCATCTCGCTCAACAACATCTCCTTCTTCAACCCGGCCAGCGGAACATTCTCCGCCCAGTTCCCCCCGCTCGGCGGCGGCCCCAACACCTCGCCCACCCTCGCGACCGCGCGCAGCAACCACACCCAGTCAACGCTCCTCGACGGCCGCGTCCTCATCACCGGCGGCTACACCGGCGCAAGCGGAATCAGCCCCGGCTCGCCCATCGCCTCCGTCGAAATCTTCAACCCGCAGACCGGCCTCATCTCCGCCGGACCCCCAATGGCCTCCACCCGCGTCGACCACACCGCCACGCTCCTCCCCGACGGCCGCGTCGTCATCGCCGGCTTCGCTACCTGGCAGATCTTCGACCCAGCATCGAACCTCTGGTCTCTCGAGTACCCGCTCCAACGCTCGCGCAACGCCCACGCCGCCGTCCTCCTCGCCGACTTTGCCGGCCCCGCCGCCCATCGCGTCCTGCTCATCGCCGGCGGCGGCAGCGGCCCGAACACACTCGAACTCCTCAACCCGGACACCGGCACGAGCACGTTGCTCGCCGCCACGCTCACCACCGGCGTCGACGACCTCACCGCGACTCGCCTCGACGACGGCCATGTCCTCATCGTCGGCGGCCAGAACACCGCCACCGGCGACACGGTCAACCTGAGCTACCTCTACGACCCCACCCTCGACTCCATCGCCCCCGCCCCGCCGCCCCCGAACCGCGCCGGCGGAATCTCCGACCACCAGCTCATCTCCACCGGCCGCTACGTCTTCATCTTCGGCGGCGAACAGCAGCTCAGCGGCGCCGACACCGAGCTGAACTACGCCGCCCTCTACGACGCCGCCGTCAACCAGTGGACCTGGCAATCCACCATGTCGCAGGCCCGCGACGACGCCGCCTCCGTCCGGCTCCTCGACGGCCGCATCCTCCTCATCGCCGGCGCGATCGACTTCCTCGGCAACGAATTCCCCACCAACACCGCCGAACTCCTGACGCCGACGTCGAACCTCCTCGGCGACGTCGACAACAACGGCGTCGTCAATGCCTTGGACATTCCGCCCTACGTATCCGTCCTGACGAACCCCGCCGCCGCCACGCTTCAGCAGTTCTACGCGGCCGACATCAACAACGACGCCCGCGCCACCGGCGTCGACACCCAGCCCTTCCTGTCGCTGCTCGCGCCCTGACTCTCGCCCACCGGCTCAGTACAATGACGGCCTATTAACCGCGAGCCGGCCGGCGCGCACGCGACGTCTGACATGAGCGACGAACCCACCCCGCAAAAGTCCGAAGCGGATGCCAATCTCGAACGCGAAATCCGCAAAGATCGCAAGTTCACACTCGCCGAGGCCATCGGCCGCCTGGCCGGCCCGGGCGCGATGAAGGGTGCATCACCGATTCCGCGCAAGCAACAGGTCGAAATCGAAATTGACGAATTTCTGCGCCGAGAACTCGCCGCAGATTCGGGCGCCCTTCGAACAGTCATCTACCGCGGTGTCAAAGAGAGTGAGCAGCTGATCAAAAACTATGATCGCCCGCACGCAGTGCTCGCCGCTTTCCTCCAATCGGTTCTCGACTCCGAGCATCGGCTGAAGGAGTTGGTTCGCGAGGCCGACGTCGAGTGGGGCCGAATCGTCGACGAGCCGCCACACTTCGAGCAGGAAGGATGTCCACCCCACCCCGATGACGCGTACACCCTCGCATCGGTTCGCCACACGATCTCGCAGCTCATCGACAAGCTGAGTCGGAGTGACGCGTAGCGGCCAACGCCCCGTCGGCCGACATACTCGCGCAGACCCTCACCGTATCTTCAACGGCTGCCCCTCGCCCACCCACGCCTGCATCCCGCCCCGGCTGCTCTTCACGTTCTCGTAACCGAGTCCCTTGAGTATCTGGCACGCCGCCAGCGATCGCTTCCCGATCCCGCAGATCGTCACGATCGACGCCTTCTTGTCCGCCGGCAGCCCGTCGAACGTCCCCGCCTGCATCGCCTGCAACGACAGGTTCATCGCCTCGTCGATATGGCCGCCCCGATACTCCTCAATTGTGCGCACATCGACCAGCACTGCACCGCCGCGCACCCGCTTCACGACATCAACTGGCTCGATCACATCATTCGCCGACGCCTCCGCCGGCGCAGCCGACGCGCCCGGCTTCTCCGACGCAAACAGCTCCGGCAGATGCTTCCGGATCGACCCCGTGTACTTGAAAATATTGTCCGGGAACATCACCACGCACACCGCCCCCGGCTCGTCCGGCACCAGCTTCAGCGCCCCCGCCAGAGCCATCCCCGAACTCGGCCCCGCGATAATGCTCTCCTCCTGGTTGATCCGCTTGCACAGGCCATACGCTTCTGCGTTGCCGATCTCGACCACGCCGTCGTACTCCGCCGGCAGAAAAAAGTCCGTCAGCTTCAGGGCCTTCAAGCTCCGCACGCCCGGAATGTCGTGCCCATCCGACGGATGCACGCCGAGCACCTTCACTCCCTTGTTCTTCGACTTCAAAAACCGCCCCGTCCCCGTGATCGTCCCGCACGTCCCCAGCCCCGCCACGAAATGCGTCACCTTGCCGCCCGTCTGCCGCCACACCTCCGGCCCCGTCGTCCGAAAGTGCGCCTCCGGATTGGCCGAGTTCTTGTACTGATTGAGCTGATGCCACCCCGGCTGCTGCGCGAGTTCCGTCGCCTTCTGCATCGCCCCCTCCGGCGCGCCCGGCATCGGACACAGATCATCGGCCAGCTCGACCAGCTTTGCCCCAAACGCCCGCAGCGCCGCCCGCTTCTCCGCCGGGATCGCCGTCGACAGCGTCGCCGTAAAGTTCAGCTTCTGCGCGTTCGACACCATCGCCAGCCCCATCCCCGTGTTGCCAGACGTCGGCTCAACGAGGTTCTCCAGTCTGATCCCCCGCTCCGCCGCATCGCGAACCAGATTCGCCGCAATCCGATCCTTCACCGCCCCAAACGGGTTGTACCACTCCAGCTTCGCATACACCGTCGTATGCTTAAACGGCACAACCCGATTAAACCGCACCATCGGCGTAGGATTGTTCTCGTTCGAAAGCATGTCGAGGACGCTGTCGAACACCCGCAGCGAAACATCGGTCATCTTCAAGCTCCTGGCGGTCCTGAGAAATCGACAGATAACACGCGATTCTAGCGGCCGAAATGATTCGCGGTCGAAACACGGACCCGACAACCCAGCCGCCGGGAACCGCTCTCGATCACTCCGTGGCAATGCGTGAATCACTAAAATGCCGTCGATCAGTCCGATGGGCGACGCCATCTGGACCGAACTCGACACCCCCGACCCCTTCGCGATATCAGAATCGGCTTCATCGACACCTAACCGGCCGCGACATCCAACGGTTCATACAGCTCGGGGAATGAATCCGCTGGCCAAGCCCCCCCCGCGCGACTCGCATCCCAACCGTGCCGACGAAGCAAGACCCGATCACTCGGGAAAGATGTGTTGCAGTAGTCGTCACGCCGGTGATCGGGCCTTGCGATAGAAACATGCGACCTTCCGGTCAGTAGCTCCTCTCAATGCACCTTTTCGGCAAACTGCTCCGCCTCCGTCGAACCTTCCAGGGCCGAGGTCTCCGCCGCGGCCGCGCCCAGAATCGTCTTCAGGACATCATCAAAATAGCTCGTCCCGACAAACTTCTGATGGGCCGTCGCCGTGTACCCCTGCGCCTCCATCTCGAACTCACGTTCCTGCACCCGCGTGTAGGCCGTCATGCCTTCGTGCTTGTATGCGTGCGCCAGCTCGAACATGCCGAGGTTCAGCACATGCCAGCCCGCCAGCGTAATGAACTGGAACTTGTATCCCATCGCGCCCAACTCGCGCTGGAACTTCGCGATGGTCGCATCGTCCAGGTAGCGCTTCCAGTTGAACGACGGCGAGCAGTTGTACGCCAGCAGCTTGCCCGGGTACTTCTTGTGCACACCATCGGCAAACTTGCGCGCCTCCCCCACGTCCGGATGCGCCGTCTCGCACCATACGAGGTCGCAGTAGGGCGCGAACGCGATTCCGCGAGCGATCGCCGCGTCGATTCCGCCTCGATACCGGAAATAGCCCTCCACCGTCCGCTCCCCGGTGAGGAAAGGCCGGTCGCGCTCGTCCCAGTCATTCGTAAGCAGAAACGCCCCGTTCGCATCCGTCCGCGCGACGATGATCGTGGGCACATCAAGGACGTCGGCCGCCAACCGCGCCGCCACCAGCTTCTCGATTGCATGCCCCGTGTGTACCAGGACCTTCCCGCCCATGTGTCCGCACTTCTTCGCCGACGAGAGCTGATCTTCGAAGTGCACACCCGCCGCGCCCGCCTCGATGAACTCCTTCATCAGCTCAAACGCGTTCAGGTTGCCGCCGAACCCCGCCTCGGCATCCGCCACGATGGGCGCAAACCAGTACGTTCCGTTCTGGTGCTGGGCATGGTGGATCTGATCGGCCCGGTGCAGCGCGTTGTTCAGCCGCCGGCACAACGCCGGCGCGCTGTTCGACGGATACAAGCTCATATCCGGATAGGTCTGCCCCGCGAGATTGTTGTCACCCGCCACCTGCCATCCACTGAGGTAAATGGCCTTCAATCCCGCCTGCACCATCTGCACCGCCTGGTTACCGGTCATCGCGCCGAGCGCCGGAACAAAGCTCTCGCTGTGAAGCAGCTTCCAGAGCCGCTCCGCGCCCATCCGCGCCAGCGTATGCTCGATCTGCACCGTCCCGCGCAGCCGCACGACGTCCGTTACTGAGTATGGACGCGAGACTCCCTTCCACCGCTGGTCATTCTTCCAGGCATGTTCCAACCGTGTAATCCTTGCACCGGCGTCGTGAGACATAACGCACTCCTTCGCTACAGGCCCGCTCGCGCGGGCGCCTCAGTCCAGGTGCTCGTACGCCGGGAGGGTGAGAAAATCGACCAGCGATTCCGAGGTCGAGATTCGCTCGAATATCTCCCGGGCGAGCGGAAACTTGCCCGCATCAAACGCTTGGCCGCCGATCGCGGCCCGAATCTTGCCCAGCTCTTCAGTCATCATCGCGCGGAACAGCGCAGCGCCGACCGGCCGGCCGTCCAGCAGGGCCGAGCCGTGCCGAATCCACTGCCAGATCTGCGTCCGCGATATCTCCGCGGTCGCCGCGTCCTCCATCAGGTTGTACAACGGCACGCATCCGTTCCCGCGCAGCCACGATTCAAGGTACGCCACGCCGACATTGATATTCGTGCGCATCCCGGCCTCTGTGATGGTCCCCTTCGGAACCTGCAGCAGCTCCGCGCCTTGGATTCGGACGCCTTCAGGTTGCCGATCGATCTGATTCGGAGTCGGCAGCCGCTCATCGAAGACCGAGAGTGCCACAGGAACCAGGCCGGGATGCGCGACCCATGTGCCGTCATGTCCGTCACCGACCTCGCGCTGCTTGTCGGCTCGAACTCTTGCCAGCGCCTCCTCGTTCGCCGCAGGGTTGTCCTTGATGGGGATTTGCGCCGCCATGCCGCCCATGGCGTGAATGCCTCGGCGGTGGCAGGTCCGGATGACATGCCGTGCGTAAGCCCGCATGAACGGCGCCGTCATCGTGACTTGGGCGCGCTCCGGCAGCACGAAATCCGGTCGATTCCGGAACTTCTTGATGAAGCTGAAGATGTAATCCCACCGCCCGCAGTTCAGCCCGGCAGAGTGCTCGCGCAACTCCCACAGGATCTCGTCGCACTCGAACGCCGCGAGAATCGTCTCGATCAGCACCGTGGCCCGGATCGTGCCGCGCGGAATTCCCAGCATCCCCTGCGCAGCGATGAACACGTCATTCCACAGCCGCGCCTCGAGATGGCTCTCCAGCTTTGGAAGGTAGAAGTACGGCCCCGTCCCGCGCTCCATCAATCGCCGCGCGTTGTGGAAGAAGTACAGCCCGAAGTCAAACAGACTCCCCGAGATCGGCGCGCCGTCCACGATGATGTGCCGCTCCGGCAGATGCCACCCGCGCGGCCGCACAAACAGCACGGCCGGCCGCTCGTTCAACCGATACACCTTGCCCTCGGGTGAGCGGTACGTAATCGTCCGATCGATGGCGTCGCTGAGATTCTGCTGCCCCTCGATCAGGTTTGACCAGGTCGGCGAATTGGCGTCCTCGAAGTCCGCCATGAACACCTTCGCCCCGCTGTTCAGTGCGTTGATCACCATCTTTCGATCGGTCGGACCGGTGATCTCCACGCGCCGATCGCGCAGATCGGCCGGGATGGGCGCAACCGTCCACGCACTCTCGCGAACGGACTGCGTCGATCGCGGAAAGTCCGGAAGCGCGCCTGAGTCGAGCGCGGCTTGGCGTTCTCGTCGTGTTTCCAGGAGTCGAAGTCGCGTCGGCCCGAACGCCCGCTGAAGGGCGACGATAAAATCGAGTGCTTCCCCTGTCAGCACCCGGCCCGCCGACGGTGTCGTGGGCGCATGCACCGAAACGCTCGGTGGAAGGTCGACGGCAGGGCGCTTTTGCGTCTGCACCACGAACCTCCAGTGCGTGCTCCCTCATTTCGAGCAATGCCGACTGGCGCCGCCCGATGCCCACGACACGCCGTACCACCCTATTTTGTGCAACTGCACATTATTTGACAAATTAATAATTGAAATGTAGTGTATAAGCACAGTGACATGACACCCGCCCGTACCGCGCCCGACCCCTCGGCCCGCCCCCCGCTCCACTACAAGCAGAATCGACTCCAGCAGCTTCGCGGCTTCTATCACGCCGCGCAGGCCGGCAGCATCTCCAAGGCCGCCCAGCGTATGAACCTCAGTCAGCCCGCCGTCACCCTCCAGATCCAGGCCCTCGAACGCGAGCTCGGCGTTCTCCTCTTCGAACGCCGCGGCCGTCGCATGGAACTAACCTTCGACGGCCAGGTCCTCATGCGACTCGCCGGCCAGCTCGTCGAAGGGATCGACCGAATTCACGACTCCTTCGCCGCCGAACGCGGCACCATCGCGACCGGCCGTCTCGAGATCGCCGCCGGCGAGTCCACGATCCTCTACATCCTCCCCCGCTACGTTGGCGATTTCGCCGACCGCTTTCCCGGCATCGACGTCGAGCTCCACAACGTCACCGGCCAGGACGGCCTGGCGATGCTTCGCCGCGGCGAGGTCGATTTCGCCTTCGGCTCGATGCTCGGAGTTCCGGACGACGTCGCGTACTTCCCCGTCTTCACCTACAAGCCGATGCTCATCACGCCCCTGAGCCACCCAATCGCCACCCGCCAGCGCGTGTCCTTGCGCGAAATCGCCGCCTGCCCGCTCATCCTCCCGCCTCGCCAGCTCACGACCTGGCGAGTCGTCACCACCATCTTCGAGCAACACGGCCTCACTCCAAAAGTCCGCCTCCAGGCCGGCGGTTGGGAGGTCATCAAGCGATACGTCGAATTCGGCCTCGGCATCTCGATCGTCACCAGCATCTGCCTCACCGGCCGCGAACAGCTCGCCGCCATCCCGCTCGATCGGCACTTCCCCAAACGCACCTACGGCGTCGTCCTGCGCAAGGGCCGGTTCCTCTCCCCCCAGGCCCGCCGCTTCCTCGAACTCGTCTCCCCCACCTTGAAAAAGCGCCTCCCCAGTCCCTGATCTCCGCGCCCGACTTGTCCCGGCAGTGCGGAAGAGCCGCGTCGACGACTCATCAATGCGAATAGAGTCATCGACACACATCCGACATCGCGCAACCCGCTCACCGCCGCTCTCCACGGCTGACCGATCTGCGGACCCACGCTCACAATCCCGGCCGAAGCCCCGTATCCGCATCAGGGCGACTGCACCCGCGCCCACGGTATCGCCGCCGGCAATCCCAGTTCCGATTGGGTACCCCTCGCTCTCTCAGGGACCAGACTCCTCGCCCGCTCCGATCAACGCGGATAGTCAACTTCTCGCCCTGCACCCGCCGGCACATCCGTCGCCCCTGGATGCGCCCGTATCCAAACGCCCGCAATGTGGAACGGTGGGCGCGTCTATGTGTTGAATATCGCGGCGACGGGCAGCGCGCGGCTGCCCCCACTCGTCTATGACCAACGCGGAGGTGGTATCAGCTCGTCCCGGCGCGTCCCAGCAAAAAACAACAGGGAGTCGACTGGAGGTCCAAAGCCACACTCCGACGACCTACTGCCGCGTCCGCTTATGACGATGAGGCAATATGCGATGCTTCGCCAAGTAACGTCCATCAACGCCAAATCAGCCAATCGCGTCGGGCCCTCACCGCCTGCCAACCCTCGTCCGCCTCAACCTCCGCTTCGTCCCCGCGTCGCTCCGTCCCTGTTTTGGCCCCATTCGGGAAACGATGCCAACTTCTCCAACGACTCCAATCCCAGCCCCGCCTCGCCGACCGGCACATTTGCGTGCACCGTCCCCTGTGCTACCATTCCTTGGTGTTCGCACGGTGATTCCCGCGCGGCATCCACATCAGGCACTGAAAAAAAGGAGCGCGTCATGGCCGATCTGACTGGAAAGGTGTGTCTCGTCACGGGTTCGGGCCGCGGCATCGGCCGCGCCATCGCCCTCGCTCTCGCCGAAGCCGGCGCCGATGTCGCCGTCAACTACAGCAAGTCCGCCGACGCCGCCGAGGAAGTCGTCAAGAAGATCACCAGCTTCGGCCGCAAGTCCAAGGCCTACAAGGCCGACGTCGGCAAGCTCGAAGACGTCCGCACCATGGTCGAGCAGGTCGTCAAGGACTTCGGACCCATCCAGGTCCTCGTCAACAACGCCGGCATCAATCGCGACCGGACGTTCGTCAAGATGACGCCCGAGCAGTTCAAGGAAGTCATCGACGTCAACCTCGTCGGCCAGGCCATGGTCACCCACGCCGTCATCCCGGCCATGGCCACCACCAACTGGGGCCGCATCATCTACATCTCGTCCGTCAACGGCGAAAAAGGCAGTTTCGGCCAGGCCAACTACGCCGCCGCCAAGGCCGGCCTCATCGCCCTCGCCAAGTCGCTCGCGATGGAACTCGCCCGCAACAACATCACCGTCAATTGCATCGCCCCCGGCTTCACCGAGACGGATATGACCGCCGGCATGCCCCCGGAAGTGCTCGAGAAGATCAAGGCCTCGATCCCCCTCCGCCGCCAGGGCACGGCCGACGAGATTGCCCACGCCGCCGTCTTCCTCGCGTCGCCCAAGGCCGCCTACATCACCGGCGCGACGATCGACGTCAACGGCGGCCTGTACATGTAGCGACGTCGCATCGACGACTCGCTAAGTCGCGCCGTCTCCCGCGGCGGCCAGCCGCCGCGCATCGTCGACCAGCGCCGCCGGATACCCCTCGCGCGCGAGGATCTCCAGAGCGTTCCGCGTTCGCGCCGGTCCCTCGCGCAGCCGGTAGTCAAACACCGGCCCGCTTTCGCCCAGGTTCTCCTGAAAGTGAAAGTTTGCTTCCGTCTCGCGTGTGATCGCCCGATCGTGCGTCGCGACGACAAACAATCCGCGCGACCGCATTAGGTGTCGCACGAGCGCGACCCCCGCCGCCGACTGTTCGATCGAGTTCGTTCCCCGAAACGGCTCATCGATCAGCGCCAGCATCGCCGTCGGATCGTCAGGCCCCGCGACCACTCGCCGAATGTGCCGCACCTCCGCCATGAAGTAACTTGCGTGTTCCGCCAAGTCGTCCCGCGCCCGCAAGTCGGTCACCAGCCGCAGCGGCGACAGCGTCATCAGCTCCGCGCAAACCGCCGATCCGATCTGCGCCAGCAGCGCATTGACTCCGATCATCCGCAAAAACGTACTCTTCCCCGCCATGTTCGACCCGGTGATGACCCACACATGCCGTTCACCGTTCAGCTCGATCCCGTTCGGTACGCACGCCTCCGGCGCCACCAGCGGATGCTGCCCCCGCTCGACGAGCAGCGACCCGTCGCGTGCCAGCTCGGGATAGCAGCTCACCGGCTGCTCATCCGCAAAGCACGCCAAGCCCATCAGCGCTTCCAGTTCCGCCACCGCCGCGATGCACCCCAGCAGTGCGTCACAATGCGGTATGACGCGCCGCAGTATCGCTTGCCCCACTTGCAGGTCGTAAAAGAAAATCGCATTCAGAAATGCATGCACGGGCCCGCCCGTGTCCGCCCAGTACAGATACCGCAACAGCCCCGGCAGCACCCCCGATTCCAACACAGTGCCGCATTGCTCCCGCAATGCTCGCAATTCACCCTCGTCAGGCAGTTCGCCCACCGCCAGCTCCGCCGCAATGAGCACCCCCTCCGCCGCCGGGCCCAGCTGTCGCCACGGATTCACCGTTGCATTGAGCACTGCCCGGAGTCGGTAATAAACAAACCCGTTCACAAACAGGAGTCCCAGTAGCGGCCCGATCCACCCTGTTTCGCCCACCGCCGATCGACCGAGCCCCCAGATCGACACCAGCAGCGACGCCGTTCCCCACAGCCGCAGTAGTCCAATCGGAATCGTCGCCGGAAACGCCCGCGCCTTCCGAATCGCCGCCGTCAGTTCATCGACCTGCACGTCTCGGCCACGCAGCCCCGCTACTCCCGCCATCATCGCAATTCGCTCGCCGCGATGATCATCGAGCCACCGGACGGCCTCCTGCCTTGCCTCGATTCGCTCTCCATCCAGCAAGCAATTCTCGACGACGTCGCGCAGCCGCCGTGCGCCAATCGCGGTCGAACACCGATTGAGCAGTCCGAACAACCCCGCAGGCGATGAATACACATCCAGATCATCCAGTTCCTGCCGAGTCAGACTCCACGTCCGCCCGGACGAGAGAACGATTGGCAGGATCGCGTCAACCGCGTCCGCGTCTGCCGGCCGCCCGCCGGATCGAATCACTTCGAGACGACCGCCGCACCTCCGCCGCGCTTCATCGACCACGATGACCTCGCGATCGACCAACTCCCGCGACGCTCGCTTCCCGCGGTGCCGCCGCACGCAGACCCCAAAGCCAACGAGTCCAGCCGCAACCACCGCAATCGCCGCGACCGGCCGCGACGACACTGGAATCCATCCACCCGCCGCGATCGCAAATGTCAGAAGTCGCGCCCACGCCCAGCGGAGTTCGGTGGACCGCAACCGGGATCGAAGGACAACCAGAAATGCAGCGCGCTCTTGGAGCCACCGCCCGCATTCCGAGGCATCGCGCGTCGAGATCGATTCTGTCCCGTTCAACACGTTCGCCATGCTAGCGTTCGAAGCTCGAGCCCGAAATCCGCCCGGCCGATCACCCAAGCCGCTGGCCCGCTGCCCTCCGTTCGGCTAGAAAGACTCATGTTATTCATGCGTTATCAGTGACAGGTCGGGAGAAAAACGCGATGCCCCATGGATTTGTGCACGCCCGGATGTCCTGCAACGTTCTCTGCCTGCTCGTAGGCCTCGCGACCCCCGTCCTCGCCGCCGCGCCAAAGGCCGGCCCAATCGATCTCAAGAACCCTCCTCATGGCCTCTTCTACGACGAGTGGTACGCCGTCACGCTTTCCGATGCACAGTGCGGGTACATGCACTCGACGATGACGCGTGAAGCCGACGAAATCATTTCCGTTGCCGACATGAACTTCACCCTCCAGCGCGACAAGGTCAAGCTCAACATCGGCATGAAACAGACCTATCGAGAGACGCTCGACGGTCGTCCCCTCGCGTTCGAACAGGTCATGAATATGGCCGGCCAGCCCATCACCCAGCGCGGCAAGGTCAACGGCCGCAAGATCAAACTCACCACGCAGCAGTTCGGAACCAAGCAGGTCCGCACCCTCGACTTCGATCCCGAGGTTCGGTTTGCCTGGGGCCAGCTGCTCGAACAAACGAAGCACGGCCTGGCTCCCGGCACCAGGTTCACGACAAAGACTTACGAACCGTCGCTCGCATCCGATCAGGCCCTGGTCACGACCACCGAAGTCGTTGGCCCCGAAAACGTCCAACTCCTGAATCGCCAGGTTCCCGGAGTGCGGGTTCACAGCACCATCCAAACCGCCACCCCCATCGAGAGCGACGGCTGGGTTGACCAGGACGGACTGCCCCTCGTCATGGAATTGAACATGGGCGCCATGATCGTCCGCGTCGTGCGCGCCGACCGGAAGTCCGCAATGCGCGTCGACCAGCTCCCCGAGCTGTTCCTGAGCACCTTTGTCAAGGTCGATCGACCCGTCGATCGCGATGCCGAAACCCTCAAGCTTCGGCTCTCACTGCCGGGCGAGCCGCTCCCGGACCTGCCCAACACCGCCATGCAGACATTCCGCCGCATCGACGAGCATCACGGTGAACTGACCATCAAACGCTTCGATTGGAAACGAATCCGCAAGGCGGGTGATCCGCCTCCAGCCGAGTATCTCGCTCGCTCCACGTACATCGATACCGAAGACCCGCTCATCATCGAACTCGCGAAGAAGGGCCGCGAAAACGCAGCCGGACCGGTCGAGATCGCCGAAAAGCTCTGCCGCTTTGTCGCCGAATACATACATAAGAAGGACCTCGGTGTCGGCTTCGCCACGGCCTCCGAAGTCGCCAAGCGCCGCGAAGGCGATTGCACCGAACACGGCGTCCTGCTCGCCGCCCTCGCCCGCGCGAGCAAGCTACCATCCCGCACCGTAGCGGGCCTCCTGCTCGTCCCCGGTCGCAAAGACGAATTCGGCTACCATATGTGGACACAGGTCTGGCTCAACGGCGAATGGGGCGACCTCGATGCAGCCATGGATCAGACCGAGTGCGACGCAACGCACATCGCCCTCGCGACGCTTTCTCTCAGCGAAGACAACGCGCTCTCGCAAGTCGTCACGCTCACCAGCATTCTCGGCAAGCTGAAAATCGAGGTGCTCGATGCAGGCCATTAACCTCGAAGCGAAGTTCCGGCAGATCGACGAGTTCTGGAGCCCGCGTATCGCCGCCGAACTCAATGGCCAGTACGTCAAGCTCGTCCGCTTCAAAGGCGACTTCGTCTGGCATCATCACGAGCACGAGGACGAAATATTCCTCGTCATCCGCGGCCGCATGCGGATGCGATTTCGAGATCGAGATGTGATGGTCAATCCCGGCGAATTCATCGTGGTCCCGGCCGGCGTCGAGCACTGCCCCACCGCCGACGAGGAAGCCCACATTATGCTGTTCGAACCCAAATCAACGCTCAACACCGGCAATGTCACGAACGAGCGTACGCTGACGGCCCTCAAGAGCGTTTAGCGAATCACCGCCATAACCAACTGTTATAAAAGGCGTTAGAGCTGTTGGACGATTCGTAAAGAATCTCGTTGCATCGATGAGTTGATCTCGTTATCCTATTAGTTGAGTACCTAACCAAGTATGACCAACGATCGAAATACTCGCGAAGTACTTGTCGAAGCCGCTCGGGAACTCTTCTACGAAAACGGCTTCAACGCCACTTCGTTGAATGACATCCTTTCGAAAGCCAAAGTCAACAGCGGCAGTCTCTACTACTTCTTCAAGACCAAGGAAGACCTGCTTCTCGCCGTCCTCGACCGCTACGTCGAACTGCTCATGCCCGTCGTCATGAACCCCGCGTTCGAAATGACATCGGATCCGATCGAGCGAGTCTTCGCCGTCCTCGAGTGCTACCGACAGGGAATGATCGCCAACGGCTTTAACAAGGGCTGCCCCATCGGCAACCTCGCCCTCGAGTTGGCGGATTCTCGGCCGGCCGCGCGAGAGAGAATCGCGCTGAACTTCGACAACTGGTGCAAAGCGATCGAACGCTGCCTCGACGCAGCGGGCGAACGCCTCCCCCGCGACATCGACCGCCGCCAACTCTCGCGCTTCGTTCTCACTGTCATGGAAGGCGGAATCATGCTCACTCGCGCTCAGCGAAACATTGCGCCGTTCGAGGAGGCAGTCGCGGCCCTCCGCGACTACTTCGACCGGCTCATCGGGAAGGATCCACATCGTGCCACGGCCGGCAAACAGAGATCAAACCCCGGAAATAGGAGACCCGCATGACGCTCAAGGACTGGCTCACATTCGCTTCGCTGTTCTTCTTCCCCGCTGCTGACCGTGCCGCGTCGGCGGCCGATCAGAAGACATCCGAAAAGATTCTTCACCGCCAGGTCGACGTCAACGCCAGCGTCGATGAAGTCTGGCGCGCCTGGACGACGCCCGAAGGGATCGCCAGTTTCTTCGCCCCCGGCTGCAAGATCGAACTTGAGCCCGGCGGCGCCTACGAAATCTACTTCACGCCCGATCAACCCCCCGGCAAGCGGGGCGCCGAAGGCAGCAAGGTACTTAGCTACCTCCCCAACGAATTGCTCGCCTTCACCTGGGGTGCTCCCCCTGCCGTCATGAAACTCCGCGAGGCCGGTGCGGTGTCGCAAGTCGTCATCCGCTTCAAGCCGCTCCCAGACGGCAAAACGCGTGTGGACTTCAACCAACTCGGCTTTGGCGACGGCGAAGACTGGGACAAGTACTACGCCTATTTCGAAAACGCCTGGCCACGCGTCCTCAGCAATCTTCAGAAGGAGTTCGCCAATCGCGAAACTCTCACCAAGCCCTCCGCAACCGCCGCCAAACAAACAACCGACGGCCACGTCAAAGTCTCGACCAGCACCGACCCCATCAAGCGCCAGGACTTTGAAATGACCGTGCCGGTCTCCGTCGAGAAACTCTGGAATGCCCTGGCCACGACGGACGGCCTGAAGTCTCTCGGTGGCTCCGACCCGCTCGTCGAGCTCAAGCCCGGTGGCCGATACGCCTTCTGGCCGCAGGCCCCCAACAAAGTCATGGCATTCGTCCCGAAGCAGGTTCTCGCGACCACAGGCAGCGCCCCCCCCAAATTCCCAAACGTCCGCAAGGGCGGTACTTGGGGTGTTTACTTCTTCGAACCGCTCGCCCCGGACAAAACGCGCCTTCGCCTCTCCGTCATCGGCTGGAAGCAAGGCGAAGAGTGGGATCAGGCCTTCGACTACTTCATCCGCAACAACCCGATATTCCTCAATGGCGTCTATAAGCAAGTAACACAGGACAAAGCCGCCGCCTCCGAAGACATCCTCCGCCACGAGGCCGTCATCGACGCCCCCGTCGCCGAAGTGTGGAAAGCCTTCACAACCAAGGACGGCGTAGAGTCCTGGATGGTCGCCCACGCCGACATCGACCTGCGCGTCGGCGGCCTCATGCGCACGCACTACAACCCCAAGGGTGTTCTCGGCGACGACGGCACAATTGAAAATACCATCCTCAGCTACGAGCCGATGCACATGCTCTCGATCAAGGCAACGAAGGCCCCGGCGAACTTCCCCTTCAAGGATGCCATCAAGGACATGTGGACCGTCCTCTACCTCGACCCCGTCGGCAGCGACAAAACACGCGTCACGGTAGTTGGAATGGGATTCAAGCCTGACGAACAATCGCAGAAAATGCGAACCCACTTCGATTGGGGTAACGGCTACACGCTCAAGAAGCTGCAGGAGCGCTTCGCCAAGGCCGATTCGAAGGTAAACGACGCCCCCGCCGGGGCAACCGGGCCTGCGGCCTCCGCGGCGAATCGCGCAACGCGTTAAGAATTGGACGCCGGCGCGTGCCGGCGATACGCTGGTTCACTCAGACAGACACGGCGACCGCCTCGGCGCGGTTTCGCCGCACGCAAACTGAGTAATCCGGCGAGTCATTTTGATATAAGGAGACCGATCCATGGCAAAGAAAGCGAGTAGTCCCATTCCCCCGGGCTGTCACACCGTGACGCCCCACCTGATCTGCGCCAACGCAGGCAAGGCAATCGAATTCTACACCAGGGCCTTCGGCGCGAAGGAACACTTCCGCATGCCCGGCCCGGACGGAAAATCCGTCATGCATGCTGAAGTCCAGATCGGCGACTCCGTCATCTTCCTCGCGGATGAAAACCCCGCGTGGGAGTGTAAGGGTCCCAAGCTTCTGGGTGGCTCACCCGTGACGATCCACATGTACGTCCCTGACTGCGACGCCACCTTCAAGCAGGCCACCGCCGCCGGCGCCGAAGTCGCCATGCCACTGACGGATATGTTCTGGGGCGACCGTTACGGCAAGCTGATCGACCCGTTCGGCCATCACTGGGCCGTTGCGACTCACAAGGAAGACCTCACACCCCAGGAAATCGGCGAACGTGGCCAGAAAGCCATGGCCGAGATGTGCAAGCAGGGCTGAACCGCCCGACTGCCTCAAACTGATCAACGGCCGCGCCGGAGGGTGCGGCCGTTGTCATTTCCTGTGACCCGCGTAAAACCCGCCAAACGTCGTGCCATCACTCTACGGTTACCGAATACGCAATTTCGCCCGCGAACGGTCCGCCGAACGCGTCGATGATCGCATCGCCGTCGAAGATCCCGCGAATCGTGACGGCGTGGGTTCCCTTGGAGAGCGGCGTCAGAAACGCGGCGATCTTGAGGATGTTTGCACTGCCGTCCGGAGACGTCGGCGTGGGCGCCAGGGCGATGTAGCCGGGGTAATCCAGTGAGGTTACCGCGCCGTCGACTTCAATTTCGAGGTCGTGCCCACCGAGCTGATCCCGGCCGAATACGTAGCTCGCCGCGGCATCCTTGTCCGTCGGCCAGTCTCCGATGATCGGCGGCGCGTCGTCGAAGAAGACGACGTTGACGTAGAAGAACTTCCCGGCCTTGACCGTGAAGCTGTTGCCGGGATGTCGGTAGATGATCTGAAACGGCGTGTCCGGGTAGTACGCCGGGTCGTTGCCGCTGATGCTGAAATCAGCCACCACTTCCGCCATGCGGTCGAGCGTCCAGCCCTTGGGTTGAGCGTTCGGAGGCAGGACGTTGCCGGCCTGGCCGGCGAACGCGCCGGCCGAAAGCGCGATTCCCAGACAGACTCCCGTGCTTGCCAACAGGCTCTGTGCGATTCTCGTTCGCGTCATCATGAACATGCTCCTTTCTTCGCGGTACCGGATCTCAGCATCACGCGAGCTGCGATCGGTGCCGGACCTCGAGCGCGTCATCACGCTCCGAATTCCGTCTCTATTTCTTACAAGCGGGACGGCACGAGCGATGGGGCGCGACGGCGCTCGAAAGCGATTACACGAGTCGGGATTTCGCGTGTCGGGCTCGCAGCCCGGAAGACAAACACAACCGGCGCGCGTGTGGGCTTTCACGTGCGCCGCTGGCGTGGCTCAGGAGGACGCTTGGCTAAAGGCCCAGTAGAAGTTGGACGAATCCCGGTACGTCACCTGGGTCGATGACGTCGTTAGCGTTGAAGTCAATGTGGCAGAGCTCGGACTGAGTGTTGGACGCACTTAGCAGCGCGGTGACGAACGGGGCAATGTCGCGCCCGTCAGCGCGGCCGTTGCCATTCAAGTCGCCATCCCGAGTGAAGACGCCGAATTCCCAGGTGTCGTCGAGGTACGTATGGACCGGGCTGGTTTCGCCTCCGAACAGGACCGTGACGCCGCGGCCGGAATCATACGCCATCGCCGGGGCAAATCGACCGGTGGGGCTGCTCCCCGGGCTGTGTTGCGACCACGTCGTCCCATCCCATTCCCAGGTGTCGCGAAGGTACGTGGGGTCATGGTATCCGCCGAACAGCGTCGTTACATGGCGCCCTGAATCGTACGCCATCGCCGGGTAGACGCGAGCCGGCGGGCCAGCCGCCGGGATGGGCTGCGTCCATGTCGTGCCGTTCCACTCCCACGTGTCTCCCGATGCGGAATACACCAACCCTCCGAATAGGATGGTCACGCCGCGGTCGGAGTCGTAGGCCATCGCGTGATCAATCCGGCCCGGGGGGACGGTGGTCGGGGTGCGGGGCGTCCAACTCTCCCCATCCCACTCCCATGGTTTTCCTTGAGGGAACAGAGAAACCGGTTCTCCCCCGAACAGCACGGTCACACCGCGGGCGCCGTCGTAGGCCATCGCATGGTTGCGGCGATACGACGGGCTGGATAACGGGCTGCGCTGCGCCCACGTCGTCCCGTTCCATTCCCATGTGTCGCCCAATAAGGTGGAACCACCCTGTCCACCGAATAGGACGGTCACGCCGCGGATGCTGTCGTAGACCATCGCGTGCTCGAACCGGGCCGGCGGCCTGTTCCCCAATGCGGAAAAGCGCTCGGTCCAGTCCGTGCCGTTCCACTCCCAAGTGTCGTCGTAGACGTTATAGGTGCTATGCCCGCCGAATAGCACCGTCACACCTCGGGCGCTGTCGTAGGCCATCGCATGGCCAAAGCGCGGGGCCGGACTCGTGGCGGAGGTTCGTCGCCTCCAGTCGGCGCAGGCCGAATCGGCGGCGGCGCGTTCCGCTGCGGACTGGAGCACGCAGAGCACGCAGATGATGAGTGAATACTGTCTCATCGGCGCTCTGCGAGAGAGAGAGAGAGGCGCCGTCGCACGACCGCGACCCCGGCGGCGGCGAACAGCGCCAGCGAAGCCGGCTCGGGGAGGTGGGCAATCCAGGCCTCGTCGTTTCCGAACGGATTGATGCCGCGACCAACGATCGTCAGGCCGTCGGGTGTTACTCCTGTCGCGAACCTGAGGGACCAGTCGGTCAGGTCCAGACCGAGGTCATTCACGAGCAGATCGCGAAGCGATTGCATGCCGCCGACTTGGGTCCAGTAGGTCGCCTCGAACAGGCCTGAGGCGTTCTTGCCGTAACCGACGACGACTGAGCCATCGCCCGAAGCACCGAATGCATAGCTGACTGTTCCGCCTGTCAAATAGCCCAAGCCGACCATGCCGCTGGCTTGGGTCCAGCGAAACGCCTCGTCGGAACCAGATGCGTTGTTGCCGCTTCCCACGATGACCGAGCCATCGGCCGAAATGTCTGCGGCGTAGCTGCTGTTTCCACCAGGTAGAAACCCGAGATCGATCATGCCGGCGGCCTCTGTCCAGCGAAACGCCTTCGACCGCGTTGGATAGGAGTAATAGTCACCTCCCGCAACCACCGAACCGTCGTAGGATACACCCAACGCGCGGCTGTTACCTCCGCCCGGGAGGAAGCCTAGGCCGACCATGCCGCCCGCCGGCGTCCAGCGATACGCCTGTGAGACGGTCGACGTGTAGTAGTCGCCTCCCACGACGACAGAGCCGTCCGCCGAGACGTTGTCGGCGGCGCCGTAGAGTCCGCCCGGGAGGTGACCCAAACTGACCATGCCTCCCCCCTGCGTCCAACGGAACGGTTCGGAATGCGAGGCATTCCCAACGACAATCGAGCCGTCGGCCGACACACCAACGGCGCGACTGTCGGACCCCCCGCCGGGCAAGTAGCCCAGCCCGACCATGCCGCCCGGCTGTGTCCAACGAAACGCCTCGTATTCGAATCCCGAGTCAGTGGTGTCACCCAATCCCACCACGACCGAGCCGTCGGCAGAGACGGCCAGGGCGTTACTAATACTTCCTCCGGGCAGGTAGCCCAGCCCCATGAACGACGGGGCCGCGACGCCGTGCGCTCGGGCGGCGGGGAACACAACCATGGTAGCCAAATAGAAGAGGCCCGAGGCCAATCGGTTCATGTGCACTTTCCTTCCCCCTACAATCCCGTTGCGTAGTTTACCACATTGGCGCTATTTTGTGTAAGCTTACACGTTAACCGGCACTACCAGCCGAGCAGCGCCCCGGTGAAGCCTTCCACATCGGCCACCGTCACCCGGTTGTCTCCGTCATAGTCGGCGTTCAGAATCGGACAGGTCGCGTTCGCGGTCATGTAGCCGGCAGCGTCGGACAGGGCCTGCACGAATCCGGCGATGTCGCGCCCGTCGCAAAGTCCATCACAATCCATGTCACCGCGACGCGTGGGCGCGTGGGCGGCGATGGCCGGCTCCAGGCGAAGCTGGACAAGTACGTCGTCATCATCGTCGTCGTAGTAAAACGATGCGGCGTCATCCATGTGAAGCAGCCACGTTGTCGGCCCGGTCTGCTCAATAATTGAACCGCCCAATCCGAGGCTGTTGTCGAGATCCATGAACGCATAGCGCGAGGCGTCGCTGATCGTGTCAACCGAGAAGGCCCAGTAAACTCCGCCGAACTCCGATCGCAGATAGAAGTTGAGAGCACCGCCGCGAGCCACCGGTCCGACCTGCACCTCGCCGGACGGATTCGGGTAGTTCGGCAGACCGTGGAGCAGCGGAACCGCGTCGGCCTGTGAGGTGCCGACGCCAAAGTCGCTGGTCGCGCCCGCGCCGCCGCCCATGGGGGCGACGTAGAAGATCGCGTCGTACGGCACGCTGAAGAAACTCGCCAGCGGCGGCGCATGCGCCGCACACGATTCGATGCGGCCCTTGTCGCTGTCGTTGATCAACCCCGCGCCGCGCCACTCATTCGCGAGATGCGCAACCGCACTCACAAATTGCCCGTGATTGTGTGCCGCGCCCCGCGCCTTAGCGATCTCGTCGACCATCGTGCATCCGGTCGCGAGCATCTGGTTCAATACGCCCGTATCGCACCCGCCGATCACGATCAACCAGCTCCGATCGGACGATGGACACGGATCAACGTCCCCGCACAGACCGTCGTAGTCCGCATCGTTGTATGGATCGTGCGGACAATAGTCATAGCAGTCCGGCCAGCCATCGCTATCGCTATCCGAATCCGGCACGCCGCAGCCGCACCAGCCTGGGTACTGCTTGAGCGGATCGTCTGGGCAGTAGTCGCACGCATCGCCATACCCGTCGGTATCAGAATCCACCTGATCTGGGTTGTAGTAATACAGGCAATTGTCGCACGCGTTTCCGACGCCGTCACCGTCCCAGTCCGAGGTGTCGGGCGTCGCTAGGTTCGGACAGTTGTCGCAGGCGTCACCGACGCCATCGCTGTCCGCATCGGCCTGGTCAAGGTTTGGTTGATACGGGCAATTGTCGCAGGCGTCGCCGCGGCCGTCGCTGTCCGAATCCGCTCCGTTCGGCGAATTCAACGCCGGGCAGTTGTCGCACGCGTCCCCGAGACCGTCGCTGTCGGCGTCCGCCTGGTCCGCGTTGCTCACCCCCGGGCAATTGTCGAGGTGCTGGTCGATGCCGTCGCTGTCGACATCGACGCAACCCGACGCGCTGTTCCTCGGCTGCGACGGCGCCACCACCACAAAATCCGCGCTGTTGTCATCCGTGTCCTGCCCGTTCCCCGCCGCCCCGCCCGGTTTCCGCTCGTACGCCTTGTCGACGTAAAAGAACCCGAGGGTCGGCAGCGGCGTCCCCTCCTTGAATGTCGCCCCCGCGTCCAAGCCGACGCGATCGGCGATCGTCGAATCCGCCCGCGCCAGCGCAAACCCCGCTGTATCGCTGATGTCCGTGAAGTCCATGGTCAAGTCGCCCGGCACGCTCCCGCTGTACGGACCGCCCGGCGTCGATCGATTCGTAATCAGGTAATGACACCCGGGATTGAGCACCGTCCCCGTCGGAATCACCGCCAGGTCAACCGTGTGCCCGTCTCCGCGCCAGTTCGGCCCGATGATCCGCCAGTTGTCCATTACCACCGGGTTCGTCGAGCGGTTGTACAGTTCGATAAACTCATCGCTGACACCGATCGGACCGCGAACTCGGAACTGGCTGATGACCACCTCGCCCGGTGTGGGAGGCGGATCGGGTACCGCCTCGAAATTGAATACAATCGACTCATGCCCTGTGAACCCGATCTCAACATTGTCGACGAAACCGCGCCAGCGACCGTTGTTCGCATAGTTGCTTCGAACATGGATCTCGACAATCGGCGCATCGGCCGGAATCGCGCCGATCGACGCCGGCGGCGGGTTGCCATCGGCCGCCTGAATCGCCATGTGCCCGATCATGTTGTCGTGCCGCCAGACACCCGGCTGAATGCTCAACGAGCTTCGATTCCAGATTAGAAAAAAGCTCCGCGGGTCGCCGTACGGATAGAGCCGGATCGCCACATCCGGCCCGAATAACGCCGTCGACTCCCGGTCCGTGTACGAGTCGAACCCCAGTACCGACAGCGTCCCCCACGTCCCGTTCTCGTAGCTGACCGTCCAGTTGATGTACGCACCGCCCCCGCCCACCGGCTTCATCAACTCCAGCGAGCCAAATCCAGACCGAGGATTCGACGGGGTAACCCCGACAAACCCCCACACCGGCAGGTACGTAAACCAGCCATAGTCCCACGGATAGACAAGTACTTCCGTCGCCGCGCAGACCCGGGGTGCCGCCAGAACCGCGAACGCGACGGCAACCGCGGCCATCCGTCGCCCGGCCGAGGCGGATCCGAAAATCATCCATCGGCGCCAAGTTTCAGGCCGCTCATTCGATCGAACGACCGTACTATTCCCGATCCCACCCGTGCCATCTGTCTGACGCATTGCGTGCTCCTCCCGTTCGAGTCCCTATCTTGCGCAGGCGAATTCGACGAGCGAGTGGGGCGCGGATTCCAGAGAATTTGTGTCTTCAGCCGTCAAATCGAATAAACTACGGGAACTTCGCTAGGCTTGGTCCGCCATGAACCACGAGCATGTCGACGCCGATCGCAACGCGCTCGAACGATATCGAGACTACCTTCATCTCCTGGCATCTCAGCAGGTCGGACCACGCTTCCGCGCAAAAGTCGACCTGTCCGGCATCGTCCAGGAAACGCTATTCGAAGCTCAGAAACAGCTCGCCGACGGCTTCGACATCCCATCGGGTCGCCGCCTTCCCTGGCTGCGGCGCATACTCGCAAACAATCTTGGCGATGAACTGCGCCGCATGACTGCCGACAAGCGCGACGTCCGCCGCGAAGTTCCGCTACAGCAATCCGTGGAAACCTCGTCAAACCAACTCGAGCTCTGGCTCGCGCGCGACTTCGCCCCCAACCGCGCCATCGAACGCGAAGAGCAGGTTCTGAAGCTCGTCACCGCCCTCGCTCGCTTGCCCGATGCACAACGGGCCGCCCTCACGTTGCACTACTGGAGCGGCCAGCCGCTCGCAGAGATCGCCGAACACCTCGACCGCTCGCGCGACGCCGTCGCCGGCCTCATCAAGCGCGGCGTCCGACAGTTGCGGCTCGAACTCGACGAGCAGGACGGAGAAGATGACTGATCGCGCCGACGGCTCCCGCAGCCGACGCATCGACGCCGCCATCGCCGAGTACCTCGAGTCCATCGAGTCCGGTACACCCTTCGATCGCGCGGCGTTCCTCGCACGCCACCCCGATCTGGCCGATGAACTCGATCAGTTCATTACCGACTATCGCGCCCTCGAGCCCGCCGCCCGCCGCCCCGACCTGATACCCGCGCCGACGCTGACCGCGCCGCGCCGCGTCGGCGACTACGAGCTTCTGGAAGAAATCGGACGCGGTGGCATGGGCGTCGTTTACCGCGCGCGCCAGATCTCGCTCGACCGCATTGTTGCCGTCAAGATGATCCTCTCGGGCCGCCTCGCGTCCCAAGCCGAGGTCGCCCGCTTCTACGCCGAGGCACACGCCGCCGCCACCCTCGATCACCCCAACATCGTCCCCGTCTTCGAGGTCGGCCGACTCGATGGCCAGCATTTCTTCTCGATGGGCTACGTCGCCGGCCACACCCTCTCCGACCAGTTGCTCGACGGCCCTTTCAAGCCGCGCGAAGCCGCGGCCGTCATGCGCGACGTTGCCGCCGCCGTGGACTTCGCCCATCGAAAAGGCATCATCCACCGCGACATTAAGCCCGCGAATGTCCTGATCGACGCCGACCGCCGCGTCCGCATCACCGACTTTGGCCTCGCCTCCAGCTCGGCCGCCGACAGCCACCTCACCGTCACCGGCCAGATGCTCGGTTCACCCAACTTCATGTCTCCCGAACAGGTATCCGGCCGCAAAGCCGAAATCGGCCCTGTCGCGGACGTCTATTCGCTCGGCGCCACTCTTTACGCGCTCCTCACCGGTCGCCCCCCCTTCCAGGCGGCCAGCACCGTCGAAGTCCTCAAGCAGGTGATTGAGAAGGACCCGGTGCCGCTGCGCCAGCTCGACGCCAGTCTGCCGCGCGACCTCGAAACCATCACGCTCAAGTGTCTCGAAAAGGACCGCGCGCGGCGTTACCCGACCGCCGTCGCCCTCGCCAATGACTTGCAGCGATTCCTCGACGGCCGGCCGGTCACCGCCGTCGCGCCATCGAAGCTCTACGATCTCGGCAAATTCGCCCGCCGCAACAAGCCGCTTGTCACCGCCGCTGTCGCCGTCGTAGCCGCCCTCGCCGGCGGCGTCACCATGCTCTCGATTGGGCTCTCGCGTGCCCGCTCCGAATCACGTCGCGCAAACGACGCTCTCCTTCAGGCGCAGCAAATTAACGACTTCCTGACCGACCTCCTCACGCGGGCGAGTCCGCTCTATGACGGTACCGACACGGGGCATGACGCAACCATCCGCGAAGCTCTCGACACCGCCGCCCGGCAGATCGATCGCAGCTTCGCCGATCAGCCGAAGATCGAAATGGCCCTCCGCGAGACGATGGGGTCCGTCTACGAGGCCCTCGGACTGAAGGCCGATGCCCGCAAGCATTACGCGCGGTCGGTCGAACTGAGTCGCACGCTCGGCGTTGATTCAGAGCCCGGCGGCCTGCGCCGGCAAGTAGCGTTCATGCGCATGTTGCCCTCTGTCGAGAGTGCCGCCGCTGCGATACCCCAAGCCCAAGCCCTCGCCGACGAGTGCATGCGACGCCTCGGACCCGACGATCCGGTCACGATCGAATCACTCGATGCGTTGGGCGGCGCGTACGGCCTGACGCACCGGCTCGACGACGCCCGCGCAGTCTTTAAGCAGGCGCTCGCCCGAACCGGGAAAAACGTCGCCCAAGACCCCGAGACGCATCTCCACCTCTCGTTGGGCTACGCCTCCGCACTTCGCGACTGCGGACAACTCCGTGAATCGATCGACGTCCTCGAATCATTTCTGCCGTTGCTCCGCCGATCGCCGGGCTCGGGCGGGCGCGTCGACTACGTTCGATTCCTCGCGAGCATCGGCTCGATCTATTACGACCTCCACGACGCGACCAGCGCCGAAAAGTATTATCGCCAAGCCGTCGACGCCGCCGTGGAACAGGGAGGACCGAATCACCACAACGCCGTCGTGTTCACCCATTGGCTTGCCCGAACGCTTTACGACCAGAAAAAATTCGATGAAGCTGAGCGCCTCGAGCGCGACGCCTGGTCGCGCTCCGTCCGACTCATTGGCAGCGAGAATCCCACCACACTCGAAATGACGACCACGCTCGCGCTGATCCTCGACAACAGCGGCAAGCTCGCCGAGGCCGAGCCGTTCTTCCGCGACGTGGTCCAAGTCCGTCGGCGAACCGTGCCGGACGATGATCTCCTCCGCATCCAGAGCGTTGCCAATCTGGCAGGCAATCTCGAAAAACAGAAGCGTCCGGCCGAGGCGATTCCGCTGCTTCTCGAAGTCTACACGCGCCGCGACCTGTTCCGGAAGAAGGGCAACATGGACGCGCGAATCGCCGGCGACCTCGGCCTCGCGCTTTGCGAGGTGTCGCGCTTCAGCGACGCAGAGCCCTACCTCCGCGAGTCCGTCGCTCTCCGTCAGGAACGCCGGATGCCGATGTCCAAAACTTCCCGCCGTATCTTCGAATCCCTCGCCGATATCTGCGAGAATACCGGCCGCGCCGACGAAGCCGCAAAGCTCCGCGCAACGGCAACGCAGCCCCCAACATCCCAACCGAGCTAATCAGCGCCGCCGCTTCGACCGCGATGCGTTCCCGTTGCCGCAATACGTATTTGGAAAAGCTGCGTAGAACGCGGCGCATTTCACCATGTGCTCGATCGGCACGCTGTCGTTCACCGTATGTGCAACATTTTCCGGGGCAGGCCCGAAACCGACCGATGGGATACCGAACATTCCCGCGATCGACACGCCGTTCGTGCTGAACGTCCACCGGCTCACCGTCGGCTTCTTCTTGAACAGCGACTGGTACGTATCCACCGCCGCCGCCACCTGCGGCGCATCCTCCTCTTCGCACCACGTCGGGAAGAAATTCTCAGTCGGGTAAACCAAGCCCGTCCACGTCGGCTTGTCGTACCGCTTCACCTCGACCTCCGCCGACACACCCGCCCGCTTGATCGCCGCCCGCACCTCGCGCAGCGCCGATTCCTTCGTGTCCCCAACCGTCAGGCGTCGATCGAGATGGATGTACGCCTGGTCCGGCACCGCGCACATGCTCGGCGTCTTACAGTCAACATAGCTGACGACAATCGTCCCCTTGCCGAGAAACTTGTGAGGCCGCAGCTTCTCGTTCAGCGCCTCGATCTCGCGAATGACCCGCGCAATCTTGTATACCGCGTTGTCCCCCTTGTGCGGCATCGACCCGTGACACGACCGCCCGTGCACCGTCACGCCGATCTCCATCCGTCCGCGCTGTCCGCGCAAGATATTGCAGTTCGACGAGTCGGTGACGATCACGCACTCCGGCCGGATCTTTCCCTCGCGCACGATGTACTGCCAGCACAGACCGTCGCAATCTTCCTCTGACACCGTGAACGTAAACAACAGCGACCAATCCGCCCGCTTCAGCTTCAAGTCCGAGATAATCTTCGCGGCATACAGCATCGCCGGCGTCGCCCCGCGTTGATCACCCGCCCCGCGCCCAAACACCCACCCGCCCGCGACCTTTCCCTTGTACGGATCGTGCTTCCAGTTCTTCCGATCGCCAATCCCGACCGTATCCACGTGCGCATCAACCGCGATCAGCCGTTTTCCGGTGCCGATCTGGCAAAGCAGATTTCCAAACTTGTCAATCCAAATCCGATCGAAGACTCCAAGCCGCTCGGCCTCGCGCTTGATCCGATTGATCACCGGTCCCTCCGTGCCGCTCTCGCCCGGAATCGCCACCAGCTCGCGCAGCAGTTTCACCATGGACTGCTCATAGCCCTTCGCCTTCTGAACAATGGCCGAGTAATTCAGCATTTCCATCTCCTGTCATTTCTTTCGACTAGTGCCGAAGGGGAAAGCGTAGCGGCGCGCGGTATCACCGTTCAAGTGCGCCGGCGTCGCGCGCGACGAGCCACGAATGCAGCGATGTTGGGCCTATTCGACCGTGACGGATTTCGCCAGATTCCGCGGCTTATCGACGTTGCACCCGCGCAACACGGCCGCATGATAGGCAAGAAGTTGCAACGGAATGATATTCACCAGCGGCTGCAACGGTTCCAGCGTGTCGGGCACGTAGAACACGTGCTCCGCCAGCCGTTGAATCTCCGTGTCGCCTTCAGTCGCAACGGCGATCACCCGACCACCCCGCGCCCGAACCTCCTCGATGTTTGAAAGCACCTTCTCGTACTGGCTGTTGTGCGTCGCAATGAACACAACCGGCATGCCCTCGTTGATCAGCGCAATCGGCCCGTGCTTCATCTCGGCCGCCGGCATGCCCTCGGCGTGGATGTACGAAATCTCCTTCAGCTTCAGCGCCCCCTCCAGCGCCGTCGGATAGTTGTATCCTCGCCCCAGGTACAGCCAGTTCTCAATATCCTTGTATCGATCCGCGACTCCGCGGATGGCCTCGCTCTGCGCCGTGATCTTGCGAATCTTTTCCGGGATCGCCGCCAGCTCCCGCATGTGTTCCAGCGTCTCGGGGTGCGACAGGTGCCGCCGCCGCCCGAAGTACAGCGCCATCAGCGTCAGCGTCGCCACCTGCCCGATATAGGCTTTGGTACTGGCAACGCCGATCTCCGGCCCAACGTGCAGGTACACCCCCGCATCCGTCTCGCGCGCGATCGTCGACCCCACCGAGTTGACGACGCCAAGAACCCGGGCCCCCTTCTCCTTCGCTTCGCGCACCGCCGCCAGGGTGTCCGCCGTCTCTCCCGACTGACTGACGAATATCGCAACCGTGCCCTCTTCCATGATTGGATTGCGATACCGAAACTCACTCGCGTACTCCACCTCGGTCGGAATCCGCGCGAGATCCTCGAACAGGTATTCTCCCACGAGCCCCGCGTGCCATGCCGTCCCGCATGCCGAAATGATGATCCGTCGAATGTGCGCCAGCTCACGCGTCTGGTTCGCCAGCCCGCCAAGAACGACGCGCCCCTCTGCCAAGTCAAGCCGTCCGCGCAGACAATTCTGCAGCGCCTCCGGCTGCTCGAAGATTTCCTTCTCCATGAAGTGCTTGTGCCCGCCGAGCTCGATCTCCTCCAGCGAGAACTCGATCTCGTTCACTTCCTTCGTGATCGGCACGTTGTCGAGCGTCGTCGTCCGGAACCCGTCGCTCCAGATCGTCACCATCTCGCCATCAGAAAGATGAACCGCCTGCGTCGTATGCTGAATGATCGCCGCCGCGTCCGACGCAACGATGTACTCGCCGTCGCCGATGCCCACGATCAGCGGGCTGCCCTTTCGCGCCGCAACGACCTTGTCCGGCTCCGTCGAGCAAACCACGGCAATGCCATACGTCCCGCGCACGTCCGCCAGCGCCTTGCGCACGGCGTCCTCGATACTCCCCTGGTAGTGATGCCCGATAAGCTGAGCGAGCACTTCTGTATCCGTGTCGCTCCGGAACTCAACTCCCTTTTGCGCGAGATACTTCTTCAGCGACTGGTAATTCTCGATGATGCCGTTATGAACGACCGCGATCCGCCCCGACGAATCGGTATGCGGATGCGCATTGACCTGGTTCGGCGCTCCGTGCGTGGCCCACCGGGTATGAGATAACCCGCATGTGCCCGCCGCCGTCTCCTCGTCCAGAAGCGTCTCCAGCGCCGAGATCCGCCCTGGAGACTTGCGGATTACCAGCTTCCCATTCCGCTGCATCGCGACGCCGGCCGAGTCGTACCCCCGGTACTCAAGTCGCTTGAGCCCCTCGATCAGTATCGGCTGGGCTTTTCGATATCCAACGTATGCCACGATTCCGCACATTCTTGACTCCTGAGGGGCTATTGGGCCGGACAGGCACCCTCCTATTCTATTATCGTCCGCTATGGGGGCTGGGGAAACTCCCGGATTTGCGATTCTGGGGCCCCTCCGACCGTCCGGATGCTACGTCAGGCCGCCCGATCGGGTTCGGGACCCGCCGCGTTGACGCTTGCCGTCGCCGCCGCTATCTAATCTGCCTTCGGGACCGGCCGACCGGCGGACACGGAGGCGTCATATCGTGCAAGCTGTTAGCGTGCGATCGTTTGCGGACGTATGGGTTTCAGGTGGTACGGCGGCGGGCCGCGCCGTTCGCGAGGTGTGTCTGGTTCTCGCCGGCTCAGCATTCATTGCCGCTTGCGCGAAGATTCAGATTCCCACTCAGCCAGTTCCCGCGACCTTACAGACCTTCGCCGTTCTGCTCGTCGCATCCACCTTCGGCGCTCGCCGCGCTGCGATAACGCTGCTCGCGTATCTTGCCGAGGGTGCTGTGGGGCTGCCCGTCTTCGCCGGCCCGGGTACTGGCTTTGCACGACTCATCGGGCCCACAGCCGGTTACCTCTGGGCCTTTCCAATCGCGTCCTATGTTGTCGGCTATCTGATGGAGCGCGGTGCGGATCGCCGCATTCCCACGGCGCTACTGGCTTTGCTCGCCGGAGACGTCCTCATCCTGACGACCGGCTTTGCCTGGCTCGCGATCGCTGTCGGCCCGCAGATGGCATGGGCAACGGGAGTCGCCCCATTCCTGCTCCTGAGCGCGCTGAAGATCGCCCTCGTTGCCACGATGCTTCCGAGTGCTCGCCGGCGCATCAACGCGCGATAGCAATTCATTACGCTCCCGGCCACGACCGCCGCCTGCGTCGAGTCTGTTTCGTCGCAAAGAGCGATATCGCTGTCATACCCATGGCCGCGGACGCCCCAACGCCGCACGTCCCGCAAGTTTGGTCCGGCAGGTCCACCTTCGTCGACATCACGCCATTCGAGCCGTCCGTAAACACCGCCGCATACCCGACATTTCCGTCCCCGTTGAAACCCGTGTTCCGCCCGTCCTCGCCGCCGCTGCCTCCGATCAGGAATGGAACCTGGATCGTCCGCGAATCACCCGGCCCGATGTTGACCGACTCGCCGCCCCGCGCAATCAGCGTCAACCCGGCGTTTGTCTGCGCCCAGATGCCATCCGAGTTCTGCTGATATGTGATGCCCGGGCCCTTGATTTGCGCCTGAAACGCGACTCGACCGGCGCTGTTCATCGCCATGCTGAAGAAAGTGTCAAACACGACTCCATTCGCCATCCCCGGAACCTGCGATCCTGCCCGCGCCACCAGCGTCAAGTTTCCGCCGCCCTGCGACCAGATGCCTGTGTCGTTCACCGCCTCGGTCACGCCCGAGCCCCTCAAATACCCGATAAGGGCCACGCGACCCGCGCCATTCATCACCACGCTGTCCGGCGAAAACCCGTTGAACACCACTCCGATCGGCGTGTTCGGCGCCGCCGATCCACTCCGCGCAATAAGCGACAGATTACCGCTCGCGTTCGACCAGATGCCAACGTCGTTGCTGCCCTCTGTGACGCCGAGTCCCGCGAGACTCCCCATGAACGTCACCCGACCGGCATTGTTGATCACCGAGAACGAATAGAAGCTCTTGAAGTTCACCCCGAGCAGCGTACCAGGCGCCTGCGAACCCGACCGCGCCACCGGCGCGAGGGAACCGCCGCCTTCCGAATACAACGCCACGCGGTTCGCGTCGGTTACGCCGGTCCCCTTCAAGAGCCCGGCAAACACTGTCTGCCCATTGTCATTCATCGCTGGAGTCCCCAGATCGTCGATTACCACACCGGCCGGTAGACCCGGCGCCTGCGATCCACAGACAAACACGGGCGAGAGCGATCCGCTCCGCGTCGACCAGATTCCGATCTTTGCGGGCGGCTGCGCCCCGACATCGGTCAGGATTCCGACGAACGCCAACTGATTCATCGCGTTCATCAGCGGAGACTGCAGTATTCGAAACTTCGCACCGGCCGGCGCACCAGGAGCAGCGTCGCCCTCCCGCGCCACCAGTTGCAGCGTCCCGCTGGCGTTGCTCCAGATTCCGCGATCATTGGTATCGTTGACACCCGTTCCCTTCAGGTACGCATCAAACGCGATCTTCCCATCGCGGCTCATCACCGGCGTATTTAGACCACTGAATTGCACCCCCGTGCCCGGCGCGTCCCAGCCGGATTGGGCCCAGAGATACAAAAACCCATTCCCTTCCGAAAAGACTCCGGCCTGGCTGGCTTCATTGGCGTTCGGCTCCTTCAGCGAAGCGAAAAAAGACATCCGCCCAAGCCCGTCGATCGGCGAACCATAGATGTCCTTGTACATCAATCCGCCCACGGTCCCGACCGCCTCCTCTCCGCTGACCGCCACGACCCGCACCGGCACCCCCGCCGACGCCGTCGCACACATCACGCTTGCCAACACCACGACCAATCCATGTCGCCGGATATCCTGACTCATGTCTTATTTCACCTTTCTCATTCGCCACACAAATCCAAATTGCCGCCTCACTGCGGGCATTCAGTCCCATTGCGTCACCGCGGCCAGCATCGCCAACGGCGTGCTCGCGGCCACGGCCATCCCGCGCCCCCCGCACCGTTGCATCCAAAGGGCAATAACAAGCCGGAGCCCTCCGGAAATCGGGTGACCTGCATCAATGCGATGTCCGCCCGATCCGGGCGTCAGGCCCCACGAATTTGCGTTAAGATGGTGCTTTTCAGAATTTGCGATGCGAGCTCGGGTTTTTCCTGACGCCCCGCCGGACCCGTTTTCGCACTCGCCTAGATAGAACTTATGGAACGACCCAATACCGCACCAACCGATCCACAACCGCCGCAAGCGGACGTCACTGTGCTGCTCGCGGCCGCCGCCGAAGGCCGGCCGCAGGCCGCCCGAGACCTGCTGCCGCTCGTCTATCGATCCCTGCGGGATTTGGCTGAGCGTCAGATGCGTCAAGAGCGCGGCGCCCACACCCTTCAGGCCACCGCCCTGGTTCACGAGGCCTACCTTCGCCTCGTCGGCGATCGCGACGTCGGCTGGGACAGCCGTGCCCACTTCTATGCCGCTGCCGCCGAGGCCATGCGGCGAATCCTCATCGAGCACGCCCGCCGCATCGGCGCAAAAAAGCGCGGAGGCGATCGCAAACGCGAAATCGCCAACGTCGCCGATCTCTCCAGCGATGAAGCCGTCGGCGACGCCCTGGACATCGACGCCGCCATCGAGGCCCTGCAGCAACAGGACCCCCGCGCTGCCAGCGTCGCTCAACTTCGCTTCTACACCGGGCTTTCCGTCGACGAGACCGCCGCCGCCCTGAACATTGCCCCCAGCACCGTCGACAGGGAATGGCGCTACGCGCGGGCGTGGCTTCTGAGATACCTCCAGCGAAGTGACGGCACGGAACCGTCATCGTGAATGAGTCGGATCGAGAACGTCTGAAGGACTTACTTTCGCGCGCCGGCCGCATGCCGTCCGCGAAGCGCATCGCTTTCATCCAGCAACAGGCGGCCGACAATCCCGAGCTTACCGCGGAAGCGCTCGAACTCGTCTCAACCCTCGACGATCCCGACTTTCTTGGCGCCGTTACCGGCGCCGGACTGGCCGCAGAACTCGACGCGGCCGCTCCGTTCCGTGAAGGCCCCGGCGCCCGCATCGGCCGCTACAAGCTCCTCCAACGCATCGGTGAGGGCGGCTTCGGCGTGGTCTTCATGGCCGAGCAGACCGAGCCCGTCATTCGACGTGTTGCTCTGAAGATTATCAAGGCCGGCATGGACACCCGCCAGGTCATTGCCCGCTTCGAGGCCGAGCGGCAGGCCCTCGCGCTGATGGACCATCCGAATATCGCTCGCGTGCTCGACGCGGGCGCGACCGACAGCGGCCGGCCCTACTTCGTCATGGAGCTCGTTCGCGGCGAGCCCGTCACTCAATACTGCGACCGCGAATCCCTTTCCATCGAACAGCGGCTGGACCTCTTCCGAAACATTTGCAGCGCGGTACAGCACGCTCACCAGAAGGGCATCATCCATCGCGACCTCAAGCCATCCAACGTCCTCGTCACCGTCGCGGACGGCCGCCCCCTCGCCAAAGTCATCGACTTTGGCATCGCCAAGGCCACCGCGGTCCGCCTCACCGACAAAACCCTGTTCACTGAAATTCACCAGCTCATCGGCACCCCGCAGTACATGAGCCCCGAACAGGCCGAAGTCACCGGCGTGGACATCGACACGCGCAGCGATGTCTATGCCCTCGGCGTTCTGCTCTACGAACTTCTCGCCGGGGACACCCCCTTCGACGCCAACCGACTCCGCTCCGCGCCGCTCGCCGAAATCCAACGAATCATCCGCGATGAAGAGCCCCCGCGGCCAAGCACCCGCATGCGAACCCTTGCGGCTTCTTCCAACATAAACGTGCTCCCCGTCGGAAACATCCAGTCCAAACCATCAACGGACGGTTCGGCCGCCGACATCGCCCGTCGCCGCCGCACCGAGCCCCTGTCGCTTGCCAAATCGCTTCGCGGCGATCTCGACTGGATCGTCATGAAGTGTCTCGAAAAGGACCGCGCTCGTCGTTACGATACCGCCGCAGCCTTGGCCGGCGACATCACGCGATACCTCGCCCACGAACCTGTCACGGCCACGCCGCCCAGCGCCCGCTACAAGCTTCAAAAATACGTTCAACGACACCGCGCAGGCGTCGCTGCCGCCGCTGTGGCAGCCGCCGCACTGATCCTGGCTACAGGCGTCTCAATCGCCTTCGGAATACGCGAGTTGCGCCAGCGCGCTGCCGCCGAGCGCGCCCTCCGTCGCGCCGAACTAGCCGAGACCGACGCCCGCGCCCGCGCGAAAGACCTCGCCCAGGTCGTCGAATTCCAGGAGGAGCAGCTCGCCGACATCGAACCGCGCGACATGGGCGCCCGCCTCCGCACCGACTTGCTCCGCAAAGCTCGCCTCGCCGCCGAACGCGAAAACCTCCCGCCGGAAAAGATCAACTCCCGCCTCGCCGAACTCGAGCAACTCATCGCCGGCAGTGACTTCACCGGCGTCGCACTCGAAGCCCTCGACACCACTTTCTTTCAACCCGCCCTGGAAGCCATCGACAAAAAGTTCGCCGACCAGCCCATCATTCGAGCCCAATTGCTCCAGGGCCTCGCCACGACCATGCGCGAGCTCGGCCTCCTGGAACGCGCCGTTGCCCCCCAAACCGATGCCCTCGATATCCGCCGCCGTGTCCTCGGCGAGGAACACCCCGACACCCTGACGTCCATCAGCAAGATGGGCACGCTTTTCAACGCCCAGGGCAAGTTTGCCGAAGCGGAACGCAACGACCGCGAGGTCCTCGAAAAGCGCCGCCGTATCCTCGGAGACGATCATCTCGACACCCTGAGTGCCATCCACAATCTCGCCCATGTGCTCCAAGCCGAGGGAAAATTTGACGAAGCCGAGCCTTTGTTCCGGGAAGTCCTCGACGCCCGCCGCCGCATCCTGGGCGACGACGACATCGATACCCTCACGTCAGTCATGAGCATGGGTTTCTTCTTGCAGGCCCGCGGAAGACTTCGCGAGGCCGAGCCCTACTACCGAGAAGCTCTGGACAAGCGCCGCCGCACCCTCGGCGAGGAACACCCCCACACCCTCTTTGCGATCGCCAACATGGCTTCCCTGCTTCAGCAGCAGGGCCAATTCACCGAAGCCGAACGGCTATGCCGTGAAGCCCTCGAAAAGCGCCGCCGCGTCCTGGGCGACGACCACCCCGATACCCTCCAATCAATCAACAATCTCGGAAACAATCTTCAGGAACAGCAAAAGCTCGATGAAGCCGAGCCCTACTTCCGCGAAGCCCTCGAAAAACGCCGCCGCGTCCTCGGACCCGACCATCCCTACACGCTCAATTCAATCAACAACCTGAGCACGCTGCTCCAGGCCCGCGGCGATCTCGCCGGTGCCGAAGCACTTATTCTCGAAGCGCTCGAAAAGCGCCGCCGCATCCTCGGACCCGACCATTTCGACACGTTGGTCTCGCTGAACAACCTTGCTTCCGTGCTCTACAAACAGGGAAACTTTGCCCGCTCAGAGGCCGCTTCGCGCGAGGTGCTCGCGGGCACGCGCCGCATCGTCGGCGACGAGCACCCGTTCACCCTCACCGGCGCTGTCAACCTCGCCCGCGCGCTTCAGGCTCAGGATCGATTCGCCGAATCGCTCGAAATTCTCGTCCCGGCGCTTCCTACCGCTCGCCATGTCTTCACAGGTGGTTACGCGGTGCGCCTCGGTATGTGGCTGAGTTTGGTCGGCCGCGCTCGCATCAAGGTCGGTGATTTCGTCGGTGCCGAAGCCAGTCTCCGCGAAGCCGAAGAGATCTACCGGCCCCTCGATCCCGCGATCGCCGCGGCCCCCGACGTGCGCTTCCGCGACTTCGTCAATCTCTACACCGCCTGGCACTTGGCCGAGCCCGCCGGCGGCTACGACCGCCTCACCGCCGAATGGCAGCAAAAACTCACCGCTTGGCAGGCAACAACTCAGCCCGCTGCAGACGCGGCCCCACGTTGAACGCTCTATCCCGTCTGACGCGCGTTCTCGTTCTGCGCGCGCAGCTTCCCCGCCTTCGACGTGAACCACGATGCCACGAGCTTCCGATCACGCGTGTGCTCTGTTTTCTTGTGCGCCTTCGGCTTCCACGGGCGGTCATTCTTGAATCGTGGCAACTCGTTTCTCGCAAAAAGGCGCTGCAGCTCTGACGCAATCTCTTCCGCTCCCCGCGCCCGCCCCGACCGCACCGCAATCGCCCGCACGACGCACGCCATCGCCGCCGTGTTCCGCACCAGCCCCTCAATGGCCGTCTCCGTCTCCCGATAAATCTGCCGCAGACAATCGCGATCAAACTCGCTCCACCCCGAATCGTCCGGCCGTCGCATGGCCTCTGCGTCTCGCTGCGCCCGCGTCAGCCGCGCCCGTGCCGCCGCTGCATATTCGTCGCTCTGGTCAATTCCGATTCCGATTCGCCCCAGCTTCACCGCCGCTGCTGTCGTCGTGCCGCTGCCAATGAATGGGTCGACAATCACGTCGCCCGGATCGCTGCTCACCCGGATAATCCGCGACAGCAGCGCCTCCGGCATCTGGCAACCATGCCAACCTTCCCGCTCCTTGAACGTCCCGCACACCCGCGGAAACTCATCCCACACGTCGCCCGGCACGCGCCCCTCCGGCTTCGCCCGCCGATCGCCATACTCCGTATGCCGCGAACTTGGAAACCGCACCTGGTCTCCGTTGAACACAAACTGCTTCGGGTCCCGAACAAAATAGAGGATGTGCGCATGCGCCCGCGTGAACTTGTCCCGCGTCGCCTGCCCAAATTGGTAATGCCAGATGATCCAGTTACGCAGCGTCAGGCCCAGCTCGCGCCCGATCACGCGCAGCTCGGCCGCGTACTCATCCCCGATCGCGATGTAGAGCGACCCGTCCGGAGTCAGCGCCCGGACCGCCGCCTCCATCCACCGCCGCGACCACGTAACATAGTCTTCATACCGCCGCGCGTCGTCGTAGCCCTTGTATCGATACCCGATATTGAACGGGGGATCAGCGAAGACCAGCCGCGCGAACCCCGCGCGTGCCTTCTGCAACAGTTCGATGCTATCCCCCTGGTAGATCCCGCTCCGAGACTCGTCGATCCGGCTCATCGCACGAGTATATCACGCTGGACAAGCCGCCCCCGCCGCGCCGCCTATCGAATTTCACATGCCGACGCCGCATCGCCCGGGACACCGCGCGCCGCATACCGCGGCTTCGATTCATTCCGCGCCGGTTCGCGCGTTGGCGTGGGCGTCGGCGGCTTCATCCGCTGCGCATCATCGCGCGGGGCCGCCGGCCGCGCGCAGCCGGCAACCGTAATCAACATCCCCACCACAACCTTCAATATGGGCTTTTCGCGTCGCATGACGTCAAAACCCATTCTCGCCAACGCCGGCCGTCGCCGTATTCGCCCATACCTCGCCCGTCGTCGGGTTGTAGCACCACCCGCCCCCCGCCCCGATCACACTTCCCTTCACCCCATCGGCCTCCATCAAATCGGTCTCGCGACCGCTTGCCGAGAACGGATTCGCCGGTACCGAATCCACCAGCACCAGCCCGCATGACTTCAACTCCTCCAGCGTCGGATAGGCCCCCGCGCCTTCGCCGCGCTCGGCCTCCGACCGGGCATGAAAGTTCGAAATCGCCGCTCGCATCGCCCCAACAGCGCCCCGACACGCAGTTCGCCGTGCGTCGATCTTGTAGTCGCTGTACGCCGGCAGCGCCACGGCGCACAGGATCCCCAGCGTCACAACAACCGTGACACCCTCGGCCAGCGTGAACGCCTTACGATTCATGAAGCAGTCTCCGAAGCAATTCAATTCGGGCGAGCACCTCGATCATCGGCCCGCCCCGGCGGCCAATGAACTTACGATCCCCCCACCCACCGCTCCCGCCAACTCGACAGCCGCGCAAATCTCGACTACCATCCCTCCCTTCGTCCGGTAACGAACGCCGGGCGCACGGTTTGCGCGAGATTTCAAATGAAGCGGCGTGTCGTCATTACCGGCTTGGGCGTGGTCAGCCCCATCGGGCTCGGCGTTGAAGCCACCTTTGACGCCCTCGTCGAAAAACGCTGCGGCGTTCGGCGAATTCAGTCTTTCGACCCCTCCCGATTCAGCTCACAGATCGGCGGCGAAGTCGTCGATTTCAAGGCCGCTGACTACGTCCCCAAGAGCTACCGCAAGGCCATCAAGGTCATGGCCCGCGACATTGAGCTCGCCGTCGGAGCCGCCTACCTCGCCGTCCGCGACGCCGGCCTCAAAACCAAGTGCATCATCGAACGCGGCGAGGCGGACGGCGCGACAACCCCCAACATCGACCTCACCCGCTTCGGCGCCAACATCGGGGCCGGCCTCATCTGTGCCGATCTGAACGAGCTCGCCGGCGCGCTCTTCAGCGCCGTCGAAGACCAGTCCGTCAAGACCGACCGCGCCTTCAGCCTCAAGCGCTGGGGTCGCGAAGGCATGAGCAACCTCACCCCCCTCTGGCTGCTCAAGTTTTTGCCCAACATGCTCGCCTGTCATGTCACCATCGTGCACGACTGCCAGGCCCCCTCGAACACCATCACCTGCGGCGAAGCCAGCTCCCACCTCGCCATCGGCGAGGCCTTCCGAACCATCCAGCGCGGCGCGGCCGACATCTGCATTTGCGGCGGAGCCGAGAGCAAGCTCAACCCCATGGGCCTCATGCGTCCCTCGCTCCTCGGCCGCCTCACCACCGACGCAAACGACTCGCCCGCGACCGCCGTCCGGCCCTTCGACAAGTCCCGCAAGGGCACGGCCATCAGCGAAGGCGGCGGCCTGATCATCATTGAAGAACTCGAGCACGCGAAGCGCCGCAACGCCCGAATCTACGCCGAGGTCGCCGGCTTCGGCGCAAGCCAGAACGCCGCTTCCTGGAGTCAGCCCAGCCCGGCCGGTCGCCCGGTTCAACTCGCCATCCAGAAGGCCCTCGCCGATGCGGGCGTCAGCCCGGAGCACGTCGAGCTGGCCAATCTCGCCGGCGTCGGCATGATCGAAGACGACGCCTCCGAGTCCGCCGGCCTCCGCGCGGCGCTCGGCCAGCACGGCACAAAAGTCCCCGTCCTCGCCACCAAAGGCGCGATGGGCAATAACGGCGCCGGCAGCGGCGCGATCGACCTCGCCATGACGGCGCTCGCCATCCACCGCGGCATCGTCCCCCCCTCGCAAAACACCGACGAAGTCGACCCCAACTGCAACATCAACGTCATCCGCAAAGACCCGCGTGACGTCCGCGTCAACATCGCCGTCTCTTCCGCGACAGCCCTCTCCGGCGGCCAGACCGCAGCGCTGGCCCTCCGCCGCTTCGTGTAGACTCGGCTTTCCAGCTTCGCACAGGGCGCGCCATTACGGCTGGGTGGTGGGGATGTACGGTGCGGGACTTACGGTGTCGCCGTCGGCAAGTTCGGAACTGATATTTAGCGCGAGCCAATCTTCGGCGTTCAAGTCGCCTTCGATCTCGATGGTGCTCCCGCGGTCGTCAAGAATCCTTACCGAACGAAATGTCAGTTTACCGTCGGGGCCGATGACGGCGACTTGGGCGCCCTTCGCTCGCACGTGCAAGGCGGCGGCGCGGATGATCCAGGGGGGGGCGGGGCGATCGAGCTCAAAGGTGGCCTTGAGGTACATGCCAGTGACAAGCGTGTAGTCGGGGTTTTGGACGAGGGCCTCGACCTTCAACGTTCGGCTGGCGCGCTCGATGGCGGTGGCGGTGCGGTCAACGTAGCCGTCGAAGACGTGGTTGGGTAACTCGGGGACGGTGATCTTGGCGTGCATGCCGACCTTGATCAGGTTGCTGACGGTCTGCGGGACTTTGACAAAGGCACGGATGACGTCGGCCCGCTCGATGGTGTAGAGCGGCGTGGTGTTTTGGGTGCTGCCGGCGGTGATGAGCGAGCCGATGTCGATGTGGCGCTGGAAGATAACGCCGTCGAACGGGGCGACGACGCTCTTGAAGCCCTCCCAGAACTCATAGCGGCCGACGGCGGCCTGGGCGAGGTCTACTTGCGACCTGGCGGCGGCAAGCTTGGCCTGGGCAACCTTGAACTCGGCCCGTTTCTGGTCGAGCTCCTGCTTTGAGACAGCTCCTTTGGGTGCGGCTTCTTCCCAACGTACGAGACTGACGCGGGCGAACTCAAGCTCGGCCTCGACGAGGACGACGTCGGCCTGCTTGGCGGCGAGCTGGGCCTTGGCCTGGAGGAGATCCTGATCAAGCTCGGGGGCATCAATCGTGGCGAGCAGCTCGTCCTTCTTCACGCGGTCGCCGATGTCGTGGAGCCAGGACTTGATGTAGCCGTTCACGCGAGCGTAAATGATGGTCTGGTTGAAGGCCTGCGTTTCGCCAGGGAGTGTGATGGTCTGGATGGCCGGAGCGCGCTTTGGGTGTTCAACCAGGACCTTGGGCGGCGTTTCCCGGACCGATTTTGCGAGCGAGTCGGCGGTGTTGCGCTCGCGCTCTCGCGGGATGCGGGCGAGGGCGAAGCCGCCGGCGAGAAGGACGGCGACGACGACGACCATCACGAAGACGCGGCGGCCGGCGCCGGAGGGCGGCGTGGTGACGAGGTGGTCGTCAGATTCGCCGGCGGGCTGCGGTGGAACGGGTTGTCGTGCGGCGTTCTGGGTCATGCGGGTGTTATTGCGGGCGCGGCGGCCGGGGCCACGGCGCGGTGGCGGTGTAAGACAGAATACATTACCGGGACGAAGACGAGCGTGGCGACGGTAGCGACAAGCAGTCCGCCGATGACGGCGCGGCCGAGGGGTGCGTTCTGTTCGCCGCCGTCGCCGAGGCCGAGCGACATGGGGAGCATGCCGAGAATCATCGCTAACGCGGTCATGATGACCGGCCGGATGCGTGTGTAGCCGGCGGCGATGGCGGCTGTGCGGACGTCCTTGCCTTCGGCGCGGACCTGATTGGCGAAGACGACGACGAGATTCGCGTTTGATGTGCCGAGGCCGATGATCATGAGCGAACCGAGCAGGGCCGGAACGCTGACGGGCGTTTGCGTGAGGTAGAGCATCCAGACGGCGCCGGCCAGGCCGCAGGGGACGGCCATGAGCACATTGACCGGGTCGAGCCAACTCGCGAAGTTCGCGGTCATGAGCAGGTAGGCGAGGACGATCGCGAAACCGATGCCGCCGACGAGGTTGTCGAAGCTGGACCGCATCAAGTCGATCTGGCCGCCGATGGTGATGACGGTGCCGGGGGCGGCACGGGCTTTCTCTTCAGCGACGATTTTGTCGAGAGCGGCGGCGACGGTGGAGAGTTCGACGCCCTGGACGTTGGCCTGGACGTCGTAGACGGGCTGGACGTTGACCTCGGAGAAGATGGCGTCGATCGAATTGCGCGTGATGCGGGCGAGGTTGCGGAGGAGCGGCGGTTCAGTGGTTTGCGGAAAGGCGACGGGGAGATTTTCGAGGCGCTCGATGGAGTCGACGAGGAGCTGGGGCATCTGAGCGGCGACCGGATAGCTGACGCCGTTGGCGACGTTGAGCCAGAAGTTCGGGGCGATCTGGAAGCTGGAGGAGAGGGTGATGAGGACGGCGCGAGCCACGTCCCACTGCGTCATGCCGAGTTCCATGGCCATGGTGCGGTCGACGTCGGCGCGGAGGTTGGGATAGTCGGTGACTTGGAACAGGCGGACGTCGGCGGCCCCGGGGGAGAGACGGAACTTGCGGGCAATGGCGCGGGCGGTGCGGAGGTTGTCGTCGCGCTTGGGGCCGGCCACGCGGATGTTGATCGGGGCGGCGGCGCCGAAGTTCAGCACCTGGTTGACCATGTCGGCGGGCTGAAAGAAGAAGACGCAATCGGGGAAGCGCTCGGGAAGCTTGCGGCGGAGCAGCGCAGTTAGCTCAAAGGTCGGACGGTGATTGTCGTTCAGCGAAATGAGGATTTCGCCGTCCATATTGCCGACGGTGGCAGTGTCGGAGAGGGCGAGGTTCATGGAGCTGTAAGGCAGGCCGATGTTGTCGAGCATGGCCTCGATCTCGTCGGCGCCGATGATGTCGCGGAGTTCGCGCTGGACCTGGCCGAAGATCTCGGTGGCTTTCTCGATCTTGGTGCCGGCGGGCGGGCGCACGTGGAGCCGGAGCTGGCCGGCGTCGACGTGGGGAAAGAAGTTCATGCCGAGGCGGGGGAAGAGCAGCGCGGCAGAGGCGACGAAGGCAACGACGATGAGGATGGTGAGTCCGGAGTGATGGACGGCCCAGGCGAGGTAGCCGCAGTAGCGCTCGCGGAAGCGATCGAAGCCGCGGTCGAAGGCGAGACTAAAACGCTTGAAGGCGCCGAGGCGCTTCTTGTCGGCTTCGCCGCTGGAGATCTCGTCGAATTCGCGCTGCATCATGAGGAGGTACATGCAGGGGACGAGGGTTCGCGAGAGGAAGTAGCTGGCCAACAACGCGAAGATGACCGCGATCGCCAGCGGGCTGAAAAGGAACTTGCCGACGCCTTCCATGAGGAAGATCGGTACGAAGACGAGACAGATCGAGAGGGTTGAGACGAGCGCGGGGAGCTGGATTTCTTCGGCGGCGCGGACGATGGCATCGTAGAGAGTTTTGAAGATGCGGAGGCGTACATTGCGGACGGTGTTTTCGATCTGCACCGTCGCGTCGTCGACGAGGATGCCCATGGAGAGGGCGAGGCCGCCGAGAGTCATGGTGTTGAGCGACTGGCCGAGAGAGTAGAGGGCGATGAGCGAGACGCAGATGGCGAGCGGGATCGAGCACATGACGATGACGGTCGGCCGCCAGTTGCCGAGGAAGATGAGGATCATGACGGCGGTGAGGCCGGCGGCAATGACGCCTTCGAGGACGACGCCCTTGAGGGCGGCGCGGACGAAGATGGATTGATCGAAGAGGGCGTCGATGGTCATTCCTTCGGGGAGAGTTTCGCGGATGAGGGTGAGGGCGTTCTTGACGCCGTCGATGACGGCAAGGGTGGAGACGCCGCCGGTCTTGCGGACGACCTGGAGAACGCCCGGCATACCGTTGACGTGGACGCAGTTGGTCTGGACCTCGGAGCCGTCGCGGACGTGGCCAACTTCGCGCATGTAGATCGTGGCGTCATTTTCGAAGGCGACGGGGAAGTCGTTGAACTCACCGACGGTCACCGGACTGTTGTTGAGCTGGACGTTGTATTCGATGTCGCCAATTTTGACGGTTCCCGAGGGGATGATGAGGTTTTGCTTGTTGAGCAGGTCGAGGACCCGTTCGGGCGAGAGGCCCTTGGCCTGCAGGGCCGCTGGATTGAGGTCGGCCATGATCTGGCGGGGCTTGCCGCCATAGGCGAACGGCAGCTGCGCTCCGGCGACCGAAGCGAGGGCCGGGCGCATGAAGTTCTGGGCGTAGTCGTTGAGCTTGTCGTCCGTCAGGGTGGGGCTGGCGATTGAGAGCTGAAGGATGGGGACATCGGTGGCGGAGAAACGGAGGACTTCGGGCGGGGTGATGCCGGCCGGAAGCTGCTTCATGATGACCTGGCTGCTGGCGGAGACCTGGGCGATGGCGCGGGTGACGTCGGCGTCGGGCTGGAGGTAGCACTTGATGACGCCCATGCCGAAGTAGCTGTTGGCTTCAATCTGGCGAATGTCGTCGACGAGGGCGGGCAGGGCGCGTTCGTGGACGTCGAGGATGCGGGAGCGGAGTTCGTCCGGTGGCATGCCGGTGTAGGTCCAGACGGCGGCGACGACGGGGATGTTGATCTCGGGAAAGATGTCGGTCGGCGTGCGCGAAGCGGAGAACATGCCGAAGATGCCGATGAGGATCGACATGACGGCGATGAGATAGGGATGGCGTAGGCCGAGCTGGACCATGCGGTGTCACCCGCGCGGCGATCGGCGCCGCGGCGGCGCGGATTGTGGCTGAGGAATCGGCGCGGGGCAAGCGGTGCGCGGTGAGTGTCGGATTAGTGCGCGGCAGTTGCGGCCGGCTTGTCGATGGTGAGCGTGTCGATGGGCTTGCCGTTGGCGTCGAGTTGCGTGAGGACAAGCTTGTCTGCACTCAGATCGACCTGCGTAAAGCTGAAGACGTCGGAGTTGAACTTTTCGATGTAGTCGGGGTGGGGGGCGACTTCGGGGTAGCGGCTGACGCCGGCGGCGCCGCTGGTGATGTAGACGGTGCCGCGGCCGGGTTCGACGATTTTGTCATTGCGGATCGGCTTGGTGCGCTCGTAGAGGTGGTTGTGGCCGCAGAAGACGACGTCGACGGCTTGCTCGTCGAAGATGGGAACGAAGATGTCGTGGACGAATTTCTGGGCTTCGGCGGGGTGGGTGGAGCCGGTGTAGGGCGGGTGGTGGAAGAATACGAACTTCCAGCGGCGGTCCGTGGATTTCAGCACGTCGCGGAGCCAGGGGGCGACCTTGTCGCGCATGTCGGATTCGGAGATCGCTCCCTTCTCGGCTTCGCGGTTGGTGTCGAGGGCGACGAAGCAGGCGTCGCCGAAATCAAACCAGTAGTTGCGCTCGGGCTGGACGCCCTTCGGGCCGTTTTCGGGAAGGACGAAGACGTCGAGGAAGGGCTGGCCCTTGTCGGTGGCGACGTCGTGGTTGCCGAGTGAGGGCATGAACGGGATGCGGGCGAGGAGTTCCTTGTAGGGCTCGAAGAAGTTGCGCTTGTAGTCGTTGGGCGAGCCGTTGGGGTAGATCAGATCGCCGAGGTGTATGATGAGGTCGGGCTTGGTGGCGATCATCTGCTCGGCGACGCCGCGCTGGGTGTTGCTTCCGTTGCCGGAGTCGCCGAAGGCGAGGAAGCGCATCGGGCGATTGTTTGGCGGCCATACACGGAATGGGCCAGTAAACAGATTGTGAAAGTGCCCAAATAGACCGGCGCCTCCGATCGAATACTCGTTTGCTTCAACGAGTCTTTCGTCCGAACACTTGGCAACGTCATAGCCAGCGGCTCCGCGCGTCGCGAGTGTGGGGTCAAACTCACGATCACGTGGGAGGAGTACGCAGCCAGCCGAATTCGAATCTGTGCGCCATACCCATGCCAATTCGCCCGGCGCGGAGATTTGAACGAGAGGTCCAGCTACGAGTGTTGGAGTGAATTGGCGATCGAGCGCGTAACAACACGCACCCAGAGCAGCGATCGCGGCGACGGCAAACTTCCAGCGGTGCGTGCGGCGTTTGACTGGTGAAGTTTGCGGCGACTGCGATTGCGGCTCGGTTGTCATGGGCATAGACTATATGAGCGTCGCGATTGCGTTGCACGCGTGCGACGGCCCGCGAGGGCGCCGGCCGCTACACGGGCGAAGAATGGACGCCGCCCATGGGAGAAATGAATTGAGCACGGTTGCTGACCTACCCACGGTCGCGGAACTGACGGCCCGGATCCACACGATCCGGGACACTCTTTGACTTGCCCGCCAAGAAGAAAAGACGCAGCGAACTTGAATTGAAGATGGGCGAGCCCGGCTTCTGGGAGAACCAGGAGGCGGCGCAGCCAATCGTTGCCGAGTTGAAGGCGCTCAAGGCGATCATCGACCCGGTCGAAGCGGCGACGAAGCGGGCGGAAGATCTGGCCGTCATGTACGAGCTGGCCGATTCGCACAACGACGCGGCCACGCGGACGGAGGCCGAGGCGGAGCACATCGCGCTGGCGCGGCAGGTCGATCAGGTGAGCCTGATGGCGCTGCTGTCGGGGCCGGACGATGCAGGTGACTGCTTCTTTGCGATCCAGTCCGGGGCGGGCGGGACCGAGGCGGCCGACTGGGCCGACATGCTGCTGCGGATGTACTTGCGGTACTTCGAAAAGATGGGATTCACGGCCGAGGAGATCAACCGCAAGGACGGCGAAGAGGCGGGGATTCAGTCGATCAACCTGCAGGTGCGCGGGCCGTATGCGTACGGATACCTGTCGTGCGAGACTGGCGTGCATCGGCTGGTGCGGATCAGCCCGTTCAACTCGCAGGGCAAGCGGCAGACGAGCTTCGCGGCGGTCGATGTACTGCCGTACAAAGAGGACAAGAAGGTCGAGCTGAACGAGAACGAGCTGGAGATCGAGTTTTTCCGGCGGTCGAGCGGGGCCGGCGGGCAGAACGTGAACAAGCTGTCGACGGCCGTGCGTGCGAAGCACCTGCCGACGGGGATCGTCGTCGAGTGCGTGAACGAGCGGAGCCAGCAGCAGAACAAGAAGCTGGCGCTGTCGATCCTGCAGTCGAAGCTGGAGCAGTTGGAGCAGGCAAAGCGCGACGCGGAGCTGGCGAAGAACTACGGGGCAAAGGGCGAGATTGCGTGGGGGAACCAGATTCGCAATTACGTGCTGGATGATCCGCGGGTGAAGGATCTGCGGAACAACATCGAGGTGGGCGACCCGACGAAGGTGCTGGACGGGGATATTCAGCAGTTTATCGATGCGGAGCTGCGACGGCGTGCGGTGAAGCGGGCGAAGGGGAAAGGGTAGCCGCAACGGGGCTACATGCGTTTTCTGCGGGCTACCATCAGCCCTTGCTGCGTCGGCAAGACGATTGAGTCGAAATCGGGGTCGGCGGCGATGGTGCGGTTGAACTGATCGACGGCGCGGCGCTCAGGTTCGGAGTCGGGGGTTGCGGCAGCGTCGACCCACCAGTGGCGCGAGCCGAGGGCGTTGTGGGCCAGGAAGAGGCCGCCGGGGCGGAGGTGGGTGCGGGCCCAGTCGAAGTAGGCGGGATATTCGGTCTTGATGGCGTCGGCGAAGATGAAATCGAACGAGTCGCGCCCGAACTCGGCGTCGAGTCGCGGGAACTCGTCCAAGGCCCTGGCGCGGCGGATTTCAATGCGATCGGCGAGGCTGCAGCGGGCGAACTCTGCCTGGGCGAAGTCGGCGTGCCTGCGGTTGGGCTCGACGGTGAGGAGTTTGCCCCCTGCGGCGAGGCCGCGGGCGATCCAGATGGCGGTGTAGCCGGCGAGGGTGCCGAGTTCTAGGGCCCGGGCGGCCCCCCTGCCGCCGTTGGTCAGCGAGGCGAGGATCATGAGGAGGCGGCCGGTTTCGGGCGAGACGGCGATGTCGGGCAGACCGGCGGCGACGGCGCGCGACATGAGGTCGGCGACGAGCGGGTCGCGAGCGCCGAAGAGGTCGCGAGTGTAGCGTTCCGTGGCGGCCCAGCGTTCGGGGGTCATTTCCATGGTTGGGAATCTATCCGCGAAAGAACGCGACGGCGATGGTCGGACCCGGGCGGGAACGTCGATAGTATGGAAGCATGGGCACACGACGCGGGCGACGCGACCGCACTCCCCCACCGTTACTGACCGCGGCGCCACCGCAACCTCGCGTGGCGCTGCGGGCGTTTGCGTGGGCGGCGGCTTGCGGGCTGATCTATTTGGTCATCGCAGGTGGGTTTCGGTTTCGGTTTGAACCCACGCGCTTCACGCATCACATGGCAATCGCCGACGGCATGCTGCACGGGCACGTGTATGCGCGTACGGAGGTGATCGCCGCGCGGAACGAACGACTGAAGCGCGAATTCCTGGCGCGATTCGAACGCGAAGAGCTGGAGCGCGGCGGGGCCGTTCCGCCTGATCGGCGCGAAGCGAAAGCCGTGTCGTGGGCACGGCAGGGAACCGACCATGACTGGACGATCGTCAACGGACGGTACTACGGCTATTGGGGACCGATGACGTCGGCGGCGATGATTCCGTTCGTGGCAGCATTCGGGCCGAATGCAAGCGACCGGCTGGCGAACGCACTGATCGGGGCGCTCAACGTAGGACTGTTTTACTGGTGGATGCGGCGGTTTGAGCGGGTCAGCGGGCTGGCGATCAGCGAGGCGTGCCGCGGCGGGCTGACCGTGCTCTTTGCCCTGGGGACCGTGCACTTCTACCAGGCATGCGGCGGGCGGGTTTGGATGGCATCGCAGTTGGTGGCGCTGACATTCGTCCTCTCGTCGTGCATCGCACTCTGTGTGGTGCGACTGACGTGGCGAAGGGCGATGCTCGCGGGCTGTTTTCTGTCGCTGGCCGCGCTGACACGGAGCGTGACGGCGGAGTTTGGTCTGTTCGCGGTGGCGATGATCTGGCTGCTGTGCGAGGATCACGGCGCGCAGCGCCGGCGCCAGTTCGCCGTGCGCGTGGCTGCGTTTGCAATGCCCTGCCTTGCGGCAGTCGGCGTGCAGGCGGCGTACAACCATGCGCGGTTCGGGAGCTATCGCGATGACGGGTTGGCGAAGCAGCTCGAGACGACGGCGAACAAGCGATTCAAGGCCGATTTCGAGCAGTATGGGCTATTCAGCCCGCACTATCTCAAGCAGAACATCGACTCCTATTTCTTGAACTGGCGGCTGCGGCGCGCGGCCGACGAGAGCCTGACGTACGACCCGAACGGAAACAGCATGTTTCTCGTGACGCCGGCGCTGCTGTACGCGCTTTTCGCGTGGCGCTATCGGTCGCGGTATGCGGCGGCGCTCTTGGTCGGAGTGGTCCCCCTGCTGCTCACGCTGATGTTCTTCATCGGAACGGGATGGGTGCAATTCGGCAACCGCTATCTGCTGGATGCGATGCCGTTCTTGTTGATGCTCGTGGCGTGTGGGATGCGTGGACGACTGACGCTTTTGAGCGTCGTGTTGATCGCATTCTCAGTAGCGATCAACCTGTGGGGCGTTTATCGGTGGGATCCGCGATTGTTTGAACCGGTCGCGTCGATATGCCATCGGGCGACCTTGCCGTTGCTCGTGATCGCGGCGATCGGGGCGTGGACGTTCGTCAGCGTGCGGGCGCGGCGGCGGGTAGCTCCGCACCACCGAATCGCTGCCAGAAGTTGACAGCGGCGACAGGCAGTCGGAGCGCAAGCGCGGCGAGGTCGGCGTTGGAGAGGTGCGTGCGCGGGGCCGCGGCGAAGGGGCCGCTCATGAGGCGATGAGGCCAGTCGAAAGCGAAGGCAGAAAAGGCCGCGGCGATGAGCGTCGCGTCAACCGGAACGTCGGGGGAGAGATCGGCCAGAACACCTTCCAACAGCCAGAGGCACTTTCGCATCAGCAGCATATCGGCCGAAAAGCGAACGCCCGTGGTCGCGAGTCCGTCGAGAAGCGCCACCATCCAGTCAAGGCCGGGGAGCTGGCCGCGGGCAACACGGTCGATCGCCGCGTCGATGATCGGGCTGATCGCGGCGGGCGGCGGCTCAATGGCGAGCGTTTCGATGGCGCGACGGGCCAGGGGCGCATCGAGCGTCAGGGCTGCGGCGAGAAGGAGTACCACCGCGCGGCGCTCGGATCGACCAAGGCAGCCCACGAGACTCCAATCGAGAATAGCAAGGCGGCCGTCGTCGGTGACGAAGAGGTTTCCGGCGTGCGGGTCGGCGTGAAAGTGCGCGACCTCATCGGGCGAGAAGAGCACGTCGGCAATCAAGGCCTGAACGATCGTGCGTCCGAGTCGGCGGCGAGTCCCGGCGTCCGCCGGGGCGTCGGTGACTTTGCGGCCGTGGATGCGGCCCATGGCGAGCATCTGCGCGGATGAGCATGCAAGCGGTTCGGGGATGAGAACGTTCGTGTTGAGAGCAAGTCGGGTGAAGGCGGCGGCGAGGTTTTCGTGCTCGGCGACGAGGTTGACTTCGTGGGTGACGAGCGCGCGGACGTCCTCAAACGTGTCGCGATACCTGATGTCCGGCAGACCTGCGGCGGGCCCGTCGCGTTCGAGCGCATCGGCCACGGCGGCGAGGGCATTCAACTCGACCATCAGGTTTTCGGTGATGTCGGGCTTGAGGAGCTTGACGACGGCCTCGAGCGGCGCGGCTTCGCCGCCGCGGCGGATGGTGACGGGCACGACGACTGCCACGCTGGCCTCGGCCAGCGGCGGACCGGCGGGGTCGAAGGTCCATTCGGAGGCAAATCGGGCCACTTCGCGGCTGATGCGTTCGCGCACTTCGTCAGCGGAGGCGGTGGGCGGGAGGGATTCGAGGGATTGCAGCACCGTGCGGAGGGCGGGCGGCAAATCGCGGCGTCGCGCCAGCAGCTGGCCGAACTTGTGCAGCGTCGGGCAGTGCTGAAGCAGCGCAAGGAGTCGCACGGCGGGCGGTGCGCCGGATGGGATGCCGCGCTGAAGTGCCTCAAGTTGTTCGAGACGTCGCGCGGGGAGGTTTTGAAGAAACGTGCAAAGCGCGGTGCGGACGAAGGCGCGGGCCTGCGGCATCGACGCCGGGACGAGGTCCACCCAGTCGAAGGCGCCGAGCATTTCATCGACGGAGTTCATGGCATGCAGCGCGGAAAACCCCACGATGCGGCGAGCGCGTCGGCGGCCCACTCCGGATCGTGGATGTCGCCCCAGCCGCCGTTGCGGAGGTGGGCGTGGGCGAGTTCGTGGGCGATGACGTAGTGGGCGAAGGCCTCATCGCAATCGGCAAGGCGTGGTTTGAGCACGACGGAGCGGCTCCCGCCGTTGCCGGGGACCGGGCAGGCAAGCCAGACGCTGCGGCCACGGCCTGGCTGGTAGTCATCGAGGGCGAGGTGAAAACAGGGGTCGTCGAGGAGGTCGCGGCGTACGGGGTCGGGCAGTGCCGCGAGGACGCGGGCAACTCGCGTGGCGAGGGGTGAAGGGCCGAGGCGATGCGCTACGTAATCGCGCGGGTTGTCTGATGCCGGACCGAGTATTTCGCGTGACGAGCCAGCGCCCAACATTCGTAAAGTCTCGCTTCGAAGTCCGGCAGCCGCAAGCCCCCGGTGCCTATGCCGTAATACTGGACATTCTAGCGCGGCTTGCCGATGCATGGCGTCAGCAGCTCGCCAACGGCTATGGCCATCCGTTCGTGGCCGAGCGATGAGAGGTGCAAGCCATCGGCGGTCGCGTCTGGCGAGGCGAGTACGCTCGCAAGAATGTACTTGGGAATCAGCACGACGCCATATTCGTTGCAAAGGTTGCGTTGAGCGCGTGCGATGGCACTGTGGAATGGCGGCAATGGCAGCTCCAGCATCACTGTCAGGCGATCGGGGCGGATGACCGTCCGGAGCAGTTCGCGCAAGTCCGACTTGAACTGGGCGGCGTCAATTCCGCCCAGGACATCGTTTCCTCCGATTTCCAAGACGACGATTGCTGGACTCTCCCCGATCTCCTTCACCTGTCCGATTGCCGATTGAAGCGTCGCGCCGGGCCGTGATCGGTCGAGGACACGAATATCTCGCCTCGCGGCGAATTGCTTCGGCCACGTCTGTTCGCTTTGTGTGCCAACCCCGGCGCTGAGTGAATCGCCGATGATCGCAACCGAATTGAACCCGCGGCCATGCAACTGCGGCGTGATCCACTGCGGAAGTTCGGCGATCGCCGCCGCAATGCAAATCGCGATGTAGGTCCACTGACGCAGCAGCCAACGCCTGGGCGATTTCGCGCGGGTCGGCGTCGCGAGCACCGATCGACACAAAACGAGGAAGGTCAGGCCGATGATGAGCCAGATCGGAATGGGTGTTGAAGAAATGGCGATTAGGACGATCCCAAGTGCGATAAGGATATTGCGACCGATCGATGCCCATCGGTGATTCCAGCGAATCGAAATGAGAACGGCGATTGCAAGGAAAAACAGACCGATGAAGTAAGTGATTCCGCTTCCGACGTAGAACGCCAACCGCATCATTGACGAGTGCTCCAACGATGCATGTCTATGGAGCGCAGATTACATCGCTGATCAGACGATTCCCGCCAGCCGCGACTGGCCGTAAATGGGCAGCGAATAGACCGAGGGGTTCAGACGCTGGAGCACCTGCTCGGTGCGACCGGGTTCCTGGTTGCGGATGTGGTCTTCGAACTCGTGGCGGAATTTCTGGACGATGGTGCGGATAGGGTAGACCGCGCCGTCGGGCAGGCCGCAGATTGAGAGGCCGGGCATCATGCCCATCTCCTTGCTGAGTTCGACGAGCAGGTCGAGGTCCTGGCTGCGGCCGGCGCCGAGGGCGATGCGGAGGGCGATCTTGTACATCCAGGCGGTGCCTTCGCGGCACTGGGTGCACTGGCCGCAGCTTTCGTGGGCGTAGAAGCGAGCGATATTCGCCAGCACCTGGCGAATGTCGGCGTCGGAAGGAATCACGATTGCGCCGGCGGTGCCGAGACCGAGGAGGCCGTACTTGCGGACGTCGTCGAAGTCGAGCTTGCAGTCGAGTTCTTTTTCGGTAAGGACGCCGACGGAGAGTCCGCCGGGGATGCAACCTTTGACAGACTTGTTATCGAGCATTCCGCGGGCAAAGTCGTCGCCGAAGATCAACTCGCGGCACGGCAGACCGAGCGGGGCCTCGAAGCAGCCGGGGCGCTTCACCGGACCTGAGACGGTGTAGAGCTTCGGTCCGGCCGAGCCGGGGCCGCCGATGGACTTAAACCATTCGGCGCCGCGCTCGATGATGTGGACGCAGCAGGCAAGCGTTTCGACATTGTTGACGACGGTCGGCCTGCGGAAGGCGCCTTCGACGGCGGGGAACGGCGGCTTGATCCGCGGCCAACCGCGCTTGCCTTCGAGACTCTCGATGAGGCCGGTCTCCTCGCCGCAGACGTAGGCGCCCGCGCCGCGGTGGATGTAGCAATCCATCGAGAACCCGGTGCCGAAGATGTTCTTGCCGAAAAGGCCAGCGGCGTAGGCTTCGTCGAGCGCGCGCTGGAGGATGTGGAACTGCTCGTGAAACTCGACGCGCATGTAAATGTAGGCGGCCGTCGTGCGCGTCGCGTAGCCGGCGATGAGGATGCCTTCGAGAAGCTGGTGCGGGTCGCTCTCCATGATGATGCGGTTGTTGAAGGTGCCCGGTTCGGATTCGTCGGCGTTGACGCAGAAATAGGTGACCTTGCGGTCCTTGGGGAGGAAGGACCACTTCACGCCGGCCGGGAAGCCCGCCCCACCGCGGCCGCGGAGGCCGGAGGCGGTGACGATCTCGATGACCTGGTCGGGCGAGAGGGTCTTGAGGGCTTTTTCGGCGGACTTGTAGCCGCCCTGTTTCTTGTAGACGTCGATGGAGCGAATGCCCTCGACGTTGAAATGACGGGTGAGAACGGGTTCAAACTTGGCCATTGTTCCGCCGATGCCGCCGTGGCGGCCCTTGTTTCAGGTGTTCGCCGGTCACGCCGGGCGAACGATCTGCTGGAAATATAGCAGACTCCAGGCGGTTGCGCCGAGTGTAAACCAGGTGCGCCAGCCGCCGCGCGTAAAGGGTGCAATGACGACGAGCCAAATCGGGATGCAGTCGAGAGCGAAGCGGTTGTAGCCGACCTGCATGAAGCCGGTGGTGTGGTAGAGGGCCAGGCCGGCCATGACGGGGACGGTGGAGAGCACGAGAAGACGTCGGCGCGAGTCGCGCCACCAGCGCGGGGCGTCAATAAAGATGTAAATCAGGAGCGGCGTGGTGAACCAGATGCTCGTGCCGTATCCGCTGGGGGCGATGCGGACTTGCGTGAAGCCGGGCTCAAAGGTGGGGAGCGCGGCGTGCATGTACCAGAGGTTTTCGAGGATGAAGGCGGTGGAGAAGATGCCGTGCTGGTGGGCGCGCTCGGCAAGCTGGTCGGTTCGGCCGGCGTAGATGTAGGCGTAGCCGGAGTCGAAGGGATTGCCGAACTTCAGCCAGTTGAGCGAGATGAGCGGCGCGGCGATGAGGGCGAGGCCGGCAATACAGAGCGGGAGGAGGCGGCGCTGATACGCGACGACGAGGATGGGGATGGCATAGAGAGCGGTCATTTGGCGCGACCAAGCGGCGATGAACAGGCCGATGAGGGCGGGCCAGATGCGCTGCTTGCCGAGCAGGTCGGCGGCGAGGAGCAGCAGGCCGGTCTGGGAGAGGACGTGATTGATCGGGCCGAGGAAACCCTGGCGGGCGTAGTCGAGATTGGGCAGGACGGCGGTGCCGCCCATCCATGCGAGGGTGAGCAGCGCACCCCAGGCGGAGTCGCCGGTTTCGCGGCGGAAGACGAGGTAGCCGAGGAGCGGCAGCGGCCAGAAGACGAGGAGGACAAAGGTCCACTGCAGCCAGGCGTCGGGCGGCGCGGCGAGCAGGCGGTGGATCGGAGCGAGGGCAGCGGTGAGGGCGGGAACAAGCGGCGGGAAGACGTTGTAAACCTTGCCGTCGTAGGCGGCGGTGTCATGCGGGCGGTCGTGCTCGATGTCGCGCCCCGAACGCGTGAGGTCGAGGCGGCCGTTCAGCCAGGCGACCCCCTCAGCGACGCCGGCGTTCTGTTCGGCGGAGACACCCCACTGCGAAAGCTGGATTTTCGGGCCGAGGCAGACCTGGATTGCGACCAGCAAAAAAACGAAGCAGAGCCAGGGACGCCAACGGGGTTCGGGTTCCGGCGAGGCGGGGTCGAGAACGGCGGGTGCGGTGGACACGCTGGTGCTCCGGCTGGGCGGAGGTCAGGAGTCCTTCATCTCGCTGACGTCGGAGGTCTTGCCGATGGCGGCGGTGTCGGGCGTGGGCGCCGGCGCGTCGTAGAGCGTGGAGCGCGGGAACGGGAGCTTGTCGTTATTGGGGTCGGCGATGAGTCTTGCCACGTCGCCGGGCTTGACGTTTTTGTGCAGACGTTCGTTGACCAGGAGACACGGGGCGAAGTCGCAAGTCGCGAGGCACTCTTCGGTGGCGAAACTGTAGGCGTGGTCGGCTGTGGTTTCGTGCTCGGAGATTTTCAGCTGGCTCTCGATCGCTTCCTTGACCGCGTCGGCGCCCATGAGCTGACAGGAAAGACTGCGGCAAAGGGTGATGACTTTCTTCCCTTTGTCATGCGTCCAGAAGTGGGTGTAGAAGCTGAGGGTGTCGAAGACTTCGGAGGGCTTGAGTTCAAGAAGCTCGGCGATTTCGCGCATGGCCTGCCAGTCGACATGGCCGAGGGCGTCCTGGGTGACGTGCAGCGCGGGCAGTAGCGCGGCCCGCTTCGTCTCGTAGCGGGGGAAGAACGAACGAATCTTGTCGCGCACCGCGTCGGAGAGGACCGGCTTTGCGTCTTTCTCGATGACCGGCGTGCGGCGGTCGATTGATTCCCACGCCATGGGCGAATCCTCCGTTTCGTGGGCGCAAGTATAGAGGGAAATGGGCGGCGGATCACGCCGGGGCGGGGAGTGTGGCGCGGCGGGGCAGGAAGAGCCAGGAGAGGAAGTAGATACCGAGGCCGACGAGGTAGAGATTGCGGAAGCCGAGCGACATGCTGCTGTATTCGCATAGGCCGCCGAGGATCGCGCCCATCAGGTTGCTCGCGAATGCGGAGGGCAGTGACGGCGCGCGGGTGAGCGAAGTCGCGAAGATGATGCCGGCGAAGAACAGCGGCAGGCACAGCAGGCCGGCGCTGGCGAAGGCGGCCGTTGGCCGCGAGTAGCGTAGCAGCGTCTCGACAGGAATGAAGTAGCCGAGCAGCAGCGAGGCGAAGAGGCCTAGATACGCGATGTGGAGGTTCTGCGGACGGACGAGGGAGACGAACCAGTTGGCGATCAGGATGAGGACGAGGATAGCCGTGATGACGACGCTCGTGACGATCCAGGTCGTGCCGAAGACGAGCGCGAGTTCGGTGATGCCCTTGGTTTCGATGAGAAGGAACGCGCCGCCGAGGAAGAAGAAGTGCGGACTGAAGGTGGAGCCGCGCTCGGCGGTGCAGAGCACGATGACGATGGAGAGCGCCGCGAGCATCCCGATCAGGTAGAGATACGGGCGCGGGAACTCGGCCCAGGTGCGGCCGGGGAGGAAGGGGAATGGCCAGTCGTCGGTGGCCGGCGGGGGCTTGAGGCGCGCGGCCGCGGCGGCGACCTGCGGCGTCGATTCGGGCGGGTCGATGGAGTCGCCGACCACGTCTTGCGGCGTGTTGCCGATGGCGAAGAGCGTGTCGTTGCCCTGCAGCGTGAAGGTCCGCGGCGCGTGGCCGAAGGCGTCCGCAAGCATGCCGTACATGCGGGCGGTGAAGGGGTTGTCGGGGCCAAGAGCGAACGAAAGGCACACCCGGCCGCCGGGCCGGAGGAGGCGGCGGGCCTCCTTCATCGACTCGAGCGTATAGACGAAATTGTCGAGGCGGATGGCGGCCATGCCGGAAAGAAGCGTGTGCGAGTCGAGCAGGCCGAAGACGATGAGGTCGTACGTCTCGGGCTGGGCGGCCTTCATGTAGTTTCGCGCGTCGTTATTGATCGCGCGAACCGTCGGCGACTGGTACGGGGACTCGGGGTGATACGTGCGGCCGATCCACTGGATGGCCGGGTCAATCTCGACGGCGTCGATGTGAGCGGCGTTGTGGCGGACGGCGGCAGCGATGTCGTTGCCGGCGCCGGCGCCGACGATGAGAACGTCCTTCGGCGCGGGGCCGAGGCGATATGGCAGGTTGTAGGCGAGCGACTTGTACTTGACGCTGAGCACAGCGTCCTGCCACCGCTTCACGAAATCGTCAGCGAGGTTAAAGGCCTGCATGTAGTAGGTCTTGTTGGCGGCGACAGAGGTGCCGAGGTGGACGCGGCGGCCGTCGGGCAGATCGTTGACGTCGGGGCGGATTTCGAGACGCTGGTACGGCGAGTAGATGTCGCGGACCTCGGAACGCGGTTCGTAGCCGAGCCAGGCGACGAGTGCGACCACTGCTACCCCCCCTACTGCCATTCCGCCGCGACTGTGACGCGCGAGCCAGAGTGCAATGATTCCGGCCAAGCCGAACCAGAGCGATGGCGGAAGCCACAGGTACGAAACGGCGGCGAATAAGAGGACGCCGACGATGCTGCCGATGATGTTGACCGTGTAGGACGAGATCGGGGCGGCAGGGTTCATCAGGCGGCCGGTGAGCTGGCCGATGGGGACGAAGATGACAATCGTCGTGAGGAAGAGAGCGGCGAAGAAACCGTAAAAGACGATGGTTTGGAGTTGCTTGGTGATGTTGCCGAGGCCCCAGAAGACTTCCCATGCGACGGGGTTGTGAATGGCGCGGTCGGCGTCCATGAGACTGAGGATGTCCATGAAAAGGACTTGCGCTGTCAGAAGCACGAGTGCGACCGGGAACGAGACGAGCGGACGGCGCGAACGGGCGAAGCCGAGACCGAGGCCGAGGAAACAGGCAAGCAGCGTGATGTTCTTGAGGTAGGCGCAGGCACGAAACTCCGTGCCGTGCCAGCGGATGAGCGTCACTTCGAGGAAGAGGCCGAGTATGCTGACGAGCAGCAGATCGATCCACCGGCTGCGCGGCGAGAGCTCGTCGATGGACCGCCCGAAGCGGAGCAGTTCGTCGCGGGCGGCGGTGAAATAGCGGGCGTGAACGCGGTTGAAACCTATGGCCGCGACGATGAGCACGACGCCGAGAACGGTGGCGGTCGGGTGGTGATCGACCTGAAAGTCGGCAAAGTCGACGTGTTCGGTGTTCGGCTCGTTGAGGATCCACCGCTGGCCCCAGGCGAGCGAGCCGAGGCCGGCAAGCAGAATGAGCAGCGTCAGGCCCCAGCGTTGCAGAGCGCCGCCGCTGTGCACCGAATTGTGGTTGGATTCGACGCTCATATTTCGTTGAATCTAGCGGAGGGACAGGCGAAACGGAAACGGGGCGGGCGTCAGCGGTCGAGTTCGGCGGCGATGATGTTGATGCTGCCGAGTACGGCGACGACGTCGCTGATCGAGTGGCCGACCATGAGCTTGCTGAAGCACTGGTAGTTGATGAAGCTGGGCGGGCGGCAGCGGGCGCGGTAGGGCTTGTTTTGGCCGTCGGAGGCGAGATAGAAGCCGAGTTCGCCGTTGGCGGTTTCGTTAGCGCCGTAAGCTTCGCCGACGGGCGGCTCAAAGCCGCGGTTCCACATGATCATTTCGAAGTGGTGGATCAGGCCTTCGATAGAGAAATAGACCTCGCGCTTGTCGGGAAGCGTCGAGCGACCCTCTGGCAGCACGTTGACAGGTCCGGCCGGAATGTCGTCGACAAGCTGGTTGATGATATGCAGCGACTGGCGCATCTCTTCAAGGCGGACCAAATAGCGACTGTAAACGTCGCCGCCGGTGCAAATCGGCACCTTGAACTGCACGGCCGAAGAACCCTTGCCATCCCAGTTGTCGGCATAGCAAAGATAGGGTTCGTCTTTGCGCAGGTCGCGCTTGACGCCGCTGGCGCGGGCCATCGGGCCGGTGAGCGACCAGGCGATGGCGTCGTCGTGATTGATGACGCCGATGTCTTTCGTGCGCTCGACGAAAATGCGGTTTCGCGTGAGGAGCGATTCGGTGTCGGCGATCGGGCCGGGAAGGCGCTTCGTGAAGTCTTTGACGTGCTCGGGCCAGACGTCAGGAATGTCGTGCATGAGACCACCGACGCGGGTGTAACTGTTGGTGAAGCGGGCCCCGCAGATTTCTTCGAAGAGGTCGTAGATGAATTCTCGTTCGTTGAAGAGATAGAGGAAGGCAGTGAAGCCGCCGAGGTCGAGGCCGGCAGCGGCGACGCAAAGCAAGTGGTCCTGAATGCGAGCCAGCTCGGCGCAGATGGTGCGAATGACTTTGCAGCGCGGCGTTAGCTCGATGCCAAACAACTCCTCGCAGGCGTGATGCCAGGCAATGTTGTTGGCGATCGGCGAGACATAGTTCATGCGGTCGGTGACGACGACATACTGGTTGTAATCGAGGTGCTCGCCGAGCTTTTCGAATCCGCTGTGGAGGTAGCCGATGTGGGGCGTGACGCCGACGACTGTTTCGCCGTCGAGTTCGAGCACGAGACGGAGCGTGGTGTGAGTGGCCGGGTGCTGGGGTCCGAAATTCAGGACCCAGCGGTTCCCATCCAGCTCATCGCGGACAAGGTTCATTGGTCGCGGCTGTTCGAGAACGCTCATGAAGGACTCCGAAAACCGGACGCCGGAGGCCCGAGGCGAACGGTAGAAACCTTGCAACAGAATCTAGCGTTCGCGCTCGTGTACCGCAAGCAATCCGGCGATTCGCGGGTCACGGTCGCCGACATACCAGGTAATGCATCCCATTGATCGACGTAGCGGCATAATCTTCGACGGAATTGATCATAGCGCCCTGTGCACAAATCTGAGACTTGGAGCCCATACCAACAACGTCGAAGCCGGCCGCGCACAGTTGAGAATGCACCTCGGCGGCGCGATACCAGTACACGTAGGGCCCGCGATCGTGGAGCACCCCCCAGTTGAAGCGATCGCCGGTTCGAAACCAGGGAAGCAGCTGGATCGAACGGCTTGATCGCCCGAACCGTCGCCGCAGCCCGAGATAGATGAGAAACGGCGTATATTGAGACAACCGGGCTCGCGCTTCATAGGCCAGGAATGAAAAAAGCGCGATGCCGCCCGGCCGAAGAATCCGAAACGCTTCCGACATAGCCGAGCGCCGGGCCGATTCGTCCTCGATGAAGCACAGCACCTGCTGGAGATAGATGAGCTGATCAAAGCTCTGGTCCTCGTAAGTGAGGCGCGTCGCGTCGGCACAATCGAAAACTATTGTCCGGCTTGAATCGCGGCGGCGCGCGGCGTCGATCATCGCTTCGACAATATCGAAACCGCGAAGCGACTGGAATCCGCGCTTCTTCAATTCGAGAAGTATTCGACCGCCGGCGGTACCGGCTTCGAGCGTCTTGCCGTTTGGCCGTAGGTACCGTTCGATAAGGAATCGTTCTTCGTCATTCAGGCCAACGTTGCTGGCCCAATAGTCGAACTCCGAGGTCGCAAAGCGGCCGCCGTTGTCTGCCGCAACGTCGACGTCCCGGTTCGGCGGATCAGGATTCGATGACATGGATCGCTTCATTTCAGACACCGAGGAAATCGATGCGGCAGTCAGCCGCGATGGCGGCACGTCGGCTCATTGAATCAATCGCGTGAGAGGCGAATCCGACCCGTCATATTCATCCTTATTGTTTGGCGAAGTCCGGAATAAGTCCGGCTGGTTCGATCTGCAGCACGGCCGGTTCCCGTGTCGTGCGCGACCACTCTTCAAGAACGCGATCGATGGGCGCGAAGCGGTAGGCAGACAGCAGCGCCCTCAGCTTGGCAACGGTATCCCCACGCTTGCGGAGCTGGTGGTAATTGAAAAAGCGGAACTGCATTCGCTCTTTCAGGGTCTTCAGGCCGTCAATCAACTCGACGCGCGGCGCGACTTCAATCTCGTAAGGATGAAGATAGATGTTTGCGGGAATGTGTTCGTTGTGGAGTCGGCGAAGACCCCAGTTCGTGTACGCGAACGGGAAGTGACGAAGGTAACCGCCCCCGCAGACCGGCCAGCGGCGGCCGAAGGCGTCGACGGTGCTGAGCGGGAACTCCCAGAGGGTGCGGCCATCGGGCAACGCGATTCGATGCGGTCCGCGCGGGGCGTTGGGGATGCCGTAGCGACGGCCTTTGAACGGAAAGATGCTCGAATCGTACTGAATGCCAAGATCGGCGAGGATCGGAAGCGCCCAAAGCGTGCGGTCGGTGAGTGAGAAGGCGACCGCGCGATGAGCGTCGATCTTGCGGCCGGCGACATCTTCGATCGCCTTAATCGCGCGGCCGGTGACGCGGCGAAACTCATCCGGGGTATGTCGCCAGATTTGATGGTGATAGTAGGCATGGACGCCAAGTTGGTGTCCTTCGCTGGCGATGCGGCGAACGAGGCCGGGAAAATACTCGGCCATCTCGCCGAGGATGAAGCAGGTGGTCTTGACGCCGAACTCGGCAAAGAGGTCGAGCATCCGCTCGGTGTCGCGGACCGATTGCTCCCGCGGCGGTTCCACGCGGTCGCAAAAGTCGATCGCGAGCTGGTTGTAATAGTCCTCAACGTCGACCGTGAGGGCGTTGAGCAGCGGTGCACCATTGCCGGCCACGGCGCTCATGGTCGGCCGTTGCCCCGGGCGTTGCTGAGGCGGAGGCGGAACTCGCGTTCGCGTGGGTCGAGCATCACCATCAGGTTTTCGAGCAGGTAGCCCAGCATCGGGCCGGCGTCGGCGGGGTGAAGGAGCTGATAGGTCGTCCTACGGTCGAAGAATTGGAAGAATCCCGGCTTCGTGCGGCGCTTTCCGCGGGCGGTCAGGAACCACATCAGGTCACCGGGCAAAAAGCGAAGGTATCGACCGGTTTCGTACTGCAGGCGCGGCGCGGATTTCCGGCCGCAGGCGAGATCGTAGAGGATCGCGGGGAAGTCGACGCCGGCGGCTTCGCACATGCGAAAGCTCTCCGGGAAGCGCGGGTTGATTTCCATGAGCTTGGGGACGTTGTCGCGGGAATCGACGATGAAGTCGAAATCGCAAAGACCGAACCAGCCGATGCTCTTCGCGAGTCTTGTGGCGTACTCGAGGATCCGGGGGTTCTCGACAGACTCGTTGAGGACGCTGGAGCCCGCGCTGGGCGGGTAATAGCGAATCTTGCTGTAGACGACTCCGGCGAGAAGCGTCTTTTCGTGGTCGAGGATCAGGTCGACCTTGTATTGCACGCTGGGCGGCGGAATGAACTCCTGGATGTACGAGCGGCTGAAGCGGCCGGCGATCTCGGCGAATTTTGGGGCCAGCTCGGCGGCGCTGTGGACGAACTCAATGCCGCGGGCGCCACTGGCAACGGCGGGTTTGACGAGGACAGGATAGGTCACTTCGCGAGCGATCTGGGCGATGTTCTGGTCTTCGGGGTACCACGTGCGGGGAATGGGAACGTCCGCGCGCTGGGCGGCTTTCATCGTCTCGACCTTGTCGCGGCCGACGTTGAAGATCTCGGGCGGGACGAGGACGAGGCGGGTGTGACGCATGAACTCATCGCGGCGGCGGCCGACGAGTTCGCAGACGGTGTCGCCGAGCGGGATGATCATTTCGAAGCGGCGGCGGCGAACGAGGTCGAGCAGGAAGTCGAGGCAGGCGTCGGGCTCGAGTGACTCGCTGGGCATGCGAAGCCGCTCGTGGACCTTGCGGTAGTAGAAGGTCGAGCAGTATTTGCGGCTGGAGGCGGCGACGACGCGGAAGCCGCGGGCGGCGAAGGATGAGGCGACGGGGAGCGCGGACTTGGCCTCGGCTTCGAAGATCAGCACCTGCGGCCGGGCCAACGGGGTCACGACGAGCCGCCGCTCCAGGGAGCCGACCTCGCGCGGGCGGTGACGAGGCCGCCAATCACGGCGACGAGAAGCAGCAGAATCGGCGTCGCATGTGTGGATGCACCGCGGAGGACGTTTCGGATGGGCATCCAGATACGCGGACCGAGGATGCGGGCGGGGATTTGCTTGCATGCCTTTTTGAAGCGGATGCGGGCGATGCCATAAGGCGAGAGCAGATCTTCGAGACGCCTGGAGTCGACGTTACCAGCGACGTTGATGCGGCGGAGTCGCATTGGGTCAGCGCCGGGACGGACGGCCCCGGTGTCGGAAACGCACGCGCCGGTGTAGCCGGCTTTTTCGGCGGCGCGCATCACGCGGTCGTCGTACCACCCGCCGGGGCACGCAAGAAAGGTCACCGGGCGGCCGGTCAGGCGTTCGAGGGTGGCGCGCGGGCCGGCGAGTTCGGCGGTCAGGTCGGCGTCAGAGAGGTCGCTCAGCGGGCGATGGGTCGCGCCGTGGGCGGCGATTTCGAGAAGGCCGGGGCGAACGGCTCGGAGTTCGTCGTCGGAGAGGCGCGACTGGTCGGGGCGCTGGGGATCGAAGACATAGGCACTTGGGTCAGTCGTGACGAAGAGCGTGGCCCGCATCGCGTACTTTTCAAGCAGCGGCGCGGCCTGCGTCAGAACGCTGCGGCAGCCGTCGTCGATGGTGATGAGGACAGCCGGCTGCGGCAGGTCGCGCTTACCCGAGGCAAATGCGACGGCATCGTCCATGGTGACGGCGTGGTAGCCACGGTCGCGGAGCCAGCGGAGCTGCGACTCGAAGCGATCAACGGGAAGCGAGTAAATCCGCTCGGTACCACGGAGCGATTCGTATTGCTCGGGTGTAACGAATCGGTGATACATCAGGCAAGCGAGACTGGGTGTGCGCGCTTCGGCGGCCCACATCCAACCGAAAGTCGCCGCGACCGCGACCACACTGGCGAGAAGAATCACACTAACGATGACGATCACGCGTCTAGTGCCGGGTTTCACGTCAGAACGAATCGGAAAAAGATAACGCCCGCCGCCAGATAGAGCAGCGCGACCACGGCCAGGGCGCGCTTGAGTCGGCGCGTGACCAGAAGCGGGCCGAGGGGCGACTGGAGGAGCCATTTGCGGACGGCGTCAGCCCCGTGCGGGCCGAACAGCCGTTCAGGAATTCGCTTGAAGTTGCCGACGAGACGGAGCATGAGCGCGGCCCTCGGACGAAGGAGCCGCCCGAAGTCGGCGAGTGACATATCGCGCTCGATGACGATTCGCGGAAGTGCGAATGGGTCAGAGAGGCCGGTGCTGCTGCCCTTGTTGTTGCAACAGGCGGTCTGGTAGCCGCACTCGCGGACGAGGCGTTCAATTCGACGGCTGTATCCGGCGCGCGGGATAGCGATGTGTCGGACGGAACGACCGAGGATTTCGGAAAGGCGACGGCGCGACTCCTCGAGTTCGTAGCGGGCCTTCTCGTCGGGCAAGTCGCTGAGAATGCAATGTGTAAGCGTGTGGGACTCGATGGAAACGCCGTTGGCGTCGAGTTCGCGCATCTGTTCCGGTGAGAGAAAGCCGTCGATTCCGCGAACGATGCCACGCGTGTATTCGTTGGGCTCGGGGGCAACGAAGATCGTTGCCTTCTGGCCATGGCGCTTGAGGGCGGGATAGGCGTAGAGGTAATTGCTTTCGTAGCCATCGTCGAGTGTGAGGATCACGGAACGCGACGGGCGAGGCATACGCCCGGCGCGGATCGCGAGATAGTCATCAAAGTTCAACGTCGTGTATCCGGCGTCGTTAAGGTACTGCGACTGGGCAGCAAAGACATCGTCGTACGACGCGTAGATTGGCTCGTTGTCCGGGATGCGACCTTCGCGCACGGCCTCGTGCGAAACGAGACGGTGGTAGAGAAGAATGGGAATGCGGTCGCGGCGAAGCTCGAGATAAAGACATCGGAGAACCTCGAAGACCAGCAACGCCGGAATGAAGCCAAAGACGATATAGCCGACCACGATCATCGCTTAGTACTCGGAGCCGTTTGGACGGGACTCGACGTGGTCGGCCGAGGGACCGGTGGCTGGGAATGATTGTCGAAGCCCATTCTGATCCATTCGCGCCACTCGATGTACTTGCCGATGGTCGTATTTGCGGCCCAAGCTGAGCTGTAGTTCATGCCGCCGTATTCGTTAAAATCGATGAGGTTGTTCCTTGGATTGGGGCTACCCACCCACCCGCATAGCCAGTCGCCAGACACCGTGTTCCGTGTGAAGATGAAGGAATCAGTTCCAACGACGCTGCCGAGAAATGCCTCCCGGATCCGCCCGTTCGGGTCGCGGGCGGGGCGCGGCTTTTCGATTCGGTTGCCGATAATTTGTACATTGCCAGGAGTTTCAGAGTCGCCGATGCCGAACGGGTTGCCGCAGTCTGAAAAGCTGTTGTCCGCGACGAGTACCGATCGAGCGGAGATGTACAGGCAGTGCGACCATTGAAAAGTATTGGCGCAGCATCGTTCAAACTTACATCCTATGACTTCAATGTGAGCGCGCGTCAACTGGTGAGCGCCGATGCACTGCGTGTAGACCGAGTCGGCCGCGGTTCGGGCGATTTTTCCACGGTAGGGGTACTCTTTCATTCCGATGTCGTGGAAGTAGCAGTTGACGATTGATAACTGCTCCTCGGTGTGGCCCTTGATGATCGAGCCCTGCATTTCAAAGCCGAAGAACTCGATGTTGGCGATCAACGCCTGGCGACAGTTGAGTTGGATGCCGTTGGCAATAGCGCTTTCGATCTTTTCAACGGTGCCGCGAAAGACCAAATTGACATTGATCGCTGCTTGACTGTTCACACCGATAATCCGAACGAACGAGCGACTCTCCGGAAAGCCGAGCGGGCGCGTGAGTTCGATCTTGCGATCAATGAAGATCGTGATATCTCCGCGGGCAGAAGCCTCCGCAGCGACACGGAATTCCTGTTCGTTCGTGACGAACCTCGCCGGACTCCCGACGCCGCGGGCGGCCTGTGCGAAAACTGGACTCGCAAGGCATAAAACCAGAGGCAGGATCATCGAATGGGCTCCCACTTTGGCATTCGGTGGCCGAGTAGGGCCTTGATCGCCCCAACGGCCATCGCCGAATTGCCGAGCACGAAGAGACTGAGTGTCGACAGTCCCGGCAGTCGAATGCCGGCGAAGGCCGAGAGCAGCGCGATGACGCCGCAGGCATAAGCCGCCGCCTGAACCAGGAAGGCCCACATGTAGAATCCGCCGAGCGGGGCCAGCAGCGCGCTGGACATAAACAACACAAGCAGGAACAACCAGAGCCACCAACGGAAAAACTTGTGACTCACCATTTGAAACAGATACGTCGGCCGCGGCGGCCAGAGCAGCATCTGGAGAACGTAGGGAACCATGCTGATGCCGCGCACCGCGATTCGGACGCGTGCGCGAAACTCGTCTCCCGGGCGGGTGCGCGACTCCTCGAGAGCGATCGCGTCGCGCTCATAGAGTACACGGTAACCGGCAGCCACCGTGTGAACGGGATCGATAACGTCAAGCGAGAAGGCCGGATCGGAGGGACGATAAAGCTCGCGGCGGATCGCATGGATCGACCCGCTGACGGACGTCTCGGAACCCCACGCGCTCTCGGCCGAACGCACGGCGACCGCAAAGCGCTGATAAAGGCTGAAGCCCTTCGATGTCGCATCGGCGCCGTAGCGGTAGGTAACGCGCCCGCCGACGCATCCGACAGCCGAATCGGCGAAGTGCGACACGAGCAACCGGATCGCGTTGGGACTGAACACGCCCGTCGCGTCGGAGAAGACGATGATCTCCCCCGTCGCGGCCGCGACTGCGCCGTTCAGCGTGTGCGTCTTGCCGCGACGATCGTTGCTTCGAAAAAGCTTGACTCCGCGATCGGCAAATGAGATGGCGATCTCATCGGTTCGATCGGTCGATCCATCCGAGGCGACCAGGATCTCAAGCTTTTCGGCTGGATAGTCGAGCACGAGGGTTTGGCGGATCTTCTCGGCAAGGACCGCTTCTTCGTTGTAGGCCGCGATGATGAAGCTCACGGAGGGTGTGAACTCGGCGGATCGGACGCTGCGGCGGCCGAAGCCGGCGAGCAGCAGGGCAAACAGCGGATAGCCGAGCAACGTGTACGCAACGAACGCGGCAGAGATCCAGAAGAACCAATGCATGATCGTCACGATTCGGACGCCGGCGCTTGCTCGTTCGCCGCCGGCCTTGCGGGCTTGCCCGCGGCGCGGCCCGAAACCAGCCAATCGCGCGCGGCGGCATCATCGAGTCCCTCGAGTCGGGCCAGGAATTCGGGCTTGAGGCGCTTTAGCCCGATGCGCAGCAGCGGATTGAGCACCAGCCGCGCTGGAAGCGAGCGCAACCGGAACAGATGCTCGTCCTTGAACGCATCGAGCGATGCCTTGAATGACCGGACCGCGTACGCCGCGCGGTCGTACTGCCCGCTCGCACGGAGCATGTCGACCCACTCGAACAGCAACGCATCGTTGGCGCAGGCCTTGAGGCCTTCATGACTCGTCGCGATGTGAGTCAGGTGGGCCGTGCGGCCAATCCCGCACCAGCAGAGGTAGCCGACCATGCGGTCGTTGACGAAAGCGCCGAGCTTGTGATCGATGACGGGATTCTCGAACGCGCGTGCGATGTGGGCCGGCCACTGGTCGCGGGCCGGAGGCGTGTGCCACTGGGTGCGCTCGAAAAACTCGGATTCGACCGTCCACCCGTCGCGCGTCATCTCGTCCGGCTGCATGAGCGGGCGGACGACACAGCTCTTGAGGCCCTTGCGGACCAAGTTGCGGCGCTTGGAGTCCATTCGCTCCAGGCCATAGGTGGCGACATCGTCGAGCAGCATCGGATTAAACCAGGAATTGCCGTCGGCCGGCTTCTCCACGAGGAAGTGATGGCCGGTGACGGCGCAATGCCACGCCGGACTGCAACCGCTCGGCGGCAGTGTGACAAACGGATCGAGCGGCCAGCAGAAGCGCCGTCGAACCTGCAACCACCAGATGCCGGAATGTCGATGGACAGGATGCTTACGGGCCAGCATGCGCCGGGCGTATTCATCGACCGACCACGACTCGAAGTTTTCGGATGCAAACTGCATGGTGAAACCGGGAATCGTGCGATTCAGGCCGCGCGGCGAGCGGCGATACTTGCGAGAAAAATCTGTTCGAGTCTCGCCGCAAGAATATCGCGTGCAAACTCGCGTTCGGCGAGGGCTCGGGCTTGCCGACCCATTTCCGCCCGTGCCGACGCGTTGCATGCAAGGCCGGCAATTTCGTTCGCCAGCGACACAGGCCGCTGAGGATCAACGAATCGGCCGCAGCCATTTCCTTCGATCGTTTCGCGCAGCCAACCCGGAACGTTGATGAGCACGGGCCGCCCGGCCGCGAGCGCGTCGAACATCTTGTTGGGAGACCAGCCGGTCTCCAGCGTGGTCTTGGCATAGATCGTCATGCAGACGTCGGCCGCGGCGACTATCTCGGCGACGGCGGCCTTGTCGGGAACGATGTCGCTGAAGACGACGTTGTCGAGTTTTTCAGCGGAGACGCGTTCCTTGAGCCGCGTGCGCTCGCCGCCATCGCCGTGGAGGACGATCGCAATGTTCGACTGGCCGCGATCCTTCAATATGCGGGCAGCATCGAGGACGTAGTCGAGGCCGTTGGCTCGGCCCATCGCTCCGAAATAGAGGGCGGTGAAGCGATCGCCGAGGCCGAGGCGCTTGCGGGCGGCCGCGCCGTCGACGTCGGGGCGGAAAAGCGTCAGGTCACAGCCGTTCGGAATGACCGTGACTTTCTCGGGTGCGACGCCGACGCGAACAACGCCCTCTTTCATGCCGGGCGAGAGGGCGACGATGTGATCGGCGGCGGCATAGATTCGCTTCGCGAGGCGACGCATCCACCAGATGGCGATCGGATTGGTCAGCGCGCCGATGTTGATAAGAGCATCGGGCCAGACATCGCGGACTTCGAATACGAACGGAACGCCGAAGTGCCGCGCGAGCTTCATGCCGGGCAGGCCGATTGTCAGCGGCGTGTGTGTGGCGAAGACGATGTCGGGGCGATGGAGTTTGCGCCCGACCTCGGTAGCAAGGCGGGCAAAGGCCGAAAACTCGCCCATGCGCTGCAGGCCGCTCATTCCGGTGCCTTCGAGCGGATTGTTGTACGCCGCGGCGATGGGAACGACATGGATGCCTTCCACGTCAACTTCAATCGAATCGCGGCCGGGCGGAACCGTCATCTCGGGGGCGTTGCGGCGGCCGGAAGTAATCATCGTAACTTTATGCCCGCGCGAGAGCAGGTACTTCGCGAATTCGTACGAGCGCGTACCGGTGACACCGGCCCGGGTTGCGAAATACTGATGGAGGTAAAGGACGTGCACGGTTTGTTACCAGCAGATTCCTTCGTAGCCGGTCGTATCGCGCGAGACACCATCAATGCCGACCAGGTCGATTACTCGTGCGCCGCGAGCAAGTGAGCGACCGACAAAGTCGCGGTCGACGATCGGATGATTGACGAGGAGCAAATCGCACGCGTCCAGGTCGCTCGTGCCGCGGACGAGCAGCCGCTCGAGATGATCAAGGGCGCGCTGAACGAGTGCCTTATTACTGCCAATGAGCCGCTCCGGATGTATGCAGGGATCGAAAATGCGAACATCGATGCCGGCAGCGAGCACGCGGCGGGCAACGATGACGTAAGGACTCTCGCGCATGTCGTCGGTGTTGGGCTTGAAGGCAAGGCCGACGAAGCCGACGCATCGCGGTCGGTGTGCGAGCACCCGTTCGACGAGGGAATCGATGCGGGCGGTGTTGCTGACTGTAACGGCCGAGAGAAACGGCACCGGCACGCCGCGGTTCTGCGCCTCGCGGAGGATGGCGCGCAAATCCTTCGGTAGGCAGGATCCGCCAAAGGCAAAGCCGGGGCGAAGGTAGCGCGAACTGATGTTGAGCTTCGTGTCGGCGCAGAAGACTTCCGCGACACGGCGAGCGTCAACGCCGACCGCACGGGCGATCGCGCCGACTTCGTTTGCGAACGTCACCTTCACGGCGTGGAACAGATTGTCGCAGTATTTCACCAGTTCGGCTTCCTCGAGCGTGAGTCGGAAGCGTGGGGCCTGGTAGCGGTCGTAGATGGCCAGCAACGGATCGGCGGCCCCGGCCCGGGTCTCGCCGACGACGATCTTGGGCGGGCGATCAAAGTCGTCGATAGCCGAGCCCTCGCGCAGGAACTCAGGGTGGAAGACAACGTGAACGTCACGGCCGACCGACAGGCCGCTTGAGTCTTCGATGATCGAAATGAGCCGCGAACGCGTTGCACCGGGCAGCACGGTGCTCCGCAGCACGACAAGCGGTCGCTGAGACGTGGCCTTGAGATATCCCCCGATTTGGCGGGCCGCCGCTTCGACTGCAGCAAAGTGAATCGAGCCATCGGGCTGCGACGGCGTGCCGACGCAGATCCAGACCATTTCGCAGTCGCGCAGGCCGGCGGCAACGTCGGTCGTCGCGCGGAGTCGTCCGGCTGCGTGGGCCGATCCAAGCAGCTCGGCAACGCCCGGCTCCTGCAAGGGACTGCGGCCGCAGGCCAGATCTTCGACCTTCGATTCAACGGGATCGACGCCGGTGACGTCGTGTCCGTCGCGCGTCAGACAGGCGGCGCTGACCACGCCGACGTAACCCATACCGAAGATTGTGATCTTCACGCCGCGCTCCGTACGCAGGCGCTGTGGAGCAGCTCGCGCATTCGGTCGAGATTGCGATGAAGGTCCCCATCGCGAACCACTCGTTCACGGTTGATCGGAATCGCCCGCCGCCTGAGATCCGCGTCCGTCAGCGCGCAAGTGAGCGCCGTCGCGAGTTGATCCGAACGTCCGGCGTCGAAAAGAAGTCCCGTGCGGCCGTTGTCGATCCATGGGGTATTGGCGGGAATTCGAGTCACGACGGGAAGCAGCCCCCCCGCCATCGCCTCGAGCAAAGACGAGCTCGTTCCATCGGCATGCGAGGCCGAGACATATGTTCCGGCGTCGGCCAGCAGCGGAGGAATCGCATCGCGCGCCACCGGGCCCGTAAAGCGGACGCAGTCGATAAGCCCCTTCGAAGCGGCGAGCTCGCGATGGGCGTCGATCAGGTGACCGCCGCCGACGAACGTGCAGAAGAAGTTGCGGCCTTCGGCTCGAAGCCGGGCAAGCGCGTCAATGATGGTCGGAATGTCGTAGATCGGCTCGTGCTTCCGTATGCAGACGATCCGATCGGCTGGCGCCGGCGGCGACGGCGGCCGAAAGCGGTTGATATCGACCCCCATCGGCCACTCGACAACTTTGGAGACGCTGACGCCGATCTCAATGAGTCGATCCGCAAGTTCCCCGGACCAGGCATGCACCGCGGTCGCGCGTTCGCACACACAGCGGATGACGAAGCGGCGCGCCGCGTTTCGCCAGTCGCCGTTGGCGTGCATGTCACGGACATCGCCTCCAACAGCATCGAGCACGAGCGGTCCGGACCAGGACATGGCCGCGGTGAGGCCGTTGGAGATGAGATAGGTCGCGAAAACCACGTCAGGTCGGAAGTCGGCGATGATGCGGCGGACCCGGGGAACGCGGGTAACGAACTGCTGCTTGTTTCCGTACTTCCTGAATGGGAGCGAGCCGACGAAATCCGTCGGGACGCTCGGCACGGCGTCGGGAGAAAAGCTTACCACGCGAACTTCGTCGCCGCTGGAAACGAGGTGGCTCGCGTAGTCGGCGGTCCACGTCAGGACGCTGTGAGATATCATCAGGATTCGCATGGATTCGGGTTCACAGTGCGGGCGCGGCCGGGTGCGTCGAGGCTGTCCGCCGAATGCGTTCGACCACAGCGAGGAATCGCGGGTCGTTCAGCAGCACTTCGGCGACGGCCCGGGCGAAGCGATCCGAGCCCTTGTCGGTGAAGTGCACGCCGTCCACAAAGTGATCGAAGTCGCGCGGGACGCTGTTGTAGCCATCGACGAAGATCGCTCCGGTCGCGCCCGCGACCTCCGCGACAATAGCGTTGACCTTCATAGCCGAGTCGTAGAGCACGGGGAATGACATCCCGAAAGAGTTGGCGGAGTCTGCATACTCCTTTTCGTAACCGGGCTTCGTCCGACTGGCGGGGTCAAGCAGATTCGCCTGGCTGATCAAGACAGGCAGAACACCGTCCGCGACGGCCAGTTGCGAAAAATCGGTAAAATTGCGCCGTGCCCATTCGAATGGATACAGGGTGACCGGCTCGTTTTCGCTGGCACCATGCCTTTCAAGCGCCGGAAGGCGGAACTCGAGTTTTCTGCGTGTGTACTCCCAATATGCATTGCGCGCGCGTCGGCCGATCTGCGTGGCCCGCATGAGCTTCTGCCACCACGGCTTATTCGGCACCCAAGTGGTGAATGTGTCTGGAGCTACTTCAAGATTGCGGAAGAACTTGATGTCATTCCAGCCGTCGTATTCGATCACGACCTGCGGGTGCAGGGCGCGACCGAGAAACATGTAGTTGGACTTTGACTGCGTTGCGTCGTAGCCGGCCATTCCGAGATTGATAACTTCGACGGGCATCTTAAGGGCTTGGGAAAGGTCGACTTGCAAGCGCTGCGGCCAGGTTGCATCCTCGGTGCTGTTCTGCCAGCAAAAGGTGGAAGAGCCGCCAAAGGCGAGAATGCGGAGAGTGCCCGGCGCGGGGTTCCATTCGTAGTCGGGGCCGCGAAACCCGAGGCGATTGATCCGAACGTCGGCGCCGTTTGCCTTGCGGACGACTTGATTGGGCTCGGCGCGGGCGCGGATGCGGCCATCCGGGATGTAGACCAGCCATTCGTCGAACGGCTGCGGCGCGAAAATCCAAAGCGCGGCTTCGGTCAGCAACAGTGCAATGACGAGCGTGGCGGCAGCGAGCGCGAGCCGGCCGATCCAACTGCGAACGGCCGACTTGGTCGCGGGTTGCGCGGCGGCGGTATTCATGTGCGTCCGGCGGCGGCGACGCGATAGGACTCAAGGTGTTCGGCAACCATGCGGTCGATGGAAAAGCGGTGGCGCACGTCTGTTGACGCCTGCCGTCCGACTCGATCGCGCCGGGCCCGGTCGGCGAGTAGATCGGCAATCGCGGCGGCAAAAGCTTGCTCGTCGCCGATGTCCACGAGCAGACCATTTTCGCCGTCGCGAATGATTTCGACGGCGCCGTTCACACGGGTGGCAACCACGGGCAATCCGACCCACATGGCTTCAAGCAGTGCGTTGGAAAAGCCCTCGGAAAGTGACGGCATGACAAACAGGTCTGCGGCGGTCATCAGGTCAGCAACGTCCTCGCGGCGACCAAGGAACTCGACGCACTTTGTGAGATTCATTTCCTCGCGGAGGGCGAGTAGCGACTCGTGGGCCGCGCCCCAGCCGGCGATAGCAGCTCGCAAAGTCGGCGTGCGCTCGCGGAGCGAGGAGATCGCCCGAAGGAGCATGGGATAGTTCTTCTCGCGGACAAGGCGACCAACTGATAGCAGGACCGGTGCGTCGACTGGCCAGCCGAAACGGCTGCGGAGGGTAGCGCGATCGGCCCTCGGCGCCAGCCGCTCGGCATCGACGCCGTTATAGATGACGCGAATCGACTCCGGCCGGAGTCCGACTCGCTGCACGAGTGAATCACGGACGCCCTCGGAGTTGACGATTCGCACGGCGGTACGGCGGGACAGGGTGCGATCGATGAACGCCTCGTACCAGCGCGAGTAGATGCTGCCGGTGCGTGTGGATGCGACGATGCCTCTTACGCCGGCCGTGATGGCGGCGAACCGCCCCCAAAAGCAGGGCGCATACAGCCAGGTGTGAGCCACATCAGGCTTGAGGTCGCGGAGCATTCTCCGAAGTTTCCAAAGAAACGTGGGGTAGCTCATGGAAAACTTGTCGAGCAGCATCACAGGGCAGCCGGCGGCGGCGAACTCGGGGGCCAAGAGGTGCTCGGCGGCGCAGCAATTGATTGCCGAAAAGCGCACGACCGTCGGGTCGCTGTATCGAACGAGGGCGAGGGCCTGTCGCTCGGCGCCGCCCGGCAACAACGTTCCGAAGATGTGGACAACGTGAAGCGGACGCTCGGCCGGCGGAGACAATCGTCGTCAGGCCTCAGCCGAGTTCAACGTCGATTGGCCGCGCCCGACAGCCATCAGCGCGCGGGTCGTTATGACGACGAAGAGGCTGAACGACGCGGCGGAGCCGACACTGATGCGCGGCACGGCAAAGAGGTCGGGATTCTCGCCGGAAAACCAGTGGTTTGATGTATACGCCGACGTGTAGCCGGTCTGCTCGGCAATGCGTGCGACGCGGGCGTCGAAACTGCCGTGGGGATAGCTGAGACGCGTCACGGGCTTGCCGGTGCGGACTTCGAGACGTCGGCGACTCTCGGCGAGTTCGACGTGGATCTGGTCGTCGGATGCTCGCGCAAGATGCGGATGCGAAAGCGTGTGGCTGGCGATCTCCATCCCTTCATCGGCGAGACGACCGACTTGCGCCCACGTCAGCGGCTGATAGGCGATGCGGTTCTCCTCGACAAAGCGATCCTTCCAACATTGGGCGAGGAGTTGTTCTCGCAGGGTGTGAGCTTCCGCGTGCGGCAGTCGCGATAGCCATGCCTTGAGGTCGTAAATCGCGAGACTGCGCGATTCCGGCGAGTCCAGCGAATACTCCTCGCGGCGGCCATTGGACGCGAGCGAGACGCGCCTCTGATCGGTGCAGCGGAGAGCGAGTTCAACGCGGTCATGGTCGTAGGGCCGTTGGTTCTCGACGACATCGACCGTCACGAACAGCGTCGCCGGCAGATCAAGTTCCTTCAGCACCGGCCACGCCACCGTGAGATTATTCTCGTAGCCGTCGTCAAAGGTGATCGCGGCCCGCCGTCGCGTTCGGTCGCCGGTGCGAATGGCTGCCTCGACTTCGGCCAGCGAGACCACGTCGTACCGTCTTTTCAACCACATGAGCTGGCGTCTGAACTCGCGGACGTCAACGTGCTTGGTGCTGTAGAGGTCGTGCTCTTGCGGCAGACTGCCGTCGTGCACGCCGTGATAGGTCAAGACTGTCGGCAGCCAGCCGTAGTGCCGGATCGACCACTCGGGCAAGCCGATAGCGCGGATCGCAGCGGCGCCGCCGAACAATCGGCATCGGGACCAGAAATTCATGCGGGCTGACGCACGAAAGGGGGTGTTGCTACACTTGCCGATTGACGGAAGCGATCATTCCAGACCAAGAAACAGATGAGCGTCCAAAGGGCAGGGCCAAACTCGCCCTGAGCCGACAAGTGTCGTTCGACCAATCGTGAAACGGTTGGTTCGTCGAGGACTCCGGTTTCGCGGACGCGGCGCGGTGAAAGAACATCGCGGACCCACCCGGCGAGATCGGTGCGCAGCCAGCGTTCCACCGGCGGGCGGAATCCCATCTTGGGTCGATCTACCAATTCGCGTGGCACCTTGCGATAGAGCAGCTCGCGCAGGAGGTACTTGGTCGTTGTGCCGCGCAACTTGTAACGGCGAGGCAACGCGAGGGCCCACTCGATCAGCGAGTGGTCGAGAAACGGGGCGCGGACCTCGAGCGCGACTCGCATCGACGCGCGGTCGACTTTCACGAGGAACTTGTCGGGAAGAGTGGTCATCGTGTCGAACACGGAGAGCATTGTCTCGGGTTCGCATCCGTTGAGCTGGCGCGAGATCTGCCGATAGATCGTGCCGTCCAGCACGAACGGAGCGGCGACGACGCGACCGGCTGTTTCGGTTCGCAGTGTGGAAGTCATGGCGACATAGGCGTCGGCCCAATCCTCGAACGAGAGCGTTCGCATCCGCTGCCGCCACATTTGTCCGCCGACTACGCCGGCCATGCGCGCGGCCGACCGCCTCAGCCAGCCGGGTAAGCAATTGGCGGCCGCGAGCAACCTCCCGCGCTTATAGTGGCCGTAGCCCATGAAGCCCTCGTCGCCGCCGTCGCCGCAGAGGACGACGGTGACGCGTCGGCGCGACATGCGCGAAACGATGTAGGTCGGAATGCCGGCTTCGTCGGCGAAAGGTTCGTCGTAGATGGCGGCTGCTTCGGGCACAGCGGCGAGCATCTCGGCGGACGTGACGCGAAACTCTTCGTGCTCGGTTCCGAGGTGTCGCGCGACGGCGCGAGCCATCGCGGATTCGTCGCGCTCGGCGTCTTCGAAGCCGATGGTAAAAGTGCGAACTCCGCCACTCTGGAGACGACTCATCTCGGCGACGACGAGCGACGAGTCAATTCCGCCGGAGAGCCATGCGCCGAGCGGCACATCGCTGATCAATCGCTGCTGCGTCGCGCGCCGCAGCCGCTCGTCCAGCTCGTCGAGGAGCTGGTGTTCGGTGGCATTGGACGCAGGCGCTTGCGAGAGGGATGCAATCGGATTCCAGTAGCGCTGAATCGTCATGCGGCCGTCGCGCCAGACACCCCAATGAGCGGGCGGCAGTTTCCGCACGGACGCGAGAATCGAGCGTTCGCCCGGCACGAAACCCAGCGAGAAATAGGCAGCCAGCGCCTGTTCGTCGAAGTCGAGCGGCAGATCGGGGAGCGAGCGCAACGCCGTCAACTCGGATGCGAAAGCCAGATTGTCGCCCATCTCGGTGTAAGCGAGCGGCTTCTTTCCGAGGCGATCCCGGGCTAAGTACAACTGCCGTTTTTCCCCGTCCCAGATCGCCAACGCAAACATCCCGCTCAGGTGTTCGGCGCAGGCGGTGCCCCACTGTTCGTAGGCAGCGAGGATGACCTCCGTATCGCTGTTGGAGCGAAACGTGTGTCCGGTGGCTTCGAGCTTGGGCCGCAGCTCGAGAAAGTTGTAAATTTCGCCGTTGAAGGCAATCCAGATGTCGCGGCCCTTGGAGCTTTGCATCGGCTGATGCCCGCCCGGCGACAGGTCGATGATGCTCAGCCGCCGATGGCCGAGACCGATGACCGCATCGGGCGCCGAATAGCGACGGACATGAACGCCGGAATCGTCGGGGCCCCGATGGGCAAGCCGATCGGCCATGGCGGTTACGGCCGCGCGGATATCAGAACCCGCAGACGAACCGCGCCAGATAATTCCACAAATCCCACACATTTTGAGAGGGTCGGCGCAGCTTCGACGGTCATTACAGCCCGTAGGCAGCCGATAGACTGCTGCGCTGCTCGATTCGATATCGCAGACCAGTGAGGTAGCCCGCAAACACCGCTATCATGATCCAATTTGGCTTAAATGACCACCCCGTGTTGTCGAACACGTCCCAAGTAGCACGATATACGAGATACATTTTTGTCATTGCGAGCAGGGCGATTTCCTGGTTGGTTACGAAGGGCGACTTTCGGAGTCGGCCAGCGATGACCCAGCTCCAGACGAAGATGCTGTAGTAGAGAACGAGCCCTGGAACTCCGGTGCCTACCAGTACGTCCAGGTAAGTGTCGTGGGTACTCTGAGTTTCACCCTGGGTTCGAAAAACATAGGGCGTGAAATTACCGATGCCAACGCCGGTAAATGGATGCTCCACGGCGACACGAAGCGCCTTGTACTTGAGTGCAATGCGATGCTCGACGCTGCCCTCACGCTGCCCAGACTCGCCCGAAAGTACCTCGGCTGCGAGCATCCAGCGCTTGCCCATTTCCGTCTTGGCGAGCCTCGCCGGCAGAAACGCAGCGCCGACTGCAACCAGCGCGAGTAGAAACAGGATCAGCAGGGGCTTGCGGGCAATTGTCCCTCTGTAGAACCACGCAAAATAGATCATTGGAGCGACGCAGCCCAACGCCCCGCCGCGCGAGGCCGTGCTGACGGCGCCGTACAGCATCACGATCAGAACCAAGACGAAAATGACGCGAACGGCGATAGAACGAACGGCGGCGATGGCTGGGAGGAGAATACAGATGGCAATGCCGTAGATGAGTGCGGCGCCGTTGGGGTTGGACATCAAGCCCGCGGAACGGCCGCCGGCAACGTTCAAACCGAAGAGGCTGGCCGATGCAACGTTCACAAGTGATCCCAGAACAAGGGCGGCGCCGACGATCCAAACCGACCGGCCGTCCTGACAGATCGTTGCAAAGATGGCAAACATGACCATGATTTGTGCGACGGTCTGCATCGCAAAATACATGGCCTCGCCCATTTCGGCACCGAGCCCCGTCGCAAGCGACCACGCGATCCAGGAAACGTAGAGGATGACCGGCAGCGGGATCGGCAACGAGTACTGAAAATAGACCAGGATGGCCAGGAGGGCGCTGAGGATTCCAAGATAATAAGGGACGCGGAACAGGATCGTAGTCCCCATCGTGATGACGGTGAATGCGAAGAGTCCAATGAGCATGACGACCACGAGCGGCGCGCGAGGGGACTGAGCATCTACCGCATCGAATATGGCGTTCTCATCCGGTCGGAAGTCGGCGGCGGCAAAGCTGCGACCGTATTCCAGTTCGTAAGCCGAACTATTTGTCATAGATCGTCCTGTGCGGCGCTGAGTACGTCACATTAATATCCTTATCGGCAGCGACGGGCGAACGATGGTTCATGGCACCGGCGCGACTTGGGCTCTGGTTGCTGCACGCACGCCGACGACGGTGTCAAAAACTGCGGCCATTTGCCGTGACGTATATGGCGTCGAGAATTGCATTCGGGCCAGAGGATCGGCCACGGTCAGAATCGGCCGGCCGGCCCTGAAGTTGACCAGTGCCAGCTCGAGAAACGTCGCAATTTGCCCGCTTTCGGCCTCCTCGAAAACCACGCCGCCCTGAGAATCGCGGATGAGAGCGGCGATCTGCGATGCCCGCGGTGTTATCGCGAGGATCGGGTTGTTGGCAGCCAGGTAATCGAGTGTCTTGCCGGGAACAACGAATGGCCACCGCTCGGTAACAAGCAGAATTTGCGCTCCCCGAAGCAGGCGAACGAATCGCTGTCGGGGGATCATCTTCTCAAAGCGCACCCAATGGTCTATCCCGAGCTGCGTCGCAAAGCCGCGCTCGTCGTCCGAGATCGCGCCGTAGGACATCAGTTGAAGTTCGTTTCGGGCGACCGTGCCGCGCCGCGCGAGTTCGGCAAGACCCCGCATCATCGGCTTCAGGCTGCGGGTCGCGTGGATATTGCCGCCGTGAAGGATCGTGAAGCGATCGAATGGCTGCGGCTCGACATCCGTCCACTCGCCGGGGTCAAAGCTGTTGGTCACGACGTGAAGCTTTCCGGCTGCTTCATCGGGAAAGCCCTGCTCGTATAGGTCTCGGATACCGGGCGTCACCGCCGTCACGGCGGCCGCATCCGCGAGCAGGCGCCGCTCCACTTCGCGTTCCCGGGCCTTGCGAACGGGCGACGTGAACTTGTCGTGCTCCGTCTGCAAGCTCCAGGGGTCGCGGTAGTCCAGCACGAACGGCAGTTTGCAACGCTTCGCAATGTCGTGGACGACCAGTCCGACGGTCCACGGATTGAGCGTCCCGGCAACCAAGTCAAAGTGAAATCGGGAATGAAGCTCGACCCCGAGCCGCACGGCGCCGGTTCGCCACCAGCGGTACGCATCCGGCTCGGCGTGACGTTCTTTGGCGTACGCAATGACATGGGCCGGCAGGCGGATCAATCGTTTCCATTTCGAAGAAACGCGACGGCGATAATCGTAGGTGTGCGCCAGCCAAGACCGGCAGGGGCAACGAAAGACCGGGAGGCCGGCCGGCACCAGATCCATCAGCGTCGGGTCGTACGGGAACGCGCAACGCTCTGAAACCGTCAGTACTGTCGGTTGCCAGCCGTGATCGGGTAGGTGCCGGCAGAGGCGAGCAGGTCGCTGCGAGCCGATTTCGGCCAGCGGCGGAAAGCACACGGAGACGAACAGAACTTTCCTCATTCGGCCCCGATCATGCTCGAACGCCCCATCGGGCTTCTTTGCGGATGAAGATTCCGATCCGGCTTGCGGATCCACACATAGGGCTTCACCGCTCCACGCTCCCAGCTTTCGAGTTCGAGGCCGTGCTGATTGAGCAGCCATCGAAGCGAGCTTTCGCGCTCGTAGGCCATCTTAAACTCGTACCCGCGCACGCGCAGCCGGGGCTCGACGTGGAACAGATCGAAGCTTGCACCGCGCGCGAGCGCCAGCGCGGCCCGAGGAAGATCCTTCCACTCCGACCGGCCTCGCAGGACGCGTCCGATGACCTGCCAGTAATACGTCGGCGAGTGCACCATCAGGCAGGCCGATCCTCCCGGCGTCAGGACGCGGGCGAACTCGCCAATGGTCCGGGCGTGATGGACAAACGACAGAACCACTCGGCAGAAAACGAAATCCACACTGGCATCCGCCAGGGGCAACCCTTCGATCGACCCGCGAATCAGGCAAACTCCGGGCTTCGACCCCGCGATCAGGCGGGCGACCGCCAGGCGATCGGTGCTGTAGTCGACAGCGACGACGGACCGCGCGCCCTGTGCTGCCAGGTACCACGCGTAGGCCCCGTAGCCGCACCCCGCGTCGAGAACGCGTCGACCGCGGATGCCGGTGACCAATTGTGGAAAGCGATTGGCCAGCGACTCGCGGTCGCAGTAGTTGTACAGTCGAAACGCCGGAATCACATCAGATCCCAGTTTCGACTGGCGATAACGACCGGACCCGACGCGATCGAGGAGCCCGGCCGCCGCGAATGCGTCGAGAATTTCGGCGCCGAGAGCGGTGGGCCATGCCGGGACGGGAACGTCACCGAACCAATTGCCTTCGCTCGTGGCGTCGGCCAACGGAAGATTGACTTCCGCATTGGGTTCGCGTTCGAACAATCCAGAGAGACGCGCCCCGGCTTGCACGATCAGGGGATCGAGAAACAATTCGCTGATCGACATCACGCAAGCTGACCGTGAATTCGCGGGACGGAGCAGATCACGTTGTCGCCGTCCGGCACCTCGGACGCATCTCGTATCGGCTTTAAGCCCGCGGGCGTGGGGTTGACGATTCGATGGAACGAATACTCGAACTTCGCGAGGTGGGACAACAGCGCCTGCGGCTCGTGCCCGAATCGTGAAGACGTTTCACGGTTCAGCTCCAGGAGCCAGATGGGGCGCGATTCGCTGGACAGGAGGCGCTGCGCGCCGCGTAGAACGCCGAGTTCGGCCCCTTCGACGTCACACTTCGCAAAACGCACGGCCGAGATTCCCTGCTCATGGCAGTAGGAATCCAACGTCCCGACGCGACACTGGACTTCATCCATCGGGCCAATATCCGACGGCCGCAGTGAGGCACCGCCATGCTGCTTCGGAACGAAAATGGTGAAGGCGCCTTCTGACTCTCCCAGCCCGAAATTGTTCAGCGCCGCAACCGCCAGGCAGTCGTTGGCCGTGCAGTTTTCCTTCAATACTTTGTAGGTGCCTGGAACCGGTTCGAAGGCATGGACTCGACCGTTTGGGGCGACGAGCTTAGCGCCAAGCGTTGTATACCAACCGAAATTTGCACCGATGTCGAACATGACATCACCGGCTCGCACAAGCCGGCGCACCCAGGCGCTCTCCAGCGGGTCGCGCCCGCCCAGCATCATCAGGTTGAAGGCCGCCGGATCATGAACCGAAACGTCAAACGCGCGACCGTCATCGCAGCGGACCGTCAGTCGGTCGCATTCGGGAAGCGCCGGGACGATCCGGCGCTCCGTCAGGTTCATCACGCGCGAAACGCCGCGCGCCGTGGGAAATCGCAATGTAAAAGTCCGCGCCGCCCGAAAACACGCTCGCGCCATCCAATCGGTCATGCCGCGCCGATCCAGTCCAGTTCGACGCTCGTAATCCTTGAAGCGTCCCGCTCATTCGGGGATAGTCGCAATTTCTCGGACATCGGTGAGATCGTCGCTTCCGATCCGGATCGTTCATGGACCAGAAACTCCGCATCGCAGTCAACACCGCTGCCAGCTATTCGCGCCTCGCGGTCCGGATGATCGTTTCGCTCGCGCTCGCGCCATACGTATTGAGCCGCATCGGGTTGGTCGCGAACGGGCTGTATTTGGAAGTCATCGCCCTCGTTTCGCTTACGACCGTGCTGGATGCAGGGCTCAGCGCCGCGGTGACCCGCTACGTCGCCCGCGAGAGCACATTGCACGATGACCAGGCCTGTCGCGAAATCTGGCTCACATCGCTGACCGCCTACACCATTCCGTTCGCCATCGTACTGCTGGTGTTTGGCGCCGGTGCGCCGTGGATCGCCTCGACTCTGACGCATGACGCGACGCTCCGCACAACGGCCACACGGCTGCTCCTGATCGCGGCCGTCATGGTGGCTCTCGAATTCCCGGCCAATGCCTATCGCGGCGTGTTGATGGGACTTCAGCGTCATTTTGCCATCTCGCTCTTCGAGATCACCGCCGAGCTGTTCCGCGCGGTGGCGGTCGTTCTGCTGCTCAAGTACTGGACACAGGACGTCACCTGGGTCCTGGCCGCCACGGCGGCAGCCATCGTCAGCTGCAATCTCGGATTGTGCCTCGTCGTGCACGCCACGTGCCGCTGGGCGCGCTTTGACCGCCGCGCCATCCGCTGGGAGCGCCTCCGCGAAATTCTCGGATTCTCGCTCGCCACGTTCGTCGCACAGATTGGGTACACCATCAATCAGTTTATGCACCGGCTCTTGCTGGGATTTCTCGGCGGCCCTTCGTTCGTCACGCGGTACGCATTCGCCAGCCAGTTCAAGGAAATCCCCGAAAACTCCGTCATGCACTTCACGAACACGATGGTGCCCGTTGCCGCGCGTTATCAGGCGACCTCAAACGTCGCCGTGCTTCGGCAACTCATGATTCGCGGCAGCCGGTACGCCGTCCTGATGGCTGGACTGTTAGCGGCGCCGATCGCCGCGTTTGCCGCCCCGCTGCTAAAGACTTGGCTGTGGCGGACGCCGGAAATGGAAACGCTGGCGCCGCTCATGGCGGGCATCCTGGGCGCTACGATTCTCGAACTCACGCGCGGGGCGACGCACGCGATGCTCATCGGCCTGGCGCGGGTGCGCTTTCTCGGATTCGTCAATCTCTCAACGATTCTGCTGGACGGCATCATTGCGGCCGTGCTCTTCAAGACGACGAACTTGGGGCTGTACGCAATGCTGATCGCGACAGTTGTCGGGACGCTGATTCGACGAGCCATCATTTCATGGCATGTATGCGGCGTGGTTGACATCAGCAAGCGCGAGTATCTGTGGCGATGCATCATTCAACCGTTGGCGCCGGCGGCTGTTGCATTTGCCGCTGGGCGATTGATCCAAGTCTATTACACACCGGCAGGATGGATTCCAGTCCTTGCGTGCGGCACGGCAGTGGGCCTGGCCGGGACAATCTTTGCGGCGACGATCACGCTGACGGGACAGGAACGCTCCGAGCTGCTGCACCCGATCAAGACCGCGTTCCAACGACTGCGTCGCGCTTCGTCGACGTCGGCGTCGCCGGATTGAATCCCGCGATGCTTTCCGCGACGTGGCGCTGCATGGCTTCGGTGAGCTCGGGGAACATTGGCAGCGAGAGCACCTCGGCCGCCGCGCGTTCTGCGACCGGGCAATCGCCCGTCGAGTAGCCCAGCGATTCAAAGCACTGTTGCTGATGCAGGCAGACGGGGTAGTAGATCTTGGTCGCAACGCCGGACTGCTTCAGGTGCGTCTGCAGGGCGTCGCGTCGGCCGCCGGGAACACGTATCGTGTACTGGTGGTATGTGTGTTTGTTGTAATCCAACGCCACCGGAGGCGTCACGCTGGTCCCGGAGAGTAGCTCGGTGTACCGATCCGCGCGTTGGCGTCGCGCGTCGATCCAGCGATCCAGGTGCTTCAGCTTGACGTTCAGTACGGCGGCCTGCAGGGCGTCGAGGCGGAAGTTGCCGCCGACCGTCGAGTGGTGATATTCAGTCTCGGCGCCGTGAACGCGGGTCATGCGGCAGGCCTTCGCGAGCGCATCGTCGTTCGTGACGATCATGCCCCCGTCGCCGAAGCCGCCGAGGTTTTTTGTCGGGAAGAAACTCAGGCACGTCAGCTCGGCGAACTGCCCGACCCTTCGGCCGTGGTGCGTCGCTCCGATCGCCTGGGCCGCGTCTTCGACGAGCGGAATGCCGTGCTTGCGAGCGATCGCGGCGATCGCGTCCATCTCAGCCGTCTGGCCGAAGAGATCGACCGGGATGATCGCCTTTGTCTTCTTCGTGATCGCGCGTTCGAGCTTCGCCGGATCCATGTTAAACGTCGCGGCGTCGATGTCGACGAACACCGAGCGAGCGCCGAGTCGCGCGACCGTGCCGGCCGTCGCGAAAAACGTGAAAGGCGGACAGATCAACTCGTCGCCGGGCCCGACATGGAGCACCATGAGCGCGGCGAGCAGGGCGTCGGTGCCGCTGCTCATTCCGATGGCGTGTTTCACACCGCAATAAGCGGCCATGGCGCGCTCGAAGCGTTCTACAGTCTCACCGAGGATGAATCGCTGGGTTTCGCAGACTTCGCGGATGGCGGCGTCGATCTCGGCGCGGATTGAGGCATACTGTGCCGTCAAATCAAGCAAGGGAACGTTCATGGGCTCTCCACCGGAACGAAACCGCCGTCGTCGCGAAGCGATCTCTGTCCGGCCTCCAGGATTCGCACGACGCGCAGGCCATTCTCGCCGTCGGTCAGGATCGGCGCACCGGCGATGATCGACGCGACGAAGCTCTGGCACTCCACCAACAGCGGCTCGATGCCATCGATCTTGGGAATGACGATTTCGCCGGTTCGCATCGTCATCTCGTCCAGCCGGTCTACGCCTTTGTCGTACAGCCGTACTTTCTCGTTGGCGGACATGTCGTCAAACGTGACCATCTTCCGCGCGCCAACCAGTGTCATCTTACGAATCTTGTGGGGATCCAGCCAACTGACATGAATGTGGGCCATTCTCTGATCGGCAAATCGGAGCGTTGCAAACACGACGTCCTCGACGCCGCGGCGGAGAATGCTGCGGCCTTGGGCGGCGACTTCAATCGGCTCCGCGTTGAACAGCCGGCAGATCACGGCAATGTCGTGCGGCGCGAGCGACCACCACGCATTCTCGTCCCTTCGAACAATGCCAAGATTTATTCGCTGCGTGTAGGCGTAGAGTAGTTCGCCGACCTGTCCGGATTCAAGTAACCGCTCGATCGCGAACACCGCCGGGTGATACTCGAGTAGGTGCCCGACCATCAGCTTGCGGTCGGCCGCACCGGCGGCGGCAATCAACACGCGCGCCTCGTCGGACGACATGGCCAGCGGCTTTTCGATGAAAACATGCTTGCCGGCCCGAAGCGCCGCCAACCCCAGTGAGGCATGGGTTGCGGTGTCGGTTGCAATGGACACGGCATTGACGTCGGAATCGCCCAGCGCCTCGTCGAGATTTGCAATGCGTCGGGCCTGGGGACAGATCGAACCGGCGGACTCAAGCGTCTTTCCATCTGCATCGCAGACATACGTGATGCGGCAATCGGGCGTACGTGCGAAGGCGTGGAGCAAGTGTCTCCCCCACTGCCCCGCCCCGACAGCGCAGAGTCGAACTTCGCGAACGCTCTCGGGTGTTCGCTCGGGCTGCGGCATGACGAGCCGGAGTGGCCGCTTGGTCTGCGTCTTAGCCATTCGCCGCACGCAATAAGCAGGCCGCGATTCGCGATGCGGCCTGGCCGTCCCACAACGGAGGATGCGCGTCGCGCGGTCGCGAATTCGAAAGCGCCGCCGAATAAGCGGTCAACACCGCGTCGCGTCGGCAATACCCCTCCGAACCCACGGGCACCAGGCGATTGGTGCCGACTGTAATCGTAATCGGCCGCTCGGTGGTCGGGCGCAGCGTCAGGCACGGCACGCCAAGGATTGTCGTCTCTTCCTGGACGCCGCCGGAGTCGGTCAGCACGATCCGCGAGTCGGCCATCAGCTTGAGGTAGTCGAGATACCCCAGCGGCTCGATGATCTTGAAGCGGCCGATGCGGGCGGCGCGGTCGGACAGACCGAACTGTTCGATGTTTTTCTTCGTCCGAGGATGCATCGGGAATACAACGTCAAGGTCGCGGGCAATAGTCTCGAAGGCCGCGAGTATTTCGCCCAGCGATTCCGCGCGGTCGACGTTGCTTGGCCGATGCAGCGTCACAACCGCGAAACCGCGCGGCGTCAGTGAAAGGTCTCGCAGAATAGTAGATTGATCGGCCCGTGCTCGATGCTTCAGCAGAGTGTCGATCATCACGTTGCCGACAAACTGAACCTTCTCGCCCGCGACGCCTTCGCGACGCAGGTTATCAACCGCGTCCGGCTCGCTCGCGAGCAGCAGGTCGCTGATGGCATCCGTCAGCAGTCGGTTGATTTCCTCCGGCATGGTCCGGTCATAGCTTCGCAGACCGGCCTCGACGTGGGCAACCTTGACGCCGCGCTTCACGGCCACGAGCGCACACGCGATGGTGCTGTTTACATCCCCCACCACCACGACCCAATCCGGCTTGCGCTGCTCCAGCACCGGCTCAAATCGTCGCATGATCTCGGCCGTCTGCACGGCATGGCTGCCCGACCCGACCTCGAGATTGATGTCGGGCTCGGGGATGCCGAGCTGTCGGAAGAACAGGTCGCTCATCCGTTCGTCGTAGTGCTGGCCGGTGTGGACGAGCGTGGTACGTATCTTTCCGGTCGCCGCAAACTGCTCCATGAGTGGGGCGATCTTCATAAAGTTCGGCCGGGCTCCGCAAATCGCGACGACGTTTAACACTCAGGCCTGCCGTTCCGTGAGTTCGCCATCACGCTTTTCGTATTCGGCTGCGCATTGCGGACAGACGTAAACGGGTCTTCGCTTTCGCAGTCTTGCGCCGCAGCGGCAGCTCCATCCGTCACGCTCGGCCGGTACGCCGACCATCAGGGCGAAAGGTGGCACGTCGCGGGTGACGACCGCACCCGCGCCGATGAAGCAGTAGCGTCCGAGAGTCGTGCCGCAGAGGATCGTCGCGTTGGCGCCGATCATCGCACCGCGGCACACCAGCGTCCGCTCAAACGCATCCTTGCGCGAGATTTCGCTGCGCGGCGTCGAGACGTTCGTGAAGACCATGCTGGGTCCACAGAAGACGTCGTCTTCGACTTCGACCCCGTCGTAAATCGAAACGTTATTCTGAATCTTGACGTTGTTCCCGATGCGGGCCCGGCCGCCCACGTACACGTTCTGGCCAAGTACGCAATTCGAGCCGATTACCGCCCCTTCGCACACGTGGCTGAAGTGCCAGATTTTCGTACCCGGTCCGACTTTGGCGCCGGGGTCAATCACGCTGCTCGAATGAATAAAACTGGAGGCGGGTTCCATGATCATTTCATCGGGTACGAGTTATAGGACGAACACAGCGGTGAGTGCGATGTTGTTCGGCTCCGGGCAGACTCCGTCCCCGTCAGCTGTTCGGCAGATTGCATCATAAGTAACTATTCAGAAGCTACTTAGAACACTCTGTCGGGCTGAATGCGCGATCGTCGCGCGCCGTGTTCAACCGCTACAAGCCAACCGCTTGGACTTTGAATTCAGTCTTCCAGCGGTGGCTAAGCCCTTTGCATATCGGCAATCGCCGCAACCAGTTGCGTTCGATCACCACCCCGCCATCGTAACGCCGGCTGTCGGGCATTCCACACCGGTTCGCGGGACCTCCGCGGAGTCGGAAAGTTACGGATGTGTGCCCCAAATACCCGCGGCTGACTCCGACCTGCTGATACATAGTACGTCCGCGCCTCGACTCCGGATCGCCGCACGCCGCTCGCGAATTGCCTGCCGAGCCCGCGCTGGATAAGTTGCGCCCCGGCGCAACTGAAGAACCCAAACAACGGTGGACGAAACGATGGGACTCGGAACGATTTCGGAATTGCTCGCGTTCAATGATTGGGCGCGCGAGAAGCTGTTGGCGGCGGCCTCGCCTCTCTCCGATGCACAGTTCGATCGCAAGTTCGAGATGGGCGAGGGCTCGCTGCGGGCAACGCTCGCGCATCTGTGGTTTGCCGAACAGATCTGGCTCGATCGTTGGATTGGAGATCGCCCGCCACTCGACAAGCCAGATCCGCACACTTCCGTGACCGAACTCCAGGAGCGATTCCGACGGACCTCCGGGCAGCGCACCTCATTTCTGGCAACGAAGGCGGGGCGCGACCTCGACGCGCCGATCACCTTTACCAACATTCGCAGGGAGACCCACACCTTTCCGCTGCGCGATCTGCTGCTGCATGTGTGCAATCACGGTTCTCACCACCGGGCACAGGCCGTCAACATGCTGCGGCATGTCGGCGCACAACTTCCGAAGCCGGGTGTCGACTACATCTTCATGAAAATTGAGCAGCAGGCGGCCGGGGCAGGACAACCGGCTGACGTTCTCGACGTGCGAACTGTCCGGACATATTACGCTTACGCAGACTGGGCACGCGCACGCATTCACGATGCGGCCGAGTCGCTCCCCGACGCGGCCCTCGACCGGCCATTCGAAATGGGGCTCGGCACGCTCCGCAAGACGCTGGTGCACATCCGCGATGCGGAACAGTGGTGGCTCGAAAGTTGGAAAAACAACGCCGCGTCGGGGTTTCCCGCGGCGGATGCAAGTCTCTCGGTTGCCGAAATCCGGCATCGATTCGACGAAACGGCGCAAGCTCGAAACAACTTGCTGGCGACGATTTCCGACGCCGACCTCACACGGATTGTGCGGGCCGTCCCGCGGCCCGGAGTCATTCGCGAATTCCCCATCGGCGTCACGATGCTCCAGCTCTGCCACCATGGCACGCATCACCGGGCCCAGGCCCTCAACATGCTGAGACACCTCAACGGAAAGGTGCCCGGCCTCGACTTTGCGCGGATGTTGTCCGAATCGCATTGAGCCGCAAACCCGGTTCGCGACAACTCGAGCGCGACAGCGCGCAAAGGCGCTGCGCTCATTTGCGTGAAATCACGGTAATGTTCGTCGTCTGGCGGCCCGCGTGTTGCCGAATGAGTTATCATTCGACACCATGCGTCGAGCGTGCCACGCCGCACCAATCCGGCGACTTGGCATTGCTCCCCCGCTGAAACAGAGGAACGCTCGGATGGCCATCCCGCAACTCGGTCGGCGACAGTATGCGATTGTCGGCACGGCGCTCGTCGCGTTCGTGTTTCTCGCCTGGCTCCGGTCCGGCGCAGCAGCCACTGAATTCGGCAGCGGGACGATCACCGCCATCGACACCGCTGGTCGATTGGCCAGTATTGAGGTTGTGATCCCCTCGACCGGGGCGACGCGCGAGCTGACTGGCACCATTCCCGATCATTGCCTGATCGAAATTGACGGCAAAACCGCGGCACTAAGCGATTTGCGGGTCGGTGAGCACGTAAGCGTCGCCGCGAAGATAGAACGGAATATCGCGGGGCCGAACGGCAAGCGCAGCGCTCGATTCACCGTCGAGCACGTTCGTGCGGAACGCACCGCCGCCGACAGACTCTAACCACCGTGCCGATCCAGTCCACGTCGCCGCAGGCCGCTGCATCGGGCAGCCGCCTTCCCGACTTCGCCATCCTCGTGCTCGGCGTCTTGCTGCTTCTCCACGGCCTCGGCGTGCGGAGTCTGAATCGCCAGGAGGCACGCTGGGCCGAGATCAGCCGCGAGATGCTGCTCACCGGAGACTACTTCCATCCCACCATCGGCGGCGAGCCGTACGACGACAAGCCGGTCGTCGGATACTGGCTCGTCGCAATCTCCGGCAAGATGACCGGACACCTGGACGAGTTCGACGTGCGACTGCCGAGCGCGGTGGGTGGGCTCATCATCCTCGGCTGCACGCTCTGGATCGGGCGTCGCCTGTGGACGCCTTCCGTCGGCCGGCTGGCGGCGACGGTGCTCCTGACGAGCTTCGGGTTTCTCTTCTGGTCGCGCGTCGGCATGGTTGAGATGGGAAACGCGGCGGTCGTGATGGTCGCCGTCTGCTGGTATTGGGCACGACGGGACCGCCCGCTGTTCGCTTCCTACCTTGTTTTCTATCTGATCGTTTTCATTGGCGCGTTGGTCAAGGGATTGCCGGCGCTGGTACTTCCGCTGATCGCCATACTTCCCGACCTACTTCTCGAAAAGCGATGGCGAAACACCCTGACGCTGTCGCATCTGCTGGCGGCCGGCATCGGTGCGTCGCTCTACCTCGCCCCCTTCTTTTACGCGTCACTCAGCCGAGCGGACACGTGGCAGGCCAGCAGTATCTCGCTGGTCTTCCGGGAGAACATTCGTCGTTTCTTCATTCCGTTCGACCACGACCAGGAGCCGCTCTACCTCTATTTCTACTATTTGCCGTTCCTGCTGCTGCCATGGGCACCGCTGTTCATCGCATCGGTCGCAGGATTCGTTGTTGGACGGCGGTCGCTGAGCCCGAACAGTCGCTGGCTGGGCTTCGCATTCGGCGCGATTTTCGTCTTCTTCACGATTGGCGGGTCGCGGCGGGGCTACTACATCGTCCCTCTGCTGCCGTTCGCCGCACTGATGATCGGCGTATTCATGCTCGAGATGCGAGAGGCGCGACTCGCGCGGTTGCGACGCGCCGCGATCTTCGCCCAGGCCATGGTGATTACCATCGCTGCGCTGATCGCATTGTCCGGTCCGCAGGTCGCGCGGCCATTCGCCGCGCGTTCCCACATGACGCTGACGCCCGAAATCAACGCGTCAATGTGGATACTCGGGCTTTCGGCAATCGCCCTGGGCGGTGCGATCTATTGGTTGTCGCGAAAGGCGTCGTGGGACCAGCGCTGGCTCCGGGCGATGGCCGGTGCGTCGCTGGTCCTGATCGGCGGCTTCGTCTGCTATCAGCAGAATCTCCTTGAGATCTATCGAACCGAGCGCCCATTCCTGCAACGCGTTCGGGCCCTCGCCGCAGGAATCGAGCCGAAGTGCATCGCGTTGTATCGAACCAATTCTGCCGCTCTGCAGTTCTACCTCGGCAAAGATCGTCCTCCGACGTTCGTGGGCAGCCGGATGCAGCTCGCGAAGTTTATGGCCCAGCCCGGCCCGCACGTGGTCATCACGCTCCGCCGCTGTGCGGACGATGCGAGCAGTGCATGGCCGCCCGCCGATCGCGCACCGCACCTCACTCAACAGCCGGCGCCCTGGGCTCGCGACTCAGACGAGGACGATCTCGTCGCGTGGGCCTTCAAACCGCCCGCTGCGGTCCGCTGACGCGCCGATTGCCGACGTGCATCGCGACCGTTATCCTGCCGGGTTCGAACGTATCGGAATCAGGAGCATGGAATGAGCGTTCTCGTTAACAAGGACACCCGCGTCCTCTGTCACGGCATCACCGGCAAGGCCGGGGCCTTTCACACGGCGCAGTGTCTCGCCTATGGCACAAAAATGGTCGGCGGCGTCGTCCCCGGCAAAGGCGGCGTCAAGAGCGAGCACGGCCTGCCGGTATTCAACAATGCCTTTGAAGCTGTGAAGGCCACTGGAGCGGATTGCTCGCTGATCTTTGTCCCTGCTCCGGCTGCGGCCGACGCGGCCCTGGAGGCGGCGGCGGCTGGGATCAATTTGATCGTGCTGATCACCGAGGGCATTCCAACAATCGACATGGTCCGCGCTCGCAAGTTTCTCGACGACGCGGGCGTGCGGATGATCGGCCCAAACTGCCCCGGCATCATCACACCCGGCCAGTGCAAGATCGGCATCATGCCCGGCTACATTCACAAGGCAGCCGACGGCAAGGGTAAGGCAATCGGGCTGATTTCCCGCAGCGGTACGTTGACGTACGAGGCCGTCTGGCAGTGCACGACCCGCGGCATCGCGCAGACCACGTGCGTCGGCATCGGCGGCGACCCCGTGAAGGGACTCAACTTCATCGAGTTGCTGGAGCTGTTTCAGAATGATCCGGAGACGCACGGCATCGTCTTCATTGGCGAGATCGGCGGCACCGACGAAGAAAACGCCGCACGATACATTCGAGAAAAGGTGCGAAAGCCCGTCGTCGGCTTCATCGCCGGCCAGACGGCCCCGCCGGGCAAGCGAATGGGCCACGCCGGTGCGATCATCAGCGGCGGCGAGGGCACCGCTGCGAGCAAGATCGCAGCCCTGAAGGAAGCCGGAGTGCACGTCTCGTCGTCGCCCGCCGACATCGGGGCGACAATGGCAAAAGCGCTCGGGCTGACCTAAGGCGTATGACGGCAGGGCGTTATCGCGCCTTGACCCGTGCGAAATGGCGTCATAAGGTTTACAGCAATCGGCGGGCGGCACAGTCGCCCGATCGAAAACAAATCCGATCCCCGATAGCTCAATGGTAGAGCGGCCGGCTGTTAACCGGTAGGTTGTAGGTTCGAGTCCTACTCGGGGAGTTTCCACTTCCGGAGATCCACACCACCGCCACATTGTTCATACCGATCGAGACGCGATGCCGGAACACTCGTGCGACGTTACTCGCTAATCGTTAAGATGTGGTTTCCGCCTCGGGCGGCCCGTTCTTGGCGGTTCGCCGCGTTGTCGATTGCAATCGATCGATCAATGCGGCTACACGAGGGCCCTGCACATGCGCCGGCCAGCTTCCGTGTTCGTGGCTCAATGCCTTGTCGGCCTGTTGGCCTGCGGTGAGAGCTACCCTCGGGCATCCGGCGACGAGCAGGCCGCCGAATCCCGCGACAAGGCCTTCATCCATCGCTTCGTGCTGCGTGTCCTGCGCGAGAGCCAGCCCGGCGGCGCACCGCGGTCGCAACTCCCCAATAATGGCCTCGCCGCCGACGATCGCCGGCCGGACATTGTCGCAATTGCCGCCCTCGCCAAGACGGACGCCCGCACCATCCGCGACTTGCGTCAGTCGTTGATCGCCCTCGAACGCAACGAGCGCAATTGCGCCGCCGCGGCGCTGCGGCTCATCGAAACAGCCGTCGAGTATCAACAGCTGCCCAAGCGGCGCGCGTTGCGTGCCAAGGTTTGGGAACAGAAACGCAAGAAACTGGAGACCGACTTCGCCGAGCGAAAGCGGCAGGACGACGAGCGCTTTCCGCGCCAGAGCGTCCCGATTGAGGCCAATCCACCGGACATTCTTCTCGATCGCGGCCCGCGCGAAGAACAGCGGATTCTGACCCAGAACTGGTACGACCGGCAGTCCGAAGCGCTCGAGCGGCAGCGTGAGCGATCGATGCGTGCATTCGAAATGCGAGATCGGCGGCTCGATTCGGATTTCGACTCGATCCGGCTCAAGCTGAGCCAATACATCAAGGACGGCACATTTGCGGACGACCCGGTCGGCCGCCCCGAGGCGGATCACTTCGTCCAACTGGCAGTCGTGATTGAGGAGGTGCAGTCAATTCGTGATGAGCTGCGCCACAAGCTCGCGGATAACTCGTTGACCACGGTCCAGCGAGCCGCGCTCCAGGACCAATCCGCCCATCGCGAGCGTGCAACTTGGCAGCAGCCGATCACGGCCAATGTGTTGATCGACGACATCAGCAGCTACGAGCCCGGCGTCGCGGCCACCGGCAGGGCAGATACGGGCGGTGGTACCGGCGATTCCAAAACTCCGCGGCTGATCTTTCACGGTCGCCTTGCCGACCGAGTCGAGGTGCACATCACGCTGATAACGCGCGATGCGACCCACGCCGGCCGAAACGTCGGCGACACGATTCCCGTGCGACTGGTGGTCCCGGTCAATCCGGACAATCCCCTCCTCGAAGTCAGCGCCATTGAAACTCCGTGACGATATTCGGGCGTTTTCCGAGCGCCGCGAATTCAGGACATGAACGCCGCTCACCGCTGCGACGAACCGCTTATACTGCGCCGAAGTTTCTCGCGGATGTATGACGACGCGGTGCCGTCGCCGACTTTCCGAGCGTCCGAGGGTGGTCAACGATGAGTGCAGCGCTTCCGGTCATCTTCCTGGCGCGACACGGCGAGACGGACTGGAGTGTGTCCGGCCAGCACACGGGCACGACCGACCTACCCCTGACCCCGCGCGGCGAGCTCAACGCGCGTCGACTTGGCGAGCGACTTTCAGGCCTGTCGTTTTCCAGTGTTCTAACCAGCCCACTGCAGCGTGCCCGGCGAACATGCGAATTGGCCGGTTACGGCGACAAGGCCGAGGTCGACCGCGATCTGGTCGAGTGGAACTACGGCGAGTACGAGGGACGCAGGACCGCCGACATTCACCGCGAGCGGCCCGACTGGTTACTATTCCGCGACGGGTGCCCCGGCGGCGAGTCGCCGCAGCAGATCGGCGAGCGTGCCGACCGCGTGGTCGATCGGCTTCGGGCCTGCGCTGAAGACGTACTGCTTTTTTCAAGCGGCCACTTCCTCCGCGTGCTGGCGGCGCGCTGGCTCGGACTTCCGACCGCTGGCGGGCAGTATTTTATGCTCAGCACGGCGAGTCTCAGCGAACTCGGTTATGAACACAATGCGACGGAGCCGACGATCCGCCTCTGGAACGACACGCGACACGTCGAGAGCTAGCATCGCCGCCGCGGAACGGCCCGTGTGATTCGGACAGGAGAGCGAACATGAAGCCATCGACGACCCCCCTGACACAACGCGCGGCTTGGAAATCGCTGGAATCACACTATCAGGAAGTGCGAAACGTCCACCTACGGCAGTTCTTTGCCGATGACCCGAAGCGCGGTGAACGACTGACGGCTGAGGCGGCCGGGCTGTTTCTCGACTACTCGAAGAACCGCGTCAACGACACGACGCTCAAGCTGTTACTCCAATTGGCACAGGAGTCGGGGCTTCGCGAGCGGATCGACGCGATGTTTCGCGGCGATAAGATCAACATCACCGAACATCGCGCGGTGCTGCACGTCGCCCTGCGAGCCCCGAAGGGCGCGTCGATCGTGGTCGATGGCGAGAATGTCGTACCCGGCGTCCATGCCGTCCAGGACAAGATGGCCGCGTTCGCGAACCGCGTCCGCAGCGGCGAGTGGAAAGGCCATACCGGCAAGCGCATCCGCAACGTCATCAATGTCGGCATTGGCGGGTCCGACCTGGGCCCGGTCATGGCCTACGAGGCGCTGCGACACTACAGCGACCGCAGCATGACGTTTCGGTTTGTATCAAACGTCGACAGCACCGACTTTGCCGAGGCGACGCAAGACCTCAATCCCACCGAGACGATGTTCGTCATCTCGTCGAAGACGTTCACCACGCTTGAGACGATGACGAATGCCCACACGGCAAGAGACTGGGCGCTCAAAGGGCTGGGGGGAGACACGAAAGCCGTCGCGAAACACTTCGTGGCCGTCTCGACCAACGCCGATAAGGTCGCCGAGTTCGGCATCGACACCGCTAACATGTTCGAGTTCTGGGATTGGGTCGGCGGACGTTACTCGATGGACTCGGCCATCGGCCTCTCGACCATGCTGGCGATCGGCCCCGACAACTTCCGGGCGATGCTCGACGGCTTCCATCAGGTCGACGAGCACTTTCGCACGACGCCCTTCGAGCGCAATTTGCCGGTGCTGATGGGTCTGCTGTCGATATGGTACAACAATTTCTTCGGCGCCCAGACCGTGGCCGTGCTCCCCTACGAGCAATACCTCAAGCGCTTCCCGGCCTACCTGCAGCAATTGACCATGGAGAGCAACGGCAAGCACGTCACGCTCGATGGGACGCGCGTGAATTACGACACGGGGCCCATCTACTGGGGCGAGCCCGGCACGAACGGGCAGCACTCGTTCTACCAGCTCATTCACCAAGGCACGCGACTAATCCCGTGCGACTTCATCGCGTTCGGGCGAACGCTCAATCCGCTTGGCCAGCATCACGACATGCTGCTTGCCAACGTTTTGGCACAGTCCGAAGCGCTGGCGTTTGGAAAAACGCCGGAGCAAGTGAAGGCAGAGGGCACGGCCGACGCGCTGGTCCCCCACCGCGTCTTCGAAGGCAACCGGCCGTCGAACACGATCCTGGTCGATCGATTGACGCCGCAGACGCTGGGTAAGCTCGTGGCCCTTTACGAACACAGCGTCTTCACGCAGGGAGCGATCTGGAACATCGACTCGTTCGACCAGTGGGGTGTCGAGCTCGGAAAGGTGCTGGCGCTGCGGATCATCCCGGAGGTTTCGGGCACAGCCGAGCCGGGATTAAAGCACGACAGCTCGACGAACAATCTCATCAGACGCTATCGAAAGATGCGGTCACAATAACCGCTAGAGGCGAATAATCCGGAGCAAACCATGCAACTGGGAATGATCGGACTGGGCCGGATGGGTGCGAACATGGTGCGTCGACTGATGCGCCAGGGCCACGAATGCGTGGTGTTCGACATGTCGCAGAAAGCCGTCGCCGAACTGGCGAAGGAAAAGGCCGTCGGCTCGACTACCCTGCAAGACTTCGTGAAAAAGCTGAAAAAGCCGCGGGCCATCTGGCTGATGGTGCCGGCCGCGGTCGTCGACAAGTCGATCGCCGACCTGCTGCCGATGCTCGACGCCGACGACATCCTCATCGACGGCGGCAACTCCTACTACATCGACGACATCCGCCGCGCGAAGGAGCTGTCAGCAAAGAAGATCCACTACGTCGACGTCGGCACCAGCGGCGGCGTGTGGGGACTGGAACGCGGTTACTGCATGATGATCGGCGGCGAGCCCGCCACCGTGAAACACCTGGATCCCATCTTCAAGACGTTGGCCCCCGGCATTGGCGAGATCGCTCGCACGCCCGGGCGCGAGAAGCTCAAGGGAACTGCCGAGCAGGGATACCTTCACTGCGGTCCGAACGGCGCCGGGCACTTCGTAAAAATGGTTCACAATGGCATCGAGTACGGCATCATGGCGGCGTATGCCGAGGGGCTCAACATCCTGAAGTCCGCGAACGTCGGAAAAAAGTCCCACGCCATCGACGCCGAGACGACTCCGCTTCGGGACCCCGAACATTATCAATACGATCTGCAACTAGCAGATGTCGCCGAGGTCTGGCGGCGCGGCAGCGTGATCGCGTCATGGCTGCTCGACCTGACCGCAACTGCCCTGACCGCCGATCCCGCACTGAAGAAGTTCGCCGGACGGGTTTCCGACTCCGGCGAAGGCCGCTGGACAATTAAGGCCGCGATCGACGAGGCCGTGCCAGCTCCGGTTCTCACCACGGCACTCTACGAGCGCTTCAGTTCGCGCGGCGAAGCCGATTTTCAGAACCAGTTGCTCTCCGCCATGCGCTACGAGTTCGGCGGCCATCTGGAAAAACCCGCGAAGTAATCCGATCGCGCTTGAAGGATCAAGTCATGCCAGACGAAAAACTCGACCTCCTCGCGATCAACACCATCCGCACCCTCTCGATCGACGCGGTGCAGCAGGCCCAGTCCGGCCATCCCGGCACGCCGATGGCCCTCGCGCCGCTGTGCTTCACGCTCTGGAACCGCGTGATGAACTTCGATCCGCAGGACCCGATCTGGCCCAATCGCGATCGATTCGTTCTCTCCAACGGCCACGCCTCGATGCTGCTCTGGTCACTGCTGCATCTGACCGGTGTAAAGGCCGTGAACGCGGAATACGAGCGACTCGGCAATCCGTCGGTCACGCTCGAAGACATCAAGCACTTTCGGCAACTCGGAAGCAAGGCGCCCGGCCATCCCGAGTATCACTGGACCTCCGGTGTCGAGGCGACAACCGGTCCCCTCGGACAGGGCGTGGCCATGAGCGTCGGCATGGCGATCGCCCAGAAGTGGCAGGCAAGCCGGTTCAACAAGCCCGGCTTCGACATCTTCAACTACCGCGTCTACGCCATCTGCGGCGATGGCTGCATGATGGAGGGCATCAGCTCGGAAGCGGCATCCATCGCCGGCCACCTTGCGCTCGACAACCTCTGCTGGGTCTACGACAACAATCACATCACCATCGAGGGCAACACGCGGATTACGTTCACCGAAGATATCGCCGCGCGGTTCCTCGGCTACGGCTGGAACGTCTTGCGCGTCGGCGACGCCAACGACCTCGAGCGCATCCAGAACGCGCTCAACATCGCCGCCCTGACGAAAGGCCGCCCAACCTTCATCATCCTCGACAGCCACATCGGATACGGTTCTCCCCATCGCCAGGACACGGCCGAGGCACACGGCGAGCCGTTGGGCGAGGAGGAAGTCCGGCTGACAAAAAAGGCCTACGGCTGGCCGGAGGACGCGAAGTTTCTCGTGCCCGACGGCGTCTATCAGCATTTCGCCGCCGGCATCGGCGCCCGCGGCGCCGCCGCTCGCAAGAAATGGACGGAACTCTTTGCCGCGTACAAATCGAAGTTTCCCGATCTCGCGATGGAGATCGAGCAGATGCAGCGCCGCGAGCTGCCGGCCGGCTGGGATAAGAATCTTCCCGTGTTCCCCGCCGACCCAAAGGGCATCGCCGGCCGCGAAGCATCCGGCAAAGTGCTCAACGTGCTTGCACAGACTATCCCCTGGTTCATGGGCGGCTCGGCGGACCTCGGCTCGTCGAACAAGACGACGCTGAAATTCGAGGGCGCGGGCGACTTCGAGCCGGGCAGCAGCGGCGGCCGCAACTTCCACTTTGGCATTCGCGAGCATTCAATGGCCGCGATCGTCAACGGGCTGTCGCTGTCAAAGATTCGTGCGTTCGGCGCCACGTTTTTCATCTTCAGCGACTACGCCCGCCCGGCCATCCGCCTCTCGGCCCTCATGGAGCTGCCCACCGTCTTTGTGTTCACGCACGACGCCATGGGCGACGGCGAGGACGGCCCGACCCACCAGCCGGTCGAGCAACTTGCGTCCCTCCGCGCTATTCCGGGCCTTGTATTGTTCCGCCCGGCCGACGCAAATGAAGTCGTCGAGGCCTACCGCTACATCATGCAGCTTCGACACGAACCGGCGTTGCTGGCGCTGTCGCGTCAGCCGCTCCCGACGCTCGACCGCACGAAATACGCCTCGGCGGCGGGCGTCGCCCGCGGGGCATACATCCTGGCCGACGCGCCCGATGGAAAGCCGGAGATCATCCTGATCGCTACAGGGAGCGAAGTCGTCCTGGCGGCGCAGGCCCATGACAAGCTCATCGCCGAGGGCATTCGATCGCGCGTGGTTTCGATGCCGTCATGGGACGTTTTCGAGCACCAGCCGCAGAGCTACCGCGACAGCGTGCTTCCGCCGGCGGTCAAGGCCCGCGTCGCAATCGAGCAAGCATCGACGTTTGGATGGGAGCGTTACGTCGGCACGAGCGGACGCATTATCGGCATGAAGACGTTCGGCGCGTCGGCGCCGCTTAAAGAGCTTCAGAAAAAGTACGGATTCGAGCCGGAGCGCGTCGTCGCCGTTGCAAAGGAAGTGCTGGCCGCGAAGTAAGCCGCGCAACCACGCCCGCGAAGAATTGACATTCGCATCAAATCGCCGGTACGCTCGACCGACGTTCGATTGGGTTCTGCGACTGCGGCTCGCGGGCCGCGACCCGGAGGTCGAATGCCGGTGCCCGATCCCAGAGTCGCCGTCGTTATTCCGGTCTTCAAACACGCCTCGCTGGTCAGCGAAGCCATCGAATCCGTATTGCAACAAGAAACCGACTTCGACTATCGCGTCGTTCTCGTGAACGACGGCTGCCCGTTCCCCGAGACCGATCAGGTTTGCCGCGGCTACGCCCGCGCCCACCCGGAGCGAATTCGGTACATCCACACGCGCAATCAGGGCCTGAGCCGTACCCGGAATACCGGCATTCAGACCGTGTTGTCGCTCTGGCCGAGCGTCCGCGCAATCCAGATGCTCGACTCCGACGACCGGCTGGGTCCGCACGCGTTGCGAAAGGCAAGCGCTGCGCTCGACGCCACACCGGACGCGGGCTGGGCCTACCCAAGCTGCACACGGTTCGATTTCTCGCGCGAATTTGTCGACGTCAGCGGACCTTGGTCGATGCTTGAATTGCTTTCGGCCAACTACGTCCAGACGGCCAGCATGATCCGCCGCGATTTGCTCGACAACGGACAACGCTACGACGAGCAGATGCGTTTGGGCTACGAAGACTGGGAATTCTGGATTCAAGGCGCCGCGGCCGGCTGGCGCGGCGTTCACGTCCCCGAGATGGACTTCCGCTACCGCCGTCGCGGCGAGAGCATGCTCGAAGATTCGATGCGCAACGACGCCGCAATCGTGTCATACGTTCGCGCCAAACACCGCCGGCTCTATCAGCCGCGCTTTGTCATGGATCGCGAACAGGTCGAGCTGCCGCGCTATGCCATCTATCTGGCCGATCTCGATCGCGTCGAGTTTACCAGCGATCCGACTCAATGCCGCGAGGTCCTGCGTATTCCGGAATTCCTCGACCGCCTTTACCGCGCGACGGCCATGCCGCGGCGATTTCGCATCCCGTCGTACTTCGTCGCGACGACGTCGACATTCATGAACGCCCTGCGGCGCGCGACGCTCGATGCCGGCTTGCTGTGGCACTTGCAGTCACGCTCAACCGTCAGCGAAGCGCGCCTCTTCGGCGCTTCGCTCGTCGAGCGAGCCGGCATTGAATGGAGTTGCGAGATCGCAGATCTTCCGCCCGGCAGCGATCCGCCGGCTGCCGCGCCCGGCCTGATGATGATATCGACGCCATTGCTGGCGGCGTGCCTCGACGACCCCGTGGGTAAATGGTTTCGCGACGTCCACTTCGGACTGACGCCGCACCTGCGATCGTACACCGTCGTGCGCCATACGTGCCGCTCCGCGGTCCCGTCGCCGATGCCGGACGCTGCCGAGGCCCTCGGCCGGCTTGTCGAGGTACATGCAGAGGCCTACCGCGCGCTGCCGCGAATCGACGCAGCCGCCTTTCGCCCCGGCGTGCGGCCATGGATCGACGCCGCCGATGCCACCCGGCGGCTTCTCGGCTCCGGCCCGATCTTTCCGCGACTGCCCGACCCATCGCGCATCCACATCGGCTACGTCGTGCCGATCTGCGATTTTGGCGGCGTCGAGCGCGGGACGCACAACCTCGGCCGCGAGTCGCGCCGGCGCGGGTGGGTTCCGCACCTGTTTGTCATTGGCTCGAACTCGGCAACGATGCTCGATGAGTTCCGCGACGTGTTCGAGACCGTCACCGTCGTGGGCGATCCGGCCCTGCGCTCGCCCGAGCACCTCCTGGGCCTGCTCGGCACAATGAATGTGGTCGTCAACAACAATTGCGCGCACGTCAATGCGGCATATAGCTTCCTTCGCCAGGCAGGCGTCAAGACCGTGTCCGACATTCACTCGGTAACCATTCCGCGCGACGGGCCGCCTTCCGGACAGCCGTACGAAACGGTTCGCTACGAACACGCAATCGACGCGGTCATCACCGTTTCGAACAAGCTCCAGCGCTGGTGCCACGCCCAGGGAATCCCCGCGCAGAAGGTGATTCACGTCCCCAACGCCGCGTCCTTTGACGTGAGCAACTCGGAATTGGCGACGACCCTGCTCGAACGCGCGGCTCGAACGACGGCCCAGCCGCTGCGGGCCCTGTTCCTCGGCCGGTTCGATCAGGAAAAAGGCATGGATCGGCTCGTGGCCCTGTGCAAAGCCGCGAAGGCCTCGGCGGTTCCGGTTGAATGGCAAATCGTCGGAAAGCAGGTAATCCAGTCCAGACAGTCTCCGGCCCGCGACCTCGACGCCATTCGCGAGTTCATCCGTCCTCCGGCCCGCACCGCCGAGGCCCTCACAAGGTTGTATCGATGGGCCGATGTCGTCATCATGTTGTCGCGCTACGAGGGAGCGCCGCTGACCATTCTGGAAGCCCAGCGATTCGGCTGCGTCTTCCTCTCGACAAACGTAGGCGCCATCGACGAACTGATTGAAGATGGCACGACCGGTTTCCTGTACCCTAACGAGTTGGACAACGACCGGCTGGCGGTAATGATGCTCGATCGGCTCCGAACACTGCACGCGGATCGCGAATCCTTGCTGAGGGTCGGACGCGCCTCGGCTGAACTCCGCCAACATCAGAATTGGTCGCAAAACATCGAGCCCTTCGCATCCCTCGTTGAAGAGTGGTTTCCGCGACGTACGGCGAGTCACGCATGACAATTCACGTCGAACGCGATGCCATGGATGGGCTTTTCAGCCCGCGTCCCAAGCTGATCGTCGCGGCCGCCGACGCCGAGTTGGTCGAGACGGCGGTCGCTGAAGATCGTTCCGGGAATACCGGCGTTGAACTCATCGCCTTTCATCCCGCCAGCGCCAGCGCCCCGCCGCAACTGCGTTCAGCCACCGGTCAGGGGAGCGATCTCATCCAACTGACCGCCCCGCCGAGCGACCCGTGCATGCTGGCGACGCTGAGCGACGCCGGCCGACGCGAAATCGAGGCGTTCGTCGCCTGGTGGACCGAGCGCGGCCACAGCGAACCGCGCGTTCTCAACTTGCAGTTGGACGGCGAGCCGGGCAGAAACTGGCAGGCGGCGCTCTATCGTGCCCTGTTTCGACTGGCGTGGGATGACGCCGTCCGCAGCGACCGCTGCACGGCCGAACTGCGGCGCGACCTGACCGAATTGCGCCGCGAGCACGAGCAGGCCCGCGCGATCCTGCAATCCCGGGCCGAAGAATTCGAGCGCCTTAGATATTCCGTTTGTCAGTTGATGACCATTCTGCCGCCTGGCGAAGGGCGCTTCGCGCCCGATGCTCCGACGGCCATTGTCCGACAGCCGCTGCCCGTTGATGCCGAGGGTCTGGCCGGCTTCGATTTGTTCGCGGCATCGCGTGGCGAGTCTCCGCCCGCTGAAGGCTATCTGCTTGCATCCCTCCGCGCCCGGGAGACGGAGGCCGCACTCGCAAACTGGCGAATTCCGTATGCGGAAATGTCATGCGGTCCGATTCGCTTCGGACTGCCAGTCGCGCTTTCGGCCCCGATGCACCAGCTCGAAATCGAGCTTGCGTGGCATACTCGCCGCGGCAATCCGCCGCACCTCGCCCTCTCGCCGATCGGTCCGATGCACCAGATATCCGCCATCGCCGATGGCCGACCTCTCTCGGCAGCGCTGGCGATGACGGTGTGGGGCGCGCTTCCGGGCAGCCCGGTGGCGCCTTCCACCGCCATGTGGGCCGGGCTGCCGCAAACCGCGGATGGCGGAACAAGCGAATACGTCATGTCACACTACATGGCCCGCGCAATTCGGCCACTCGCCAATGCCGCTTGCAGCTACGCGCATCCGCTCGACGACGCGCCCGGATTCCGCCTGCACCCGCTCGAAGGCGAAATCGCGACGGCCGTTGTCCCGGCCGCCTGTCTCCCCGGCGCTATCCGCGTCGCGGCCATCGTCCAGATTCGCAACGTCCTCGCAAGCCACCCGGTCGAGTACGCCTTCTCGCTCGCCGACACCGGCACTCGGCTCTCGGCTTTCCCCGATCCCGCGATGCGCGACAGCCGCATCCACGGATCCAGCGGCTGGCAGGCGATTCCAGCCGACGGCCTCCCGCACGTCGTCACGCTGGTGCTTGACCGACCGCTGACCGCCATGGCAGACATTATCGCCGCGACCCGAATGCCGCGGGGCCGGCCGAGCACCAACGCGTGGGCCGACTGGCTCGAGATCCGCGTGTCCATGCAGCGCGCGAACGTCGCCTCGCAAACAACTCGAATGGCAGCGGACACATGAACTCCGATTCTCCAACCGCGTCGACGACCTCTGACGCTGCCGCGAGCTGGCAGCGCCTCGCCGAGCAGCGCGACGAATCGCTCTGCGAGCAGGAGCGGCTCATCGCATCGCTCAATACGACCATCGACCGCCTCGAATCGACCCAGGCCGAACTCGCGGCCGCAAACCATCGGCTCCGGGCAGAACTCATCCGGCTGTCCGACGAAGTCGCCGCCGAGCGCCATATCGACGCGGCCACTCGGGCGACCCTCGCCTATCGGGCGGCGGTCCGACTGCGGAACTGGTTCCCCGTCGGCAGCCGGGCCGGCACACTCGCCCGCAAAGCGATGCGACCGTTCGTCCGCCGCGACGGGCGCCCGGGCGCATCGAAATGATGGTCGACGTGGAGAGCCGCGCTTTTCGAGCCGGGTGGACAGCCGCCCTGCTCCTGATACTCGCCGCCTATCTCGCATTCGCCCTCATCAACACCTCGAATTTCACTTATGACGATTCGTGGTACGCGGAGAACGCGATTCGTTTTCTCGACACGATGTGCACCGGCGGCTTTCCGGCCGCGTACGATTTCTTCATTCATCGCGCAATGGGCGGGGTCAAGGCGCCGCTGATCATCGTGCTCTGCCAGCCGATGCTATTGGCAGTCGGCAGGCACGACTTTGCATTCTTGTTGACCAACCTGATCGGTCTGGCGGTCGCCACGTTCTATCTTCGTGCACTGGCGCGGATCTTCCTCCCGGAATGGGCGGCAAGCTCAGCCGCGGCGATCTTCTGCCTCATGCCGCTTACGGCTGACATGACTCGACAGTTGTTCGTCGAGATCTGGCTGACAGCGATGGCGATCGCATTCGTCCATCACGGCCTCAAGTCCGATGCGTTCACGAACGTCGCCCACGCGTTGGCGGCCGGCCTGATCGCCGGACTCGGTCTGCTGATGAAAGTCACATTTCCCGTCTACGTCGGCGGCGTAGTTCTGATTCTACTTCTCGGGGCGTTGCGCCGACACGGCGACTTCTTCGCGCTCGGACGTGCGACGGCGCTGACGATCATCGCTCCGGCACTGGTCATTGGCGGAGCACGTTCCGATCGGCTGACACTGGGCCTGGTGTGCGGCGCAATCCTCGCGATCAGCGGCCCGCTCTACGACTGGGTCCGCGGCGTCCGCTGGCGTGCGGCCTATGCCGCCGCGCTCGCCCTGGCGCTTTGGATTCCGCTGCACTGGTACATCGTCAACGGCGCCGCGATCTGGTTCTACATGAAGTCGGCGTCGATCGGCGAGATCAGCAAGGACTACGGAAGCGCGGAGATTCTCTCGATCCAGGCCATGCTCGACTTCTGGAACACGAACCTGAACGCCGGGCTGGGCTTCGTTTTCGGCGCCGCGTTCGTCGTCACCGTCATCCTTGTTCCGGTCTTGCTGTTCCTGCCGCCGCGATCGCACGAATCCGCCGCATCCGCACGGCGCGCGGTCTGGATCGCACTCGCCTGGTTGCTGCCGTCTGTTCTGATGTTCACGCTCGTTCGAAATCGGACGACGCGGTTTCTTCTTCCCGTTTTCCCGGCTTTCGCGCTCCTTCAACTTTCGGTGCTTCAACTGATCGCCCTTCGCATCCGAGCCCTCGCACTGCTCCTCCTGGCTGCGCAATTGGCAGCAGCTGCATTCGCGTTCGCCATCTTCAGCTTCGGCGGGCCGCGCTACGCCTTCGGACCCGGCGGCCGGCTGGTCGCCTGGGGGCCGGACCTGACCATTCGCGGTGTTGCTCGCCGATCGCCGCGGTATCCGCTCGACGACATCGTCGCGGCCACCCGGCAGATTTGCCCCATCCCCGCGAACCGACCCGCCATCGCCATGATGCTCAGCGACACGATTCGCATCAATCAGAACACGCTCTCCTACGCAGCCGCCCGTCTCGGCACGCGGATGCAATATGGATTGATCCCGTACAACACCGATTGTGACGCCGCAACGACGAACGCCCTGAACAGTTCGGATGTCCTCCTCGTCCAGGACGGCGGGAACGACTTCCCCGACTTCACCAATCGCTGCGCGAGCGAGGCCCGCCGCCGCATCGACACCGGTGCGATCACCGGGTGGAAGCGCCTCGACTCCCCCACCGTCACCCTTCCCGACGGTGGCCTCATTCACTTCTATATCCGCGATTCCGGAACGACCGACGGCGTTTAACCGGGCGGTTAGGGCAGCGTAAATCCAGCGCGGCGTTACCGCCTGCACCGGACCCGCTTCGGGTCGGAGGTCCCCGGGTGCGCGGCCTATAGTACGGCGAACCCCGGGCTGGTTTCCGCCGTTATAATGGCTATTCTCGTTCTACTTGGGATGCGCCGAGGTGCAGTTGCTCGGCGAGAGGAGATCGAACATGAGCACGAAAACATTGTTCTTCAGACTGGCGATCGCCGCCCTGGCCGTCTCGGTCCCTGCGACCGCTTTGATTGCCGACGACGACACCGACAAAATCGAAAAGCTCACCTCGAAAATGCACGACCTCTATTCCGACGGAAAGTACAGCGAAGCGCTCGACGTCGGCAAAGAGCTCCTCAAGCTCGAACCGAACAACGGTGAGACACTTTACAACGTCGGATGCCTCTACGCTCGCACTGGCCAGAAGGATGAGGCCATCGACCACCTTGAGAAAGCCACCAAGGCCGGCTACCGAGACGTCGCCCAGTTCGAAAAGGACCCAGACCTCGCGACGATCCGAGACGATTCGCGCTTCAAGAGTCTCGTCGCCGGATTGCGCGGCGGTGCGGCGCCCGCATCGGTCAGCGACGACGGTGACGACCGCCAGCCCGACGACTCGGTGCAGCCGGTCTCGGACCGCCAGAAAGAAGTGCAGCGTCTGACGCAGCGCGTCATCGAAGAAGCCCAGAAGGGCAATAACGAAAAGGCCCTCGATCTGGCGGAGGAAGCGCTCGATATCGCCCCGGACATGTGGATCACCAACTACAACGTCGCCTGCATGCATGCCCGGCTGGGGCAGCGGCAGGAGGCATTGAAGTATCTGCAACTTGCCGTCGACAAGGGACTCAACGACCCGAAGCAGATCGAAAACGACTCCGACCTCAACAACATCCGCCAGGAGCCGAAGTACCGCGATCTGATCGCCGGGATGAAGGGCGGAACACGCCCCTCACCGACCCCCGTCACGCCACAGCCGCCCCCTACCCCGACGCCGGCCCCGGTCCGGCCACAGAACCCGGTAGTCCCGACGATTCCGATCACTCCGGCCCCGCCCAGCAACCCGGTCGGCAACATCCCGATCGGCATGCCGTGGCATGTCAGTTTGCCGGCCGACTTCGACCGCGAACTCAAGTCGCCGCTGATCGTCGCGCTTCATCCGCAGGGCACGAACATGCGAATCGGCACCGAGGAATGGGAGGACGCCGCATCAACCGCCGATGTCATCCTGTTGACCCCGCAGGGAACGGTGAACGCGGGCCCGGATCGCTACGAGTGGGATATGTCGTCCGATCGCTCGGTGAACGAAATCATGTCAGCGATTGAGCAAGTCTGCCAGGAATATCGCATCGACACGCGCGAGATCGTCCTGGCCGGCACCGATCAGGGCGCGACATTGGCTTGCATGATGGCGCTGCGATACCCCGATCGTTTCGCCGGCGTAATAGCGGTTTCCCCGCACATCAATCACCGCGAATCCAGGAACTTGATCGAGAACAACGTCGCCGGCCTGAGCTTCTACTTCATGGTCGACGAGGACGCTCCCGATGCAAAGGTGGTCAAGGAGTTCTACAAAGCCCTGAAGAAAGCCGACGCCCGCGCCAAGTTCGAAGACTTCGAAGATCTCCGCGACCTGCCGCGCAAGAAGCGCTTGAAGGAGCAGGGCAAGGCCATCAAGTACGTCCTCGAAGAAGTGCGCAAGCAGGAGAAGAAGGAACGCAAGAAGCACAAGGAAGACGAAGACGACTAGCCGGGCGCTAGAGTGAACTGAAGCTCAGCGTCCGCGTGATCCAATCCGGAAACGTCTGGACGATCCAGCCGCTGAGATAGCGGTGGATCAACAGCAAGACGATTCCGGCATAGAGCCCCGAAAACATATCGTCGATCACGATACCCCAGCCGCTTCGCAGGGCTTGAAGTTGCCGCGCCGGTGGCGGCTTCAGAATGTCCATGATGCGATTAACGACGAATCCGATGCCAAGATAGGCTAGCGATATCGGCGCAAATGCACACGTCAGTGGCAGCGAGACGATCTCATCGATAACGACCGGCGACGGATCTTTCGTCTGGAAGAACTTCTCGCCCCACGTGGCGATGGGCACAGCCAACAGCCCGAGCGCAGCGAGCAACACCGCCTTCACATAGACGTTTGGAAGTGAATCAACGAGCGGCACGAGCAGGAACCCCGGTAACGTCCCCCACGTACCCGGAGCAAACCGCGCATACCCCAGGCCCCCGCCCGTACAGAGGGCCCAGATCAGTCGCTGACTCACGCTCGTCGGTGCAGGCGGCTTCGACATCGTTACTCCCGCGCAGGCATCGGTGCGGCAACCACGCTTCGGTGGCCCGACGCATCCACGGCCCGTAACCCGAAGAACGCATTGTCCTTGGAAATTGGCAACGTCGCCTCCGTCACGTTGCCGAACGATTTGGAATGCTGCCAATCCGGAGCCGTCGTCTCGCGCCAGACGACCTCGTAGCCGACCACGTCCGGCTCGACGCTCTTATCCCAGCGCAGCGTCGTTTGATTCGTCAGCTTCGCCGTAATGATCCGCGCATTCCTCGGTGCGGCCGGTCCGCGCGCGAGCGACGCCAGCGCCGCCAGATTGGCCCGTGTCACGTTGGCAATGTATGCATAGTCGCAGTACTTCGGCCAGTCGCCCATCTCGCGCCCGTCCTCGGTCCGCGGCGTCTGGTGCTGGTGGTCGAAGTTCTCCTCATACTCGGTGAAGCGAACCGCCGGATAGCCCTGTTCGAGAAACGAAATGTGATCGCCGCCGCGGAGATACCGATCCCGGCGGAAGATCAGCTCCGCATCCAAGCCGGCCACGTATGCCGCAGTGCTCTCATCAACAAATCGCGCAAGCTGCCGCGAGGCCGAGTCGCTCTCGTTCCCGGTCGCCACCCGCAGCCGCGCCTGTTCGGCCGATTGCGACGTCGGAACGCCCTCCGAAAAGACCCGAACGCGGCGCGACTGATCCGTGCCGCTGGGCCCGCGACTCGCCCCGACGATGTCGTTGGTGAACATCCCCGCAATGTTCTTGCCGTTCTGCTTCGCGACCGAAGCCCAGTGCTTCGACCCGAGCAACCCCTGCTCCTCCCCCGCCACTGCCATGAACACAATCGTGGCGTCAAAGGAGTGCCTCGACATGACCCGGGCGCATTCAAGGACGACCGCCACGCCCGACGCGTCATCGTCCGCACCCGGTGCGTCGCAGTTGAAGTCCTTCGGGTCGCTGCACATCGAGTCGTAGTGTCCGCTCACGACATAGATGCGCTCGCGCGACTCCGGCTGCGTACCCGGCAGCGTCGCGACGACGTTGACGATCTCCGTTGGTCTTGTGATTCGATTGCCGTCGGGTTGCTGGACGTACGAATCCGTCTCCACCACCAGCCGCCCGCCCGATTCGGCGCTAATCTTGCGAAACTCGGCCTCGATCCACCGCCGCGCCGCCCCGATCCCGCGGGTCTCACCGGTCGTTTCGGACATTGTGTTCCGTGTCCCGAATCCTGCGAGCGTCTCGACGCTGCGCTGGCAGTTCTCCGACTTCACATCCCGCGTCATTCGATCGACTTCGGGATCAACTCGCTGCGGCGCGCCGCAGCCGATGGCAAAGCCGACGATCGCGACAAACGATGAAACGGTGACAACTCGCATGCGCAGTGTTGTACCGCCGCGATCGGTCCACAAAAAGGGGTATGGCCGCGGTGCCGCGTCAGCCCGCGGACTCCGCGGTTAGAGTCCGAGAAGTGTGCCGATGAACGCTGGCGTATCAGTCGAATCCACCCGAAGGTTGGCGGAGAAATCGCCGGCGCAAACATCCGCCGCCGCCGTCGATCCGTTGATCAGCGCTGAGCAGAATGGCGAAATGTCATCACCGTCCGCAACACCGTCGCCGTTCATGTCGCCGCCCGGGCCGCTCACGCAAACCAGAAGCGTCGCCGGGTTGCTTCCGACCTCCCCGCAGGCGTTTGTCGCCATCGAGTCGTACGTGCCCGCATCCGATTGCGCGACCGGATTGATCTTCAGATTCGTCGTGGTCGCACCGGAAACGCTGCCGCCATTCGCGACCTGGACTCCATTTCGCCGCCATTGCCATATAATTGGCGTTCCGCCCGTCGCGGCACACGCGAACGACACCGCCTCGCCGACGTTGGCTCGCCGACTCGCTGGATGCTGCGTATAAACAGCACGACACGACGTCGGATCGTACGTGACTTCCAGCATCGGCCGGTTCGCGATAACCGAAGTCTCCGATGACGGCCACCGCCAGCCGTCGGTTCCGCTGGGATGGACCAACCAGCCGAAATTCATAGCCGGGTCGTTCGCGAACGATTGCACCGTCGTCGTGACATCAAAGATCGCCCACGCATCGAGCACGTTGGGAATCACGGGGAAGTCCGCCGTGGCCGCTGCCTCGACGCCGTTGGTGCTGACACCGCCGACCATGCTGTTCCACGTCGAAGTCTCGGACCAGCTCATTCGCATCGCGTATGCTGACATGGTGTTGGCGCTGCTGTCGTTCGTCGCCGAGCTGCCGCCCGTCAGGATCAGCAGTTTCGCCGAGAGGACCGTAACGCCGCGCGGCACCTGATTCGTGCCGTTGCCGATGACGTTGTCGAATCGAATGAGGCCCTGCGACATGGGTGAACCGTCCACCACCAGGATGCCGTCACTGCCGTGCGTGTTGTTCGGGTTCGCCTGCTCGATTGAGCTGTCGTGAGCGCTGGCATAGCCGCCGAGACCCTGCCGAAACGTCCGGACCGCAACGGGCGGGTCGCCGACGAATCCACCGACGATCGGCCGAACACTGTTCGAGCTTCCGGAATGTGTCGCCCCATACATGTCCTCGATGGTGCGTTGGAGATTGTGCAGCGTCCAGGTCGAATGGTTGGCTCCCGGGACAATCATCGGTCCATAGAGCATCGTGGCGATCTGATTTCGCGTGAGCGAATCATCCTCATCCCACGTCACCACGAGCAGACTGTTGTGTTGCATCGCCCAATCTGCGTACGGCTTGATGTGATTCTCCAGCCACGCGTCGGCCTCGGCGATCGTGCCGTCGTGCATGTCGTTCAGCAAGTTTGGCACGACAATGCTCACATGCGGCAGCGCGCTGTAATCGACGGGAGAGTTCGTGTCACCGTAGAACGCCTGTCCGCCGGGCGAAAAGAATGGCCGATTGACGGCCGCCGGAAGCTGATACGCTCCCGGCGGGTTCCCCTGCCAATTGACCCACGGATTGTGTCGCCGCGCGTACGCCAGGTTGGATACGACCGTCGAACCGATCGCCGGCAGATCCTCGCTATAGCCAGCGAAAGTTCGGCCGGCGGCGATAATCGCCGCGCCAAGATTGGGCGTTGAATACGGCGCGCCCGGCGCAGAAACGGTGTTGTCCGTGACGCCTTGATTCGCACCAGAGAAGAACTGCAGGTAGTTCGGCTGACTGGGATGCGTCAGCGCGAAGCACCGTGTCAGGTTTGCTCCGCCCGCCGCGAGCGAGTTCATGTACGGTGCTTCCGGCGAGCCGATGATTTCGCTCGCGGAGTGGTTTTCTTCGATGACGATGACGACGTGATCGGGTGTCGGAGGCAGAGCCCGCACCGGCGAAAGGATTGAACAAACCGTGATGCCGCCGACGAAGGCAGCGAGCCGGGCTCGAAAAGCCATTCCGGTCCTCACTCCCCGCCCACTATATTGTATCACACGAGCGGCGGACCGCGAATGAAATCACCCCGGCCTTACGCTGCCGATCGCCGCCTTCCCGGCGTCGGCCGGCGCGAGCTTCTGAACATCTCCAGAATCGCGTCGCTTCAATTCAACGACCCCCTCCGCCAGACTCTTCTTCCCCACGGTGATCCGCACCGGGACACCGATCAGGTCGGCATCCTTGAACTTGAACCCCGCCCGCTCATCGCGGTCGTCGAGCAGCACGTCGACGCCCGCCGCCGCCAGCTCGTCGTGCAGCTTGTGCGCGATCGACATCACCTCGGCCTCGCGCGGATCGAGTGCCACAATCAGCACCTCGAATGGCGCGATGGCCGCCGGCCATTTGATGCCGTTTTCGTCGTGATGCGACTCGATCGCCGCCGCGAGGATGCGATTCACACCGATGCCATAACAGCCCATGATGAACGGCTTCGGCTTGCCGTCCTGGTCGAGAAACGTCGCCTTCAGCGAGTCGCTGTACTTCGTGCCGAGCTTGAAGACGTGCCCGACCTCGATGGCCGTCTTGAGCCGCAAAGGCGAGCCGCTCCCCTTCGGCGAAAAATCACCCTCGACCACGTTTCGCACGTCAGCGACGAGGACCTTCTCGCCCGAAACGGGAAAATCGCGCCCCGGATTCAGATTCGTAACGTGATAGTCCGTCTTGTTCGCACCGGTGCACGCGTTGCGCATGCCAACCACGGCCGGATCGACGATCAACTTCGATACCTTCTCGATCAGTCGCTGCGGCCCCGCAAAACCGACAGCCGCCCCCGTCAGGTTCTGAATCACGCCCTCGCCGGCCAGTTCCAGTCTCGCCCCGGCCGCGCGATTCAGCTTGGCCTCGTTGATCTCATGGTCTCCGCGCACGAGCGCGACAATCGGCAGCGGTTGGATCAACGCGCCCGTCTTCTCGTTCTTCCGCAAATCGACATAGATCAATGTCTTGATCATGTCACTCGGCTTGGTTCCGAGCAGCCCGCAAACGTCCGCGATCGTCCCCTTGCCCGGCGTGTGCACTTCGCTGAGCGGCTTCATCTCGGCCGTTGAAGCCGCCAGCGGCGCGGCCGTCGCCCGTTCAAGATTCGCGGCGTAATCGCCGTTCTCGCTCAGGACGACGACATCCTCGCCCGCGTCGGTAAGCACCATGAATTCGTGCGACGCATCGCCGCCGATCGGCCCGCTCTCCGCCTCAACCGCCACGTACGGCAGCCCGCAGCGCGTGAAGATGCGGCAATACGCGTCGTACATCGCCTGGTAGCCCTCATCGAGACTCGCCTTGTCGCGATGAAAGCTGTACGCGTCCTTCATCAGGAACTCGCGCGTTCGCAGCACGCCCGACTTCGGCCGCGCCTCGCCGCGAAACTTTGTCTGAATCTGGTAGAGGTTCACGGGCAGTTGCTTGTAGCTCTGCAGGTACGCCCGCGCGATCTCCGTCACGTTCTCCTCGTGCGTCGGCCCCAGACACGTCTGTGTCCGCCAGTCGCCCTTCGACCCCGCCAGCCGGAGCAATACATCCCCCATCGCGTGGGTTCGACCGGTCTCCTCCCACAGCTCCAGCGGCTGCAAACACGGCATATGCAGCTCGATCGCCCCAGCACGGTTCATCTCCTCGCGAACGATCGCCTCGATCTTCCGCAGCGTGCGATACCCGAGCGGCAGATAGCTATAGACCCCCGCCATCAACTGCCGAATCAGTCCCGCCCGCAGCATGAGCTGATGCGACGCGGCCGTAGCGTCCTTGGGGACTTCCTTGGTCGTCGGAATGAAAAACTTGCTCCAAAGCATAGCGATTCCTTCGTTGCAGGATCAATCGAAACGCAGCATTGAACGGCACGCTTCACTGAAACGCAAGCCGACCGCGCAGCGTACGTTGAGCATTTACGCACCCCATAAGTTCGCCGATGATGGACCTGCGGCGCCTTCAATCGCAGGGGGCGGCCCGGGAAAAGGAACCAACCATGCATGCGATCCACTGGGTGATTCTGATGACGTCGGCGATGGCGGCACCGCCCGCCAGTCAGCCCACCGAACCGACCGGCCTAGCCGCCATCCGCGCCGAAGCAACGGCCGTCGCCCCGCTCGTCACCACCGACCTGGCGAAAAACTTCCTCGCCGCCGCCGATGACCTGCCCGCCATCCCCAAGCGACCGCTCTACATCAACCCGAACACCAAGCGCTACTACTCCGAGAAACGAGCCAGCGCCCTGCCGCGCGCCGAGCGCGCCAAGCTCAAGCCCGTCGCCGCCGACGAGCAGCTCTACTACACCACCAAGTACGGCACGCCCCTCGCCTACGCCCGGCCACTCGAAATCCTCGCCCAGGCCGGCTTCACTGACGTCGCCGGCAAGAAAATCCTCGACTACGGCTACGGCACCGTCGGCCACCTCCGCCTGCTCGCCTCGCTCGGCGCCGACGCGACCGGCGTCGATGTCGACCCGCTCCTCGCCGAGCTCTACAGCGACCCGTCCGATCAGGGCGCCGTGAAGTCGCGCTCCGGCCACGACGGCCGCGTCACGCTCGTCCACGGCCGTTGGCCCAACGAGGCCGACGCCTACAAGAAAGTCGGCGACGGATACGACCTCATCATCTCAAAGAACACGCTCAAGAACGGCTACCTCCACCCCGCCCAGAAAGTCGACAAGCGCATGCTCATCGACCTCGGCTGCCCCGACCTTCGCTTCGTCATGGGCCTCTTCGCCTCGCTCAAGCCCGGCGGCCGCGTGCTGATCTACAACATCTGCCCCGCCCCCACGCCGCCCGGCCCGAAGTACAAGCCCTGGTCCGACGGCCGCTGCCCCTTTCCGAAGAAAATGTGGGAAGATGTCGGCTTCCGCGTGATCGAGTTCGACAAAGACGACACCGCCGCGGTGCAGCAAATGGCCCGCGCCCTCGGCTGGGACAAGGGCCAGGGGGCAATGGACATCGAACACGACCTCGTCGCCCACTACACGCTCGTCGAGAAGCCCGCAACGAAGTGAACGCTCCCCCACTGCTGCTTCTGATCGACCCGCCATCCGCCGGCCAGCTCAACATGGCCCGCGACGAGGCATTGCTTCAAGCTGTCGGCGACGGCTCGCACCCGCCAACGCTTCGCCTCTACGCCTGGGACCCGCCGACAATCTCGCTCGGCTACTTCCAATCCCTCGACGATCTCCGCAAACAGCCCGCCCCCATCCGCGACCTCGCCCTCGTCCGTCGAACAACCGGCGGCGGCGCCATCCTTCACGACCTCGAACTGACCTACTCGCTGACAGTTCCGGTCGATCACCCCTGGCTCGCGCCGAACGCCACCAACCTTTATCGCGTCGCCCATGCCGCAATCCTTACCGCGGTCGGTTCCCCCGCCCGCCTCGCGGGTCCATGCGGCGCACCCGGCTCTTGTGCCGACCCCGCCACGTCGCACCAGACGCACCGCTCCGGTCCGTTCTTCTGCTTCGCACGCCGCCATGAGCTCGACGTCGTCGTCCCCGACTCCCGCGACCCGTCCGGCTTCGCCAAGCTGGCCGGCAGCGCCCAGCGTCGCACCCGAAAAGCCGTCCTCCAACACGGCTCCCTCATTCTCGATAGTCGCTATCCGCAACAGCCCTGCGCCACCTGGTCCGCGCTCGGTGGTCCCGCCGACTTCGAAGACGCCGCCGCCCGCCTAACGTCCGCATTTGAGTCGACGACCGGCACGCGTTTCACCCGCGCCGAACTCCCCGCCGATCTGTCGCAAAAAACCGACGAACTGCTACAGAAATACGCCTCCGACTTATGGACACTTGGGTGCGGTCCAATTCGCGACAAACGCACGTAAGTAGTGAATTCCACCGCAACAAGCGCTTGTCGCGCATCATAAATAGTTAATCCTCGCGGTCTTATAAGAGCCCCGTCAGAGTGCCCCGAACCGCTCCCGAAATTCTTTAGTTCAAAAAGTTGCCGACCCGCGAACCCGTGCTATATTTTGCGTGGCAGTAGTTCAGTTGTTTGCAGTAGCGTCCCTCCACAACTAACGGCTCTCCCGCAGATTCGGTCTCGTGGTGCTGCGGCCCCGCGATGGGCTCGGCATGTCGATGCGGCTGTTCAGGCTGGTCGCGTCGACGGGGTATGCGTCTCGCCTCAGGACGCACACTTTGCACGCTCTTCCGAATCGGACGCAACCGATCGCCTGCCGCAGTGGCCCAATGGAGGCCACGGGAGCATGGAGAGATGAGAGCTGTTGCTGACGTCGGTTCCGATGAGAGCCCCGTCGTTGCCACCCCTTCGGTCCGCCCGGTGCGAGTCGCCGGCCTGACCAATGCCCAGCAGGACCTGCTCAACCGAATCTATTCCGAGCCAAGCGGCTTCGTCGATCATCCGTCCTTCCGCAAGGCCGTGACGGAGAAGACGCTGTTCGCCAATATCGAGCGCGATTCCCTCATGACGCGCCGCTGGTGCAACATCGTCTTCGACGACTTCGACCGCCAGTCGCGCGTCAAAGCCGCCGTCCTGACGTCCGCCGAGGAGCAGCGCGTCTTTCTGCGGCTCAACTATGCCCGCTCGCGCGTGGCTCGGATCCTCCGCGCCTGCGGCCGCCGGCCGTCGAAAAAGTCGGCCCTCGAGATGATCCTCTGGTTCGAGCGGGCCGAGGCCGCCAAGACGCTCATCGTCCAGGCCAACATGCCGCTCGTCCTGGCCATGGCCAAGCGGGCCCGCCTCGGCATGGTCGACTACGCCGAGCTGATCAGCGAGGGCAACATGGCCCTTCTCCGCAGCGTCGAGAAGTTCGATTGTTCGCGCGGATTCAAGTTCAGCACCTATTCGTGCCGCGCCATCATCAAGAGCTTCTCGCGCGTCGCCATGCGAACCAGCCGCTACCGCGGCCACTTTCCGACCGAGTTCGACCCCACGCTCGAGAAGAGCGACTACCTTGAGCACTGCCGCGTCGCGGCCGAGTCGGATTGCGTCTATGAGCTTCGCAGCATCATGGATCGCAACCTCGCGGCCCTCAACGACGTCGAGCGAACCGTCATCATCGAGCGCTTTGCCCTGATGGCCCGGGTCGACAGCGACACGCCGGCCGCGCCCAAGACGCTCGAAGAAGTTGGAACCATCATCGGCGTGACGAAGGAACGCGTCCGCCAGATTCAGAATCGCGCCCTGGCCAAGCTCAAGACGGCTCTCGAGGACGGCTTCCTCGCCGCCTGACGTGCGGATCCATTCAGGGCGCTCAAGTTTCTCACGGCGGGCTGTCGCCTCGCAGTCCGCCGCGAACTAGGGGAAAGGGCCGGACGCAGGCGGTCCGACCTTCCGACGCGGACGAGTGACGTCCGCACGCCGCGCCAGTGCGGCTAGGGAACCGGAGCTTGCATACCCAGACGCCGCAGCGTCGCATTCAGGTCGGCCGGCCAAGGGCTGGTTACCTCCATGCGACGCTGCGTGCTTGGGTGAACGAACGATAGCTTGGCGGCGTGCAGGCACAGTCGCGGCACCCGGATCGCACGGGCTTCACGCCCGTACACCTCGTCGCCCAGCACCGGACATCCCGCTTCGGCCATATGGATGCGGATCTGATGCAGCCGCCCGGTTGCCGGCCGCGCTTCAATCAAACTCGCCCGATCCCCGCTCACAAGAACCTTGTACGCCGTAATCGCGGGCTGCCCTTCGCGACGAATGGCCGCCCGCTTCCGAACCCCCACGACCTCGGCAATCGGCTTTTGAATGACCGCCTGCCGCGGCTTCGGCTCGCCCATCACGATCGCCCAGTACACTTTCTTGATCTGCCGCGCCTCGAACGCCGCTCGCAACGCGTCATAGGCTCGCACCCGCAAACCCACGAGCAACAATCCGCTCGTGTCCTTATCGAGCCGGTGCAGCAACCCCCAGTCCCGCGCCTCGCCCATATTCTGCAATTCGGCCGCGAACTGCGCAAACAGCCCGTTCAGCAGACTGTCGTTAAGGTGTCCCTTGCCCGGCTCGGTCACGACGCCGGCCGGCTTCTCGACCACCAGCAGGTCCGTGTCCTGATATCGAATCTCAAACGGTACGTCAGGGTTCGGCCGGATCGACCAGTTTCGCATGCCCGTCACCTTAGACCAATCCCGAGCCAAGTCCAGAGTACAATCGACGAACGCCCGAGCGGCGGGCGATGAACGCAGCAGGAGCTTCTCATGTCCAACGGTCCCCTCTATCGCAACCCATCCGACGAGACCTGGCGCGTCTTCCGAATCATGGCCGAGTTCGTCGAGGGCTTTGAACTGCTCAGCAACATCGGCGAGGCCGTCTGCGTCTTCGGCTCCGCGCGGACGCCACCGGACAGTCCGATCTACCAGAACGCCCGGGCGATGGGCCGTCGGCTCGTCGAGCGCGGCTTCGCCGTCATCACCGGCGGCGGTCCGGGCATCATGGAGGCCGCCAACCGTGGAGCGTTCGAGGCCAAGGGAACCAGCGTCGGCCTGAATATCACCCTGCCGTTTGAGCAGACGGCTAACCCCTACCAGACGCACCGCATGGAGTTCCGCTACTTCTTCTGCCGCAAGGTCATGTTCGTGAAATACTCGCTCGGTCTGGTCTGCTTTCCCGGCGGGTTCGGCACGTTTGACGAATTCTTCGAGTCGATGACGCTCATCCAGACCCACAAGATTCCCGAGTACCCCGTGGTGCTGTTCGACAGCGAGTTCTGGAACCCGCTGATCGATGTCATGCGCAGGACCCTGCTGGGCCGCTACGAAACGATTTCGCCCACCGATCTCGACCTCTTCCACGTCACCGACGACATTGATGACGCCGTGGAGCACGTCCGCAGTTGCGTCAACCGCAATCTCCCCAAGCTCCGCCACCCGTCGACCGAAGAAGAGCAGTCAATCCCCCGCGCCGAGCGCATCACCGGCGAAGGCACGCGCGAAGGCGTCCCCGCCACGGTCGCGCCATCGAACTGATCGTGCACGCTTCGCGACGAAGTCCTCAGCCGCCCCCCGACCCGATGTTCTCCTTGCTCGGCATCGTCATCGACATCGGATCGAGCAGCTTGTTCAACTTGTCCGCCGGCAGCACGTTCTGCTCCATGCAGATCTGCCGCACCGTTTTGCCGCTCTTGTGCGCCGTCTTGGCGATCTCCGCCGCCTTGTCGTAGCCGATCGCCGGCGCGAGACTCGTGCACATCGCCAGACTCCGCTCGACCATCTCCGAACAGTGCTTCTCGTCCGCCTCAATTCCCGCCACGCACCGCTCCGCAAACACCGACACCGCCTTCGACAAAATGCGGATCGCCTCGAGCAGCGCGTTGGCCATCACGGGCATGCCTACGTGCAGGTCGAAGTTCCCCAGCGTCGCTCCCGCAAACGCCACGGTCGCGTCCGCTCCGATCGCCAGCGCCGACGCCTGCATCACCATCTCGCACATGACGGGATTGACCTTCCCCGGCATGATCGAACTGCCCGGCTGCGTCTCCGGGATGCGAATCTCGCCGATGCCGCACCGCGGCCCGCTCCCGAGCCAGCGGATGTCATTCGCGATCTTGGTCAAGCTCACCGCGATCGTCCGCACCAGCCCGCTCGCCTCGACCACCGCGTCCTTCGCCGCCTGGGCCTCGAAGTGGTTGGCCGCCTCGACGAACTCAAGGCCGGTTTTCTTCGCGATCGCCGCGGCCATTCGCTTGCCGAACTCCGGGTGCGAGTTAATTCCGGTCCCGACCGCCGTCCCGCCGATCGGCAGCTCGCGCAGCGCCCGGATCGCCTTCGTCGCCCGCATCTCGCCGAGCGCCGCCTGGGCCGCGTACCCCGAGAATTCCTGCCCGAGCCGGATCGGTGTCGCGTCCTGCAAATGCGTCCGCCCGATCTTCACGATCTTGTCAAACGCATTCGCCTTTCGGCCAAGCTCCTGGTGCAGCCGTCGCATCGCCGGAATCATCTCGTGATGAAGGGCCTCGCAGACCGCCACGTGAATGGCCGTCGGTATGACATCGTTCGACGATTGCTCCATGTTGACGTGATCGTTCGGATGCACCGGCGTCTTGCTTCCGACCTGCCCGCCCGCAAGCTGGATCGCCCGATTTGCGATCACTTCGTTGACATTCATGTTGCTCGACGTGCCCGACCCCGTCTGGAACACATCGACCAGAAAATGCTCATCGAGCTTGCCGTCGATCACTTCCTGCGCCGCCTGGCCGATCAGCGTCGCGATCTTCTCCGGCAGCAGGTCAAACTCGCGATTGACCTCCGCCGCGCATTGCTTTATCAGCCCCATCGCCCGGATGAATCGCCGCCCCATGCGGTGTCCGGAGACCGGAAAATTCTCAACCGCGCGCTGCGTCGACGCCCCCCAGAGCGCATGCCCCGGTACGGTCATCGGTCCCATCGAATCTTTTTCAACACGTGTTTGTTCTGCCATGAAACGCCTCCTCTCGCGGATTGGATTCTAGCAGTCAGATACGAATTGCACGACCGCTGCGACGCGGTAGACTCGCTCGCCGATCAGATGCGTCCGGGTGTCACAACGATATTGAACCAACTTGACGCGATTCGAACGCGCTTCGGTCGTTCGATCGCGCGGCGCCGCCTGCAACTTCTTCGCCGCATGTCGACCCGGTCGACCGCCGATCCGGCCGATTGGACGCGCTACCACGAACTGCTGCTCTTTCACGCCGCCTATCCCGACACCCCGCGCGTCCTCCGCACGATTCAAGCCCAACTTCGGCGGCTCACGACGCTCGCCCGAAGACACGCATCCGCATACGACGACAGCGGCATCGCGAACACGCAGAGCGTCGTGAGTCTCTCCACCGACGCAATTGACTGGCTCGAACGCCGCGTCGGCCGCGACGTCGACATCGCCTGGAACGACGGTTCAGCCGGCGACGGCCTCGACGACGTGCTTCCGCTGCTGATGTCCCCCATCGAGCGCGACGGATTCCTGACCGATGCACTGTCGACGCGCGACTGGCTGGCCGCCGCCGCCGGCAGAAACCATCGATTGCAACTGCGCTGGCTGCTCGATCGCCTTGCGCACCGCATCGCCTCCGCCGACGTTCGAGACCGTGTCTTTGAGACCGCCGAGATTCCCCTGCGGTGGCTCCTCCGGGGTGACTTGTCGCGGACCTGGGCCCGTTTCTCGCCGCGCGCGATCCACTACCAGGTGGAACCGCCAGTACGAGCCATCCACTTGCCCGATCTGATCGCCCGCCCCCTGCCTCCACCCCGCCGGCTCACCACGGTCGCCGCCCGCGCGCTGATCGACACGGCCCGTGCGACGCTTTTCGTCCGCGAGCGCGAGACCGACGCCGTCACGTATGCGAACCCCTCCGACGTCGCGCTCTATTCTCTGGAACGCGGCATCGACGTCGCGCTCTTCGGAGCCGTCCCGTCGCGCCGCCTCCCGGTCGAGAGCTTCGTTGGCTTCGTCCTCGCCCGAAACCGCGTGCCCATCGGCTACGGTGGCGGGTGGCTCTACTTCGACCGCAGCGAAATCGGCATCAACATCTTCGACACGTTTCGCGGCGGCGAATCGGCCTACGCCTTCGCACAAATCATGCGCGTTTATCACCACCGCTTTGGCGCCCAACGCTTCCTTGTAGACCCCTTCCAGTTTGGCGCCGATAACACCGAGGGCATTCAGTCCGGAGCTTTCTGGTTCTACTATCGACTCGGCTTCCGCCCCGTCGATCATCGCCTGCGTGTACGAGCCGACGCCGAGGCCGGCCGAATCGCCGCCGGTCGCCGCTATCGCACGCCGCCGGCCGTTCTGCGGCGGCTTGCGCGGGCCAAGCTATCAGTCGATGTGGACGGAACGGGAGGTCGTCACGACCAGACGCCCAATCTCCACCGACTGGGGCAGGCCGTCACTCGCGCTTTGGCCCGCGTCAGTCCGCAGACATCGTCCCGTTGGCCCTCGGTCGTCGCCGGCCGATTGGGAGTTCGCGCCACAAGGGCGTGGTCCGCGGCCGAACGCGAAGCTTTTGAAAATCTCTGCCCGCTGGTCACCCAGATCAACGGACTGGCGCGCTGGCCCGCCTCGGACCGCGCGTCACTTATTGCGCTGATGCGGATCAAAGGCAGCCCGCGCCAGATCGAATACATTCGAGCATTGCAACGGCATGTGCGACTGAGACTCGCCTTGCAGCAAATCGCGGCAAATCGATGAGCACCCGCGCCTAGCGCGGCACAAAGCTGACCGTGATGTGCATAATCGTCCAGTACAGAAACGCATCCGGCGCCAGCAGCCAGTTCATCGACGGCGCCTTGCCAAACTTAAACACCCACACCGCCCCGATCGCCATCAGCACGACGACCATCCCGATGTGCAGCACGCGGAACCCCGGCAACGTCGTCCGCATCCACAGCCACCAGCTCTTCGGCGCAACCTTTGGCTGCGTCCTCGCGTATTGGTAACACGCAAAGATGTACCACGACGTGACATGGAACAGAATCAGGCAATACGCCCGCTGCGTAATGAGCATCGACAGCCCAAGCACGCCCGCCGACCCCGCCATCAGCCGGATCAGTGGCGCGTGCATCCGCATCAGCGCCGGCACCCCGCCCGGCAGACCCCGGGCGAAGTACTGCAGCGTCAGCCGTGCCGCGACGAACCACGCCACGATCGGCCCGAGCGAAAGAACGCACTTGAACGCCACCGATCGCGCCGGATCGACCGGCTGATAGCCGCGCGGATAGAGACCGAACGGCACGCCCGACCACCCGATCGCCACCACCGCCAGCAGAGTCAGTGCCACCAGCGCCCGCGTAAACTGCTTGAACCGCTTCTTGTCCTTGATGTGCGGCGCGTCACCGAGCACGACGTAGAACATTCCCTCGTCGCGCAGCTCGTGAATCAGGAAATAGAGATAGACCGATCCGTAGACGAGCTTGTTCTCCTTGCCGCCTTGAAGATAGTAGAAAACGCTTAGCACAACCCCGAGTGCGAGCAGGCCCACGATCCACGCCCGCTTGGCCGGCGTCTGGTTGCTCCGCGACGAAACCATGAACAGGAAGCCGATGATGATGTGCGGAATCGTGATGTACCGCATCGCCGCCTCGGTCCCCCCGGCGAGATAGCGAACATCGTGCCCGCGCTTAAAGACGTTTCGCTCGACCCAGTAGCCGGCCATGAAGACCGTCGCAATGACGATCGTCAGCAACACGGCCTTCCAGAAATTCCGCTCCGTCACGCCCAAGCCGTGGCGGTGGTCAAACTCCCCGGGAAGTGCGACAACGGCTGGAGTACTCGCCATGTCCGATGCAAACTCCAAACGAATCCGCGAGGCAAACATACCGGACGCCCGCGCGCCGCGCCAGCGTCCGAAACCCGGACATTACCTTATCGGCCGATCGACAAAACGCAAGCAAATCGCCCCGCCGCGCACGGCCTACAGTCCGATCTGGACGGGCTTCCGCACGCTGTGCCGCCGCAGCAACTCGGGATCTACCTCCACGCCCAATCCCGGCCCATCGAGCGCGTCCGCCCGCCCGCCCAGTCGAAACCGCACCGGCCGGCGCACAACATCACCCCGCAAGAGGAACCCGCCGAAACTCCCCTCCGCGAATCGCACGCCGGGAACAAGCCGCAGAAACCACCGCCCGGCCGCAGAAAGAATGCTGGTCTCGCCCACCATGCACCCGAGCTGCACGCTGAGGCCGCGTCGATGTGCAAGTCCGGCGAGTCTCAGCGCCGGCAGGAGCCCGCCATTCTTGCTGATTCGAATGTTGAACCACGTCGCCGCCCGATGCCGCAGCAATGTCTCCGCATCGTCCATCGTCACCAGCGATTCGTCGGCCATCAGCCCGATCCGACTCGCGCCGAGTAACTGATACCACGCGTCCTCCTGGCCCTTCGCCAGCGGCTGCTCGACGCAGGCAATCGGCAAGCCCGCCCATGCGGCCAGCCGTGCCCGTGCGGCATCGATCGTCCACCCGCCATTGGCATCGAGCCGTAGCGATGTCCGCCCCGCCCGTAGCGAGCGACCCAGCACACGAACCGCCTCCCGCACCCGGGCATCGTCGCCGTCGTCGCCGACCTTCAGCTTGAAGTCCCGCAGCCGGATGCAGCGCATCTTTCGGATCGACCATGCGACGTCGCGACGCGACTCGCCCCCCACGACACCACTGTAGCGTATGCTCGTGAGACTCCCCGGCGAGCCGATCGCCGGCAACCCAAGCCACCCCCCGGCTTCCTCCAAAGACCGCCCGAATCCGCGCGAGAACGCATCCAGCAGCGCCAGCTCCACCGCCGCCCGCGCAGCCGTGCAGGCCCGCCCTGCCATATCGACACTGGGCAACCCGTCGATCGATTCCAACGCCTCGGGAAAATTGTCCGCCCGCAGCTTTACGAGCCGCGGGACCATCTCATCCCGAATGTCCGCCTCGGCCGATTCGAGCGTTTCTCCGCTGACGTACGGCCGCGGGTGCGTCTCGCCGTACCCGACCGACCCGTTCGACAGCTCCGCCTGCACAATAAGCGGCTGCGCCACCGCCCGCTCCGACGCCGCGTGCCGGAACTTCTGCCGCATCGGAATCTCAAGCCGCCACAACGTCAGTCGCGAAACCGTCAGACTCATCGGTCGCGATTCTAAGGACGCCCCGCGCGGATATGAAGAATCGCGTCGCCGCCTTTTCCACGCCGCGCGCCATCGGTTACATTCCCGCGTTCCCGTGTCCGGGCGGTCCGGAGTCGCAATCGAGCAGCGCCAAACGATGAATCAACCTGAACCACTTCCGCACACAGCATCGACAGGTGCGGGTCCGCATCCGCCGGGCTTCCGCCTCCGCCGCGGACGCAACTGGTTCCTCGTCGGCATCAACTACGCCTCCTACTATCTCAACCGCTACAACATCTCCATCGCCAGCAAGATCTTCTGCGACACCTTCGGCTTCTCCAACCAGCAATACGGCATGATCCAGTCCGCCCGAAACTGGTCTTACGCCATCGGCCAGTTCTGGAACGGCCTGCTCGCCGACCGGCTCGGCGGCCGGCTCTCGATGGCCATCGGTGGCTACGGCACCGCCGCCCTCAACGTTGTGTTCGGCCTCGGCGCATACAAGAACCTGATGGGCCCGATGTACGGCGTCCTCGGCTGGTTCATCTGCCTGCGTGCCATCGACGGATATTTGCAGGCCTTCGGCGCGCCCGGCATGGTCAAGATGAACGCCGCTTGGTTCGCGCGTGCCGAGCGCGGCCGCTTCGCCGGCATCTTCGGTTTCATGATTAATGTCGGCCGCTTCGTCAATAACTGGCTGAGCCCGGCGTTGCTCGGCGGATTCATGTTCCTCAACCATCACGTCGCTGCGGGCCAATGGCAGCTCGTCTTCTTCGTTCCCGCCGGAATCTGCGTCGTCATCACCACGCTCATGTTGCTCTTCACCGCGAATACCCCCGAACAGGCCGGGTTCCACGACGCCGTCCCCCTCGAAGCCCACGAACGCGACGATTCAACGCCGATACCGCTCTCCGTTGTCTTTCGAACCATTCTCGGCAACAAGTTCGTCTGGCTGACGGCCTGGGCTTACTTTTGCACCGGCGTTGTCCGCTACGGCGTCGACGATTGGTTCCCCAAGTACTTTCAGGAAGCCCAGCACGTCTCCCTCAAGTCCGCCGCGTTCCAGTGGACCGCCTTCATGATCCCGCTCGTCGCGACGCTCGGCTCGCTCGCCTCCGGCTACGTCTCCGACCTCGTCTTCAAAGGCCGCCGCGCGACCGTCGCGGCGTTTCTCTACTTCATCGAAACGATCATCATTCTCATTGGCGCGCAGGTCACGTCCCGGACCGGCGTCTGCACCGTCCTGATCCTGATCTCATTTACCTGTAACGCTACCCATTCGATCCTCGGAACCGCCGCGGCGATGGACATCGGCGGCCGTAAGATGGCCGGATTCGCCGCCGGAGTGATCGACTCATGGCAGTACATCGGCGCGGGCATTGCCGGCGTCGGCCTCGGCGCCCTGATCGACAGATATGGCTGGAATGCGTGGCTTTACGGCATGGCCGGCTTCGGGATTTTGGGCGGACTCTTGATGTTGGTGATGCGTCGACTGGAAAATCGCGTCGGCGGCGCGATCCAGGCCGGCTGACTCGCGCTCGCGTCTAGCCGTGGTAAAAATCCTCGCGGACCACCTTACCGTCCTTCCAAGTCTGCACGGCCACCTGCTTCTGCACCATCCGCTGGCCGCCCTTCGGCGTGAACTCAAACGTCCACTCCACCGCCGCCCGATCCCCATCGACGATCACCGCCCCGACCTTCGCGCCGTGAAATTCCACCGAGTTAACGAAGTTCTCCTCGTACTTGCGGTTCAGCGCCTTGCCAACCCGCTCGTTCGCCCCGTTCTCACTCATAACGACATGATCCGCGTACCACGCGTCAAACGTCGCCAGCAGTCGCCCGCCAAGAATCCCGTCGATCACCGCCTGCACACTCTGTCGCGTATTCATCTCAGCCTCCCGCAGCGCAAAGCAGACCCCGGCCGCCGACCGGCGAAACGGCATCCCGATCCCAAGGTCGAAAACCGCCGCTTACTTCTTCGGCACGTTCATCGCCAGGACCGACTTCTTCACATCCTTGTTGAACTCGTCCTTGCAGCCCGGCGAGCAGAAATAGATTGTGTACTGTTCGTAGACGATCGTGTTCGCCGGCTTGCCATCCATCTGCAGCTTGCAGCCCGGGCACTTCGAAATCGTCTTGTCGCCCTTCCCGTCGAACTCATCGGCCGCAACCAGGATCGTCATCACGCCCGCGTCGCCCGCCTGGCCGATCGCCGCCGCCGTCTGGTCCGCTGCCTTCTGCAGCGCGTTCTTCGGCGGCTCTTCCTTCTTCTCGCATCCGGCGGCGATCAGCGCAATCGTGACGGCCGCACACGCAATCAATCGGTTTCTCAACATCGCTGTTCTCCTGTGCTGGGTAAGACCGGCAGCATACCCGCGCCGCCGCATGCCTACATCTCTGTTTTTTCGACCCGGAATCGCTCAAACGCCGCCCGGTATTCCGGCGGAATCGGCCGTGTCTCCCATGTCCGCGTATCGGCAAACGCACAAGAATGCCGCGCATCCGACACGACGCGCCGCTCCGGCAGCTTGATCATCTGGTAGTCGAACCGAACGCTCTTATTCCCAAGGTGCCCGACGCAAATCGCGATCTCACCCTCATCGCCGAATTTCAGAGGTGCGTGGTAGTCGATCTGCACATTGACCGTCGGCATCACGAGATGGTGCTCGTCGAGCATCGTATCCCATGGGAGTTTCAACCCTTCGCGAAAGAAATCTTCCAGTCCCACCATGCAGAAATGGATATACCGGGCGAAGTAAAGCACGCGCGCATAATCCACGTCATCCAGTCGCACACGAAATGGGCTTCGATAAACCGTGGCCACGCCGCCATGCTAACCGCGCGTGGGTGCTGTCGCACAACGTCCGGAATCGGTGAATTCGAGGGTCGTCAGGCCGCCGTTTTGCGGATAGAATATTGGACTGCCTCGCCGAAGTGCATCGCCGGTGGACCAATCGGGGGAAGGTCAATCACCGGCGATTTCAACCTACTGCCGGAGGGAAGACTCGGCATCATGAATTGCGGAAGGAAGCATCAGGAATCACCCTGTGAATTCTCGCCTCGCGCAGATCGGTGGACGCCGCTCGGCGTCGCCGTAGCGCTCGCCGTTTTCGTCGCGCTCGCCTCGCCTGCGGCCGCCCAAAGCACGATCGTCCGCGCCAGTCTCACCAACGGCCTGCCCGGCGCGCCCGTCGGACTCCCGCCGGCCAACCAGGAAGTCCCATCCGAAGACACCTGGCCGCGGCACGCTATCTCGCGCGACGGAAACCTGGTCGTCTTCGTCACTCGCACCCCGCTCGCGGCCCAGGACACCAACTCGACGGCCGACGTCTATGTTCGAAACATTGCCGCCGGCACGACGACGCTTGTGTCACTGGGAACGGACGGCAACGCCGCCAACGCGACGTGCTACGCTCCGACAATCTCCGGTGACGGCCAGCACGTCGCCTTCGTCTCAGCTGCGACCAACCTGACCGCGGAATCCACCGGCGGATTCCGCCAGGTCTTCGCCCGAAAGCTCCCGTCCGGACCAACCGTGCTGATCTCAAAGTCCGGCTCAAACGCCGGGGACGCTCACAGCGCACTGCCGGCACTTTCCAACACCGGTCGCTACGTCTCATACGAGAGCGTCGCGACTAATCTGACCGCCGACCCAACCGGTGGCTTCCAGCAAGTCTTCCTTCACGATCGTGACACCGACAACAACACGATCTTCGACCAGGTCGGCCTGACGTCGACGTCGCTCATGAGCCGCGCCACCGGCCCCGCCGGCGCTGTCGGAAGCGCCGGCAGCGGAGGCAGCGCCCTGACCGACAGTGGCCGCTTCGTTGCATACGTCAGCGGCGCAACCAACCTCGTCGGTGCTGATACCAACGGGTTTGACGACGTGTTCGTTCGCGATCGCGTTGCGAACACCACGACGCGTGTGAGCGTCGGCGCATCGGGCGTCGAATCGCACGGATCGAGCTTCGGCGTGACGATGTCGTCCGAGGGACGTTTCCTCGGGTTCTTCAGCGCGGCCGACAACCTGTTAGCGCCTGCCCTTCCCGTTCCTCAGAGCCGCCAGGCCTACGTTCGGGACCGCGGAGCACCGGGCGCTGGCGGCGAATACAACGATGCGGCCGCAGCGAACCCCAATCGCGTCGTCAGCATCAATCCGCTAACGGGCCAATACGGCAACAACGCGGTGGGCCTTGGCGACGGACGCGAGCGCGTCGTCTTTTCACCCACCGGACGCTTCGTCGCATTTCGGGCCAACTCGACAAATCTCGGCGCTCCGCCCGCCGAACCTCGCGCTGACATTTACGTCCACGATCGAGACGCCGACAACGACGGCATCCTCGACGAGACGGGCGCCGGCCAGCGCGCCACACTCCGCGTCAGCGCGACGATTCCGGTCGGCACGCGCCAGCCATTCGACTGCGCCATTCCAGCCGTGGGCGGTTCCGCCAGTCATTACCTGGTCGCCTACGAGTCGATCTCCGACGAACTTGACACCATCGTCCCGCCTCTGTTCGAGCAGAATGCCACCGGAGCAAACGTCTTCCGCGGTGAATGCGCCACCGTCGCCATCACCAGTCAGCCAACCCCATCGGTTGGTCTCTGCTCCGGCGAAACCCTGACCCTCTCCGTTGCCGCGTCCGGGACCGAGCCGTTCACGTACCAGTGGAAGAAGGGGACAAGCAACGCAGCAGGAGTTTCTAATCAAGCGACATACACGCGGTCAGGTGTCGTCCAAAACGATGGGGGTACTTACACGTGCGTCGTCACAAACGCGTGCGGTTCGGTAACGAGCGCCGCGTCGGTCGTAACCGTCAGTAACGCGGGAATCAACACGCAACCGCAGCCGCCGGCACAAACCAAATGTCCGGGCAGCAGTGTGACATGGACCGTGTTCGCCACGGGCGGTACGTATCAGTGGCGGAAGGACGGTTCCAATCTCGCGAATGGACCGACCGGCCATGGGTCAACGATCGCCAACGCCTCGTCAACGAATCTGCAAATCTCCGCCCTCGGCCCGCTGGATGCCGGCGTGTACGACTGCCTCGTTAGTACCTCGTGCGGCAGCCAGACGAGCGTGCCTGTGACTCTAAGTATCGCCCAGACCCCCGCCATCACGTCTCAGCCCGCCGGCGCGGCCGTCTGCATCGGCCAGCCGTTCACCCTCGCGATCGAAGCCACCGGTCCGGCCCTCAGCTACCAGTGGCTCAAGAACGGCGTAAATGCCCCATCGCCCTCGACTGCGGCGACGTACACGCGCGCATCATCGGTCGCCGGTGACGCAGGCACCTACACCTGCCGCGTCCGCAGCGGAAGCTGCAATCCCGCCTTCGAGGCGATGAGTCAGCCCGCGGTCGTGACCGTCTCCGGCAATCCCACGATCTCAACCCAGCCCTTGAATCAAACCGCCTGCGCCGGCGGCTCCGTCTCGTTCAGTGTCGCCGCCAACGGCCCCAACCTGCAATTCCAGTGGCGGCGCGGCGGTAACAACCTGGTCAACGGTGGCTCGATCAGCGGCGCCACTTCGCCGACGCTGACCATCAACCCTGTCGCGCCGTCCGACGTCGGAGCAAACTACCAGTGCGTCGTCACGGGAAATTGCGGTTCGGCCAACAGCAACACTGTCGCCCTCGCCGTTAATAATCCCCCGGCTATCACCGCCCAGCCCACCGACCTGAGTCTCTCCGCCGGCGACGCCGCGACCTTCCGCGTCACCGCCTCCGGCTCCACGCCCCTGCTCTACCAGTGGCGAAAGAATGACTCGCCCATCGCCGGCGCAACCACGCCCAACTTGATCATCAACCCCGTGGCCGCAGCCGACGCCGGCCAGTACGACGTCGTCGTCTCGAACCCCTGCAACTCCGCGACCAGCTTCAAGGCAACGCTCACCGTCGCCGGAGGAGGAGGCGGCGGTGGTGGCGGTGATGGAGGCGGCGGCGACGGAGGTGGTGGCGGCGGTGGCGGCACAGGAGGCGGAACCTGCGGCCTATTCGGCGCCGCGGCGCCCGAAGCCCTCCTTGGGACGCTGACCCTGATGATGCTCGCGCGATCCCGAACACGGCGGCGGAATTGCCGCTAGAAGCTGTCCCCCGACGGCCGCGGCCCGATCAGCTTGCACGTCGCCCGTCCCGCGGACGCCTTGCCGCACAACGGACAGACGTACTGAAACCGCACATCGATCTCGTCCTCGACCATCAACCCCAGCTCAAGCTGATCGACATCCACCGGCGTCGGCCCGCCCGGCCCGAAGTGCATCGCCACCGGGTCGTTGCCGGGACTGACGCCGAGCGCGAACTCGACGTACTCTTCGCAACGCTTGCACGTACCCTGAAAATCCCCGGCGTAGCGACTCATGCGCGTCCTTCCTGTGTCATCGGGTTTCAACCGCCGACGCCTGCCACTATCATGTAACCACCCGCCGGTCGCAACTGCCGACCGGCCGATCGGAGCAGCGGCATGAGTTTCCAGCATCGCGGCGAATCGGTCATCGCTTCGCACGACCTTAATGAACTGAAGCTCGTCTTCCGCGTGCTGCACCGCCACCTCGGCCAGCACCCCGACCTCCTCGACACCCACTTTCTCATCGAGTTGCAGCGGTTTCTCCACGACCAGGCGATCAGCGACGGCGTCGACATCGCCGACCACTCGGCCTGGGATCGCTGGCTCGGTAACGATGACGCCGCGTCGTGCGAACAACGTGTCGCGCAGCGCAAGCAAATCAAGCCGACGTGACCACCGCAGAACTTGTGTCCGACGCACGCACCTCGAGCCCTGAACACGCCGCACCGGCCGTCGGCCGACGCAGGCCGCCCGGCTGGCTCTTCGCCCTCGGTGACGCCTCGCTCCCGGCCGAGGTGACAGTCGGCGCCCGGACCTTCCGTCTCGTCCGCACCTTCAAGCACGATTTCTTCGCCGCCACCGGCCTCTACTCCGACCCTGCCGGACAAGCCGTTATCAAGTTCGGCCGCCACGCACCGCTCCTCGGCCTGCCGATGGCCTGGCTCGGACGGCGTATGGTCGGCCACGAAGCCCGGCTCTACGAAGCCGTTGACGGCCTGCCCGGCGTCCCGCCCTTTCTCGGTCGCATCGGCTATGCCGGCTTCGCCCACGACTACGCCGATGGCCGCGACCTTTCACGCGACGCCCGCCTCGCCGACGATTTCTTCCCGCGCCTGGCCGAGCTGATCGCGGCGATCCACGCCCGCAGCGTCGCGTACGTCGATCTCGAAAAGAGGGAGAACATCCTGGTCGGGTCCGACGGCCGCCCCTACCTCATCGACTTTCAGATCTCCTGGAACTGGCCGGCCCGCAGCGGCGGCAATACGGCCATCGCCCGCCGCGTCCTGGCCGTGCTCCAGCAGTCCGACCGTTATCATCTCTACAAGCACTGGCGCCGCATGCGGCCCGACCAGCTCTCGCCGGCCGAGCTCGACGCCGCAAAACCGCCGCTCTGGATCGCCGGCCACCGGCTGATTTTCCGGCCGATTACGCTCGCCCGGCGGCGAGTACTCGAGTGGCTCGGCGCGAGAAAACGCGGTCAAAAAGGCCGCTCCGAAGATGCTCGAAGTCTGCAACCCATGGAGGAGAATCCGGCATGTCACTAAGCTCCGAACAAACCGCGGCGATCCGCGATTTCAGGCAGTGGTGCGAGCAGAACTTACAGGGCGACGAGCGATTCGGCGCTCCGACCCGCGATGATCGGACCGATCATTCCACGCTCGCCACGCGCTGGCCCACGAAGGCGAATCCGCAGGTCTGGCTCGAGATCGCCGTCCGGCCCTTTCTCCCGCAGGTTCGCGTCGGCTTGGTCACCGACGACCGCTGGAAGAGCGAAGACCTCGAGGAAAAGATTCAGGAGTCGGGCGACACGATGAGCGAGTTCGTCGGCCTCGCCTTCGAGGAGGCCGGTCTGCCCTGGGCCGAACCGCCCGTCGAGCACTATCGCGACCAGATGAAGTACTTCTACTTTGCTACGCCCATCGAGTTGAAGACCGCCGCCGACGTCGCAAACGACGTCGTGCGTGCAAAGACGCGCCAGATGCTCGATGGTTATTACGCCGCCTTCGCGCCGTTCCTGAAATAAGGCAGGGACTAGTCGGTCGCCGTCATCTTCGGCTGCCGCGGATCGTCATTCGTCGCCAGCGACGGCTCAACCAGCTCGCGCAACTGCGACAACTTGCGTCCCCCGAATCGATACGTCTGCACAAACACAACGGCCCCGACCAGTGCCAGGACCGCCATTCCCACCATCGCCGGCCGCGACGAGCGGCGCCGCACCAGCCGCACAACCGGCCAGGCAGCCGTGATGCACAGCACCAGGGCCGTCATGACAACGGCGTCATAGCTCGCTCGCTGCCAGTACGAACCACCCATGTTCAACCACATGCCAAACTCGTCAAACGTCAGCGCCAGCGCCAGTCCGTAGAGCAGCGCCGCGACTTGCGGCCGTATTGCCCGCCGATCGCCGAGCAGCATGAAAAGTCCCAGGACCGCCAACAGCAGAATGCCCCAGACATGATGATGCACGTGCGTCCCGCCGACGCGTACGTACAGTTCCGGCGCATCGTGGTACATGATGAAAAAGACGAGGGCTCGCGCCGCGATAAACGTCGCGAGAAACGATACCAGCACCCAGAACGATTCCGACCGCAGCCGTCGGCGCAGCACACGCATCATTCGCAACACAGCTCCCCGAATTTCCCGCTCCGCAAGCCCGCAGGCAGAGCCGTATTGTACCGATCTTGCCCCGATAACTGACAAGCCCTGCGCGCGGCGATTCGCATGAATCGTCTAAGCAACTATTCCAAATAATGTTACGAGGATCTCAAGGCGGCGACGCTACTTCTTCGCCGCCTCGCGAGCTGCCGCCACGACTTCTTCCTGGATCGAAGCCGGCACCTTGCGGTACTTGTGAAATTCCATCGTGAACGAGGCCTTGCCCTGCGACATCGACCGCACCTCGGTCGCGTAGCCGAACATCTCAGACAACGGAACTTCGCACATGATGACGGTCGATACGCCCTTGCGCTCGACGTTGTTGATCAGTCCGCGTCGCGACGCCAGGTCTCCGGTGATGCCGCCCTGGAACTCCGTGGGCGTCTCGACCTCAACCTTCATGATCGGCTCCAGCAGGTGCGGCGACGATCGCAGGAACGTCTCCTTGAACGAATCGCGCGCGCAAATCTGAAACGCCAGGTCCGACGAATCGACCGCGTGGCTCGATCCGTCTTCGAGAATCATCTTCACACCGACGATCGGGAAACCCGCCAGCGGGCCCTTGCCCAGAACCTGCCGGAATCCCTTGTCGACCGACGGGATATACTCCGTCGGAATCTTGCCGCCGAACACCTTGTTCTCGAACTCGTACGGCTGCTCGGTGTTTTCCGGCAGCGGCTCCAGCCGGCCGACGATATGGGCATACTGACCCGAACCGCCGGTCTGCTTCTTATGCTTGTAGTTGTAATCAACCGCCTTCGTCGGCGCTTCGCGATAGCTCACCTTCGGACGCCCGACAACCAGTTCGACTTTGTACTCGCGGCGAATTCGCTCGGTGTAGATTTCAAGGTGCAACTCGCCCATGCCCGAAATGAGTGTCTCGCTCGACTCGTGATCGACCCGCACGTGGAACGTCGGGTCCTCGCGCGTAAACCGATTCAGCGCCTTCGACAGCTTGTCGCGGTCGCTCGTTCGAGCCGGGGCAATCGCCAGCTCGATGACCGGCTCCGGAACGTGGATCGACTCCAGCGAGTAATTGACCCCGTCGCTGCAAAACGTATCGCCCGACGCACATTCCATTCCCACCACCGCGATGATGTCGCCCGCCGGCGCCGACTCAATCTCGCTGCGGCTGTTCGCATGCATGCGCACCAGTCTGCTGAACCGCACCTCGCGCCCGGTCCGCGTGTTGATGTACCGCTCGCCGCGTCGCACCGTGCCCTGGTAAATGCGGATAAATGTGAGCTGTCCGAACGTCTCATCGACCAGCTTGAACGCCATCGTGACCGTTGGGGCATCCGGGTCGGCAGACAGCGGCGTCTCGGCCCCATCGTTTGAGATGTCGTCAGCAAAAACTTCGCGATCCAGCGGCGACGGCAGATACCGCACGATCCCGTCGATCAGGAGCTGCACGCCTTTGTTGTCATACGCGCTGCCCATCATCACTGGCGTAATCTCGTTCGCGATCGTCAGCCGCCGGATGATCTTGTGAAGCTCGTCCTGCGGAATCGGCTTCTCTTCCAGCATCATCTCCATCAGCGTGTCGTCGTACAGCGACAACGTATCCAGCATGCCGGCCCGCGCCGCGTCGGCCTCGGCCTTATGCTCTGCCGGAATCTCGACGCGCTTGATCTGCTCGCCGTTCTTCCCCTCGAAATAGACCGCCTGCATCGCTACGAGATCGATCAGCCCCTTGAACTGATCGCCCAGCCCGATCGGCAACTGCAGTGGCACCACCGTCAGTTCGAGCTTCTCCTCCAGGCCGCGCATCGCGTTCACCGCGTCTGCGCCCGTCCGATCCAGCTTGTTAATGAACGCCAGCCGAGGAACCTGGTAGCGCTTCATCTGCCGATCGACCGTGATCGACTGAGACTGCACGCCCGCCACGCCGCACAGCACGAGGATCGCCCCGTCCAGTACGCGCAGCGACCGCTCCACCTCGACCGTGAAATCGACGTGGCCCGGCGTATCGATAATGTTGATCTGCTTGTCGTTCCAGTGAACTGTCGTCGCGGCCGACGTGATCGTGATGCCGCGCTCCCGCTCCAGCTCCATGTGGTCCATCGTGGCCTCACCCTCGTGGACCTCGCCGATGGCGTGCACCTTCCCGCTGTAAAACAGGATTCGCTCCGTCAAGGTGGTCTTGCCGGAGTCGATATGAGCCGAGATCCCAACGTTTCGAAGATTAGCCAACGATTCCATGACGACTGACTCTTCCGTTTGCACTCTGCAACGATCCGTCCGGCACTCGCCGAACACCCGCCGCAACTTCCGGCGATTCCGCCGCGTATACCCACTGGCGACTTATATGTTTTCGGAGCACACGTCCGATGAATACACCATTAATTTCCCGTCAATTCCTGCTTCCAGCGGCCTTTGCCGCCGGCCTGCTCGCCGCATCCGCCTGGTCCGCCTTTGGCAGGCCTGGCGCGGCCGCCTCGCCCGCCGCATACCAATATGTCGGGCTGGACCGGTCCATCGCCCGCGTCGATCCGGCCAGCGGCCGAATCTGGGTCCTTCAGTTTCAGGACGCTGGACGCCTCAGTCTCCTCGCCTCCCCCGCCGAGCCCGGCTGGGCCTGGCATGAGGTTCGGGTCGAGTCTGAGGAGCCCACCGTCCCAGCGCCGAAATCGGGCCGCCCCATGGCGCCCTGACGGCGAAGGGTCGTGCGAGTCGCTGAGTTCGATTCGGATTCGGCGGCGGCTTCCGTTCCCCGGGGGTCAGGCCGCCGATCGCTTCGAAAGATGCGAACGTGCCAGCTCTACGATCTTGTCAAACGCCGCGGGATCGGCGATCGCGACCTCGCTCAGCATTTTCCGATTCAGGTCGCAATTCGCCGCCTTCAAACCGCTGATGAACCGGCTGTACGAAATCTCGCGTTCCCGGCACGCAGCCGTCAGGCGCGTAATCCACAACCCGCGAAACTCCCGCTTCCGCGAACGCCGATCGCGAGTCGCATATACGCCCGCCCGCCGCACCGTGTCGCGGGCCGAGCCGAGCAGCTTGCTCCGCGCTCCGTAATAGCCCCGTGCCCGCTTTAACAGCCGCTTGACCCGGCGGTGATGGGCTACATGTGTTCGAGTTCGCGGCATCGACCTTGCTCCCGTTCAGTATCGACCGGCGATCAGCCGCCGGCCTGCAGCGCTCGCAGCGCCTTCTTGACATACGATGCGTGCAGCAACCCGGCCCGGCGCAGTCGCTGCCGCCGCGAACCCGGCTTTCCGCTCATCAGGTGGCCCGTAAACGCACGGCGGTGTTTCACCTTCCCGCTCGCCGTCACGCGCACCCGCTTCTTCAGCCCCTTGTGAGTCTTCATCTTCGGCATAGACCGACACCTTCCATCCGGTCGCGATAATGCGATTTGCCGGATCGATTAATCTAGCCGACGCCCCGCTGTCTGACAAGCGTAATTTTCGGCCGCTAAACGCCCCGTTCCCCGATACTTACGGGCTCGTCCCGGTCGTCTGACCGGGTGTCGGTGCCGGTGCGGGTGGTGGCGCGGGGCGTTTCGGTGTCGCGGCCGCCGGCTTCGGTGGCTTTTTCACAGGCGTCGCCTTCGCCGGCATCAAGATCAGCGACAACCGCCCTCCCTCCATCTTCGGCGCTCGCTCCACCTTCGCGATCGCGTCCAGCTCCTTCGCGATCTCATTCAGCGCCTGAAACCCCAAGTCCAAGTGCTGCCGCTCGCGCCCGCGGAAGATCATCGTGAATTGCACCCGATCCCCGTGCTCAAGCCAATGCTTCGCATGCTCGACCTTGATCGTCCGGTCATGGACGTCCGTCCTTGGACGCAGCCGGACTTCCTTCAGCTTCTGCTCATGATGCTTTTGTTTTGTCTTGGACTGGCTGTATTTGAACTTGCCGTAGTCCATGATCTTGCAGACCGGCGGCCGCTCGGTCGGCGAGACCTCCACCAGGTCCAGCCCGACATCGCGCGCGCGACGCAGCGCATCGTCGGTGGACACCACTCCCTGCATCCCGCCGGTTTCGTCGATCAGCCGGATCGGCGACAGCCGTATCTGCTCGTTGCATCGAAGGTTCTTAATGACGCACACCTGCCTTTCTTGAACACATCTCTACACCGCTCCGGACGGCCGATCGTGCTTCGCACCCGATCCGCCCGGAACACTCTCTTCCACTATCATACGTACAAACGCCTCGCTCGACATGTCGCCCGAGCGCTTTCCGTCGCGATCGTTCACGTTCACCGTCCCCGAGGCGGCCTCTTTTTCCCCCACCACCACGATGTACGGCACCTTCATCTGCCGCGCCCGGTGCTTCTTTGGGCCGATCTTCTCCGCCGAATCGTCCAGCTCCGCCCGGATGCCCGCCGCCAGCAACTGCCCGACGAGCTTCTTCGCGTACGCCGCGCTCGGCTCGCTGATCGACGCCACGATCACTTGAACGGGCGCCAGCCACACCGGGAACGCACCCTCAAAGTGCTCGATCAGAATCCCGATGAACCGCTCCATGCTTCCGAACGGCGCACGATGCACCATCACCGGCCGGTGCGATCGATTGTCGCTCCCGATGTATTCGAGCTTGAACCGGTTCGGCAGGTTGTAGTCCGCCTGCACGGTCCCAAGCTGCCACTCGCGCCCGATGCAGTCCTTCACGAGAAAGTCGATCTTCGGCCCGTAAAACGCCGCCTCGCCCTTCTCCTCGGTGGCCGACATCCCCGACTCTTTCGCCGCCGATCGCACGGCCGCCTCGGCCAGCGCCCACCCCTCCGGGTTCTTGATGAACTTCGGATCCTCCGGGTCGTGCAGACCGATCCGCACGCGATAATCCGCCAGCCCCAGCATGTCGAGCACGTACCGCGTCAGCTTCAGACAGCTCGCGAGCTCGCCCTGGAGTTGCTCCGGCGTGCAGAAAATATGCGCATCGTCCTGCGTGAACCCGCGCACGCGCGTCATCCCCGATAGTTCGCCCGACTGCTCGTAGCGATACACCGTCCCGAACTCCGCCAGCCGAACTGGCAGATCGCGATAGCTTCGCGGCTCGCTCGCATAAATGCGCACATGATGCGGACAGTTCATCGGCTTCAGCAGAAACCCGTCGCTTTCGCGCAGATGCTCGCGAATCGTGTTCAAGTCGTGCTGCCGATCCTCCGGCGACGCACCCAGCCGCAATCGCCCCTCGCCTTCGCTCGTGAGCAGCCGGTCGTGCACCGACTTGTCCGTCAGCTTCAACTCCGCCAGCAGCTTTTCCTCGCCCGCGCCGCCCGCCTTGCCGGCCGGCCGCTCCGAGATCTCCACCCACAATTCGTTCAAGAGCCGCGACGTGTTCGTTTCATACAGCGGCGGAAACTGCGCATCCCGATAGTACGGAAAATGCCCGCTCGTTCGGTACAGCTCGAGCCGACCGATATGCGGCGTAAACACCGGCTGGTAGCCCGCCTCGCGCAGCTTGTCGCGCAGATGCCCTTCCAGGATCAGCCGGACAATCGCCCCCTTCGGCTTCCACAACACGATACCGCTGCCGACCAGCGGATCGATCGTGAACAGCCCGAGTTCCTGCCCGATCTTGCGATGATCGCGCTGCTTCGCCTGCTCGAGCTGCTGCAAATGCGCATCAAGTTCCTTCTTCGACGGAAACGCCGTCCCGTACACACGCTGCAATTGCTGCTTCGTCGCATCGCCGTGCCAGAATGCCCCGGCCACGCTCAACAGCTTGAACGCACCGATCCGCCCCGTGCTCGGAACGTGCGTCCCCATGCATAGGTCTTCCCAGAACCGTCCCGGCTCGGGTCCCGTGACGTAAAAGCTCAGCACATCCCCGTCCGCACGCTCGGCATTATCAACCTTGTACGGGTTGCCCTCGGATTGCAGCTTCTTCATCGCCGCCGCCCGCGGCATCTCGTACCGCGTGAACGGCCGGTCTTCTTTCACGATCTTCGCCATCTCGGCTTCGATCGCGGCAAAATCCTCCGTCGACAGCCGCTTGGGCAAATCAATGTCGTAGTAGAACCCCGCCTCGACCGGCGGGCCGTACACCAGCTTCGTCTCGGGATAGAGCTTGCAGATCGCCTCGGCCATCACGTGCGCGGCGCTGTGCCGCATGATCCGCAGCGCATCGGCGTTCTCCGCCTTGGCCGTAATGATCTCCAGCCGGCAATCCCCCGGCAGCGGCGCCGCCAGGTCAAGAAACCGCGCCTGCCCGCCAATCGTCGCCTTCGCCCCGATCGCCGCGCGCGCCAGCCCCGGGCCGATCTTGGCCGCGGCATCGCCCGCCGACGCGCCATCCGGCAGCTCGAGCACCTTTCCGTCAGGCAGGGTAGCTCTCATGAAGCGTGTATCATGGCAGAACCGACGCCCCCGACAAACCAAGCAGCGGGTTGCGAAGCATATCGCGCGCCCGTGTCCGGCGCGACGTATTCAACTGGCATGAAATCAGGCTGCAACGGCGAACTACCCACAATCCAATTCCGACCGACCACCTCAAAGATAATAACCCATCCTCGACGCGTCAAGGCAAGCTCGCGCTAACTGGCGTCAAATCAACCATTTGCCGCCGCCTGGCGGAATCATCCTAACGTCATGCCACGCCCGGTGATCTACACTGTAAGAGAATGGGCGTCCTCGCCGCCCCGATGGGAGTCACCATGAAGAAGCTCAACCGCTATGCCGCCCTCGGCCTCCTGCTCGCCTCAACGCCGCTCCTGATGGGCGGCTGCGAGTCCGACGTCGACGTCTGGGGAATCGTCTCAATCGCCATCGACGCGACTCTGGCCATTCTTTCCCTCGTGCTCTAACCCACGTCGGCGGATCCGGGGCCCGAGAGAATCGACTCGTCGATGATCGGATAACCGCATCGTCGTTTCGTTTATCGCTGGACGCACTGCCATCTGAATCAGACGCTTAAACAGGCGACTGACCGATGCATGCCGGCCAGTCCGTGCTTGTTAGGATTTACTCGATGCACCGAAGGTCAATCGGCAGTCGCTCCCGCCGCGGTCTGATCGGCCTGAGATCCCTCATCACGTCCCTCATCGCCTTCGCAGCCGTCGCGTTCGTCTATCGCGAGGCCGTCAAACGGGTCGTCAACAGAGCCATCGCGGAATCGTCAAAGGCGCCGTTCGACATCCAATCCGAAATCAGCGGCCCGCTTCAGTTCAACAACTTCAACAAGTTCGACGTGAACGCAATCACCCGCTTACAAATGGGCCAGCGCACCAGTTGGCGCGCCCGATAGCGTACCGGCTGTGCGAATCGCGGTCGGTGAGCCCGTCGAACCGCCCGACGCATCAACCATAAGACTCCTGCTCCCCCGCACGCTTCATTTCCCCATCGCCTGCCGACCCAACTCCCGATAACTCCATCTCTTGCCGCCGCAATCTCTTAGCTAATCCCCCCTTCCCCACCCACCCGATATGCAAGTCAGGAACGCGGCCGACCGGCGGCTTTACCACCCGGGAATTCGATGGTAGAATTCCCATAAGTTGGCGCCAAGACCTGCCGGGATGCCGACGATCGTTCCTCGCCGCTACGTCTTCTCTTGGAGATTGTCATGAAACTTCACAAGGTGGCGCGTACATTTCGCCGCATCGCTCTGCTCACCGCCCTCACCGGCGGAATGGCCTTCCAGGCCCAGAGCTGCACCCCGCAGGTCCGAACGGCCTTCCTCGTCGGCATGCAGGACACGTTCAACGCCTTCGTCACGACCCTCGTCGATACCTTCTTCCTCGTCCTGGTGACCAGCCAGACCCCGACGACCCAGACGCAGGACACCGTCATCTAGTCCGACCGGCCTCGCAAGAAGTATTCAAAATCTCCATCCGGCGCCGCCTGCAAGCGGTGCCGGATGGATTTGCGCGCCGCTCCAGCCTGGCCGAGCCGCTGCAATCGCTCCGACCCGTGCCTCGTATAATGGACTGACCGCAAACCGCCCCACCCGCTTCGCACGCTGGTCGGGGCCTTACCATTCGTCCGATACGTATGCAGGGCATGACCGGCCCCGTTCGGCGTGGAGACTTCTATGAAAATTCACAGGGTCGCCGGATGGACCCGGAAGGCCGCGCTTCTGGCTGCTATCACCTGCGGAACCACACTGCAACTTCAGAATTGCAGCGCCCCGGTAAAGGACGCGATTCTGCAGGGCTTTTCGACCTCGACCACCACGCTCATCACCGCCCTGGTTAACTCGTTCTTCTTGACCCTCTCGCAGATCAAGCTCCCGACCACGCAATCGAGCTGACCGCCGTTTCGCGCATAACGCGAGTTCGAACCGGGGTCTTGCCGATCAGACAGGGATGGGTATAGTCTGCCCGCGGCTGGGCAGGGTTCGCCCGCAAGCGCCAGGAGATCGGCGAATGATTCGGACAACGCGACGGCTGACGCGTGCACTGGCTTGGTTATCGGTCGGCTACGCGTTCGCCGGCCTCTCGTGCGTGCCAGCCGGTGGTATTCGTGAAGTCGCCGCCGAGAACATCGTCGGCACCTTCAACCTCATCACCTCGTCCATCGTCTCCCTGCTGTTCTTCAATTTCCAGCCGTACTTCTTCGGAACGTTCTTCTGATCGGAGATCCACGATGCGCCGCAATCACCAGCGAACGATTCGACGCGCAAAGATCCTCGCGCTCGTGGCCGCCATGCTGCCGATTACGCAGTTTATCGGCTGCCTGCCCGACATCTTCGGCGCCTTCTCCTTCCAGTTGCAGAGCTTGATCAACAATGCCATCTTCCAGGTTTCCAACACGCTCGTTCGAAACCTGTTCAACATCTGACCGGCGAGCTATCTCGCCGGCAGCAAGCCGACAAATCGTTGAACGTCCGCCCCATCGACCGCGCCGGAACAATCGACATCCGCACGGCTGACGAGATCGGGATCTGTCTCCGCCCCAATCAGGACACGGACCAGCACGTGTGCGTCGTCGCCGTCCGCGTCCCCGTCGATGTCGAGATCACCCGTGGCCGGACAACCGCGAACCAGCCGAACGTCGTCGAAGTCGACTTCGATGCCGGGGTCCATCGGAGAATCAACCATGTTGAGATTGACGAGGCGAATGGCAAGCGGCGCCCCCAGCTGAGGGTGCCCGGCGGGGATTGTGACCTGGAGGTTGCCGGGCCGGAACTCGCCCTCGGGAATCGTGCCGGCCAGCGAATTGTCATCCTCGGCGATCACAACGCCCCCCGCGAGAAGCTGCACGCGGTAGCCCGGAAAGCCGTCGAGGTCGAAGAATCCAAAGACATCGCACGGCGGCGGACCCTGCCCCGACGCGATGTTGCCGACCTGCACCGTAAGCGTGTAGGTATCGGCTTCGAGCACGTCAGCTAACGTTTGTGTGAGTCCCATCGGCCCCCCGCCGATGTCGCCCTGCAAAAAGACCAGCGCGACATGCTCGCCCTCCGGCGCGCCGTCGACAAAGTACGGCCCACCCGGCTGCGTGTTCAGCCCGCCCACGGCATCATTCGCCCCGTCGAAGATGCCGTTGGGGTCATAGAGCGACCAGCCGGTCGGTACAAATCCCTGAAAGCAATTTGTCGCAACCGGGTTGGCCTCAAATCCGGGATTGATGATCGTCACCGCAGTTCCCCCGCGCTGCGTACCGGCAAAGCAGGTTGCCCCGAACCCCAAAACGACCAGTACGCTCATCGCCCGCAGGACATTCCCCATCGATATCCTCACCAGAATGGCCGCGCCGCGGCGACCATCAATCTTAGCTCCGACTCGCCCATCCGGTCACCGGAGAATTCAGCGAATCGCAACCTTCCGGCGCATTTTGCTCCGCCGCGATCGCGCGCGCGATTGCATCAGGCAACCACAAATTGTTACCATGGCTCCGGAAGGTGTAGGCGACGACGACGCCCGCGAAGCGCGGCTGTCGTCGGTTTTTCGGGAGGTCGGAAAGCATGTCGAATTCAAACAAGTTTATCGCTCGCAGATTTTCCGTGGCGTTGGCCATTCTGGTGGGTGCAATGCTCCCCACCGTCTCGCACGCCCAACTGTTCGTATCCAGCGACGTGTTTAACGTCATCGGCGAATACGTTCCGCTGACGGGCGCCGCCGTCGGGCCGTTCACTCCCTCTGTCAACGGTGTCGGCCAGCTCGGCGTCAAGTTGAATGCCGCCGGCAATCGTATGCTCGTCGGTCATTTCAATGGCGGCGTAGATGAGTTCGACGCGATCAGCGGCGCTTACATCAAGACTTACAACGGCGGCGCTGGCGTCGGCACCCAGTGGGCCGGCCTCTACGCCCCCACCGGCGGCGTCTACCTCACCAGTTGGGCCACCAACGATGTCCGCGAGTATGACGCCACCACCGGCGCCTTCATCCGTGTCGTCACCTCGATCGACATGCCTTCCGACATGCGCATCGGTCCCAACGGCAATCTCTACATCTGCAGCTACGGCTCCGGCCTCGTCATGGAAGTCAACGCCGTCAGCGGCGCGCTGGTCAACCAGTGGTTCCAACCTCCGAACTCGCGCACCAACGACATCGACTTCCTGCCCAGCGGCGAAATGCTCGTCACCGCCATGGGCCATAACAAGGTCTTTCGCTACGACACCGCGTACAACCTGGTCGGCTTCTTCGCCGGCACCGGCTGGGGCAACACCCACGGAATCGAAGTCAGCCCCTACGACGGGAACATCTACGTCGTCGACGGCATCTCGTCCCAGGTCCACGCCTTCGACCCCACAAGTTATCTCGAAATTGACAGCGCCTTCCTCACCCCAGGCCCCGGCGGAAAAATCGTTGACTTGGCTTTCCGCGTCCCCGAACCGGCCTCGCTCGCCCTGATGCTCCCAGCGGTGTTGTGGCTCCGCTGCCGCCGCCAAGTCCGCACGCCGGCGTAGCGACCGCGTCGCTACGAACGCAATCGTTCGCGCAGAAACTCAACGCATCGCGATTTGTCGATGCGGTCCTGCGCCCCCGTATCGCGATCGCGAACCGTCACGGTCCCGTCTTCCTTCGTCTGCCCGTCAATCGTGAAACAAAACGGCGTCCCTGCCTCATCCATCCGAGCGTAACGCTTGCCGATCGACGCCTTCGGATCGTACTGCACCGGCCAGTGCTTCCGCAGCTCGCAGAAGATTGACTCAGCGATCTCCGGCATTCCGTCCTTGTTGACGAGCGGAAACACGGCCGCCTTGATCGGCGCCAATCGCGGGTGAAACTTCATCAACTCCGGACTCGCCCGGTTCGGGTCTTCCGAATACGCCTCACAGATAAACGCCAGCGCCGCCCGATCCGCCCCCGCCGACGGCTCAATCACGGTCGGCAGAAACCGCTCCTTCGACTCGTCATCAAAGTAGCTCAAGTCCTTCCCGCTGTGCTGCGCATGCTGCGTGAGATCAAAGCACCCGCGATGCGCGACCCCCTCCAGCTCCTGCGGCTCATCCGAAAACGGGAACATGTACTCGATATCCGTGCACGCCTTGCTGTAGTGCGCCAGTTCCTTGTCGCCTTGGTTCCGCGGCCGCAGATGGTCGCTCGCCAGCCCGAGATTCTTGTACCAGTTGATCCGCACGTCGCGCCAGAACTCCCACCACTTCATTGCATCCTTGTCGTGGCAGAAAAACTCGATCTCCATCTGCTCAAACTCGCGCGAGCGAAACGTGTAATTTCGCGGATTGATCTCATTCCGAAACGCCTTGCCCATCTGCGCAATGCCGAAAGGAACCTTCACCCGCGTCGAATCGCACACGTTCTTGAAGTTCGCAAAAATCCCCTGCGCCGTCTCCGGCCGCAGATACGCCATCGACGACGAATCCTCGAGCGCCCCGATAAACGTTTTGAACATCAGGTTGAAGGTTCGCGGTTCGGTCAGTTGACACAGGGAGTGCTCGCCCGGCTTCTTGCTCGGCTTCATTGGACATTGAGCATCAGCAAGCTGGTCCGCTCGGAACCGGCCTTTGCAGCCCTCCGCCTTGCAATCCACCATCGGATCCGCAAACCCCGTCGCGTGGCCACTCGCCTCCCACACCTTCGGATTCATGATGATCGAGCAATCAACGCCGACCATCTGCACCTCTTTGCCATCCGGCCCCACCGGCGGATTGCGCACCATGTCGTGCCACCACGCCTCCTTGATGTTTCGCTTCAGCTCAACCCCCAGCGGCCCGTAATCCCAGAACCCGCCAATCCCGCCGTAGATCTCGCTCGACTGAAAAATGAACCCGCGCCGCTTGCACAGCGCGACAATCTTCTCCATCTTCGTCGCCGTCGTTGCCATTCGCGTCCCTTCGGTTCCTGTCACCATTCGCAGAGGAGCCGGTTATCGGTCGCGCTGCGAGTCCGCTTTAAACGTTGCATTATCGCCGCGTTTCGAAATCGCATCATACGCGCTAAGTGAATGATGACAAACACTTGCTACACGTTGACAGCGTTCCGAATGTCGCCGGCACGCAACGCGACCGCAAATGCGACACATTCGCTCCCCTGCGCATTTTTCGCTTTGCGCCGTCAACCCACGCGATACAATCGGCTTGTGAAATAGATTATCCGGCCGCGCGCCGGATGTTCCGTCGGCATCGCCGTTGCCCCTCACACCGACGGAAAGCCCGTGCCCATTGTCGAGGCCGGGCGAGGGGAGAGAAACATGCTCTGGCTCGTCGAACAATTCCTGCGCTCGAAGGCGAAAATCATGACGCTGACGTTTTTCACCTTCGCCGCCCTTTGCTAGCAGCCGCCCGCCGCGTCGTTTGCGCCGCACCGACAGGTCGCGCCACGACCGGGCAGCTCTGCACGCATTGCTGGCACAGGCCCATGATCTGCAACCGGTGCGACACCGCGTAAAAGGCATGCCGCGCCGCCAGCGCCGCGCGCAGCCGATCCACGTCCGACGAATCAAACTCGATGATCCGCCCGCACCGCCGGCACACCATGTGGTCGTGCGGGTCCTGCCCGTACGTGTGCTCGTAGTGCACACGGTCATTTGAAAACTGCACCGCCTTCACAATCCCGCAGTTCACCAGCAGCGGCAGCGTGCGATAGATCGTCGCCTTCGCCACCCGGCTCCCCGCCTGGTGAAGCTGCAGCAAGAGCTGCTCCGCCTCGAAGTGCTCATCATTGCGCATCACCGCCTGCAGCAGCTCTTGCCGCTCATCGGTGTACTTCAACCCCCGATCGCGAAGGTATTCGCGAAACACATTCTCAGCCGTCTGTATTTGCTCGGCGCTTGCCGGTTTCGCCATGCGTTTGCCTCTGACGCGACATTGTAACCGCCGCGTTTTACGATATCGCCCATGCCCCCGACCACCGCCCCCGCCGTCCCCGACTTCCTCACCACCCTCCACCGCGTCCCCATCCTCGTCTGGATCATCATCGCCGCCGCCCTGCTGCTCCTCGCCCGCTACATCTACCTCGTCGCGCAGGCGTCGCAAACACCCGAAAACGATACGCAACCGCTCCTGCAGCGCCTCCACGCCGCCCTCCGCCAGTTCGCCCACAACAACGCCGGCCGCATGCCCGAGTCCCTCGACGAACTCAACTTCCCAAACGCCGAAGCCATCACCTATCGCCCCATCGCCAGCGTCCTCGCCGACCAGAAAATCCTCGTCGCACACGACGCGACGCCATCCCGTCGCGTCCTCGAGTTCCCCTACCTCCGACCCGCTCGAAACGTCCTCTTCTGGTCCGGCCGCGTGCGACTCGTCAGCGAGTCCGCCTTCGATCGGCTGATCGAGGCCGACGACGCCTTCCGCGCCCGCTGATCAGCCCCGAACCCTCGCTCCACTGGCCCCGCCCCGCTTGTCCCCGCCCGGCCTATCCGATACCATTCTCGATTCGAAATTGTCATCGGACATCAGCCGTCGGATTAAAATCCACGCACGACATCGGAAATCGTGATCTTTCGCCAAAAGCGGACGGCCGGCAGCAAGGAACAAGGAGTTCACCCGTGAAGGGCCATCGAAACGGTCACAGCCATCGCAAGAGCCACCTGTTCACCTCGGAATCGGTCACCATGGGACACCCCGACAAGGTCTCCGACCAGATTTCCGACGCCGTCCTTGACTCGCTCCTCGCGAAGGACCCTTACGCCCGCGTCGCCTGCGAAACCCTCTGCACCACCGGCCTCGTCGTCATCTCCGGCGAAGTCACCGTTCACAACCAGGCCGCCATCGACGCCCTCAACAACGCCGAAGACACCGCCCGCAACGCCATCAAACGCATCGGCTACACCGACCCCAATCTCCGCTTCGACTACCAGAGCTGCGCCGTCGTCCGCTCCATCCACGCCCAGTCGGCCGACATCTCGCAAGGCGTCACCGCCTCCAAGTCCCACGAGCAGGGCGCCGGCGACCAGGGCCTCATGTTCGGATTCGCCTGCCGCGAGACCCGCGCGATGATGCCCCTGCCTATTCACCTCGCTCACCGGCTCGTCGAACGCCTCGCCGAGGCCCGCGAGTCCGGCGAAGTCGACTGGCTCAAGCCCGATGGCAAGAGCCAAGTCACGATCGAATACAAGAACGGCCAGCCCCACCGGCTCCACACGGTCGTCATCTCGACCCAGCACGAGGCCCGCAAGGAACTCCTCGACAAGAAGGGCAACGTCAACGACCGGTTCCGGAAGATCATCATCGACAAGATCATCAAGCCCGTCGTCCTCAAGGAAAACAAGGCCATGTGGAAGCCCGGCATCAGGTTCCACATCAACCCCACCGGCCGATTCGTCATCGGCGGCCCCCACGGCGACACCGGCCTGACCGGCCGCAAGATCATCGTCGACACCTACGGCGGCCGCGGCGCCCACGGCGGCGGCGCCTTCTCCGGCAAGGACCCCAGCAAGGTCGACCGCTCGGCCAGCTACATGGCCCGCTACATCGCGAAGAACATCGTCGCCTCCGGCCTCGCCGACGTCTGCGAAGTCCAGCTCGCCTACGCCATCGGCGTCGCCGAGCCCGTCAGCGTGCTGGTCGACACCGAAGGCACCGGCCGCATCAGCGAAGATGTGCTCTCCAAGCTAGTTCGCGACCACTTCGAGCTCACTCCGCGCGGCATCATCGACTCGCTCAAGCTCCGCCGCCCCATCTACCGCGAAACCGCCGCCCACGGCCACTTCGGCCGCCCCGGCTTCTCCTGGGAGAAGACCGACAAAGCCGAGGCCCTCAAAAGAGCCGGCGCGCGCTGGATCAAGAACTAGTTGCAGGACGCAAGCCGCGCCCCAGGCCGCGGCTTACGTGTATTCGAGACTTAAATTGGTTGCTGACGCACCCTACGGTGCGAGAAGCGCATTCACCATCGGCTGAATGTCGTCGCCGTTTATGAGGCAATCGCCGTTCGCGTCGAATCGGGGTCGGCCTTCACAATCGACGGGCAGCCCGGGGCGGTTGCAGGGGCAAACGTCGTTCACATCGGGCATGCCGTCGTTGTCATCATCGGCGTCGCAGGCGTCGCCCTCAGCGTCGCCATCGCAATTCGCCTGGCCGGGGTTGGGCACCGTCGGGCAGTTGTCGCATGCGTCGGGTCTGTCATCCCCATCCGTATTCGGTGCATCCGGCAGGCCACACCCACAGACGCCGGGCTCGGTTTTGTTGGGATCGAACGGGCAGCCGTCGCAGTAATCAAAGGCGCCGTCTCCATCGGCGTCAGCTAAGACGCAGTTATTCGTGTAAATCGAAAGGTTGTTGCCGGCGTAATTCACGGTCACGATTTCTAAGTCCAGGTCACCGTCCAAGTCGGCGGTCGCAACAAAAACCGGCTGCGAGCTCGCAGCGAGGCACATTGGCTGCGAAAACTGGCCTCCGCCGATGTTGAACAGATAGCAAACCTGATTCCCCAAAAATCTCGTCACCATCAGATCAAATCGACCATCCCCGTTTAAGTCTGCTGCTCTGAGACCGTGAGCCGATGAGACAGTAACGTCTGGCTGACTCTGAAAACTTCCATCGCCGTTGCCAAAGAGCACATAGATAACGTTGCCTTCGATGCTCGCGACCGCCAGATCTAAGTGCGAATCGCCGTTCAGTCGCGTGAGGACGATTCCCGGCATTTGGTGACCGGCCGGCGCAACGCTGATTGTCCTTCTTTCGCCGAAACTGCGATTCCCCAAGTTGTCAAAAAGCGAAACCGTCTGATTCTGATCGTTGGTGAGGGCGATGTCTGGATCACCGTCTCCATCATAGTCGCCCGAGGCCACGGCATACGGACGGGGACCGCAATTCAGCGATGGGCTCGAAGGGGCAAACGTGCCGGATCCATTGTTCCAAAGGATAGTCAGACTATTGCTCAAAGAGTTCGCCACAGCGAGATCGACATGGCCGTCACCGTCATAATCGTCTGGGGCAAGCCAATGCGCGCCAGTGCCCGTTTGAATGGTCTGATCCAGCGTGAATACCGCGTTGCCGTCGTTTCGTAGGACTTGCACGCCCTGTGTACCAAGGCCGATTCCAAAGTAGGTGAGTACCAAGTCAAGGTCGTCGTCGTGGTCAATGTCAACACTCACGATGTGCCACGGGTAGTCTCCTAGGCCCGTGACCGTGGAGGCGTCGAACAAAACGTCATCGCGGCAGCGGTTTGTCAGTACTGTAACCGAGTCGTCGAAGGCACTCGTAACAGCGAGATCAATATCTCCATCTCGGTCGAAATCACCGACGGCGACCGCGACAGGACCCGGACCAACAGGTTGAGCAGCACGACCGGAGTAGGCTGTGCAAATCTCGGCCACTGCTTCGAAGATGTCCGGTTGGTAGTCGTTCCACCTTCCAGGGTTTCCGACCGGAGGCTGGTTTGCGGTGTCCATGGCCACGTAATCTTCATTTGGGACGTCGCCGCGCGGTTCTCCTGGCTTCCAATAGGTGAAGCCCGCCGGTTCGCCACTCGACCAGACGAACGCGCCTTCCTCAACCACGTCGTTCAGTCCAATCCATAGCGGCCCCGTCTGGAACGAACTGTCGGGGCCGAAGGTCGCCCAGACCCAATCCTGTTCCGCCGGGTCGTTGATTGTCGCCAAGTGACCCCCGAGCGAAACGGCTTCGTTCTCGGCTTCCAGCCAACCGTTCGCGGAGAGCAAATAGTAGAGGTGTCCATTCGCGGGATTTGTTGCGATCCCGATGACGCCACCTCGAACCGGCGCGCAAACTGCAAGCAAGAGTATCGCCGGCGCCGCGAATCGTAGCTGAGAAACCGTTCCTGTCATTTGCCAGCCTCCGGTTGCAATGCCTCTCAGACTTCATGCGTCGAGCACCGCTCCGATCGGCAAGCGAGTACGCCTGTCCTCTTGCTCGCGCCCCGACATCTTGGATCTAAACTCGTGTACTTGAATAGGATACGCCGAATCCGATATAATGCCGATTTTGGCGGAGACGCTCTTGGAAACCGTCGGAGGACTCACGCACGCCCTGACCAAATTGCTTGGCGATTCCGCGCGCGGCGACCAGGCGGCCCGCGAGCAGCTCTGGCAGCTTGTGTACGACGAACTTCGGCAAATAGCCCAGTCGCAGATGGCCCGCGAAGGACATGGACGTACGCTTCAGCCGACTGCCCTTGTTCACGAGGCGTTCCTGAAGCTGGCCTGCGGAGACGGCGCTTTCGCAAATCGTCGAGAATTCTTCGTGGCGGCCGCACGAGCAATGCAGGAAATCCGCGTGGACGACGCACGTAGACGAAAGCGCCTGAAGCGCGGCGGCGGACAGCCGATCCACCGTTTGGACACCGGTGGCAATTCCTGCGGCGCCGAAGGCGAGCCCGCGGCGTTCGAACAAGACGACGACGAAGTGACGGCGCTCTACGATGCGATGGCCGCGCTGGCGTCAGAACACCCTGAGGCAGCCGACGTTGTCCGGCTCCGCTACTTCGCCGGCATGGGCATGGACGAGATCGCGGACGTTCTCGGGCTGTCGGTGCGGACGGTGCACAATCGCTGGCGGCTGGCGCGGGCGTGGCTGTTCGACAAGTTGGAGGAATCGTAGCGGCCGGCATCGCGCCGGCCGGTTGATTCGTCCGACGTCACGGAGCGGACGATGCTCCAGGAACGAACTCAACGAGTCGAAGCCATCTTTGACGCTGCGCTGGCGCTGCCTGCCGACGAGCGGGCGGCGTTCGTCGCGAGGGCATGCGCGGAGGACGCGGCGCTGCGGGCCGAGGTCAACCGGCTGCTCGAAAACGATTCCCGCGCCAGCGAGAACTTTCTCTCGCCACCGCCGCCCGACCCGCGCCTGGCGCAGGTGATTGCCGCCGACCGGGACACCCTGCCGGCCGGAACACGGATCGGGGGGTACACAATCAAATCGCTCATCGCCACCGGAGGCATGGGGACCGTGTATCTGGCCGAGCAGGCCAATCCGCGCCGCGACGTGGCCCTGAAAGTCCTTCACGCCGGGATGTGGTCCGCCTCGGCACGGCAGCGCTTCGAGCACGAGTCGCAGATTTTGGCGCGATTGCAGCATTCAAAAATCGCCCAGGTCTACGAAGCCGGCCGCGCCGCTCCCTCGCCCCCTTCGGGAGAGGGTCGCGGTGAGGGCGGAACTGAGGGTCGGCCGCAGCGGAGTGTCTCCTACTTCGCGATGGAATTCGTACCCAACGCGCGGCGAATCACAGAATACGCCAACGAGCATCAACTCGACATCCGGGCGCGATTGGAACTGTTCTTGCAAGTCTGCGACGCCGTCCAGTACGGCCACCAAAAAGGAATCATCCATCGTGACCTCAAGCCGGCCAACATCCTCGTCGGCGCTGACGGCGCGTACGAACGAACGAGTCCCGATTCGTCACTCCGTGCCTCCGTGCCTGCGTGCCTGCGTGCCTCCGTCAAGGTCATTGATTTCGGCGTGGCCCGCGTGGTCGACACGGACGTGGCCATGACCACCATGCACACCGAAACCGGCCACCTCATTGGCACGCTTGCCTACATGAGCCCCGAACAATGCGACGCCGACCCGCTCGGCCTGGACGTCCGTAGCGACGTCTATTCGCTCGGAGTCGTGCTCTACGAATTGCTCTGCGGCAAAATGCCGTATGACGTGTCAAAGACAAGCATTGTCGCGGCCGCCCGCACCATCCGCGAAACAGATCCCGTGCGCCCGAGCGTATGCAGCGGCCGGCGTTTCGGCGGCCGGAATTCGCGCGACCTCGAAACCATCATCCTCAAAGCCCTCGAAAAAGACCGCACCCGCCGCTACGCCAGCATCGCCGACCTCGCCCGCGATATCCGCCGCTACGTGAACCGCGAGCCCATCGACGCCCGCCCGCAAACTGCGTTCACCCGGGTGCTCCGATGGGCAATTCGCCATCCGAAGGCCTCGTCAGCGATCGCTGCCAGCACCATCGCGTTGACAATCGTCACATCAACAATAGTTTCCGTCTGGTGGGTAAACACCCGTCCGCATCGCATTGTGCTGACTGATCGAGGTCAAGAGTGTGTAGAGGGCGAACGAGTACGAACGGGTGAACGGGCCGTACTCTATTCTCTTAATGGCCGCCCGCTGATGGAATGGTCGAGCTCGAGCATCGCAGGCATCTCGCTCGCTGCGATGACGAAGCGTCCGGCCCGGTTTGGCGGCGGGCGGATCATCCTAATGGGATTTCGCGCAGATAGCGCCGTGTACACAGGAGAACTGTGCGCCTTCGACGCCGACGGTCCGTACGACAAGCCGTTGTGGAGCAGATCCATAGAAGTCAATCAGCTACCGACGGACCTCAAAGATGCAGGGCCAAGCCGTTGGGGATTTGGCGTCGTTGCCGCATGGCTCATGGATGTGTTCCCGGAGGATCAAAGCCCCGGCGAGGAGATTGTTGTAGTATTCGGGCACGCATATTCACGCCGCTCGCTGCGAATCTACAACCTGGGTGGCGACGTGCTCTACCAGGTCTGGCAGGACGGTGGCATGGAGAACGCGAGTTGGCTGCAAGAGTCTCGGCTATTGATCTTTGCCGGTGGGAACGAAGATGCAAAGGAGGCCATTCGCGATGCCCGCGTCGTAAACGCGCTGTTTGCGTTGCGTCCGATGTATGGACTCATCTCGCGCGAGTACGTCGACGTTAATCCGGGCGAGGGGCCGCTTCAGCCGGTTTGGTATCGCTACCTATTCCCCCCGGCGAGTTCACAGATGTTCTGGACTGCAAGCTTACCCCCTTGTCGAGAAATCGGATCACAAACCGAAAGTGTCGACGTCCGCGTGGAAGTCATCGTGCCCGACGGTCCGCCGCCGCGATTCCACTTCACGGTCGACGCATCGGGGCGGGAAACCAACGAGGCGCGCCGATTGGGCGACAGCTGGAGAAAATGCCCTTACCCGCTCCCGCCAATCGACGCCTTCCAGCTCCGCGACGACCCACCAACCGACATCTACCACCCGCCCCCCGACACCCCCGCCGCCACGACCCAACCACCCGCCGCTCCCGCCCGTTGATGCGCCCCCTGAGCGGCGTCAGTCCGTACCGATCCTCCTTTCCCGGACAACTCCCGTCGACCAAATCTCGATTACTCCAATCTCACACCTCTGTGGCACAGCGGGCGCGTCTATAGCGTGAACATCGCGGGTGATCCCGGCGCGCCGGGAGTCGCCGCAACAAAACGCTTAACCAGCCGCACGGACAAACTGCGCGCACGCAGACCAACGCGGCCCCGGAGACTCCGCGCCCCGATAAGGCCGATGGCGCCGCAAGACCCAGGACCCAAGACTCAAGACTGGACTGTTTCCCCAATGAATTCGCGAATTCTCACGATTCTAACTCTTGGTGTGCCGCCTCGATTCCGACACCGCCGCGGTCCATCTATGACGACTGGGAGGATCACACCGGATTGCCAAACAACGCCAATCAACGCCCTCAAATCAATTCCGTCGCCTGGCTCATCATTGTTCGTTGTTCGTTTGCTGTTGACCATTCATCCGACCCGACCCGCTGGCAATCGACTGACGACCCGGAAATGTCGACTGTTGATTGGATGGCTCTCGCCTGCCCTTCCGCCCCGTTGCGACGTTTCGACTTCTCGAAGTTTCGACGTTTCCCTCTGCCATCCTACTTGGCAGACCCAACTGCCACCCGCTGGCGATTCCCCCGCAATCTCGCTCAATGCCGCACAAAAGTTCCTTCGACGCGATCTTCCAACCCGCCGCCTTCTGCGTTTCGGCGTTTCAGCGTTTTTGCGTTCGTACCCCAATCGTGGCGATGCCCTTGCCCTCCCCACCCGCCAAACCGCAAAATACTCCCGGCAGCCAACCGGAGACCGCACCATGCCAACCACAGCCAAGCCCCGCCGAACCGCCGGCATCAGCGACGACGCCGTCAAAGCCGCCACCGGCCGCGACTGGACGCAGTGGCTCGCCCTCATCGACAAGGCCGGCGGCCGCAAGCTCGATCACAAGGCCATCGTCGCCATCGTCAACAAGAATGGCATCGGCCCCTGGTGGCAGCAGATGGTCACCGTCGGCTACGAACAGGCCCGCGGCCTGCGCGACAAGCACCAGAAGCCGGGCGGATATTCCATCAGCCGCAGCAAGACGCTCGCCGTTCCGGTCTCGAATCTGTTTCGCGCGTGGAGCGACCGGCGGACGCGGGCAAGCTGGCTGAAAGACCCCGCCGTCACGGTTCGAAAGGCGACCGCGAACAAGTCGATGCGAATCACCTGGGTCGACGGCCACACCAACGTCGAAGTCAATTTCTACTCCAAGGGCGCCGGAAAGAGCCAGGTCTCCGTGCAACACGACAAGCTGCCCGATGCGAAGTCCGGTGAGCGCATGAAGGCCTATTGGGGCACGGCCCTCGATCGCCTCGCCAAAGTCGCCGGAAGTGCTTAGCAGCCGGCGCCCTCGCCGGCCGTGGATGCCACGTCGAGAATCAGTCGGAGCATGATGATGTCAAAAACAATGAATCCCAAAGCTGCCAAGTCGCCCTACTCCGTCCACCCGGGCGTCGAGATGGTCGAGAACTGGATCGAGACGCTCAAAGAAAAGACCGGCCGCTCCCTCGACGAATGGCTGAAGTTCATCAAAAAGGAAGGCCCGAAGGTTGAGACCGCCTGCCGCGACTGGCTCAAGTCCTCGTTCGAGCTTGGCACGAACACCGCCTGGTGGCTCGCCGAGCGCGCCGCCGGCAAGGGCAACGAAGAAGACACACCGGCCGGCTATCTCAAGGCCGCCTCGCGCTACGTCGACGAAATGTTCGCCGGCCCCCGCGCCGCCCTCCGCCCGCTCTACGACAAGCTCCTCAAACTCGGTCTCTCGATCGGCAAGGACGCAACGGCCTGCCCCTGCAAGACCATGGTCCCCCTCTACCGCAACCACGTCTTCGCCCAGATCAAGCCCGCAACCAACAAGCGCATCGATATGGGCTTCGCCCTCGGCGCAATGAAAGCCAAGGGCCGCCTCATCGACACCGGCGGCTACGCCAAGAAAGACCGCATCACCCACCGCATCCCGATCGAGACCGCCGCCGACATCGACGCCGAAGTCAAACGCTGGCTCAAGACCGCTTATGACCTCGATGCATAAGCCGATTACCGGCCCGCACTTCCGTAGACGCGTCGAACGACTCGCTCCGACCGATATTCCTTGAACGACGGCTGGGGACTGCATACGCTTAATAGGTCAACGCAGCACCTCCGGCGCGACGTCGTTTCCGCCCGGATTGCTGTCGGAGTGGGAATCTTCTCGGATGCGAGCCGCCTCTATCACGCGTCGCCGGACGCTTGTCTTCGTCGCCGCGCTCGCGCTGCCGGCGCCCGCCTTCGCAGGCAAGGACGTCAGTCTCTTCGACTTGAAAGGCCTCACCGAGTTCGCCCGCGTCGGCGCCTTCCCCGCCGGCCAGATCGCCGCCTCCTGCGAAACCGTCGTCTGCAACCTTGGCGATCAAATCGTCAATTGGAAGGCGGCGATGGACCCCGATCACCCGTTCATCGCTTACTCGATCTACCGCTTGAAGGACGGCCGCTTCGAACAGCTCGGCCGTTCGTGGGCCAAGCACACCTTCTTTGTTCAGTCGCAGTTCTTTTGTGGCAGTTGCATCCCCGCCGGCAGCCAGGCCCTGGGCGTTGGCTGCGCCGACACTTATACGAGCACCCACAACGCCAACCAGTTCAATCTCGGTCCGCGTGAAGAGATCGACCCGTACACCGGCGCCTGGCAGCCCTGCGGCTCCTACTTCGACGGCTCACCGCAGGATTGCCTGCGAAACGGACCGAGCGGCCTCGGCCCGCTCGACCATCGCTGCGTCCTCTCCGACACCGACCTGGGCGACCCATCGGCGACGTACTGCTACGAAGCCATCTACGTCGTCAGCGGCGACGTCGACACCGGTAATAACATAGCTTCGCGTGGCTGCTCGATGATCTGGAACGGCTCCAATTGGTTCTTCATCACGCCGATCGACGGAAATCCGCTCGTCTACGGGCCGGCCCTCGCAAACCGCTGGCTCACCGGCGGCCCCAACGAGCAACTCGCAACGATCTCCGACCCCGGATCGGTCTACGTCGCATCGAAGGCAACAGACTTGGGCGGTGGCAACTGGCACTACGAGTACGCCGTCTACAACTACAACTACTCGCGCCGCATCCGCAGCTTCGCCGTCCCGTTCCCGGCAACCGCGACCGCGTCCAACATCGGCTTCCGCGACGGCGATGCCGATTCCGGCAACGACTGGACCGCCGCCATCGACACCAGTTGCGGCTCGATCACCTGGCAAACCGCCTGGTATGACGTGAATCCGTCCGCCAATGCATTAGTCTGGGGGACGCTCTTCAACTTCCGTTTCGACGCAAACGTCCCGCCGGGAACCAGCATCGTCGGCCTCGATCCCTTCCTCCCCGGCGGCGGCCTCTCGCACCTGAGCACCACGCTCGTCACGCCCGACATCGGCTGCGTGAAGGGCGACGTCAACGGCGACGGCTACATCGACGGACGCGACATCCAAAGCTTCGTTGAAGTGATACTGAATCCGCCGTGCGAGCAATCCCGCGCGTACTGCGCGGCGGATATTGATGGCTCATCGGGCTTCGCCGCGGCCGACGCGGCCGGCATGGCCGACCTGATCCTCGTCCCCTGAGCAATTTCTCAGCGGCTGAATCGCAGCCACAGCAACCCCAACCCAATCACCGACAGCACCGGCAGCAATCCAACGCCGCACACCGGCGCACGGAAGAGCGTGCCGACGATGATCGAACGCACGACGCGCTCCGCAAGATCGGAGTTGTCCGGTCCGTCCGGATGCGACGGATCAGTGCAAGCCGATCCGCTATCCCGCTCATTCTCGCCCGTCGCATTCGTCGGACACGAGTCCTGACAATCGACCACGCCATCGCCATCGGTATCGATGTCGGGAACGCCGCAGCCGCACGCCCCGGCCGCAAGCTTCGACGCATCGGCCGGACATCCGTCCACGCAATCCGGAACGCCGTCGCCATCAGCGTCCACATCGGCCACCCCGCAACCGCAGACTCCGACCGCCGACTTGTTCGGATCGCTCGGACAATCGTCCGCACAATCGAGCGTCCCATCGCCGTCCGAATCAACATCCGGTGTGCCCGGACACTGATCGTGGCAATCGGCGACGCCATCGCTGTCGGAGTCGGCATCAGCCACGCCACAGCCGCACGTCCCCGCCGCAATCTTGTTCGGATCCGCCGGACAGCCATCGTTGCAATCCGTCGTGCCGTCCGTATCGCTGTCGACGTCGGCCACGCCGCAGCCGCACGTGCCGGCCGTGATCTTGTGCGGATCGGCGGGGCAACCGTCATTGCAGTCCGGCGTTCCGTCGCCGTCCGAGTCCGCATCCGTAGCCCCGCAGCCGCAGACGCCGGGCTGAGTCTTCGCTGCATCCAGCGGACAACCATCGACGCAGTCGGCCGTCCCGTCGCTGTCGCCATCGGCATCGGCTGCGCCGCAACCGCATGCCCCCGGACTGGTCTTGTTCGAATCATTGGGACAGCCGTCGACGCAATCGGGCGTGCCGTCGCCGTCGCCGTCCGCATCGGCCACCCCGCATCCGCAGACGCCGGGAGCCAGCTTGCTCGAATCGCCCGGACATCCATCCAGGCAGTCCAAAACACCGTCGTTGTCGGAATCCGTGTCCGGCGCGCCGGGGCAGTGATCATTGCAGTCCGGAATGCCGTCCGTATCAGAATCCGTGTCGGCGACGCCGCACCCGCACACGCCCGGCGTCAACTTCGACGAATCGCCCGGGCAACCATCAAGACAATCGGGCATCCCATCGCCGTCCGTGTCCGTGTCGGCAACGCCGCACCCGCACAGGCCGGGCGCGATCTTGCCAGGATCGGTCATACATCCGTCGTGACAGTCGGCCGTCCCGTCACTATCGCTGTCCGTATCGGGCACTCCACAGCCGCAGATACCCGCAGCCGCCTTCAGAGGATCAGCCGGACACCCGTCCGTGCAATTCGGAACCCCGTCGCCATCGGTATCCGTATCAGCGACTCCGCAGCCGCAGACGCCCGGCGCGATCTTGCCCGGATCGCCGGGACAGCCGTCGTGGCAGTTGGGAGTTCCATCAACGTCGCTGTCGGTGTCGGCCACACCGCACCCGCAGACGCCGGGAGCTGACTTGTTCGGATCGCTCGGACAGGCGTCGTTGCAATCTGGCGTGCCATCGCCATCGCCGTCGCTATCTGAAACTCCACAGCCGCACGCTCCGGCAACCAGTTTCAGCGGGTCGAGCGGACACCCGTCGAGACAATCGAGCACGCCGTCGCCATCGCTGTCAACATCCTGCGCAGCAGGGCACTGATCGTTGCAATCCGGTACTCCGTCGCTGTCAGAATCGCTATCGGCGACGCCGCACCCGCAAACGTCGGGATGAATCTTCGCCGGATCGTTCGGACATCCATCGATGCAATTCGGCGTTCCATCCGCATCGCCATCCACGTCCGACACGCCGCAGCCGCAAGTCCCCGGCGCTGTCTTTCCCGGATCGTTCGGGCACCCGTCATGGCAATTCGCAGTGCCGTCCGAGTCGGAATCCGTGTCCGCGGCGCCACAGCCGCAAACACCGGCACTCGTCTTCTTCGGATCGTTCGGACAACCGTCAACGCAGTCCGCCGTACCGTCGCCATCGCTGTCGGTCTCGGCCGCACCGCAGCCGCAAACTCCGGGGCCGATCTTTGCAGGGTCGCTCGGACAGCCGTCGTTGCAGTTCGGCGTGCCGTCTCCGTCGCTGTCGGTGTCGGCTACGCCGCACCCGCAAGCACCGGGGCTAATCTTGCCCGAGTCATTGGGACATCCGTCCAGGCAATCCGGCGTGCCGTCGCCGTCTTGGTCCGTGTCGGCTACGCCACACCCGCACGCGCCGGGTGCGACTTTGCCGGAATCGCTCGGGCAACCGTCGTTGCAATCCGGCGTGCTGTCGCCGTCACTGTCCGTATCCGCGACGCCACATCCACACACGCCGGGATTCGTCTTCCCCGGATCACTCGGGCAGCCGTCGTTGCAATCGGGAGTTCGGTCGCCATCGCTATCGGTCTCGGCCACGCCGCACCCGCAAGCTCCAGGGCCGATCTTTCCAGGATCGCTCGGACAGCCGTCGTTGCAATCCGGCGTGCCGTCACTGTCGCTGTCCGTATCCGCGACGCCGCATCCGCACGCACCGGGACCCACCTTGTTTGGATCGCTCGGGCAGCCATCGACGCAATCCAGCACTCCGTCCCCATCACTGTCGACATCCGGTGCGCCGGGACAATGGTCGTTGCAATCCGGGACCGTGTCCCCGTCGGAATCCGTGTCAGCGACGCCGCATCCGCAGATGCCGGGGTTGGTCTTTCCCGGGTCGCTCGGACAACCGTCCACACAATCCGCCGTTCCATCGCCGTCGCTGTCCGTATCGGGCACTCCGCACCCGCACGCGCCCGGGCTCACCTTGTTCGGGTCGCTGGGACAGCCGTCAATGCAATCCGGCGTTCCGTCGCCGTCGCTATCCGTATCAGCCACGCCGCAACCGCAAACCCCCGGCGCAGTCTTGTCGGCGTCGGCCGGGCAGCCGTCGCTGCAATCCGGCGTCCCATCGCCATCCGAGTCCGTCAGAATGTGACTGCACTGACCGCCGCTGCAACTATCCGCCGTGCAAGGATCGCCATCGTTGCAACTCGATATGAACGTCACCGTGACCTGCGCGCAGGCAACGCTCGTACAACCCGTCGTCGAGTTTCGGGCCCGCGCGAAATAAGTCGTCGTCGCACTGGGGCTGACGCCGATCGACACACCGGTACCGACCGCGGTGCCGCCGCAGCTACCGGTGTACCAATCCGCCGTCTCGCCCCCGCCCACGGTCACCGAAAGCGTGGTCGATCCGCTGCAAAGAGAGGCAGGAGTCGCCGTCGCTCCGGTCGGCGTGCTCGGACGCGAATTGACCGTCACAGTCACGCTCGAACATGCTGCGCCGACGCATCCGGTCGTCGTATTCCGGGCCCGTGCAAAGTACTGGGTCGTACTCGTCGGGCTGACGCTCAGGCCGCTGCCGGAGCCGGCGAGCGTCCCGCCGCAGCTGCCGGTGTACCAGTCAATGGTCTGCCCGCCGCCCACCGTTGCCGAAAGCGACGAAGACGAGCCGTTACAAATCGTCGCCGGCGTCGCCGAGGGACTCGTCGGTGTGCCCGGCAGGGCATTCACCGTGAGCGTCACACTTGCACACGCGGCGCTGACGCAACCGGTCGTGGTGTTCCGGGCCCGCGCGTAATACTGCGTCGTGGCTGACGGACTGACACTGAGACTCGTGCCGGACCCGACCAGCGTCCCACCACAACTCCCGGTGTACCAGTCCACCGTCTCTCCGCCGCCCACCGTCGCCGACAGCGACGACGATGAACCGCTGCAGATCGTCGAAGGCGTCGCCGTCGGACTCGTCGGCGTGCTCGGCAAAGTGTTGACCGTAAGCGTTACGCTTGCACAAGCGGTGCTGACGCATCCCGTGGTCGTATTCCGCGCCCGAGCGTAATACTGCGTCGTGCTCGACGGACTGACACCAAGACTTGTGCCGGACCCGACCAGCGTCCCGCCGCAACTGCCCGTGTACCAGTCGATCGTCTCCCCGCCGCCGACGGTTGCCGACAGCGACGAAGATGAACCGCTACAGATCGTCGAAGGCGTCGCCGTCGGACCCGTTGGCGTGCCGGGCAACGCACTGACGGTCACCGTCGTGCTCGCGCAGGCCGACGCCGTGCAGGGCGGATTCTCCCACCGCGCATAGTACGTTGTCGTCGTCGCCGGCGCCGCGACCGTCAGCGGCGTCCCCGTCCCGACCGCCGTGCCGCCGCAACTCCCGCTGTACCATTTCAACGTTCCGCCGGATCCCCCCGTCGCGGTCAGCGTGATGTTCCCCGTCGCCGACCCGCAGAAACCCGAAGGGCTGCTCGACGCAGCGGTCGGCGCGGTCGGCGTCGCGCACACGACAATCGCATTATTCATCGTATAGGTCGAGCTCGACGTGCTTCCACAGGTCCCATTCGACGATGCTCGAAAGGTAATCGTGTACGTCCCGGCCGTGGAGGGCGCTGTGACACTGATCGTTTCGCTGAATGACCCGTTCCCGTCATGATCGGGCGTGTCGACGCAGTTGTTCCCAGAAATCGCCCAACGCGTGCTCCGCCAGTTGCTCCCGCCGGTGTTCGTTTCGCTCACCACGGCGGTGATCGTCGCACCCGGTGTGACGTTGACCGTCGACGCCCCGTTGAGTGTCACCGACGTAATCGTCAAAGCCGCCTGGGCATTACCGGCGACCACGACCGTCGCAAGCGCGCAGACTGCTCGAACCACCCCCTTTGGAATTCCCCTGTTCACGCTTCCCTCAACTCCTCTCGATCTGGTCCGCCGCCACCGGCATTAGCCGATTGACGACGACATAAAGCGTTTTACTCGACACCCTCGGACCAATTTCCGACCTGCGATGTCCGTCGGTCTGTATCGAAAGCGGGACGATTCCGGGTGAGAAAACTTTGCAAACATTATCAAATCGCACCGGATCGGTGCGAATAGGACGCCCGAGAACCTCCTCAGCGGCCGATAAAGTCCATCGGGATTAATCGTACTGATTGTGTCTTGATTTACCGCTGTGCGACCACACCCAATCGCGGAGTGCACCGATTCTGGTTTGCGAGAAACTCTCTCGCGCCCTCGGCGCCCCCCACACCCACCCCGCCGCCGTGAATCTTCAGCCCGGCTTGCCCGCCAGCGCTTCCATTTTTCGCGCCAATTCGAAATCCAGCGCGGTCACGCCCCCCGCGTCGTGCGTCGCCAGATCGATGCGAACGCTTCGGTAAACATTAAACCACTCCGGGTGGTGGTTCATCGCCTCGGCCGCGAGCGCCGCCCGCGTCATGAATCCAAACGCCTCGACAAAGTTCGCAAACTGATACTCCCGGTGCAGCTTCCCGCCCTCCAGGCGCCAGCCAGGCAGCCCCGCCAACGTCCTCCGAATCTCGTCATCGCTCATCTTTACCGGTCTTGCGCCCATGTCGCCGCCTCCGTTCCAGCCGGCAATCCGCCCGGCCGACAGGAATCCTAGTCCTCGCCCGAACGTCCACAAGCCGCCCCGCTTTCCAAAATCCGCAACCAGCGACGCTTCCAGCCGATACAATCATTCGGTTGGCCGAGAAACCTGCGGCCGAAGTTGGAACCATTGTGAACTCTCGCAAACTTGCGATCGGCGCGTTCGCCGTCTTAGTCTGTCTGGTGGCTTCAGGCACCGCCTATGCCTGGGGTCCGCTCACCCACGTCCATTTCGCCGGAGAGGTCCTCTCGCAGCTCTGGATGCTTCCGGCCGGCGTTGCCGCCCTGCTCGCCCGCCACGCCCGCGAGTACGTCTTCGGAAACATTGCAGCCGACGTCGTCCTCGCCAAGAAGCTGAGTCGCATCAAGCAGGTCTGCCATCGCTGGAACACCGGCTTCGCCCTGCTCGAACACGCCGAGACCGACGCCGGCCGCGCCTTCGCCTACGGATATCTCTCCCACCTCGCGGCCGACACCGTCGCCCACAACAAGTTCCTCCCCCGCCAGATTCTCTCCTGCGGCTCGACCATCTCATTCGGCCACATTTACTGGGAGATTCGCGCCGACTCGCTCCTCCCCGCCGGCTACTGGCCCCAGCTCCAGAGCTCCCTGCGTCGCCGCTACGACGAACCGGAAAAGCTGCTATCGACGCACCTCACAACGACCCTGCTGCCATTCGGCATGAACCGCCGCATCTTCAAGCGCATCAACCTCCTCGCCTCGGCCCGAAGCTGGCACCGCTCCATCGGCCTCTGGTCGCTCGTCTCGCGCTGGCCGCTCGATTCTGAAATCGTGACGGACTACCACGCCGAATCCGTCGATCGCATCGTCGACGTCCTCGAAGCTGGCCGGAAATCTCCCGTACTCTACGAAGATCCGAACGGAAACCTCGCGCTCTCACACGCTCGGATTCAAAAGCGATTGTTGCGGCAAATGCGCCGGGCGAGTCTCCCGACCGATGCCGTCGTACGCGAAACGCTTCAGCATCAGGCCCCGCGGCCGCGCAATGGCTCCAACGGCCGGTCGGCGCGATCAGAACCCGTCGTCGATGACTCCGGAAACATCGTCATCTGATGCTTCTCGAGAATGAACTTGTGCACCTGCGCATCCACGGGCATCGGATAGTGCCCCGAGAAGCAAGCCGTGCAGTACGCTGAACCCGCCCCCCGCGCGCATTCCAGCATCCCCTCCAGCGACAAATACGCCAGCGATTCGACGCCGAGATACTGGCGAATCTCGTCGACGCTGCGACTGACCGCGATCAACTCTTTGCGGCTCGGAAAGTCGATCCCGAAATAGCACGGATTGCGGATCGGTGGACACGCGATCCGCATGTGAATCTCCTTCGCCCCCGCCGCCCGCAGCGCCCCGATCTTCCCGCGCGTCGTCGTCCCGCGCACGATCGAGTCCTCCACGACGACCAGCCGCCTCCCGCGCACCGTCTCGCGGATCACGTTCAATTTCATTTTCACCGCCAGGTCGCGCGCCGGCTGCGTCGGCATGATGAACGACCGCCCCGCATAATGGTTCACCGTGAACCCGCGGCCGTGTGGAATGCCGCTCTGCTGGCTATAGCCCATCGCCGCGCAGCGCCCCGCATTCGGAATCGCCACCACCACGTCCGCGTCCGCCGGCGCTTCGATCGCCAGTCGCTTCCCCGTCGCAACCCGGAACTGGTGGACATTCTGCCCGAACACGTCGCTCGACGGATCGGAAAAATAGACATGCTCGAAGATGCACTTCGCCTGGGCGATCTGCTCCGGCCCGACAAAAAATCGGCTCGAAATCCCCGCCGCCGAGATTGTCACGATCTCCCCCGGTTCGACCTCGCGCACGAACTCCGCCTCGACGATGTCCAGCGCGCACGTCTCGCTCGCCGCACAGTACGCCCCGTTGCTCAGCCGCCCGATCACCAGCGGCCGAAAGCCGAACGGATCGCGAATCGCCTCGATCCGATCCGGCGACAGCACGAGCAGGCAATACGCCCCCTGCAAGTGCGTCAGAATATGCGCCAGCGGGTCCGGCCGTGCTTGGTGCCGCGGATTCGCCAGTAAATGAACGATAATCTCCGTGTCACTCGAAGTCTGAAAGATGGCCCCCGCCGCCTCATACTGCTCCCGCAGCAGCGCCGCGTTGACAAGATTCCCATTGTGCGCGACTGCCACCTGCCCGCGCGAATACTGAATCAGCAGCGGCTGTGCATTGACAACGCTCGGCGAGCCTGTCGTCGAATAGCGCACGTGTCCGATCGCGTGCGGCGACCGCAACCCATCCAGCGTCTCCGGCTTGAACACCTCGGTGACGAGGCCGATGTCCGCGTGCCGCCGCAACACCCGCCCGTCCGAGACGCAGATCCCCGCCGCCTCCTGCCCGCGATGTTGCAGCGCGTACAAGCCGCGGTAGGTCAACATCGCGGCGTCGGGGTGACCGAAGACCCCGAACAGACCGCAATACTCGCGGGCTTCACGGCTGTTTTGTTTTGACACGCTTCCGCTCCAGACCCAATCGAAATCGTTTGCCCGGAACGATCGGACGATAGTGCCCATCGCAACATCCCGCAACGCGGACGGACAACACTCGCGCGACTAGAATCACAGGCAACGGAGTGCTCATGGCGGAACCGGCCGAAATCGTCGTTATCGGCAGCATCAACATGGACTTGGTGTTGCGCGTCGCCCATCCGCCCCGCCCCGGCGAGACCGTCCTCGCCCGCGACCTCGTTTCCATCCCCGGCGGAAAAGGCGCCAATCAAGCCGTCGGCGCGGCCCGGCTCGGTGCACGCACGGCAATCGTCGGCCGAGTCGGCGAAGACGAATTCGGCAGCCGCCTGCTGGCCGGCCTCAACACCAACCACGTCGACACCCGCTTCGTCACCATCACCGAAGGCGCCGCCAGCGGCATCGCCGTCATCACGGTCGACGAAAAAGGCGAGAACGCCATCTGCGTCTCCAGCGGCGCAAACGCCCGCGTTACCCCGGCCGACATCGACGCCGCCGCCGAATCGATCAGGAAGGCGAAGGTCTGCCTCCTCCAGCTCGAACTCCCCCTCGAAACCGTCCTGCACGCCCTGACCGTCTGCCGCCGCGCCGGCGTCGAGACCATACTCGACCCCGCCCCCGCCCCCATCGATGCCCCCGACGCCCTCTTCAACGTTGACGTCATCACGCCGAACCTCACCGAGGCCGACATCCTCACCCACAAGTCGCCCCGCAACCACGAACGCGAGACCCGCGCCGTCGCCGCCGCCCTCACCGCCCGCGGCGCACGCTACGTCGTCCTCAAGCTCGGCGATCGCGGCGCACTCGTCTGCGACGGCGACACCTGCGAGCACGTCCCCGGCCACAAGATCAAGCCCGTCGACACCACCGCCGCCGGCGACGCCTTCACTGCAGCCCTCGGCTTCGCCCGCACCCGCGGCAAAAACCTCCAGGACGCCACCAAGCTGGCCAACGCCGCCGGCGCATCCGCCTGCCTCAAGTTCGGCGCGCAGCCCTCCCTGCCGACTTTCGAAGAAGTCTCAAAGCTCATGTCCACGTGAGCCCAGTCGCACCGGTTGACACTCTGTGTCCCGATACAATTCGGTTAGACGTGAGTTTTGCGTGCCTCAGCAGACCCAAATCGCGCCGCGCACACGACGAGCATTCTTCCGCTTTCTATTCTGGTCACTTCCGGTGTTCGCCATCGGATCATTCGCGCTTGCAGTGATGACCGCAAATGGAGGCTTCGGATTCATCGGCCACCGGGACGGTGTCTGCATAAGTAGAGGGTGCGTGCTCCTGCTCCGAAACGAATTCTTCGGTGACCAAGCAGCCATTCAATCATTCATTGACGAGGACGTGCCTCGATCTCTGACTTGGATATCGCATCTAACCGCCCATGACGTGCAGGGCCATCCGCATTGGGCAACATGCCCTCCTCGTTACGGTTCGGTTATTGGATACCGGTGGGCACAGAAGCATCGCACGGCGATGGTGTGCACTCAAATCGTCATTCCTCTCTGGTTGGTATCCTTGGCTCTCGGCGTGCCCTTCTTGGCCGTCGTTGCACTCCGCCTCCCCCGCCAAGTCCGCGCCTGGCTCATCCCGCCCGACAATATGAAACGCTGCTCAATGTGCCGCTACATTCTCTATGGCTGCCTCAGCACGCGCTGCCCCGAATGCGGCACTTCGATCGCCTGATGACGAGCCGAACTCTGCTTCAAAACTGGTTCTTCTCCCCACCCGCCTTCAAATACGTCTGCCGCGCCGCAGCATACTCCTCCGCCGTCTCCGGCAGTCCCTCCACGGTCGTCCCATCCTCGTACTGCTGCTCCGCCTTCACCTCGTTGTAGATCTTCTTCAAAATCGGAATGCACCACCCGCACCCCGTCCCCGCCCCGAGACACTCCGACATCTGCGACACCCGCACCGGCCGCGTTCGCCGCGCAAAGCTCATCAGCTTCCGCAGCGGCACGTGATAGCAATAGCAAATCTGATCGTCGAGCTTCACAGAAAATCCTAGTTCAGCGCCGCGCCCTCATCCGCGCATCCGCTCCCAATCCTCGAAAAACCGCGGATACGTCTTCGAGACGCACTCCGCATCCCGGATCGTCACCCCGTCAATCCGCAGCCCCGCCAGCGCAAAGCTCATCGCGATCCGATGGTCGTCATACGTATCGATCGCCGCCGCCACCGGCCGCTCCGCCGGCATCACCGTCAGCCCGTCCGCGTGAATCTCCACCTCCGCCCCGATCCTCTGCAACTCCGTCGCCAGCGCCGCGATCCGATCCGACTCCTTGATCCTCAGGTTGGCAACGTTTCGTATCCGCGTCGGCCCCTCCGCAAACGCCGCCAGCACCGCCAGCGTTGGCGCCGTGTCCGGCATCTCGCCCAGGTCCACGTCGACTCCGCGAATCGCCCCGCCCGCCGGCCCTTCAACGGTAGTCGCACCCGGCGTCACCGCCGCCCGACACCCCATCCGCTCCAGCACCCGCACAAACCCGACATCCCCCTGCACGCTCCCCGACCCCAGACCCGGCACGCTCACCCGCCCGCCGGTAATCGCCGCCGCCCCGAAAAAATACGACGCCGCCGACGCATCCGGCTCGATCTCAATCGTCTGCCCCGCATAGCGCTGCGTCGCCGGCACGACAAACTTCCGCAGATCCTGCTCCACCACCGCCGCCCCAAACCGCTCCACCATCTTCAACGTCATCCGCAGATATGGCCCGCTGACAACCGGCCCCGCCATCTCGATCATCACATCGCTGATCGCCAGCGGCGCAACCAGCAACAGCGCCGACACATATTGGCTCGAATCCGACGCATCGATCCGCAGATTTCCGCCGCGCAGCCCACGGGCCGCGATTTGCAGCGGCAGCGACCCCTCCACCGACCCGTACGCGATCTCCGCCCCAAGGTTGCGCAACCCATCCACCAGCGGACTAATCGGCCGCTGCCGCATCCGCGCCGCCCCATCCAGCGTGTACTGTCCCTCCCCCACGCACACCGCCGCCGTCAAAAACCGCGCCACCGTCCCCGCATTGCCGCAGTACAGCGCCGCCTCGCCCGACGGCCATCGCCCGCCGCAACCGTTCACCACGAATCGGCACTGCGCCTCATCGCTCGCGATCCGCACACCCAGCCCGCGCAGCGCATCGATCATGTACCGCGTGTCATCCGCGAACAGCACGTTGTGAATGTACGACGCCCCTTCGGCCATCGCCGCCAGAGGCAAAGTCCGATTCGTCTGGCTCTTGCTCCCGGGCGGCCGGACCGTGGCATCGAGTGGATGATCGAGCGATCGCAGGACAACGTCTGACATGGCCCGATTCTATCGGTCGCACCGCCGCCCCACGAGAGATCGCGCCGCTTTCGCTTGAACCCCGCCGCCTCGGGTGTACGATTAAGAACGGGCCCGCAACAGCCGCCCGCCGACCTGCGGAAGGACCGCACTCCCATGAACCAACCTCCCAACGCCCCCTCCGAGCGCCTCGCCCGCACCTTCCTCACACGCCGCCGGGTCCTGGTGGTCGCCGGGCTCATCGCGGGCCTCACCGTTGCCGCAACGCTGCTCGTCGCCCTCGGCCGCCTGAAATCCGGCGCCGCCCTCGATCTATCGCTCCTCGCCGACCTCGCCCTCGGACTGCTGCTCGGCATCGGCGTCGCCGCGATCCTCGTCGCCCTCTCCTCCCTCACGCAATTCACCGAATCCCTGATCGCCCGCGTCGCCGATCTCGAGCGTCTCTCTGCCGGCATCCACGCCGCCGCCGCCGACCTCGCTCGCCACGCAGCCCAGTCGCACACCGAATCGAGCGGCGAACAGGAAGAAGTCCTCGCCCGCGTCCGCGCCGCCTGCGACGAAATGCTCGTCATCCTCCGCGACGTCCGCGACAACTCCCTCCTCTCCGACGAGCAGCGCCGCGAAAAGGCCGTCCGCGTCGAGCAGCGCGAACTCGCCGAAGCCAACGCCCGAATCGAAAAACTCACCGCCGACGGCGACTTCTCGCGCGCCTCGGAGTTGCTCGACGAATGCCGCCAGCGCTACCCCGATCGCCCCGCCCTGCTCACCATGAACGAACGCATCGCCCAGCGCCGCGAGCAGCGCATGCAGGCCGACGTCCGCGAGTTCAACCGCCGCGTCGACGACTTCATCAACATCTCCGCCTGGGAGCGTGCCCGCGGCGTCGCCGAGGAGCTTCGCCGCCGCTACCCCGACCAGCCCGCCGTCGCCCAGCTCGAGGCCCGCATCGAACGCGAGCACCAGGTCTACGAAGACGCCCAGTGCCGCCAGATGTACGCCGAGATCCAGCGCTACGTCTCGCGCCGCCGCTGGAACGAGGCCCTCGCCGCCGCTGAAACTTTCATCGAGCGCTTCCCCCAGCGCAGCGAAACCGAGGCCCTGCAGGTCCAACTCACCACCCTCTCAAATAACGCGGAGGTTTCCGCCCGCCAGGAAATGGACGCCGAAATCACCGAGCTCGCCAAGCGCGGCCAATACTCCGAAGCCGAAACCCTCGCCGACCGCCTGATTCGCCGCTGGCCCGACTCGCCCCAGGCCGAAGTCCTCCGCAGCCAGCTCCCCCGCCTCCACGAACTCGCCACCAACCCCAACGCCCCGCCCCCCCGGGTCCGGCCAAGCAACGCCTGAGCGTCCCAACTCGGGAACCGACTCGCCGAATCAACGTCCAACCCAGGCGCGCAGACGATTCCCGTCCGCGCCGAGGAGACGAAACCATGCGCACGCATGCGAGATCCAAAGAATCAGGCAATAGCAATCGGACGTTTGTTATTACTTCGTTGGCCCTGGTGACGGCCGCCGGCGGATGGTGGTATTGCCATCGGCCGGCCGATCCCGAAAAGGAAATGTTGCAACGATTCCAAGCCGCGCGAGTGATCGTGAATCAGGAAGTGCCAGAGCCGGACGGGCCGATCGTTAATCCGTCGGCCCCGGAGCCAGATCCGGGCTCAGATACGATCGTTGTTACGCAGCCCGACCCACACCAGGGTCGGAAGGTCATCCGGGCTCGCGCAGCCGCGATCCCCTAGTCGCGAAAGCTACGCCGCCGCGGTCGCCGCAATCAGCGGCTCCAGCGCATTTGCGCCGATCGTCGCCGGCATCGGCAGCGCCACGCTCCTCGGTTGTTCCGCCGGCTTCGCCGGCGTCACGCCCCGCGTCAGCCAGCCCGTCTTCCGCAGCGACACTGCCGCGTACGGCATGATCCACGCCAGGCACGTCACCCAGAACAGCTCGTAGAACAGCAGCCAGATCCAGTCGCTGTCGCGCTCGTTTCGGTAGTAAATGGCCGCCATCGTGAGCCCGTACACCACGACCATCCCCGCATGCCGCAACGCGTAATGCCAGTTCGTGAAAATCAGCGCCCAGCTGTTACTGATGAGCAGGTACGGCACGATCAGCGTCGCCAGCACCAGCACCATGTTCAGCCGGAACGACGCGAGATATCGCTTGCTCGCGCGGAACGGAGTAAACAGGAACCGGTTCAGCGCGATTGTCTCGCGAATGTTGCTCCGCGCCCACCGCAGCAGCATCTTCGTCATGCCGACGTAGTTCGTCGGCATCTTGCTCCAGACCCGCGCGTTCTCCTGGTACGACGTCAGCCACCCCTCGCGCAGGATCAAATTCGTCATCGCCCGATCTTCGCCGATCGTGCACGGCAGCCCCAGAAACGTCTGGTTCAGCCACTCGTCCGCCACCTTCCGCACCACGCTGCCGCGATAGATCGAGATCGCCCCGGGCGTGCAGAACACCCCGCGAATCTCGCTCTGGTACGCCCGCACAAACTTGAACGACAGCGAAAACGTCGTCTTGAGGAAACGCGTAAAGACGCTCTCGGCCGGATTCAACACCTCGACGCACCCCGCCACCGCGCCGATCTCTGGCTCGCGCACCAGCGGCGTTACGCCATTCCGCAGCGCCGCGGAATCGAGAATCGTGTCCGAATCGACCGTCACGATCGCCTCGCCCGTCGCGTGCCGGAATCCGTCGTACAGCGCCCGCCGCTTGCCCATGTTCCGGGCGTGCCGCAGCGTCATCACGTTGATGTGATCCGACAGCGATGCCACCGCCGCTTCAATATGCTCCCACGTGTCATCCGTGCTTCCGTCATCGACGATGATGATCTGCAACTTCTCCGACGGATACCGGTTGTTCGCCACCGACCGGATCGATTGCCGCACCAGCGCGCCTTCGTTGAACGCCGGAATAATGACCGTCACGCTCGGCAGCTTGGCGTTCGAAACCGACTCCATCGGCCGGTAGCGCAGCCACAGTCGCACGCGCCAAACCAGCGCCAGATAGCAGATCGCGCCCCACACGATCGTCATCCAGAAAAAGCTCTCATGCAGCGAGTTGTTTCGAAGATGACTGAACGACGTGAACAGCGCCCCGGACTTGATCGCGTATCCCAGCGAGAACGCAGAGAAGAGCAAAATGCCGATCTTGGCCGGCAAGTCCCAGGCCGCACGCCCCGGTGCGGATCGCTGGCGGGTCATCAACGCGGGCACGCGCGGCGCGGACACTACACGCGACATGGAATCTCGACTCCTACCGTACATCCGGTTCAATCGCAGCCAGGCGGGATTTGTTTGACAACTGCTCGTGTTTCCACAGCCGCCGAATGAGCGGGGCAAGGTACCAACGCCCTGCCCGCGCTGTCAATCGGCCGGGCAGTTTGCAACTACTGCCCGTAGCATGATTTCGCCGTGTTTAGACACTCGCAATCGCCGGCGGTTAGCTTGAGATTGCCCCGGCTCCCGCACGCCGCGCATCTGTCTCCGTCCGGAAACATTCCGTCCTATCTGCTGTATTGATAACCCCTTGCGTCGATCCAGCCCATGAAGTATGACCCCCAGCCATGGCGTTTAAGGACCTATCCCTGCCAGATCAGGTTCAACCTCCCCCCGTCCCGACCCAACCGCCGGTCGGCTCGGGCTTCGCCGTGCGCTTCGCGATCGGATTCGTCGCCGCCATCGCAACCCTGACAACCGGGATGCTCAATCCGTACCACCCGGCGGCGACCCCATCGATCCCGGTGCAGGATCGCCTCGATCCGAACATCGCCACCGCGTGGGAGCTCGATCGCATACCCGGCGTCGGCTCGGCGGTTGCCCGGCGCATCGTCGACGCCCGCGGCCCCTCCGGGACAGCCAACGCCGCACCGCGCTACCTCGCACCGCAGGATCTGCTCAACCTGAACGGCGTCGGACCCGCCATGGTCGAATCCCTGACGCCCTATCTCCGCTTCCCGGCATACAAACCTGCGCCACGTTGACAGGACTCCCGTCGCCCCATACCCTCCGCCCCGCCGGCCGCAAACGATTTCGCCGGATTCTGGAACGCAACATGGCAATTCAGGACTGGTCGGAGCGAATCGTCGTCGTCGAGCTCAACGACGACCCGCAATTCACCGACGATCTCAACGCCTTGATCGACTTGATCGAAAAGCGGAACGGATCGGACGTGCTGCTCAACTTCGCCTCGGTGAATTTCCTCAATTCGTCCAACATCGCGAAGCTCCTGAAGCTCCGCAAGCTGCTCCACAGCACCTCCCCCGGAAAGCTCCGCCTCTGTGGCATCAACAACTCCGTCTGGGGCGTCTTCCTCGTCACCGGCCTCGACAAGCTCTTCGAATTCTCCGACGACGTCGCCAGCGGTCTCGCGACCCTTCAGATGCAGCGCTGAGCCGCGATCGCGCCGCACCGCTTACCCGCTTTTCCAATTCATCCGTTCCCGCGGTTCAACGGTACAATCCCATACATGTCGTCCGCCTTTCTCAATCGACTTCGAAAGCTCTGTCTCACACTCCCCGGCACGAAAGAAACCCGCACCTGGGATCACCCCAACTTCCGCGTCGCTGACAAGATCTTTCTGATCCTCGGCGATGAGCAGCGCAAGCCGGTGCTCTGCGTCAAAGTCGGCAAGCAGCGTCAGAAGGAACTCATCCGCGACCCGCGTTACACCATCGCCCCATACGTCGGACGTTTCGGCTGGGTCAATCTCGCGGTCGGCGCGAAGCCCGACTGGAACGAGATTACCGATCTCGTCCTGCTTTCCTACCGCCTCATCGCCCCGAAGCGGCTGGTCAGACAAATGGAAGAATGAGGCCGACGCCCCGATCACCCCGGACTTGTTTCGAACGGAGGCATTGATTACGGCGGTGAAAACGTCGGTGGCGCCGGCTCGACGAACGAGTAATCAACCCGGAAGCCCCCGGGCGACATCGGGTCCTGCTCAAACGCGAACACAAGGACCCCCGAGCACAGGTAATCGATGCCGTCCTGCAACACCATGGCGTTCGCGGTGCCTTCGGTCGGCGCGGCCGCCAGCGGATCGTTCGCCGGTGCCGACGAGAAATAGATGTCGTTGTGCAAAACCGGCTGGTCGTTCACCGTCAGATTCTGAACCGTAATCAGCCGGATCAGCTCCTGGCCGCCGAGCGAAAACGTCCGTCGGCAGCCCTGCGTCTGCGTCGCCGCAGTCGTGTTTCCGGCAACACGCAGCTGCCCGAAAATAGGCACTGTCTCCGAATCGGTCACGTCGTACCCGCCGAACGTAAAGTTCGCCCGGAACGGCGTGTTATTGACAAAGCCGATCTGTACGTTGTTTCGCCGGGTTGAAGTCAGATTGAGAAACGCTGACGGCGTGCAGCTCGCCACCAGGCAAACGACCCCCGCAAGAACCGCCGCACAACCGCCTCGTCGAAACATGACCCGATAACCTTTCGGAGCCGAAGACCCCATCGTTGCTATGATCGGCAGACAACCCGGCGAGGCAACAGTCGTTATAACGCTATGTCTGCCGGATGGTTCGGTCAAGCCCGCTCGTGCCATCGCCGATGATATCGCTGGTGGAGCATGGCCGGTTTGACATCCGGCCTCGCGCGAGCGAACAATAGTTGTAGTCTCGGGTCTCGCCTCGCTCTCCCGCCCGGTCTTTCGCTGTTGCCTCGGGGATTCGGTTCAATCATGACAAACGCCCACCCCCGTCGTTCTTCGCGTGTCACCTGGACATCGTGGGCCTTCGGTCTCGCCCTCGTCGTCGCCTCCGGCTGCAATCCAGATCTGATCACCTATTTCCTCGGCGGCTTCCCAACCACCGGTCCCGACATCCCGAAACTGGCAATCACCTTTGTCACCCCCGTCACCACGCAGAGCGTCTCCGCCGGCGCGCCGGCCACGATCCAGTGGGCCGACATCGCCTCGATCACCGGCACCTTCATTAACCTCAAGGTCAACCGCGTCGATCCCGCCACGCGCGAAGTCATTACCACCATCACGCTCATCCCCTCGCGCGACGCCATCGGCGACGGCGACAACGACATCTTCGAGTGGAACGTCGACGGTGTGATCGTCGGCAGCTACCAGCCCGTCATCGCGATCTTTTCGCCCGAGGGCGGCTCGCAGACCACCAGCGCCCCCGGCGACTTCAACGTCACCAGCGCGATCCCCGCCCCGACGCTCACCTTCACGAATCCCGGCGCGACGAACGTCACCATCCCGAACCCCGGCAACCTGAATATCACCTGGACCGACAACGGCAGCGCCAACCCCGACACCAAGATCACCCTCCAGCTCGACCCCACCGCCGGCACGCCGGGTGACGAACGCACCATCGCTCAGGACATCTCTGCCGCCCCCGACAACACCGGCTCGTTCAACTTCAACCGCAACGACGTCAACGGCAACCCCGTCCCGCCCGGCACCTACACCCTCACCGCCATCCTCGTCGACGGCATCCACGACAACGGCCAGGGCGGCCCCATCACCGTCTCCGCCGTCGGCAAGGTTATCCTCGACCCCTGACCGACTGCGCCGGACTCGTGCAAGAGTCGGCCATCTGGAAATCTGTTGCCCTTGCGCCAAGAATGTTTGCGGATTCCTGCATCCGGCGAACACGCATGCCGCTCCATTTCAACACGGTGGATCCTCGTCGACCGCGGCCGACCCCCACCCTCGGCCGAATCAATCGCCGCGTATTCATGGCTGTGTGCGCAGCCGGTTGCGCGCGAAGCCCTCAACCACGCGCCGCCTCCGAAACAAAATGGGCACTCATCGCGGACACGCACATCAGCTCCGACCCGGAGCACGAAGTAAATGATTCCAGGATGTCGCGCGCCCTCGCGAGCGTTGTGAGACATGTACTCGACGCCCGCCCCGATCACGTGCTCGTCAACGGTGACGTCGCCTTTCGAAGCGGCGAGCCCGGAGACTACGTTCAGTTTGGCGAGTCGATCCAGCCGCTCGCCGCGAGCCGAATTCCGCTTCATCTAACGCTCGGAAACCATGACCATCGCGCCCACTTGGTCGCTGCGCTCTCGCCGCCCTGCGAAAAGTCCGTCTCCGACAAGACCATCTCGAGCCGCGTGGAGGGCGGAACGCATTGGATACTTCTCGATTCACTTGAAAAAGTGAACGGAATCCCCGGCACACTCGGCGAACCCCAGCGAGCTTGGCTCGCACGACGACTCGACACCCATCCCGACACGCCGGCAGTCATCTGCCTTCATCACAATCCAGAATGGACGCTCACCGGCCTGACGGATGCGCCACAATTCCTCGAAGTCATCCGCCCGCGCCGTCAGGTAAAGGCGATTGTCTTCGGTCATACGCACGAGTTCGGCGTTACGACCGTCGATGGCATTCACATGATCAACCTGCCCGCCGTCGGCTACCGCTTTCGAGCGGATAAGGCACTCGGATGGGTCTTGGCGCACGTCGATCAGAATCAGATGGAAATCGAACTACGCTGCCTCAATGGCGGCGAATCCGCGTGCGACTCTGCCCGGATTCTGCCCTGGCGCACCGCTCGCCCGAGTTAGACGCCTTACTCATCCCCATTCAAAACCCCGTCCAGATCCCGATCGATCCCAATCCGCGTCTCCGAGCCGTTCGGCACCAGCGTCCACGTCTGCTCGCTGCCGGCCCCCACCGCCGCAATCAGCGTCGCCGCGCTCACCTGCTGACCCGCCTTGTCCGACTGGAACTGCCCGCCGCTCAGGTACGCGTATCCCCGATCCGCGCCGCCCACGTAGCCGTGAACCACCAGCCCGACCTGCTTCTGGTCGGCCATCAACTGCATCTGTTCGAGCTTCGCCAGTGTCGCCGAGTCATTCTTGTTCCCGTCGTCCAGCGTCACCTGCTGCCCGACGCCCGCATGCGTGTCCGTGCCGAGCGCCATGAGAAACGCGATCACGTCCCGTCGCCTCGCCTCGCCGTCGCCGCCCTTGTCGAAATCAAACACGACGAACCGCAGAAACTCGTCGAGCGTCGCGAACGCCCCGTCGTGCGTATAGCCGAACCCGCGATTGTTCGAATTAGATGTCTTGAGGAAACCGGTCTTCTCGTACAGGTTGCGAAGCTGCGGCACCTTGATGCTGTGTGCCAGCATGAGCTGGCTCGCTGGCGTCAGGGCCCGGCTCGTTCCAAGCGGCAACTGGTGGCACCGCCCGCACGCCACGAACGGCCCGGACTCCCGGACCGAGTGCGGCACCAGCGGCAGGTTCTCCGCGATCCGACCATCGATGAAGTCGTTCATGTACACGAATCGGCCGCGCACCGCGTCGCCGAACGGGCTGTCCGCTTTCAGCGAATTGTCGATGTTGCGGTACGGATTCGGCGGATAGGTCAGCGACGCAACGAAATCCTGCAGCTTCATCATCTCGTCTTCGCTGAGCTGCCGGTCGTTGCCGTTCAGTCCCTCGAATGCCGGATTGAACTCCGCCAGGTTGTCCCGGTCGCCGCGCCAGTGCAGCGGCTCCTCGCCGATGATCCCCTGTAGCGTCTGCGTCGTCATCGGCCCCTTCACCGGATGAAAATCCTCGCACGGCGTCGAGAGATCCATCAGCGTATCGAACAGGTCCGTCCCCGAAAACAGGTTGTCACATATCTGGTTGAACTTCTTGATCTCGCCCGTCGGGTTCCCGAGGTCCCACGCGATCTGATCCATCCGTCCGTCGATGTGGCACGACGCGCACGCCGTCACGCCCATTCCCGAAGTCAGGCGCGCGTCGTAGAGGAACGGCCGCCCCGCCCGTACTTCAAACGGCGTCGGATCAAACATCCCGACCCGCGCAAACTCCGTGAACGAAATCAGATTGATGATCGAAATCGTCGCGTCAAACTTGTTGACCACGTACAACCGGTTCCGCCCCTCGTCCAGCCGCAGCCCCGTCGGCCCGCTCCCGACATCGATCTGGCCGATCCGCCCGCCCGCCGCGTCGATCTTTGCGAGATTGTTCGAGTGCATCCCGCACACATAGCCGATGCCGTTCGATGCCCAGACGATTGCCCGCGGCTCCGAGATCGATTGCGCCCGCTCCTCCTGCGGCAGCGGAGAAAAGTCCTCGGCGGCATACGCCTCAGCCAGTTGCGGATTCAGATCGACGATGTACTTGCCCGAATCCACCGGGTTCACCGCCGCCATCACGTTATGAATGAACCGCCCCTTCACAACCGGCTCAAACCGCGTCCGATTCGTCGCCTCCGTGCCGACAATCGTCACAAGCCCGCCCGGCCGCACCGAAATCGCCATGTCGAGATTCATCAGACCGCTGACGTACGACACGCCAAGACTCACCGCGTCGATGATCGCGAGATCGTGGTCGTGCAGATCCCAGGTGATCTTCGAGCTCCAGTCGCTTCCGTTCTCGTCGAGCCAGCGACCCGTCGCCGCGTCCTTCTGAACGATCAGCGACGACTTTCGCGGCTTCGAAGGACCGGCCCCGTTGTACAGCGTCGCCCCGTACTTCGGACTCGGAATCGGATTCTGACCGCCGTACGGACCATCCGTCGCCGATACGGCCGTATCGGGAACGATCGTCGTCGCATTCCCCGATTCGAAGATCGCGACAAACACCTTCGTCCCGTCCGCGCTCACCGCCAGCGCCCTCGGATCTTCGCCCGCGATCTCAATCACCGCCGGCGCCGAATCCAGGTTGCTCAGGTCATACACCTTGACCTGGTTCTCCTGCGAGCAGACGACAAATGCCTTCCCCGACGCAAAGCCAACGTCCGTCGGCTCATCTCCCGGATGCAGCGTCTTCACGACGCGCAGCGATTCCAGGTCGACGATGCTGATGCTGTCAGAGACATGGTTCACCACCCACGCCTCCTGATCGGTCCGCACGCGCACCGTTACCGGATCGAGCCCGACCGGCACCGCCTTCAGCTGCGCCAGCCCGCCATCCGTCGGCTGAAAAACGTCCAGCGTGTTGTTCGCCGTGTTGACCACCAGGACCAACGCCCCGGTCGACGTGCGGTCAATCGGCGAAATGTGCGGCGTCTCCCAATTCACGAAAGACTTGGCCGCGTACGTCGGTGTCCCGGGATCGGGCCCCATGTGCTGAATCCGCGCCGACGCCTCATCGACGATGGATTGAAAAAACGTGTCGCACGAGGTCGAGCCGATCGCCGCCAATGACCCGAAAGCGAGCGCGAGCCGAATTCGCCGAATGGGCGAGCTTCGCATGACGTGTAGTTCCTTTCCGCGGGGAGATTCGAAAAACACCCGCCGCAAACACCGGAGTGCGTCTCGCCAAGACCACTTTTCAGGTGTTATCGGACGACTATAAGCCCATGTGCGAGCACGTCAAGATTCGCCGATTTCCTCAGCTCTTGCAAGTATTCCAACGCTGCCGCAGCTCGCCGGTGAACGTTTGACCCGAAACGTCTAAACTCCCGACAAATCACCCCCGGCCAGGCCCCCGGGGGAAGGAACCACCAGCCGATGCCAACCCTCTTTGCCCGCCGATACATGCGCGAAGGCCCGCCTCCCACCGAACGGGTGATCGGCGTGATCTGCCTCGCCATCACCGCCGTCATCGCCGTCTCGTTTATCGCCTACGCCCGAACCAGCCGGCCGCCCTTCTTCTCCGTCGACCCCGCAAGCCAGCCCAAGGCCGTCAACGCCGAAATCAAGCACGCCGTCAGTCTTCTCCCCGACAGCCCCGCCCCTGGTTGGACGCGCGGCCACGACGATCCCCGCGCCCTCGCACCCGCCGACTTCGCTCGCTCCATTCCCGATCGTGCTGAGTTATTCACGAAAGCCGGCGCGCGTCGCATGTACGAAACCCGCTACCGCAACATGCTCGACGACCGACAGCAGCTCGCCGTCCGCGTCTTTGATATGGGCACGCCACAGGCAGCCCGGGCCATCTTCGACTCGACCCGCCCCGCCACCGCCGTCGGCGAGCCCGTCGGCATCCGCGGCTGGCGAAACGGCGAGACCGAAGTCGGCTTCCAGTCCGGCCGCTACTTCACCAGCATCGCGGCCACCAACCTGCCGCCCGACGCCGCGCTGACCCCGCGCTTGCTCGCCCGCGAAGTGGCCGATCGCCAGGTCGCGTTCGACGCCCCGACCGCCGCAACGCCGAGCGCACAGCCATCGCAGAAAAGTGCCGACGCGCCCGCACCCGCCGCCCCGCTCCTGCCCACCGTCGCCGGCGGCGCATGGTCCGCACCGCAACAAATCTCCACCTACAACCCAGGCAACCTCTGGGAAAAAATTGACGGCCGCGCCGAACAATACCTCGCCTTCGAATTCGAACGTCTGATCTTCGGCACCTATCGCCTCGCCGCCGATCCCGGCTCCGCCATCGACTGCTTCATCTACGAAATGCGCGACCCGCTCAAGGCCTACGGCATCTACCAGGCCGAGCGCTCCGGCCACCCCCAGGAACTCAAAGTCGGCAAGGAGGGCTATCGCGGCAAGGGCACCATTTTCTTCATCAAGGGCAAGGCATACGTTCAACTCATCGCCGCCGAAGATGCGAAAGTCGCCGATGAACAGTCGATGCAGCTTGCCGAAGCTATCGCCGCCTCCATCAAGGACGAAGGCGGCGGAAACTGGGCCGAAGATGTCCTTCCGAAGCAGGACCTGGTCGCCGGTTCATTCTCCTATCAACCCAAGAACGCCTTCAACCTCGACTTCCTCAACGACGTCTTCGCCGCCGAGTATGAAGCGGGCGACGTCCACATGGTCCTCTTCGTGCACCGCGCCGAAGACCCGGCCGCCGCCAAAAAGCTCTTCGAGGAATATGCCGAATACGTCCCCAAGCAGGGCAAGGTCGTCGAAAAGCAGGATTCGCCCGGCGGCGAAACCCTGATCGCGGATTTCAGCGGCGAGTATGATATTATCTTCTATAAAGGCAGGTACTTTGCGGGTGCAAACGCCGCCTCGAACCTGCCCGCCGCCAAAAAGCGAATCGGCGAGCTTCGAGACGCGTTGAAAGATTAACGGGCCATGGCCGTCGCGCCCGAGCGGTCCTCGTGCATTCAGTGCACCGGAGTCGATCCATGAGCGACCATAATCCTCCGCAGTCGCCTGCTCCCGGCGTCAGTCGCCGCGAGATGATTCTTCGTGTCGGCGGCACGCTTGCAGCCGTCGGTGGCTCCGTCTGGGCCGCCAAACATCTCTACGACCCCCGCGGCGATGCCGGCCTCGCCAAGTACGGCAAGGAAACGCTCAAAAACTATTTCGCGCCGATCTTTGACACCTTCGGCCCGTCCGACACGCGCATCTCCATCGCCCGCGGCTCTGCCCAGGGCGACGACGTCTCCAACGAATCCATTCGCAAGCTGATCATCGCCGCCCTCGGACCCATGGGCGGCATGCAGCGCTTCATCCAGCGCGGCGACACCGTCCTTCTCAAGCCCAACGTCGCCTTCGATCGCGGCCCGCGCATGGGCGCGACCACCAATCCCGAGGTCGTCGCCGAAGTCACCAAGCTCTGCATGGAGGCCGGCGCCAAGCGCGTCCTCGTCGCCGACAACCCGATCGAGAAGGCCGAGCCCTGCTTCGCAAAATCAAAAATTCGCGAAGTCGCACAGCACGCCGGCGCAGAGGTCATGCTCCCCGCCAACACCAGCTTCGCCCAGGTCGCCATCCGCGACCGCGACCCCAACCCGGCCGCCAGCGAAGCCCTCGGCACCTGGGAAGTCTTCTACAAGCCCCTCCGCATGGCCGACAAAGTCATCGGCCTGCCCCCGATCAAGGATCACAACCTCTGCTTCGCCAGCATGTCCATCAAAAACTGGTACGGCCTCCTCTGCGGACGCCGCAACCAGTTCCACCAGGACATCCACTCGATCGTCAGCGACCTCGGCATGATGATGAGCCCCACGCTCGTCCTCGTCGACGCCACCCGCGTCCTCATGAAAAACGGCCCGACCGGCGGCAAGCTCGAAGACGTCGCCATCGGCGGCATCACCGGCAAGCCGGCCATCATCGCCAGCGTCGATCCGCTCGCGAGCGACGCCTGGTGCCTCCAGCACCTGCTCGGCCGCGACCCGGCCCAGCTCCGCTATCTCGATCTCGCCGAGAAAAAGATCAACGAACGTATCGAAGCCCGTACCAAGGCCGCCGAATCAGCAACCGGCCGCGTCGAAGCCGACGGCAAGCGCTTCGCAACGCGCGACTGGCAGTCCTACGAGCGCCAGGGGCTGATCAAGGAAGCGACAATCTGACAGGCCCCGCCAGGGTTTCGCATGCGAATCACCACTGTCCGCATCCTGGTCCAGATTGTCATCTTCGCGCTCTTCCTCGCATTCTGCGCGATGACGACCTTCCACTTTGTGGATGATCGCCACGGCCAGTTCTGGGTCAGCAAGTTCCTCGAAATCGACCCCCTCGTCGGAATCTCTACCGCCATCGCCACGGGCACGGTCTACAAAGGCCTCGCCTGGGGTCTCGTCATCCTCATCCCCACGCTGCTCCTCGGCCGCATCTTCTGCAACTGGATCTGCCCCTACGGCATCCTCCACCAATTCATCGGCTGGGTCTTCAACACCCGCACCGCCAAAGACCGCATGGACTCCAACCGCTACCGCGGTCTCTTCGCCCTGAAATACTTCATCCTCGTCGCCATGCTCGTGTCGCTCCTCGGCCAGATGAGTCTCGCCATGCTCATCTCCGGCGCGGTCGCCGGCGTCGTCTGCGGCGCGATCGCCCTCGCCATCGTCTTCACCAACAAGAACAAGCAGCGCGTCCGCAACCTGCTCATCGTCACCGCCCTCGTCTTCCTCGCGGCCACCATCGGCGGCGCCCGCTGGATGACCCGCGGCGACTGGAACGGAACCTTGCAGATCGGCCTCCTCGATCCGATTTGCCTCCTGCATCGCAGCTTCACCGCGGCCGTCCTGCCCGCCCTCAACATGCCCACCGTCGTTCAAGCCGGCGTCCCCGGCGTCGTCACCGGCCTCGGCGACAACAAGCAGCACATCGGCGCATGGCTCATCGGCTTCATGCTCATGGCCCTCGTCGCCGCCAACCTGTTCATCCCCCGCTTCTTCTGCCGCGTCCTCTGCCCGCTCGGCGCGCTGCTCGGTACCCTCTCGCGCTTCGCCCTCTGGCGCATCGAGCGCGACCCCCACAAGTGCACCGACTGCGACCTCTGCCTCACCTCCTGCGAAGGCGCCAGCGATCCGCAAACCCAGCTTCGCAAGAGCGAGTGCTTTGTCTGCTTCAACTGCATCGAAGACTGCCCCCACGACGCCCTCAGCTTCAAGTTTGTCCCGCCCAAGCACCACGAAGTCGCGTCGCCCGACCTCAGTCTCCGCACCGGCGTCCTCGCCGCCGTCACCGGCTTCCTCTTCTATCCCTTCGCCCGCGCCGCCGGCAAAACCACCAAAGACTTCTCCGCCGGCAACATGATCCGCCCGCCCGGCTCGTGCGAAGAATTCGAGTTCCTCGAACGATGCATCAAGTGCGACCAGTGCATCCGCGTCTGCCCGACCAACGTCCTGCAGCCCTACCACTTCGACCTGCAAAACATCGAGTCGCTCTGGACGCCCGTGATGAACTTCCGCATGGGCTACTGCCAGCTCCACTGCACCGCCTGCGGCGAAGTCTGTCCCACCGGCGCGATTCAGCGCATCGGCGTCGAACGCAAGCTCGGCCTCGGCGAGTACGCCTCCGAAGGCCCCATCGTCCTCGGTACCGCCCACTACGACCTCGGCCGCTGCCTCCCCTGGAGCATGAAGAAGCCCTGCGTCGTCTGCGAAGAAGTCTGCCCCACCTCGCCCAAGGCCATCTATTCCGAGCGCATGCAGTTCGTCGAGCGCGACGGCAAGAAAGTCGTCCTCTCCGCCACGCCCTCCACCGTCACGGTCGGCGAGATGCCGCGCCCCGGCGAGTTCGAGCCCGAGCCCGCCATCTTTCGCGCGAATCAATTCCGCGGCGACGGCACCACCACCTACTGGGTCGAGATCGTCCACAAGTCCGGCGTCCACGAAACCCACGAAGTCCGACGCAACGACGCCGACACCCTCGAAATCATCGGCGAGTTCAGCCAGCCCCCGCAGCCCGGCGAATTCGCCGTCGTCAAGTACGAGTGGAAAGTCCCCAAGATCGACACCGACTACTGCATCGGCTGCGGCCTCTGCGAGCAGGAATGCCCCGTCGTCGGCGACCGCCGCGCCGTCTACGTCACCGCCGAAGGCGAGACGCGCTCCGCGAAGGAGCCCAACCGCGAACGCAACCGAGGCCTCAGTCTCCACAAATCCGCCGACGCCTCCTCGTCGCGCCGCGGCGCTCTCCTCAGTCTCACCGGCCTCATCGCCGGCGGTCCGGCTCCGCGCAGCAAGTCCTCGTCCGGCGGCTGCTGCGGCGGCGACAAGAGCGGTGGCTGCGGCTGCTCATCGCAAAAGCCCAAGCAAGTCGCCGCCCCAACAATCGACCTCCGCTCATTCCTCAGTTAGAGCATCTCACGGCTCGGCGTTGCGGCCGGCGCCCTCGCCGGCCGTGGAAAACAGATCGTCTTGCGGATTCCATCTCGCCACGCAATCCCGAAATGCTCTCATCGCCGCGCCCCTTGAGATTCTCGCCGCGCCCCGCGACCATCGCCGGCGCGACATGCTCATCTACGCCGCCACTATCTTCGTCAGCGCCTTCCTCCTCTTCCTCGTCCAGCCCCTCCTCGGCAAGTTCATCCTCCCCTGGTTCGGCGGCACCCCCGGCGTCTGGACCACCGCCATGCTCTTCTTCCAGACCGCCCTCCTCGGCGGTTACCTCTACGCCCATCTCCTCGCCCGTTGGCTGACGCCCCGCAAGCAAGGCCTCGTCCACATCGCCCTGCTGCTCCTCTCGCTCGCGCTTCTCCCCATCGCCCCAAACGCCAACTGGCAGCCCCGCGGCGACGAGCCACCCGCCCCGCTCATCATCCGCCTCCTCGCCGTCCACGTCGGCATCCCCTACCTGCTCCTCGCCTCCACCAACCCCCTCCTGCAATCCTGGTTCCACCGCCGCTGGTCCCGCGCCATCCCCTACCGCCTCTACTCCCTCTCCAACCTCGCCTCGCTCCTCGCCCTGCTCGCCTTCCCCTTCCTCGTCGAACCCGCCTGGACCAGCACCCAACAGTCAACCGTTTGGTCGATCGGCTACGCCGGCTTCGTCTTCCTCGCGATCGCTTGCGCGGTTCAATCAATCCGCGCACCCGCCGCTCAACCACCGCTCCTGTCCTCGCCTTCACCCGTCGCCCCGGACTCGCCTCCGCGCCTCGGCGACTATGCCCTCTGGCTCGCCCTCTCGGCCTGCGGCGCAGTCCTCTTCCTCTCCACCACCAACTTCGTCTGCCTCGACATCGCCGTCATCCCGCTGCTCTGGGTCATCCCCCTCGCGATCTATCTGCTCACCTTCGTCATCGTCTTCGACAACCCGCGCTGGTACAGCCGCAAGCTCACGATCTTCCTCCTCGCAATCCTCTTCGCCGCCCCGCTCCTCCGCCGCCCCCCCACGATCGTCGAAACCATCGCCTTTTTCTTCACCCTCCTCTTTGTGACCTGCCTCATGGTCCATGGCGAACTCGCTCGCGCGAAACCCGCCCCGCGCCACCTCACCGCCTTCTACCTCATGTCCGCCGCCGGCGGCGCGCTCGGCGGCGCATTCGTCGCTCTTCTCTGTCCGCTCATCTTCGTGAAGTGGTCCGAATGGCCCCTCGCCATGCTCCTCGCCTTCCTCCTCACCCTCACCGCCATGCTCCGAACCGACGGCTGGACCCTCGGCGGCATCGCCTCGCCCCGTCTGACAAAGTCATTCGTCGCCGGCCTCTTTCTCGCCGCCGCCGTCCTGACATACCTCCTCGACCGTCGCGGAACCGCGACCGCCGTCTCGCGAAACTTCTTCGGAATCGTCCAGGTCCTCGACGGCCAGGACCCCGACGGCCGGCCGCTGCGAAAAATGGTTAGCGGCCGCATCTGCCACGGCCTGCAATACCAGGCCCCCGAACTCCGCCTCGTGCCCACCGCCTACTACGCACCGCCCACCGCCGCCGGCCTCGTCCTCCGCAACTTCGATCGCCCCGCCGGCCGCAACATCGCCGTCATCGGCCTCGGCGCGGGAATGCTCACCGTCTACGGCAACCAGCGCGACCGCTTCACCTTCTACGAAATCAACCCTGCCGTCGTCGACATGGCCCGCAAGTGGTTCACCTATCTCGACGAATCCCGCGCCCCCGTCGACATCGTCGTCGGCGACGCCCGCCTCGCCCTCCAGCGCGTCCCCGCCGCAACCTTCGACATCCTCATCGTCGACGCCTTCAGCGGCGATGCCATCCCCGTCCACCTCCTCACCCGCGAGGCCTTCGATCTCTACCTCCGCGCACTCAAGCCCGACGGCATCCTCCTCGTCCACATCTCAAACCAATACCTGAATCTCTACCCCGTTCTTGCCCGCATCGCGGAGCAGAACAACCTCGACATCGCCCTCATTCACTCGCTCGCCGACGCCCTCACCGGCGCCACCGAAACCGAGTACGTCATCCTCACCCGAAACCGCGCCTTCCTCTCTCACCCCGACATCTCCGCCGCCATCACCCCCGCCCCCGACCGCCCCAACGTCCGACTCTGGACCGACAACCGCAACAACCTCCTCGAAGTCCTGCGATAGATCGTCGTGCCCCGCCAGGATCATTCGTGGACTTTTCCGCTGGACGGGGACACTTACACACCTTGTCAAAAGCGCCTCAAACGGCCCGGCCGACTGATCCCACCATCCTTCAACCTCATTCGCGACCGCAAGAACGTCACTTCAACCAAGCCGGCGCATCGCATTTCCAGTGGCACGCATCCTGCATCGTGGATCATCGCTGCCCGGTTGCGGTGCATCCGGCGCACGGCTGAGCCGGCTGCGGCCTTCGTGCAGGATCCGGGCTGTGCGCGATATGCCGCGCGAAAGGTCTGCGTCGCTTTCGGGTCTTCATGTATATGCCGGCGCGAACATGTGCGCAAATACGGCGTCAACACGATTGAACCCCAAGAGCCGCCCAGACGAATGCGACGTCGGCTTCGATCCGCGCGTGATGGACGCGAATCGAAACCTCATTCCCGACGAATGCGAGGCAGACGTGAGCTCAGCGCAGGCCTCGGGAAGCACAAGTGTGGATTCCGCCGCAATTGTCCAGGCAATGGATCACTGGTGAAACTCCTTTGACTACCATGGCCTGAAGGCTTGGCAGATCGGCTATGAAATCAAGATGAAGTTTGCCGAGTTCGGCTTTGATCTCCGTGTGACCGTTACGGATGGAGGGAGCCAGCCATGATCGCGCCCGCTTCGTCGATTGTTGTTCTGGCACTGGCCGGCATCTCGTCGGCCAGCGCACAATTCATTGTGAATCACGAGCCCTATCCTTTTGGGGGACCCGGATCGGACACTGTCGTGCCGACGTCACAGTACCCCTTTCTGTGGCAGCAGTCCGCCGACGATTTTCGTGTGCCCGAGCCAGCCACGGTTACGCACGTTAATTGGTGGGGCTTCCACTTCGAGAATGTCGCGCCACCAGCCGAAACGATGCGGATTCGGCTTTACACCGCTAGACTTTCGGACGGACTGCCGGGACCCCTCTTTTTCGAGGAATCATTCGCGAATCCTGAGCGGATCGATACGGGCCGTGAGATCGTAATCGGCGGCGGGCCTCGCGAATACCGTTATCACGCGGCGCTGGGCGTGCCGATCGACCTCGATCCCGGCGTTGAGTACTGGGTAGAGATTGTCCAGGTGGGCGACCCGATGTCCGGATTTCGATGGGAACTCTCGCGCGCCGAAACAAACGGGCGTGCGTACTGGAATAACTTGGCGCTGGATTGGACCAGAGGCACAGCAACGTCCGACCTTGCCTTCCAGCTCGTTATCCCCGAGCCGGTGACCGTGTCGATGCTCCTGCTCGGACTCGTCTTCGCCGCGGGCCTTCGGGCCCGCGGCCGTTTCAACAGCGGCTGATCCCATGCGCCCCGTCGTTCAGAACGGCCGCGCGGACGAATGCGATGTCGGCTTTGACCCGAGTGTCACCGACGTCAATCGCGACCTGACCCCGGACGAGTGCGACTTCGATATTGTTCTGCTCGGATGAACACGCCGGCCCGCCGCTGAAGCGAGACGCAAAAACACAACCACCGCCGTCGGTTCGCAAAAACCGCCGGCGGTGGCTGCATGAGTCGAGTCGATTGGAGTAGGGATCTCAGCTTCGAATTACGCCGCCAGTCGATAGCGACGTCGCCGCAGAATCAGCAGCCCGCCGCCCGCCAGCAGGACCAGCGTCGCCGGCTCCGGCGCGCCCTGTACAAAGGCCACGCCCAGTCCCAGCTCGAACACGTGTCCCGCCGACGGGAAGCCTGTTCCGCCCAGCGAGCCGTTGTTCTGCACAACTTGCGTGCTCACTCCGGGCGGAAGGATATTCTGGTATTTCCACGACGTCACCGCGCCTTCCGTGCCCGTGAACTGATACGGCGACGCCGATCCATCCACGTAATACTGGCCCGGAACCTGCACATCGACCTTCCCCTGGCCGAACAGGTCGTACGGATTCGTATTCGGCGTCTGATAGTAGCGCCCGTTGCTGTCGATCATGTACGACACCGCAAAGCTGTTGTTGTTCACCACCAGCGGATACGCCCCCGGCGTCCCGGTAAAGCTCACGTTGCCGATCTCGACATTGATCGGATTTGGATTCGACGGATCGAACAGTGAGTTCGGGCTCGGCGTGCTCACCTGCGCCAAGCTCATCGGCGTGCTGATGTACCAGTGCGTGATCCGGAAATCCTCGACCGCGCCAAAATCGCTCTGCACCTTCAGCACGATCGGCGTCCCGCCGACCGTCGTCCCGATCTGCACCGCGTCGAGCGGATTTGTCTTGATGTTCACCGGAAACGGCGCATTCGGATTATCGACGATCACCGTCCCGCCCTGCGTGATCCGAATGCTGAACGTCCCGCCCGGGCCCGCGCCCGTCGGCTCGCCCACCCCCGCCAGCGCAGCCCCGCTCAGCGTCGCGACAACCGCAACGCCGATCAGCGCCACGCGATGGTTGAAAGTGCGTCTCATCCCTCTCTCCTCCGACTCGGCCGGACGGGTCTCGCCCGCGTTCCCCATTCCCCCCGCAAAGTGGACGGCCGGTCCTTTGCAGTCGCATCTCGACTGCGGCGGGTGCTTCCTCGAGCATCCGACGAGAGTTCTCGCCGCTCCGTGGCCCCCCGGATGTAATGCAAACTCCGAGCCACTGGCGACAATCAGCTTCTCCACCAACTCTAGGTCACTCGAACGACCGATTTCCACGCTCCCAATCGCGAAATTCTGGATGCACTGACGACTGTAACGTCTATGCCAGCCGTACCGCCGCGCTGTCGATCGAGTATCCCCGCGAGGCGTCCCGGCAACGGGCCCCTCATCGCACCGCCACGTCAGCCGACTTCTCGGACGCTTTGGCCCGCTCGAGCATGTGCCACATCGCGTTACAGAGTTCGGCCAGCCCCTGCCCCGTCACCGCCGAGATCGCAGCGCACTCCGCGCCGATCGCCCGCCTGAACTCCGCCAGCCCCTCCGGCGACGTCGCAAGATCCAGCTTCGTCGCCACCACCAGCTCCGGCTTCGCTGCCAGCGCCGGCGAGTACTTCTCCAGCTCCCGCCGCACCGTCCGATACGCCTCGATCGGCGACGGCTGCCCCTCCAGCGGGCACACATCCACCAGGTGAATCAGAACCCGCGTCCGATCGACATGCCGCAGAAACTGGTCGCCCAGCCCATGCCCCTCGTGCGCCCCCTCGATCAACCCCGGAATATCCGCCATGACAAACCGCCGAAACCCCGGCAGCTCGACAATCCCCAGTTGCGGTTGAAGCGTCGTGAACGGATACGCCGCGATCTTCGGCCGCGCCCGTGACAGCCGCGACAGCAGCGTGCTCTTGCCCGCGTTCGGCATCCCGACCACGCCGACATCGGCGATCAGCTTCAGCTCAAGCCGCAGCTTCCGCTCTTCGCCCGGCTCGCCCGCCTCATACTCTCGCGGCGTCTGGTGCGTCGGCGTTGCAAACCGTGCGTTGCCGTGGCCCCCCTTGCCGCCCCGGCCAACAATCACCTGCTGCCCGACCTCCACGAGGTCTTTCAGCAGAACGTCCACATGCGCGTCGTAAATCAGTGTTCCGGGCGGAACCCGAACGATCAGATCGTCCGCCGATTTGCCGCTGCAGTTCTTCCCTTCCCCCGGCTGGCCGTCTTTGGCAATCCAGTGATGTCGCCCCGAAAACTCGGCGAGGGTGTCGACGTCCTCCGCCGCCACCATGATGACATGCCCGCCGTGGCCCCCGTCGCCCCCGTCCGGCCCGCCCTTCGGCGCAGCCATCTCCCGCCGAAACGAAACGCAGCCGTCGCCCCCGCGGCCGCCGCGAACAAGAATCTCCGCCTGGTCTACAAAGATCATGGCGGATCCTCGTCCGGCTGCGCGACGCCCTTAGCTCGCGCTCGCCGGCTCGACTGAGACTTTTCGTCCCTTGAAGATCACCCGGCCGTCAACCAGCGCAAACAGGGTATCGTCCCGACCGCGTCCGACATTGATGCCCGGCTTCAGCGGCGTACCGCACTGCCGTACCAGGATCGTCCCGGTCGACACGAGCTCGCCGCCGTACCGCTTGATCCCACGAAACTGCGGACTGCTGTCTCGTCCGTTCGTTGTTGAACCGCCGCCCTTTTTATGTGCCATGTCTCACCTCTCGTCGTTCTCTGGTAATCCCGTTTCGCGCCGCCAACTATCGCATGACCCACGTCGGCCGGCCCAGTGCCGGCGTTGCTACTCGGCGCGTGTTCACATCACCCGGAAGCGTGTACGGCAGCGCCAGCGTCTTCTGCAGCACGAACACGGGCGGGTTCTTGCTCTCATCATCCGCCGGCTTCGCATCGCCGGCCGGTTTCTTGTACATCGGGTTCGGCCGCGTGATCCGCTCGCCCGACAACCCGCCGACGTAAATCGTGAATCGCGAAGCCCGCGGATCCAACTCCGGGAACACCGCCACGCTGTCGCGCGAGTTATCCAATCCCTGCCGAATCCGACCGATCACATCAACCGGCGACACCAGCAACGGGTACGTCCGCGCGTGCCGCTGTCTGATCGCTTTGTAAACCGCCGGGTCGATCCCGGTGATCGCCGGATCGACCAGGAGCTGCGACGCCGCCTGCGGCGCCTTGTCCGCCTGGTCGGCCGGCACTTCGGTGTCGATCTCCGCCACGCGCTCGATCGCCGGCAGAAAATCGACATCCTCGCCGGTGTTGTTCGTCACGCGATAGATGAAATACCAGTACGTCCGCTGCCGTCCGGATCGGTCCGACGCCGTGATCCGCTGCAACTCCGACGGCTTGAACGTCAGTTCCCACTTCGTCGGCGATGGCGACGGCTCCGGCTCGCCGCGCGTGGCCGCCGCCGCGACCAGCAAGGTCGTCGTCGTCACCAGCATCGCTCGCAGGGCCGTCGTCGTCACAGTCTCGCCTTCTTATCATCGGGCTGACGGACGACTCAGCCCCGAGCCTTGTTAGAATAGCGGAAAGGCCGATTTCGTCAACCTCCCGCCGCTGCGAAGCTTGCGTAACTCCATCCTCCGGCGAACCTTATTGCCGCGCGAACCGCCGGCTCACCCGTTTCGCGGCGGGTCGACCGCCTCCGTATCCAGCCAATTCGGCCCCGCCGCGATGTCCACTTTCACCGGCACCGCCATCGGAATCGCGGTCGCCATCGCCGATCGGATCATCTCGGCTTGCTTCATGACCGCCGACTTCGGCATTTCGAACACCAACTCGTCATGTACCTGCAACAGCAGCCGCGCGCCCTCCGGCTTTCCACGCAATTTCGCGTAAATCTCGATCATCGCCTTCTTGATCAGATCGGCCGCCGACCCCTGCACCACCGAATTGACCGCGAACCGCTCCGCCGCCGCCCGCGCCGTCGGGTTTCGCGAGTGAATATCATCGATCCGCCGTCGCCGCCCCAGGATCGTCTCGACAAAGCCATGCTCCCGCGCATGCGCGATGCAGTGATCCAGAAACGCCCGAATCCGCGGATACCGCGCGAAGTATCGATTGATGAACTCCTGCGCCTCGCCTCGCCCCATCGCCGTCTGCCGCGCCAACCCAAACGCCGACTGCCCGTAGATAATCCCGAAGTTCACCGTCTTCGCCCGCGCCCGCTGCTCCTTCGTCACGTCGGCCGGCTTCGCGCCGAAGAGCTGCCCCGCCACGAACGCATGAATATCCTGATCTTCCTCGAACGCCTGCCGCAGCGTCTCGTCCCCGCAAAAATGCGCCAGCACCCGCAGCTCAATCTGCGAATAGTCCGCCTTCATTAGCACTTGGTCCGGCCCGCCCGCCACGAACGCGCGGCGAATCTTCGCCCCCGCCGGCGTCCGAATCGGAATGTTCTGAATGTTCGGATCGCTGCACGACAACCGCCCCGTCACCGCAACCGTCTGATGAAAACTCGGATGAATCCGCCCCGTCCGCCGCGACACCATCTCCGGCAGCGTATCGACGTACGTCCCCTTCAGCTTCGCCAGCTCGCGATACGCCAGCACCAGCCGCGGCACCGGATGCTTCGTCGTCTCCTCCAGTTCCTCCAGCACCTCCGCGTCGGTCGACCGCCCGGTCTTCGTCCGCTTCACGACCGGCAGCTTCAGCTTGTCGAACAGCACCTCCGCAAGCTGCTTCGTCGAATCGATGTTGAACGGATACCCGACCGCGTCATGAATTTGGTGACTCAACTCCGCCGATTCCGCCGCCATCTCGTTGCTCAGCCGGCCAAGCAGGTTGGTATCGAGCGCGATGCCGTTGTGCTCCATCTCCGCCAGCACTTCCACCAGCGGCATCTCGACCTCGTGGAACAGCCGCTTCAGCGGCGATGCCGCGAGCTGCTTCTCCAGCAACAACCGCAGCCGCAGCGCGATGTCCGCGTCCTCCGACGCATACTCGCACACGTCGCTCGGCGCGAGCCGGTCAAACGTGATCTGATCCTTCCCCTTCCCGATCAAATCGGTCGTCGGAATCTTCGTGAACCCCAGCAGCTCCTGCGCCAAACTGTCGATCCCATGCGATCGCCGCGACGAATCGAGCACAAAGCTCGCAACCATGCTGTCAAAGTCGAGCCCCGCGACTTCAATTCCCGCCGTCCGCAGCACCCCGATGTCAAACTTCGAGTTCTGCCCGCACTTGCGAAGCTTCGGGTCGGCGAAGATCGGCCCCAGCTTCGCCCGCACCAGCTCGGGCGAAAGCGTCTTCCCAAACCCCATCGTCGGCACGTAGTACCCGCTGCCCGCCTCCAGCGCGACGCTGATCCCCACCAGGTCCGCATCCACCGGCATCAGTCCCGTCGTCTCCGTGTCAAACGCGAACATCGCGCACCGCGACAACCGGCTCGCAAGCTCCGCCAGCCCCTCCTCGGTGTCGACGAGGTGGGCTTTGGTCTTCGTCGCGCCCGCCTCGACCTGCATCGGCAGCGTGCCGGCCGCCGATGCCGCGGATTCAACCGCCGGCGCGGCCTCGGCCGTCCCCGCCGGCAACTGCTCCAGCAGCCGATTGAACCCCAGCCGCTGAAAGATCGGCCGCGCGGCCCCCAGCCGGAACCTCTGCACCTCCGACCGCCCAAGCTCAAACTCAAACGGCACATCGTGCCGCAGCGTCACCAGCTTCCGCGTGATATCCGCCCGCGGCGCAAACTCCCGCACCCGCTCCTGCAGCTTCGGCGTCAGCTTGTCCACGTTGGCGATGACCCCCGCCACGTCGCCATATTTCGACAGAAGTTCCGCCGCCTTCTTCGGTCCGACCCCGTCGATCCCGCGGACATTGTCCGTGCTGTCCCCCATCAGCGTCTGCGCTTCGATCGCCTTGTCAGGTCCGTAGCCCTTCTCCGCCACCATCGCCGCCGCATCGGTGAACTCGTCGCTCACCGGATCGTACATCCGCACCCGATCCGTAAGGAGTTGATCGAGGTCCTTGTCCCGGCTGACGATCACGACCTCGACATCCTCGTCCCGCAGCCGCGAACAGATCGTCGCAATCAGGTCGTCCGCCTCATACCCCGACTCGCGCAGGATCGGCACCTGCATCGCCTGCACGATCTCCACGATCCGATCGATCTGCGGCGACAAGTCCTCCGGCGACGGCGGCCGGTTCGCCTTGTATTCCTTGTCGATCTCGACGCGGAACACTGTCTTGTCGCTCACATCCATGACCATCGCCAGGTAATCCGGCTTCTTGTCACGAATCAGGTTCAGCAGCATCTGCGAAAAGACGTACGTCGCCTTCGTCGGCTCGCCCGTCGGTGCGTTCAACCGCTGAAACGGCGCGTAGTACGCCCGGAAGATCTGCGCGTGCCCGTCAATCAGCCACAGCGATTTGCGTCCCATGCGAATGAGACGGTATGTCCCTGCTGCACGCGCCGCAAGTGCGCGTGACCGAGCCCCGCGTGAAATGAACGAGGCCCGCCAGGATCACTGACGGGCCTCGCGAATTATTCGTGTTTTTCGGTTCGGCTTACTTGCTGCGTCGCCGCAGGAGCATCGCCGCGCCCAAACCCAGCAGACTCATCGTCGCCGGCTCGGGAACGATCATGCGAACCTGGACGTAGCCGTCCGCGAGAACCGAGCTGAACGCACCCTCGACGCCGCCCACGCCGCCGAAGTTGACGATCTGGTTCACAATCGCGTCGATCGTGAAGCCGCCGCCGCCGGCATACGCGCCGAACACCGTCGGGCTGACGAAGCCGCCGTTCGTGTCAAAACCCGCGCCGCCAACCATCGAGCCGCCATCCGGTCCGGCCGGATCGGGTGGGAACGTCGGCAGAACGCCGTCAAGGTTGTCAGCACCGAGATCAAAGTGCTGGACCGTCGCGAACGCGGTGTTTGCCGTGATCGGGAAGAACCCGGCATCGATAAGCGGTACAGTCGCGTTCCCAATACTGCCCGACGCGCCCAGCGACGCATCGAACGACGCCGGATTCACACCGTCGTTGTCGACGATGAGACTTCCGCCGCTGACGTTCAATCGCATGCTCGCCTGGATTGAGCAGATGTCTGACGCCGGCCCGGGATACTTCAGGAAATTCAGCGTCTGTGTGAAGTTCGGCGTGTTCGGCCCGAACGGAACGATCTGATCGTAGACCGTGTCGCACGGAGCCGCCGATGCACTGCTGACCGCGCACAGGCCTGCGACAATCCCTGCCAGTAGATACTTTCGCATGATTCCCTCTCTCGCTTCGACCGCTTACCGGTCTTTTGCTTCCCTCGGACGCCGCAGATCCTGCGGTCGCCCCTCCTACTCACCGCCTACTGTACCCGATTTTTGACCCCGCTGTCAAGGACGGCCGGCCCTTTTGCACACCATTTGTGCCGCCCCGCACACGGTCCGAGGACAGCGTGGCTCAACACACAAATCTCGTCGGTTCTTCCGGACCCCTGAGAAAAAAGGGACCCATCGCTCAAAAAAAATCGTCGTCATCCCGGGACCCCGCCCAACAACCCTTGCAACGTCCGACCTAACCCAATGTCTTGCAACGCGTTGAATTCAGGACCTCGGCTGCCACCCCGGGGGCTTTCCAATGTTAGGCTTTCACGTTATCTTTAGAGGCGCACATGTGAATCCGCCGGCCACGCGCTCGCCGCATGGATACCGGCAGGTCGAGGGAGGGGAGTCTTCAAGTGCAACGGATATTCCGTTGGATTCCCCACCTTCGGTCAGCGACATTCGTTGTCGCGCTGACCCTGCCGACCGTTCGAACCGCGTCCGCTCAGTGCATCGGTACTTGGAGTCAGCCCGGCGGCGCCGGTCCGGCGGCTCGAACGCTGCACAAGATCGCCTACGACGCGGATCGCGGTCGCGCGGTGCTCTTCGGCGGCTCCGCCGGCGGCGGTTTCCAGGGCGACACATGGGAGTACGACGGCAGCACGTGGCAGCTCCGTGCAAACAGCGGCCCGTCCCCCCGCTTCGCGCACGCAATGTGCTACGACCCGGTGCGCCATCGCGTCGTCCTCTTCGGCGGCTTTGACGTCGGCTGGCGCCGTGACACATGGGAGTGGGACGGCAACGACTGGACCTATCGCTCGAACGCCGGCCCCAGCCCCCGCATGTTCAGCGTCATGACATTCGACCCGACCCGCCAGCGCACGTTGCTCTTCGGCGGCTACGCGGGTGGAAACCTCAACGGCGAAACCTGGGAGTGGGACGGCGTCGCTTGGTCCCAGCTCCCCGTCACCGGCCCTTCGCCCCGTTACAACCAGGCCATGTCGAGCGACACGATTCGGAGTCGGGTCGTGCTGTTCGGCGGCGTCATCGGCAGCAACGCCGTCGGCGCGGACACTTGGGAGTGGAACGGAACTTCATGGAACTCCGTCTGCACCGCCGGACCGGCGGGTCGCTACGGTGCCGGCGTCGCCTTCGATCCCGTTCGCGCCACCACCATCATGTACGGCGGCTATTCGAATACCTACCTCGGCGATATGTGGGAATGGGCCGGTGCCGGATGGATTCCTTTCGCCGGCCCGACGCCCGGTTCGCGCCGACTCGCCGGCGCCTGTTACATGCAGAACACGTCGCGCGTGCTGATCTTCGGCGGTGAAAATGCCGGAGGCAATCTCGGCGACACTTGGACCTACCTTGCCGCCACGCCGCCTCATATTCTGGCCCAACCCGCCAGTCCGCCCATCCCGTTCGGATCGCCGGCCAGCTTCTCCGTCACGCCGTCCGGCCTCGGCCCCTTCACCTATCAGTGGCGGCGAAACGGCGTAAATCTGCTGAACGGCGGCCGCTTCAGCGGCGTACTGACCCCCTCGCTGACAATCTCCTCGGTCGGACTGTCCGAAATCGCCGCCTACGACTGCGTCGTGACAAACCCCTGCGGCTCGACCCGCAGCGATCCAACCGCCCCCGCCATTTCAAGTTGCGGCTTCATCGGCGGCGTCGGTGAATCTACCCCGCCGGCTTCTTCGCCTTAGCCCACGAATCCTTCAACGAGACCGTTCGGTTGAACACCAGCGCACCCGGCTTGGAGTCCGCGTCCACGCAGAAATATCCGTGCCGCTCGAACTGGCATCGATTCCCGACCGTCGCCCCCGCCAAGCTCGGCTCCAACCGGCACGCCGTCAGCACCTCGAGCGACTTCGGATTCATGAACTCCTTGTAGTCGCGCTCCGCGGGAACCTCGCTCAAATCCGGGATCGCGAACAGGTGGTCGTACAGCCGGACCTCGGCCGGAACCGAATGCTCCGCCGAAACCCAGTGAATCGTCGCCTTCACCTTTCGTCCATCCGGTGAATCGCCCCCGCGCGTCGCCGGGTCATACGTGCAGCGCAGCTCGACGATCTCGCCGCTCTTCGGATCCTTCACCACGCTGACGCACGTGACGAAGTACGCCCAACGCAGCCGAACCTCGCGCCCCGGCGCCAACCGGAAGAACCCCTTCGGCGGATTCTCCTCGAAATCCTCGCGCTCGATGTAAAGCACCTTCGAAAACGGCACCTGCCGCTTCCCCATGCTCTCGTCTTCCGGATTGTTCACCGCTTCGAGCTGTTCCGTCTGCCCTTCCGGATAGTTGTCGATCACGACCCTCAACGGCCGCAGCACCGCCATCCGCCGCGGCGCACGCTTGTTGAGGTCGTTCCGGATCGCATTCTCCAGCCGCACGATCTCGATCAAGCTGTTGAACTTCGCCACCCCGATATCCGCGCAAAACTCCCGGATCGACTCCGGCGTGTAGCCGCGCCGCCGCAGCCCCGACAGCGTCGGCATCCGCGGATCGTCCCACCCGCGCACGTAGCCGCCCTTCACCAGCTCCAGCAGCCGCCGCTTGCTCATCACCGTGTGCGTCAGCTCCAGCCGCGCAAACTCGATCTGCTGCGGATGCTGAATCCGTTTCCCGAACGGCCCGCTCCCATCCTCCGTCCGCCCCTCGTTGATCGCATCGAGAAACCAGTCGTACAACGGCCGGTGATTCTCGAACTCCAGCGTGCACACCGAATGCGTGATCGCCTCGATCGCGTCCTCAATCCCGTGCGCCCAGTCATACATGGGATAGATGCACCACTTCTCGCCCGTGCGGTGGTGCGACGCAAACACCACGCGATACATCACCGGATCGCGCATGTTCAGGTTCGGATGCGCCATATCGATCTTCGCCCGCAACGTCTTCCCGCCGTCGCGAAACTCCCCCTTGCGCATCCGCTCGAAAAGCTCCAGGTTCTCCTCGACCGATCGATCCCGATTCGGGCTGTTCCGCCCCGGCTTCGACAGCGGCCCGCGATACTCGCTGACCTTCTCCGCCGTCAGATCGCAGACGTACGCCTTCCCCTTCCGGATCAGCTCTACCGCGAAGTCATACATCTGCTGAAAATAGTCCGACCCGAAGCACAGCCGGTCCTCCCAGTCCGCTCCCAGCCACCGCACATCCTCGGTGATCGAATCGACGTACTCCTGCTCCTCCTTCAGCGGGTTCGTGTCGTCAAACCGCAGGTTGAACTTCCCGCCATACTGCTTCGCCAGCCCGTAATTCAGGCAGATCGACTTCGCATGCCCGATGTGCAAATACCCGTTCGGCTCCGGCGGAAACCGCGTCTGCACGCGCCCCCCCCACTTCCCCGTCCGCAAGTCGTCCTCGACGATGTCCTGAATGAAATGACGCGGCGATTTCTCGTCGGCCGTGCTCATGAGCGCCTTTCGTCTGACTCAATTCCAGATTCTGCCGGTGGAGATAATAGCGTGCGCCTCAGCGCTTCAAAAATGCGTCGATCCCCGCCGCCGCCACCTTGCCGTCCTGCACGGCGTTCACAACCTCTTCCCCCGCCCCCTCCCGGCAGTCCCCGCCCGCAAACAGCCGTGGCACCGACGTCGCCCCGCTCGCCGGGTTCACCGCGATCCGGCTCTTCGCCGTGATCTTCAGGTTCGGCAGCGCCCGCATGATGTCGAGCAGCGGCTCTTGCCCCAGCGCCCGGACCACCATGTCCGCCGGCAGGTCGAAGTGTGCCCCGCGAACCGGCTTCAGCTCCGCCCGTCGCCCCTTCCCCATCATCTCCATCCGCGCAAACCGCACGCCGCTGACTCGCCCCGCCTTGCCAATGATCCGCGTCGGCGCCGCCAGCCACTCAAATCGCACCCCCTCCGCCGCCGCCCCATCCTGCTCATGGGCAAACGCCGACATCGACGACGGATCGCGCCGGTACACAATGACGACCGACTCCGCGCCCAGTCGCTTGCACGACCGCGCCACGTCGATCGCCGTATTCCCGCCCCCAATCACCACCACGCGCCGTCCGACCTCCAGCTTCGCCAGCGCCTGCGTGTGGATGTCATAGATGAACTCCAGACTCTCGCGCACCCCGCGCAGCTCTTCGCCCGGTATCCCGATCGGCGCCGTCCGCCCCAGCCCGATCGCCAGGAACACCGCGTCATACTCCACCAGCAGCTTGCTCAGCTTCCGTCCGTCGATCGGCTGGTTCGTCCGCAGCGTGATCCCCATCTGCAGCACGCGCTCCGCCTCCGAAAGCGCAAACCGCGTCGACAGCTTGTACGGCGCGATCCCGTGCGTGTTCAGCCCGCCCGCATGCTTCCCCGCCTCGAACATGATGACGTCGTGCCCGCGCTTCCGCAGCTCGTGCGCGCACGTCAGCCCGGCCGGCCCCGCCCCGATGATCGCCACCTTCTTCCCGGTCGCCTTCCCCGGCCGGTAGAACTCCATGCTCGCATCGTGCGCCGTATCACACGCAAACCGCTGCAGCCGCCCGATCTGAACCGGCGCCTTCAGCATCGTGTTATCAACGCACGCCCCCTCGCACAGTACCTCAGTCGGGCAAACCCGCGCGCACGACCCGCCGAAAATATTCGAATCCAGAATCGTCTTCGCCGATCCGATCGGATCGCCATGCATGATCTGCCGGATAAACCGCGGAATATCGATGTGCGTCGGACACGCCCGCGTGCACGGTGCGTCATAGCAATACAGACACCGCGTCGCCTCGGCCACGGCTTCCCCCGCCCCCAGTGGCGGATGAACTTCGTCAAAGCCCGGCTGCGCGGTGGCCGTCACGGGAGGCGAGGTGGGATTCGACATATCGCTTGTGCAGTGCCTTTCTATCGAACGCGACTCTTAACCATCTCCGCGCCGACCCGCGATCCTTCACGCCGTCCCGACGTGGTCGCGCGGCAAAAACCGCCCCCACGCATTCTTCCCGACAAACTTGTAACCTTTGACAATCTGCATCCCGCGGCAGAACGTATGCTCCGCGAACCCCGCCAGCTTCCATCCCTGGAACGGGCTCCAGTCGCAGTTCGTCTGCATCTTCCGGCAGTCCACCTCGATCTTCTTCGTCGGATGGATCACCGTCACATCCGCGTCGCTGCCGACCTTCAGCACGCCCTTCCGCGGATACAGCCCCATGATCTTCGCCGGCGCCGTCGACAGCCGGTTCACATACTCGTTCACCGTCAGCCGCTTCTTGAGCACGCCGTGCGTATAGACAATCGGCATCAGCGTCTCGAGACCCGGCATCCCCATCGGGATCTTCGTCCAGTCCCCCTCCCACATCGCCTTCTGCTCGCGCGTAAACGTGCACGTATCCGTCGACACGTTACACACCTCGCCGCGCTTCAACCCCTCCCACAGCCGCTTCTGGTCCTTCGGCTTCTTGAGCTGCGGACACGTCGCAAACATATGCCCGTCCGGCCCGCTGAAAACATGGTCATCCAGCACGAGATACTGCGCACACGTCTCCGCCAGGATATCGACCCCGTCAGCCTGCGCCTGCCGGATCAGGTCCGCCCCCTCGCCCGTGCTCATGTGCACGATGAACGACCGACCCTTCGTCACCCGCGTCCAGTGGATCATCCGCTCGATCGCCTCGGCCTCCACGAAGTTCGGCCGCGTCATCGTGTGCATCGCCGCCCCGTACTTCTTCATCAGCTCCGGCCGGTGGTTCCGCTCGATTAGAAAATCCAGCACCCGCGACGACTCCGCGTGCACCAGCAGCAGCCCGCCCAGCTCCCGCAGCGTCTCCAGCGCACCAAAGATCGCCCCGTCATCCGCCTGCCACCCCTGGCTCTCGTAGATCATGAATTGCTTAAACGTCGGAATCCCTTGCTTGAAGATCGCCGGGATCTCCGCCGCATGCTTGTGCCACTTCGTGATGGCGCAGTGAAACGTGTAGTCGATGCACGCCTTCCCCTCGGCCTTCTTGTGCCAGTTGTCCACCGCCTGCTGCAGCGACTCCTCCCCGTACGGAATCGCAAAGTCGATCAGCGACGTCACACCCCCGCACGCCGCCGCCCGCGTCCCCGAATCGTAATCATCCGCCGACGTCGTCCCGCAGAACGGCAGCGCCAGGTGAACGTGTACATCGATCCCGCCCGGCATCACGTACCGCCCGGCCGCATCGATCACCTTCGTCCCTGGCCCCGCCTTCTTCCCCAGCCCCTTCCCGATCGCCGCGATCTTCTCCCCCCGAATCGCAACGTCGCCAACCGTCGTCTTCGTATCGCTGACCAGCTTCCCGCCCGTAATAATCGTGTCGTATTGCATAGCTTCGCATCCGCGTCGGCCACCACCGGCCACGCGCGAGATTCTGCCATCGCCCGCATCCCCCCGCAAGCCGCCGCGCCGCAAACGACGCAAATTCCCCCGCAAATCCGCACAAATTCAATGAGCCGGAACAAACCGCGCCCCATCAGAGCACCAGGCGCAAGCCTGGTGGTACTCCCCGTCAAACCCACACTTCAGTTATGGTTCAAGGCACTGGCACACACGGGAGAGAAACATGGGCAATCCAACACCGTCCCTCGCCGCCGAGACCGAGCTGTTGAAACAGACCTACGCCGCACTCAACTGCAACGACATGCCGGCATTCATCAGCGCATTGGATCCGCAGATTGAGTGGACCGAACCCACCGAATATGGGCCGACCGCCGGAACGTATCGAGGGCTCGCCGCGGTGACCGCGCACCTGTCAGAGGCGCGCGGAAGGTGGGCCGAAGGAAGTTGCGAGCCGGAACGGTTCATCGTCGCCGGCGACAAGATCATCGTGTTCGTTTACGTGCGCGTGAGACTGAAACACGAAACCGAATGGCGCGAAGGCCGCCTGGCGGACGTCTACACGTTCCGCAACGGCAAGGCCGTTCACTTTCGCTCATTCCTCGACCGCCCACAGGCCCTCGAATGGGCCGGCGCCAACTCCTCACACGCAACCTGACCCGCTACCAAGTCCCCTCTCCTCGCGGGAGAGGGTCAGGGTGAGGGCACGGCTGCCCCGCCCGCTCAGCGGTGGGGGACCGATTCACCCTTGCGCAACCTCGCCCGCCCTTCCGCATCGACTCCGCCCTTTCGCCCGGAGGGCGACCAATCGTTGCCAGAGACTTCAGTCTCTGGATGCCACCCCTCACCCCGCCCCCATCATCGCCCCGACAAACGCCTGCACGTCCGCAACACCACCGTGAGCCGGACACCTGTAGCCGCACTAAAATGCACCGGGCTTCCATCCGGTGCGCACCACGCGCAAGTGTCCGTTACATGAATCCACTCAAACCAATCCGCCCGGCCACCCGCCTCGCCTCAATATTCGTCGCTTTCGCAATCACAAGTTACGCCAGCGCCGATTGCCCATTCGAATGGAAACCGGGCGATGCGCTACCGGGTCTGAATGGCTACGTTTTCGCGACGTTGGTTTGGGACGATGGCAGTGGCCCGTCACTTATTGTGGGCGGTGATTTCTCAATCGCTGGCGCCGTCCACGCGAATAACGTAGCAAGATGGAACGGCACGCGCTGGGACTCATTGGGAGACGGGATCGATGGATACGTCTATGAGCTCACTGTGTACAACGGCAAACTGATCGCGGGCGGCTTCTTCCCGGTTTCTGATTCGAAGTCTGAAGTCAACATCGCAGAATGGGACGGAAATACCTGGCTTCCGCTCGGTGGCGGTATCAGTTCTGAGGTGACCGCCCTAGCCGTATTTGACGGAGAGCTAATTGTCGGAGGCTGGTTCACCACGGCGGGGAATACCAAGGCCTCCGGCATCGCGGCTTGGGACGGCTCGAATTGGCATGCGCTAGGGGGAAGTCTCGACGGCGCAGCATACGCGCTCTTGGTATTCGATGGTCGCCTAATTGTCGGCGGACAATTCTCCGTCGCTGGCTCAACCCCTGCCTACAACATCGCAGCCTGGGACGGGGCAGATTGGGATGATCTTGAAGGCGGAATGGCCGGGGCCGTCACGGCACTCGCCAATTACAAGGGAGATCTAGTCGCAGGCGGATTCTTCACCCGTGCCGGTAACGTATTCGTCGACCGCGTTGCCCGCTGGAATGGTGGGATTTGGCACTCGATGGGTCCCGGAATGGATTACCCGATCTGGAGCCTTGTGGAATTCGGCGACCTTCTGATCGCCGGAGGCGCGTTCCTGCACGCCGGCAGCGATTTTGCATATGGAACGGCTCAGTGGGATGGGAATGCGTGGCGAGAATTCTATCCTTCTACCTACGGCGAAGTCTTTTCGCTCGCAGTTTACGAGGGCGACTTATTCGCCGCCGGCGACCGATTCACAATCGGCAGTCTCGATAATCACGAAGCCGGCCACCACATCACGCGCTGGAACGGCGCGAACTGGGAGCGGGTCGGGAGCGGCACAAACAATTCAGTTAGCGCATCAACTGTCTATAACGACGAACTGATTCTCGGCGGATCGTTTAGCACGATTAGCGGAGTGAACGCCAGACTCGCTCGATGGAACGGATCGGCATGGGCTCGATTAGCACCGCTTGATGCGGGCTTCGTCTATGCACTCACCTCTTTTCAGGGCAAGCTCATCGTCGCCGGCAACCTCGGCTTGCCGGGAGAATTCTACGCAAGGTCTCTTGCGGCATGGGACGGCAAGCACTGGAGCGCGTTGGGGACCGGCCCCAATTCCGACTCTTACGTATTGTCACTACGAGAGTATCAAGGACAACTCGCCGTCGGCGGCAGCATGAATTTTGCGGCGAGCGACGGAATCGCTCGCAACATCGCCCTCTGGAATGGATCGGCTTGGGGCACATTGGGTAGTGGAATCGAGAATCCGGGCTGGCGGACTTATGTTTATTCGATCATCGAATTCAACGACGAGTTAGTAGCAGCGGGGCAGTTTTCAAAAGCCGGTGGCATCCCAGCGAGCAACATCGCTGGCTGGGACGGCTCGAATTGGCATCCCCTCGGATCCGGAATAGATCAACGTCCGTCCTCCCCGCCACTTTTCTCAGTCCGCGCCCTAACGGTTTTCCGAGGTGAGCTCATCGCTGCGGGCTACTTCAACTCAAGCGGAGGCGTGAGCACGAAAAATGTCGCCGCTTGGAATGGTGCATACTGGCGACCGCTGGGCGGCGGACTCTCCTCGGGCGCCGAAACTCTCGCTGTCTTCAACGACATGCTAATTGTCGGCGGATCAGCAACCGCCGAAAACGGCGTTCAAACTCGGAGAATATCCGCGTGGGACGGCGAAAACTGGCACGCCATGGGCGCCGGACTCGACTCCACCGCAAGTACGGCTTCTGTCTTTCGCGATGAACTATTCGTCGGTGGCTATTTCCTGACCGCGGGCGAGCATGTCTCAGCATTTTGGGCGCGCTGGGCTCCCACCGTCTCGCCGGCTGCAATCTCAAACCATCCCTCGCCCCAATCCGTCCGCCCAGGCAAGACCGCCACCTTCTCCGTCACCGCCACCGGCGAACCGCCGCTGAGGTACCAGTGGCGAAAGAACGGCATCACCCTCGTTGACGACCAGCACGTTCGCGGCGCGACCACCGCCACGCTAACCATCCACCCCGTTCGCCCCAAAGACCTCGGCAACTACGACGTAATCGTCACCAACGACTGTCGCTCCGTCACCAGCATCGCCGCCGCTCTCACCCTCCAGCGACCCGGCGCAAATTAACGCACACCCGCCCAATTTCGACGTTTCGACTTTTCCGCTATTCGACTCTTCCGTCCTTGACTTCTCCAAACACATACCTAACATATACCGAACATGATAGCCATCCGCACACTCCGCCGCCTGCGTACACGCGGCGACCGCGGCTCCGGAGATCGTCCGTACAACAACGTCCGAGCGATTCCCTGGTTTTCCCGGGTTTTCCCGGCTGAATTTATGGAGGCCCACACTTGAAACGATACAATCCGCGAGGTCCCGTCCCATCCATCTACGACCGCATCCCGCGCGACAAGCGCGAGCAAATCGATCGCGCCATCATCAACCGCGATCCCCCACCGTTCGCGAGGTCATCCAGCGCTTCGACGTCCTCTCCCACGGCATCAGCAAATCTTCGTTCTACCGCTACGCCGAGCGGCTCCGAACCGCCGCCACACTCATCGAAGCCGCCGAAATCGCCCGCCTCGCCGGCCGCGAACCGCTCGACAACATCGCCACCTTCATCGAGGCCGAGGTCATGAACATCTTCGCCTCGGGATCCGGTACGACCGACCCCGATGCCGACCCCTACGCCATCCCCGACGACGCCTTTGAACGCATCGGCCGCTGCATCCTCATGCGTTGCCGCATCGCCAAGCTCAAGTTGGACGCGGACCGCGCCGATCGCGACACGCCCGCAGTCGCCAACAGGAAACACGACGCCCGTACCCTGGTTCGCGTCCTCGCAGGCCTCCAGCCGCCCGAGGCGAAGTCCGACCCGCGCGCCGCGCACCCGCCCCGCCCCCAACTCCCGGCCGACCTGCCCGAAGATCGCCCCAACCGCGCCGACCCAGCTGCATCCGAACCCGCCCGGCCTACCACCGCTCCCGAACCGCTGCCCCGGATGGAGTTGTCCCAGCCGGCCGAAACGCCGCCATCAACGCGAGGTACGCCACAAAGCTGATCCCAAAGCTGATGAACCATGCATAGTGATACATCGAAACCCAGATCGCCGGCACGTGCGCCGCCGCCTTCTCGCTCACCGTCGCCAAAAACCCCGGCACGCACGGCGCAACCCCCAGCACCAGCGCAATCACCGCCCGCGCATTCACCCCGCCCGAGTACCAGTACGGCCCGCTCCGCTCGTACAGCCCCTCCAGGTCCAGCCGCCGCCGCCGCACCACAAAATAATCCGCAATCAAGATGCCCCCGACGCTCCCCAGCAGCGCCGAATACGCGATCAACCACCGAAAGATATATCCGCTCGGATCCTTCAGCAGCTTCCACGGCTGCATCAGGATGCCGACGACGCCGGTAATGAGACCACCGGTGCGGAAGTTGATCAGACGAGGTGCGAGATGCGCAAAATCATTCGCCGGACTGACGACATTGGCCGCGAGGTTCGTCGCCAGCGTCGCGATGCCGACGGAAAACAACCCAACCACCAGCACCGCCGGATTGGAAAACCGGCCAACCAGGTGCACCGGGTCCCACTCCGCCTTGCCGAAGATAACAATCGTCGCCGACGTGACCGCCACGCCGATGAACGAATAGAACCCCATCGTCGTCGGCAACCCCAGCGCCTGCCCGATCGCCTGGTCGCGCTGCGATCGCGCATACCGGCTGAAATCCGGAATATTCAACGAAAGCGTCGCCCAGAACCCGACGTTCGCCGTCAGCGCCGGGAAGAAGAACATCCAGAATTGACCCGCTTTCGATCCGCCCGGGCCAAAGGCCGACGGCTGGGAGAGCATCGGCCCGAATCCGCCCGCCGCCCGATAGGCCCAGTACAGCAGCAGCAGCCCCATCAGGATCAACAACGGTGCCTTGATATTCAGCAGCACCCGGATCGACTCGATCCCCTTGTAGATCACCACCATGTTGATCAGCCAGAACAGCAGGAAGCACGCGAGCTCAGCGGCGTTGATGTCGAGATGGGGAATCGGCGGCAGTTCGCCCCACTTCCAGCTTCGAAAGCACACGGTCAGGATGTGATAGATCGCCTGCCCCCCGATCCACGCCTGGATCCCGAACCACCCGCAAGCCACCAGCGCCCGCAACAGCGCCGGCACGTTCGCCCCCAGCAGCCCGAACGACGGCCGACAGTACACCGGAAATGGAATCCCGTACTTCGTCCCCGCGTGCGCGTTCAGCACCATCGGGATCAACACGATCAGGTTGCCCAGGAAGATCGTAAAGACCGCCTGCCGCCAGTCCATTCCATCCGCGATCAGCGCCGACCCAAGCTGGTACGTCGGCACGCACGCCGCCATCGAGATCCACAGCGCCGCCATGTCCTTCATGGCCCACTTGCGGTCCGCTCGCCGCGTCGGCGCCATGTCGTGGCTGTAGTAAGGAGAGTGCGAAAGATCGGTCTGAAGTTCGACGATTCCGTCCGCTGCGGCCGCCGCCGCGACATGCTCATTCATGGGCCCGAACCATACCTTCGAATCCGGACTGCATCAATGCGAAATGACGTCGAGAGGAAATCGCAGCTAGTCGTCAGCCACAAGCGGCCCAAGGCCGAAAGTATCGCGGATCGGTGTTCCGTAGAGTTTGGCCGCGGCCGCCATGTGATCAGGACTATCGATCATCATGCAACCGAGCCAGTCGTCGATTTCGTCGTTGGTGAATCGTTCCGGAAAGAGCTGCAGTGCGACAAGAAATGCGGCGTCGCCGACGCACTCCCCGATGTGACACCCGATAAGGTTTGCCGTCTCCACGCCAAACCGCGGAGCAAGGACCTCCAAGATCCGGTCCATCGTCTCAGTGGCCAGTCGAGAACTCGATACCCTCACCGCTCTCTCGCCGACAAGTTCGCGAAAGATCACCACTGCTTTTTCATTGATGTCCGGCACGCGCTTCACCTCCGCACGCTGAATGACCGATCACGATGCCAAGGTAATTCCAATTTGTCGCGCCGCCGGCGCCGCCTCATGAAGCTGCTTCGCCTCCCCGTTCCGCGGATCGATCCGCGGGTGCAGCAGCTTCGCGATCAGCCCCGTCCAGCCCGTCTGGTGCGCCGCCCCGCACCCGCGCCCGTTGTCCCCGTGGAAGTATTCGTAAAACAGCACGTGGTCGCGGAAATGCGGATCGTCCTGCAGCTTGGCATGATCCCCGAACACCGCCCGCCGCCCTTTGTCGTCGCGCAGAAAAATGCGGGCCAGCCGCCGCGTCAGTTCGTCCGCCACATCCAGAATCGTCACCATCCGCCCGCTCCCCGTCGGGCACTCCACCTTGAAGTCGTCCCCGTAGTAGTAGTGAAACTTCTGCAGCGACTCGATGATCAGGTAGTTCACCGGAAACCAGATCGGCCCCCGCCAGTTCGAGTTGCCGCCAAACAGCCCCGACTCCGACTCGCCCGGCTGATACTGCAGCACCAGCCGCTGCCCGCCCGCTTCATACACGAACGGCTCATCCCGATAGTGCTGCGACACCGATCGCACCCCGAACTCCGACAGGAACATGCTCTCGTCCAGCATCCGCTTCAGCACCAGCTTCATCCGGTGCCCGCGCATCAGCGACAGCAGCCGCGTCTCGCCCCGCCCCGGCTCCGTCCAGCGCGACACCAGCGACGCCAGGTCCGGCCGGTAGTTCAGGTACCACTCCATCCTCGCCGCAAACTCCGGCAGCTTCTTCAGCGTCTCCGGCTCGATCGTCTCCACCGCGAACAGCGGGATCAGCCCCACCATCGACCGCAGTTGCAGGGGCTTCAACGTGCCATCCGCCATTCGCAGCACGTCGTAGTAAAATCCGTCTTCCTCGCACCAGAGCCCGTAGCCGCAGCCCGCCCCGTTCGTCATCGCCTCGGCGATGCTCAGGAAATGCTCGAAAAACTTCGTCGCGATGTCCTCGTACGCCCGGTTGTGCAGCGCCAGCTCAAGCGCAATCCGCATCAAGTTCAGGCAGTACATCGCCATCCACGCCGTGCCATCCGCCTGGTTCAGCACCACCCCCGCCGGCAGTTGGGTGTTCCGGTCGAACGGACCGATGTTGTCCATCCCCAGAAACCCGCCCTGGAAGAGGTTGAGCCCCAGCGCATCTTTGCGATTCACCCACCACGTGAAGTTCAGCAGCAGTTTGTGAAACACGCGTTCGAGAAACGCGATGTCGCCGCCGTCCCCGCGATGCTTGCGATCGATCTGAAACACCCGCCACGCCGCCCACGCATGCACTGGCGGGTTCACATCGCCGAACGCCCACTCGTACGCCGGCAACTGCCCATTCGGGTGCATGTACCACTCGCGGCACAGCAGAATGAGCTGCTCCTTCGCAAACTCCGGATCGACCAGCGCCAGCGGGATGCAGTGAAACGCCAGGTCCCACGCCGCGTACCAC
>CAZJVS010000003.1:0-4143 GCA_964549445.1 uncultured Planctomycetaceae bacterium
CGGGGACCGATTGGTGGAGCGCTTCGACTCCTTCGACAGGCTCAGGAACCGGCGCGGGGACCGAATTGGCAGCGATGGGCGTCGTGGCGGATTCTGGGTTGAAGAGTTCGTTTGGCGTTACTTGGCAGATCATGACGGACCTCCCCCATGTTCGAGCCGGAGCGGCGCGAAAGGCGATTGGCTCGCAAGGTCTCCGGGGCCGCTTCGGGGCTGCGTGCGCGTAGCATCTCCGAGCGGCTTCATTCAATCTCGGTGCGAGGGCGACGATGCCCCCGCGCGTTCACCCCATATACGCGCCCACCGTGCCACACGACCCAAAGCTGAAACGCAGAAACGCCGAAACGCAGAAAGCGGACGAGGCGCGCGATGTAGTGGAAAACCGAAAATGAACGATGGAAAATGGAGAATCGAAATGCGAGCGGGCGGGAAGCGATCATTGGCGATTGGTTAATTGTCATTGGTCATTTGCAATTGGGCTATGATGAGGCGGCGGTCCGGAGAGCATCGGATGGCGGCTCGTGGGCGAGTTTGGCGGGTGGGGAAGTGGGCGGGGGTCATTGTCTGTTTGTTGTTGGTTGGGCTGTTTTTTGTGAGTCGGCGGCTTGAGGTGCGGTACACGAATTATGCGCAGGGGTTCTGGTTATGTCTCGTGCCCGGGGCGGTGAGCTACGCCTGGCAACCACCAATGGCGGCGGATTCGTACTGGCGGTTTGACGAGTGCGATCCGGAGATCGAGGCCGATTGGTGGCCGAGCGCGGCGAGGCGCAACTCGCACGGACATGTGATGGTGCCGATCTGGATGTTTTTTGTGATGTTCGCCATTCCGACCGGCGTGTTGTGGTATGGGGACCGGCGGGGCGGTTCGATCGGGAGGTGCAAGCGGTGCGGGTACGACCTGACGATGAATGTGTCAGGGCAGTGTCCGGAGTGTGGAGTGCGGATCGTCCGTCCTCCGGACGGCGGGGCTCAGGGGATGGCATCCAGAGACTGAAGTCTCTGGCAACCATCGTTCGCCCTGCGGGCGAAGAGGCGGCCGTGATGCGGGTTCGCGGGCGAGTTGCGGCGATGGGAGTGATTCGATGATGCGACAGGTTTGGATGGCGGTGGCGGGTGTTGGGGTGGTGTGGGCTTGCGGGGGATGTGCTGCGTTTGAGGCGACGACGCGGTCGGTGGCGTATCAGGGCGGCGTAGAGCGCGAGTTTGCGGTCCGGCTCGATGAGGAGAGCAAGGAGAACATGCTGAGCGATGATCCGGGGCGGAACTATCGGAAGCTGACGCTGATGAAGGAGCGTTGTCCGGGCGGTGAGTGCACCCGGCGCGTCGTGGCGCAGAGAACGATTTCGGCGAAGGAAAAGCAGTCGCACGACCTGGCGAGCGCGTTTGAGCTTGGGGCGATCGACGGGTGGACGGATGCGTCGCGCGGGTGGGCGTGGCTGGAGGAGCGGTCGAGCGGGCTGGTGGTGGCGACGTTGGATCGGCGGACGGGGGCGACGACGGGGCTTGACGAGGCGCGGCCGACGTGGGCGGAGGGTGGGGAATTAATGAAGATGTCAGCAAAGTGCGACGGGGCGGTTATCGCGGGAAAATGAGGGGAAGGGTTCCGATCAGGGCGTCGGGCTTGAGAGTGAAGCGCCGCAATGGCGGCAGTGTCGAACGAAGACGGAGAACGTGCTGCGCGAAGGCCGGAAGAATGGCTGGGTGCAGGCCGGACAGCGAGCGACGTAACAGAATACGATCGGCAGCCACATGACCAGGCCACCGAGTACGACAGCGATCATCGAGCGAGCGCTCAACGGATCGTGGCTGTTGTTTGCGAGTGAGACAACCACGATAGCAAGAAACACGATGGCGGGGGCGATGAGTGCGGCCAAGCGGATGAGCCGAATTCGTCGCATGCTGACAGCGGGCCGCTCGGCGGCGGTGGATACGGGGGCGGGGTGCGACGGGGCGGGACGCGCGAGCGGACGAGCGTCGGCGAGGGCGCGGCCGTGAGGGTCGCCGCGGCCGCCGCACCGGAGAGGCAGGCCGCAATTGAGGCAGCTGCGAGAAAGAGCATTCCCATACCAGCCCCGGATGAAGAAGGGTTCGTCGCAGCGCGGGCACATCCGAAAGACCCAGCTTGCCAAACAGAAGAAAAGCAGCCCGCCGCTGGCGAAGACCCAGGCCGTCACGAACGGTTGCGAGTCCAGTCCGAAGGCGGCGGGGACCCATTCGCTGGCGAGTGCGAATAGAACGATTACGGGGAGGGCCAGCAGCGTTCGCCACTGCCAGCGGCGGATAGTTGCGAGGCCATGAAGAATGCGATGATCGCCGCTGTCGGGAGCCGAGGAGGGATGGGTTTGCGGAGTGTGCATTTCATACCTGCGTTCGCGCGGGAACCCTACGAAGTCGACATGATGGGCGTTGGAACTCCCAAGAAATTGGCGAGCAGGGCGGGGCCGTCGGGGGTCATGAAGCTTTCGGGGTGGAACTGGACGCCTTCGAGGGGCATTTGCTTGTGGCGGATGGCCATGATTTCGTCCTGGTCGGTCCAGGCGGAGCATTCGAAGTCGGGGGGAAGCGTGCCGGGCAAAATCACGAGCGAGTGGTAGCGCATGGCGGTGAAGGGGTTGGGGAGGCCGTTGAAGAGCGTACGGCCGTCGTGGTGAACTTCGCAGGTTTTGCCGTGCATGATGCGGGGGGCGCGGTCGACGGTGGCGCCGAAGACGTGGCCGATGCACTGGTGGCCGAGGCAGACGCCGAGGATGGGGATGCGGCCGGCGAAATGCCGGATGGCGTCGTTGCTGATGCCGGCTTCGCGCGGGGTGCAGGGACCGGGGGAGATGATGAGGTGGGTGGGCTTGTCGGCGTCGAGCTGGTCGAGAGTGACCTGATCATTGCGGTAGACCTTGATGGGCGGGTCGGCGCGGTGGGCGGCGAGGTAGAGCGTGCCGATGGCCTGGACGAGGTTGTAGGTGAAGGAGTCGTAGTTATCGATGAGGAGGATCATGGAGATTGCTGCACGTCCTGCGCATTCGGTTGGAATTGATTATACTCGCCGCGGGCAAATCGGCCGGGCGCGTGTATGGAACAGATTGAGTCGAAGATCAAGGCGTCGGATGCGACCTTTGTCGAGAACAAGGCGCACATGGAGGGGCTGGTGGCCGATCTGCGGGGGCGGATCGAGCGGGTGAAGCAGGGTGGCGGGGCGGCGGCGGTCGAGAAACATACGAAGCGCGGGAAGCTGGTGGTGCGGGAGCGGATCGAGAAGCTGCTCGACCCGGGCGGGGCGTTCCTGGAGTTCAGCCCGCTGGCGGCGAGCGGCATGTACAACGACGAGGCGCCGGGGGCGGGGATCGTCACGGGGATCGGGCGGGTCGAGGGGCGCGAGTGCGTGATCGTCGCGAACGACGCGACGGTGAAGGGCGGGACGTATTACCCGGTAACGGTGAAGAAGCACCTGCGGGCGCAGGAGATCGCGCAGGAGAACCGGCTGGCGTGCATCTATCTCGTGGACTCGGGCGGGGCGTTTCTGCCGCTGCAGGCGGAGGTGTTTCCGGATAAGGAGCACTTCGGGCGGATTTTCTTCAACCAGGCGCGGATGTCGGGGCTGGGGATTCCGCAGATCGCGGTGGTGCTCGGTTCGTGCACGGCGGGCGGGGCGTACGTGCCGGCGATGAGCGACGAGAGCGTGATCGTGCGGCAGCAGGGGACGATTTTCCTGGGCGGGCCGCCGCTGGTGAAGGCGGCGACGGGGGAGGACGTGTCGGCGGAGGACCTCGGCGGGGCGGATGTGCACTGCCGGACGTCGGGGGTGACCGATCACTATGCGATGAATGACGAGGATGCGCTGGCGATCACGCGAAACATTGTGGCGCATCTGAATGGCCCGCGCGAGGCGGCGACGCGACTGGACGTGCGGCCGGTGGAAGAGCCGGCGTACGACCCGCGCGAGGTGTACGGGATCATCAACAAGGACATTCGCAAGCCGTACGAGGTGCGCGAGGTGATTGCGCGGATTGTCGATGGCAGCCGGCTGCACGAGTTCAAGGCGCTTTACGCCGAGACGGTGGTTTGCGGGTTTGCGCACATCTGGGGGTATCCGGTCGGGATCGTGGCGAACAACGGCGTGCTGTTTTCGGAGAGCGCGCTGAAGGCGACGCA
>CAZJVS010000003.1:4243-86827 GCA_964549445.1 uncultured Planctomycetaceae bacterium
GGATCGTGGCGAACAACGGCGTGCTGTTTTCGGAGAGCGCGCTGAAGGCGACGCATTTCATCGAGATGTGCAGCCAGCGCGGGATTCCGCTGGTGTTCCTGCAGAACATTACGGGGTTCATGGTGGGGCGGAAGTTTGAGGCGGGCGGCATCGCCAAGGACGGCGCGAAGATGGTGTCCGCTGTGTCGAACGCGGCGGTGCCCAAGTTCACGGTGATCATTGGCGGGTCGTATGGGGCAGGGAACTACGGCATGTGCGGGCGGGCGTATGGGCCGCGGCTGTTGTGGATGTGGCCGAATGCGCGGATCAGCGTGATGGGCGGCGAGCAGGCGGCAAATGTCCTGCTCACGGTGAAGAAGGACCAGCTCGCGGCGGGCGGCGGGAAGGCGATGAGCGGCGACGAGGAGCGGGCGTTCATGCGGCCGACGCTGGAGAAATATGAGTCGGAGGGCAGCGCGTATTACAGCACGGCGCGGCTGTGGGACGACGGGGTGATCGATCCGGCGGATACGCGGATGGTGTTGGCGCTGGGGATCTCGGCAAGCTTGAATGCGCCGCTGCCGGAGCGGCGGACGAGCGTGTTTCGGATGTGATCGGCTAGAATAGGCGGGCGAGGAAACTGCCATGTCGATCAGCGAATTGATCGTGCGCGATCCGAAAATTTGCGGCGGGCAGCCGGTCATTCGGGGCACGCGGGTGACGCTGCGGACGGTGCTCGCGAGTCTCGCGGATGGGGATTCGGCGGAGGATGTGTTGCGGGCGTTTCCGACGCTGACACGCGAGCAGGTGGACGCGGTTATTGCGTACGCGGCGGCCTCGACGCTGGATGATCTGCCGACGCCGGGCGCGGCGGTGTGAGCGTGCGGATCAAGCTCGATGAAAACCTGCCGAGCGAGCTTGCTGAATTACTTCAACAGTCCGGACATGATGTTCACGGGGTTGCCGAAGAGGGCCTGACTGGGCGGCCGGACGCGGATGTGTGGACGGCGGCGCAAGCCGAGTTCCGTTTTCTCATCACACAGGACCTCGATTTCTCAGACATGCGTCGATATGAACCGGGCACACATGCGGGCATCATGCTGGTTCGATTGCACGATCCAAGCCGCCGCCGGCTGACGGTGCGCGTAGAAGAGGTAATTCGAGCGTATGATGCGGGCGACTGGGCGGGGTGCCTGGTGGTCGTCGCGGACCATAAGATTCGGGTTCGCCGGCCGCGGTAGTCATGTCGACGAAGGCTTGGATCGGACGAGCGTGTCATGGGCGAATTTCTTAAGACGACGACCTCAGGTGGGGTAGCGCGGATTACGCTAAATCGCGCAGACCTGCACAATGCGTTTAACGAGGTGTTCATCGCGGAGATTGCGGCGGCGTTTGAGGAGGTTGGGAAGCGCGATGACGTGCGGGTGGTCGTATTGGCCGGTGAGGGGAAGTCGTTTTGTGCCGGGGCGGACGTTCACTGGATGAAGAAGATGGTCGGCTATTCGTTTGAGGAGAACGTGGCCGATGCGATGGAGCTGTCGAGCATGCTGCGAGCGATCTATGAGTGTCCGCTGCCGACGATTGCGCGGGTGCAGGGGGCGGCGCTGGGCGGCGGCGTGGGGTTGATCGCGGCGTGTGACATGGCGGTGGCGGTTGAGTCGGCGCAGCTCGGGCTGACCGAGGCGCGGCTGGGCATTCTGCCGGCGGTGATTTCGCCGTTTGTGCTGCGGAAGATCGGGCCGGGGGAGGCGAAGCGGTTTTTTCAGACGGCGGAGCGATTCGGGGCGGCGGAGGCGAAGCGGATCGGACTGGTGTCGGAGGTGGTGGCGAACGAGGCGGAGCTGGACGGGGCGATCGCCAAGTTGATCGACGAGATTCGCAAGAACGGGCCGGAGGCGGTGAAGGCGAGCAAGCGGATCATCGATGAGGTGATGCCGGTCGACTGGGAGCGGGTGCAGGCGACGACGACGCGGCGGATCGCGGAGCGGCGGGTGTCGGAGGAAGGGCAGGAAGGACTGAAGTCGTTTCTCGAGAAGCGCAAGCCGCGCTGGGCGCAAGACTGAATCGCAGCATGTTCAAGAAGGTACTGGTTGCGAATCGGGGGGAGATTGCCGTTCGCGTCATGCAGACGCTGACGCAGATGGGGATTCGCACGGTGGCGGTGTATTCGCAGCCGGACCGGGCGGCGCTGCACGCGGCGGCGGCGGACGAGGCGTATCCGCTGCATGGGACGACGGCGGCGGAGACGTATCTGCGGGGCGATCATATCCTGGCGATTGCGCGCGAGCACGGGTGCGAGGCGATTCATCCGGGGTATGGGTTTCTCTCGGAGAATGAGGACTTCGCGCAGGCATGCATCGATGCGGGGGTGGCGTTCATCGGGCCGAAGCCGTCGGCAATTCTCTCGATGGGCGACAAAGTTCTCGCGAAGCAGACGATGGCGAAGGCGGGTGTGCCGATTGTGCCGGGCTGGTCGGGGGCGATGGATACTCCGATCGAGGCGATCCGGGCCGAGGCGGAGCGGGTCGGGTTTCCGCTGCTGGTGAAGGCGGCGGCGGGCGGCGGCGGGAAGGGGATGCGGCTGGTCAAGGATGAGTACGAGCTGGGGGCGGCGCTGGAAGCGGCGGGGCGCGAGGCGCAGGCGGCGTTCGGCGACGGGCGGGTATTTTTGGAGAAATACATCGCGCGGCCGCGGCATGTCGAGTTTCAGATTTTCGGGGATGACCAAGGACACGCGGTGCACCTGTTTGAGCGCGAGTGCTCGATTCAGCGGCGGTATCAGAAGATTATTGAAGAGACGCCTTCGCCGGTGCTGACGGCGGCGCTGCGGCAGCAGATGGGCGAGGCGGCGGTGAAGGCGGCGCGGGCGATCGGGTACACCAGTGCAGGGACGGTCGAGTTCCTGGTCGACGATAAGGGGGCGTTTTATTTCCTGGAAGTGAATACGCGGTTGCAGGTGGAGCATCCGATCACTGAAGTGACGCTGGGGCAGGACCTGGTGCGGGCGCAGGTGTTGGTGGCTGCGGGCGAGCCGCTGCCGTTTACGCAGGAGACGCTGCGGCCGAGCGGGCACGCGATCGAGTGCCGTGTTTGCGCCGAGGACGCGGCGAACAACTTCATGCCGTCGATCGGGACGCTGCACCGGTATCGGCCGCCGGCGGGGCCGAACATCCGGGTGGATAGCGGCGTGGCCGAGGGATCGACGGTGTCGGTGTATTACGATCCGATGCTGGCGAAGCTAATCGTGTGGGGACGCGATCGGGGCGAGGCGATCGAGCGGACGCTGTGGGCGCTGCGGAACTTCGTGGTGCTGGGTGTGACGACGAACATCGAGTATCTGCAACGCGTGGTGGATCATCCGGAGTTTCGGGCGGGGCGGATTCACACGCACTTTCTGGACGAGCACCCCGGGCTGCGCGAAGCGGCGGCTGCACCCGACGAAGCGGCAATGGTCGCGGCGTGGGCGGCGCAGTTTTCGGGCAACGGCCGCGCGGCGAACGGCGGCGGTTCGCGAATGGAAGCCGCGAGCCCGTGGGCGGGCTCGGGCTGGAGGGCGTTCTAGCGTGGCGAAGATTTCGCTGCACCTGGTTGGCCGCGAGAAGCCGGTGGAGCTGGAGCTGAAGGGCTCCGGCGGGCCGGACGGTTATGTCGCGGCGATCGCCGGCCGGACGATCGGCGCGAGCATCAGCGCGGTCGACGACGGGCAGGGACGACTGGTCGTTGACGGGGCGGTGATGCCGTTTTTCTTTCATCGCGAGGGGAAGAACATCGACGTGTGGATGAACGGCCGGACGTATCGGTTCTCGGCGTTGAGCGGTGCGCGGCGGGCGGCGGGCGGGCGGCCGGCGGCCGGGGCTGGATCGGGCGAGGTGCGGGCTCCGATGCCGGGGACGATTTTGAAGGTGTGTGTCGGCGAGGGGGACGCGGTGAAGGTGAACCAGCCGCTGGTGATCATGGTATCGATGAAGATGGAGATGACGCTGACGGCGCCGTTCGACGGGCGGGTGCGGTCGGTGGCTTGTCGGCCGGAGCAGATGGTGGAAATGCACGCCGTGCTCGTGGGGTTGGAGGAGAGCGCCAATGGCGGTTCGACTGCCTGAGCGGGTGCGGATCGTCGAGGTGGGGCCGCGCGACGGGTTGCAGAACGAGGCGCAGCCGGTGGGGACGGCGGAGAAGCTGGCATTCATTTCTGCGCTGGCGGATGCGGGGCTGGCGCAGATCGAAGTCACATCGTTCGTGAATCCGAAGAAGATACCGCAGTTGGCGGACGCGGCGGAGGTGGCGGCGGGGCTGGAACGGAAGAAGGGGGTGACGTATTCGGCGCTGGTGCCGAACCTCAAGGGGCTGGAACGGGCGGTTGCGTGCGACATCCGGCGGATCGCGGTGTTCACGGCGGCTTCGGACACATTCACCGAGAAGAACATCGGGATGACGATCCCGGAGTCGCTGAAGACGTTTGCCGAGGTAACGGCGGCGGCGAAGAAGCACGGGCAGACGGTGCGGGGGTATATCTCGACGTGCTTCGTGTGTCCGTACGAGGGGGAGGTGGACAAGAAGCGGGTGCGCGAAGTGGCGGAGGCACTGCTTGCGATCGGGTGCGACGAAATTTCGATCAGCGACACGATCGGCGCGGCGGCGCCACGGGATGTGTTGCGTACGGTGGGACACGTGTTGGAGCGCGTGCCGCTGAAGAATGTCGCGCTGCACTTTCACGATACGTACGGGACGGCGCTGGCGAACGTGTATGCGGGGCTGGAGCTGGGGGTGACGACGTACGATTCGTCGGCGGGAGGTTTGGGCGGCTGTCCGTTTGCGCCGGGCGCGGCAGGGAACCTGGCGACGGAAGACCTGATTTACATGCTGGATCGGATGGAGATCGAGACGGGGGCGAAGCTAGAAGGTGTCGCGGCCGCGTCGGCGATCATCGAAAAGACGCTGGGGCGCGAACTGCCGAGCAAGCAGCTCAAGCGATTGAAGACGGACCGCCGGCGCCGGCGCTAGACAGCGGCGGGCTTGCGCTTTGCATTGGGGCGAAGGGCGTCGGGGATCGGTTCGCCAGACATGAGGCAGTTGAGCTTGGTAAGGGCTTCTGCTTCGAGCTGGCGGACGCGCTCCTTGGTGAGGCCGATCTTCTGGCCGATTTCCTTCAGGGTCAGCGGCTCGGAGCCGTCGAGGCCGTAGCGGTGACGCAGGATGGTGACTTCGCGCTCGGTGAGCGATTCGTCATCGAGGAAGCCGGCGAGCTGGAATTGCTGCTGAGCGTCGGAGAGGGCGTCGTGCGGCGCGGGGGTTCGATCGTCGGCGACCATTTCGGCAAGCGTGTCGCCGCTGCCGTTGTCGCCGGACATGGAACCGGCGGAGACGGCTTTGACGGCGCGGCGGATGATGCGAACCTTGCGCTCGGGCATTTGCAACTGCTCAGTCATTTCCTGGATGGTCGGCGTGCGGCCGAACTTTTCGTGCAGTAGTTTGTGGGCTTCGCGCCAGCGGGCGACCATCTCGACCATGTAGGCCGGGATGTGGATGGGCTGGACTGCGTTGATGAGGGCGCGCTTGATGGACTGCTTGATCCACCAGGCGGCGTAGGTGCTGAAGCGAACGCCCTGGTCGGGATCGAAGCCCTCGACGGCGCGGAGCAGGCCGATGTTGCCTTCCTCGATGAGGTCGGACAGGGGCATGCCGCGGCGGCGGTAATTCTTGGCGATGCTGACGACGAGGCGAAGGTTGGCGCGGACCATGCGCTCTCGGGCGCGGACGCCTTCTTCTTCGAGTCGCTCGCGCTCCTCGAGGGAGAGCTCGCCATCATTGAAGCGCTGGGCGGCGCGCGACGCGGCGATGATGGTGCGGGCGAGATCGCGCTCGTCCTGGGCGGTGAGCAGGCCGACCTCGTTGATCTGCTGCAAGTAGTGGTGCAGGTCGGACTCAACCATGGTGAAGCTGTTGGATCGCGGCATCTTTCTGGGCTCCAGACTTCGTCCCCCCTCGTCTCTACATCGGCGGGAATGCACGAGGCCTGAGGAAATTACGGGCGCGACTGATGGATGGTCCGGATGGCATGCGGCTTTACGGTAAACGGACGCAGGCGTACCATCGGCCGCCAACACGGAGGCCTCGATGCCCAAGGAGTGGGTCATATCCCCCGCATGGTCGCAGCGGCGCGAGCTGGCCGACCAACTTCGCATTTCGCCGGTGGTGGCGCAGATACTCCACAATCGCGGTCTGATGGATCGGGAGCGAATCGAGCGGTTCCTGAGTCCGAGAATGGGTGACCTGCTTGGTCCGGATACGTTGCCGGGCGCGACGGCGGCGTCGGAGCGGATACTCGACGCGATCCGGGCGGGGAGGCGGATCGTTCTGTACGGCGACTACGACGTCGACGGCGTGACGGGGGTGGCGATCCTGTGGCACTGCATCCGGCTGGCGGGCGGGCAGGCGGAGTTTTACATCCCGCATCGACTGGAAGAGGGATACGGACTCAACTCGGAGGCGATCGCGTCGCTGGCGGACGGCGGGGCGCAGCTCATCGTGACGGTGGATTGCGGTGTGACGGCGATCGAGGCGGCGGAGATCGCGCGGCAGCGCGGTGTGGAACTCATCATTACCGATCATCATGCGCCGCGCGCGGATGAGGCGGGGCGGGCGGTGTTGCCGGATGCGTCGGTGATCGTGCATCCGTCGCTGAGTCCGGAAGTGGGCGGGAATCGCGACCTGTCGGGGTCGGGTGTGGCGTTCAAGCTGGGCTGGGCGATCGGGCAGCGGGCAGCAGGCGGCGAGCGCGTGACGCCGGAGTTCAAGCAGTTTCTGGTGAACGCGATGGGGCTGGCGGCGCTGGGGCTGATCGCGGACGTGGTGCCGCTGCTGGGTGAGAACCGCGTGATCGCGTCGTTCGGGTTGCAGGGGTTGCCGGCGAGCACGCTGCCGGGGGTTGCGGCACTGATCGATGCGGCCGGTCTGAAGGGCGAACGGCTGACGGGGTATGACATCGGGTTCAAGATTGCGCCGCGGTTGAATGCGATCGGGCGGATGGGGCATGCGCGGCTGGCGGTGGAACTGCTGACGCGGGCGGAGAGCGACGAGGCGCGGAAGATCGCGCGGAACCTGGAACAGCACAACACGGCGCGACGATCGATCGAGCGGAAGATCGCGGCCGAGGCGAAGGAGATGGTGCGGGCAACGCAGCAGGACTCGGATGCGAGCCGGGCGATCGTGCTGGCTTCGAGCGGTTGGCATGCGGGCGTGATCGGGATTGTCGCGGCGCGGCTGGTCGATGAGTTTTGCCGGCCGACGGTGATGATTGCGCTGGAGAATGGAACGGGGCAGGGGTCGGCGCGGAGCATCGCGGGGTTTGCATTGCACGAGGCGCTGGCGGCGTGCGCTTCGCACCTGGTCAGTTGCGGCGGGCACGCGATGGCGGCGGGGTTGCGGATCGAGTCGGCGAAGGTGGAGCAATTCTCGGCGGCGTTTCATGCGCGAGCGGCGAGCATGGTTACATCCGTGGATATGCGGCCGCGATTGAAGCTGGATGACGAGGTGGCGCTGCCGCTGCTGGATGAGAAGCTAGTCCGGGACCTGGGGAAGATGGAGCCGTTTGGCTGCGGGAACCCGGCGCCGCGATTGGCGACGGAGTGGCTGGAGGTGGTGGGCGAGCCGCGGGTGGTCGGGGGAGCGGGCGAGCACCTGCAAGTGACATTGAAGCAGGATGGTCTGATGCGCAAGGGGATCGCGTTCGGACAAGCGAAACATCGCTCGACGCTGTGCGATCATCGGCGATGCCGCGTGGCGTTTCAGCCGATCGTGAACGAGTTCAACGGGCGGCGTTCGGTCGAGCTGATGATCCAGGACTTTCAATTTCCGACGGCGTGATGGAAACGTCCACGGCCCTGGCACCGCGGATTGATACAAACTCGCGATCGGTTGACTGGCTTGCGGCGATCTTTCTGATCGGCGTGACGCTTCTATTTGGCGGGCGGGGGATCGGCGAGGGGGGACTGGGGTGGTCGGACGCACCGCAGCACATGATGGATGGGGCGTTCGTTCTGGCGGCGGCGCGGGAGCCGATGGGCGGTGACGCGCGGGCGTGGGCGGAGCAGTTTTACCTGAGGCATCCGGCACTGGGGTTTGTGGTCTACTGGCCGCCGGGGTTTGCGATTGTTGAGGCGGTGTTCTTTGCGATCGGGGGTGTTTCGATCGCAACGGCGCGGTGGTGCGTGGTCGCTTTCGCGGCGGGCGCGGTGGTACTGCTGTACCTGATCGCGCGGCGGTGGATCGGCTGGCGCGGCGGGTTGCTTGCGGCGCTGCTGATGCTGAGCTGTCCGCACGGGATGTTGTGGCTGGCCGACGTGATGATTGAGTGGCCGGCGACGTTTTGGGTGTTGCTGACGGTCTGGTTGTATCTGCGCTGGCGCGATTCGGGGAGCGGGTGGGCAGTTGCGGGCGCGGCGGCGGCGTTCGCGATGGCGTTCATGACGAAACAGACGGCAGGGTTCATCGGACCGGTGGTGGTGTTGCATGCGTTGCTGGATCGGGCGTCGCGCGAGCGGATGAAGCGGCCGGGGGCGAGTGCTGCAGGCGGTGCGGCGATCCTGCTTGTGGCGGCATACTCACTGGTCGCGCGGCGGTACGCGGCGCTGCCGGGGCAACTGACGCGATTCGATGCGAGCGATGCGGGATTCTATTTTCGGCACCTGGATGAGATCACGGGATGGCCGATGGCGCTGCTGGCGATCGTGGGGCTGGTCGCGCTGATGCGATCGCGGAGTTCGGTGTCGGGCGGGTTGCTGGAGATGTGGTTCCTGGCGTGGGCGGGGTTCTCGTCGCTGATCGCGGCGAAGGAGCCGCGGTACTTCTTCTTTGCGATTCCGCCGTTGGCGATCTGGGCGGCGAGCTGCGTCTCGATCTACCTCGAGCGGTTCAGCGCGGGGGCGGTGGTGACGGGGTTTGTGGCGGGGCTGTCGCTGTGGACGGCGTGGCGGAGTCCGCCGGTGCGATTGCCGCGGTATGACGCTGCGGTGAAGGCGCTGCTGGCGCGGCCGGATGCGGAGCTGGTGCTTGTGGATGCGGTGCGGGACGGGCAGTTTGTGGTGGACGCGTACGTCGATCCGAAAGCGCGCGGCCGATTGATTCCGATTCGGGCTAGCAAACTGCTGTATGCGCGGCCGGCGCGGGAGCGGTTTGGGTACGAGCAGTATGTACGGTCGCCGGATGAGATCGCCGCGTTACTCGATCGGTACGGGATCTGCTATGTGGTGCTGGAGTCGGCGCTTCCGCGGACGGAGTATCTCGAGGCCGATCCGCCGCCGCGGGCGATGTTGCGGCGGTTAGTGGCGGACGGGGCGCAGTTCGAGCTGATCAAGAGCTGGCCGTTGCGGTGCGGGGATGCGGCGTGGGATGAAGTCGAGTTGCGGCTGTATCGGCGGCGCGAATGCGGGGCGCGACAGGCCAATGAGATCGAGCTGCCGTTTCCGGGGATGGGGCGGAGTGTCAGGATACCGTTGCCGAAGCGATAAGTCGGGGTAGATCGATCCGGAACCGGGAAGCTCGGGTCTTGACGAAGTACAAAAGACGAAAACGGACTGGCGCAGGAGGGGGCGGCGCTGTTAAGATGTTTTGAATGACGGGGCCGCTGCGTACCGGGGCGGCACACAGACTGCAGACGCGGGCGCCAGGAATTGGGTGACAAACTCGGAGCAAGAGATGCGCACTCGAAACTGCAGAGTTATTCGGCGGGCTGGTCGAGTTGGTGAGGACGGGCGGGCCGCCAGAACGAGCGGACGGACCGCCTTGAACATACTCATCGCGGCGGCGGCAATGTTAACCGCGCTGGCCAGCCGGACTGCGTCGGCGAGCGATCCGTGCCTGTTTGCCTGGCAGCCGGGCAATGAGCTGGCAGGAACCAACGGTGTGGTCAATGCGTCAACCGTGTACAACGGCAACCTGATCGCAGGGGGTTTCTTCTGGATCGCAGGCAGCGCCAACGCCAGATACGTCGCCCAATGGAACGGTACCGATTGGCAAGCGCTGGGGCACGGCGTAGACAATTCTGTCCGCGCCTTGACCGTGTACAACGGCAACCTGATCGCAGGGGGCGAATCGGTCCCCGGAGGCAGCGGTAATAGCAACCCTGTTGCCCAATGGAACGGCACGAGCTGGCAGGCGCTGGGCAGTGGGATGAACTTTGGCGCTTACGTGGATGCCTTGGTCGTCTACAACGGCAACCTGATCGCCGGGGGCTCTTTCACCATCGCGGGGGGTGTCAACGCCAACTACATCGCCCAATGGAACGGCACGAACTGGCGACCCCTGGGCAACGGGAGGAACGGCCACGTCCATGCGTTAACCGTGTACAACGGCAATCTGATCGCCGGAGGCGACTCGTTCTCCGGGGGCGGCGGTATCGACAACTTTGTTGCCCAATGGAATGGCACAAGCTGGCAGACGCTGGGCAGCGGCACGAACGGTAATGTCATGGCGTTGACGGTGTACAACGACACCCTGATCGCCGGGGGCGGCTTCTCCACAGCGGGCGGCGCGAGCGCAAACAACATTGCTCAATGGGACGGCGCAAGCTGGCAGGCGCTCGGCAGCGGGATGAGCAACGAGGTGGACGGCTTGGCCGTGTACGACGGCAACCTGATCGCCGGGGGTACGTTCACCGCCGCGGGCGGCAATAGCGCCAGCCGCGTTGCCGAATGGAACGGCACCAGCTGGCTGGAACTCGGCAGCGGAATCAACAATTATGTTTTCACCCTGACCGTGTACAACGGAAAGCTGATCGCTGGGGGCGAGTTCACCATCGCAGGCGGCGGCGTCGCCAACAACCTCGCTCAGTGGAACGGCACGAGCTGGCAGCAGTTGGGAAGTGGAGTGCCCAACGGGGTCAATAACGATGTCCGTGCCGTGAGCGTGTGCGATGACCATCTGATCGCCGGCGGCAGATTTTCGACCGCGGGCGGCGTCAGCGCCAATCGCATCGCGCGATGGAACGGTACGGGCTGGCAACCAATGGGCAGCGGGACAAATAGCGACGTTTATGCCGTGACCGCATATAACGGTAACGTAATTGCAGGAGGCCCCTTCAGCACCGCGGGCGGCGTCAACGCGAGTCGTATTGCGCAGTGGAATGGAACGGACTGGCAACCACTGGGCGGCGGGATGAACATCGGCGGCTATGTCTCCGCCTTGGAAGTATTCAACGGAAACCTGATCGCCGGAGGCACCTTCACTATTGCCGGCGGCGTCAGCACCAATCGTATCGCGCAATGGAACGGCACAAGCTGGCAGGCGCTGGGCAGCGGGATGAACGGCTTTGTCAGCGCACTGTTCGTGTACAACGGCAGCCTGATCGCCGGGGGCGGCTTCACTAGCGCGGGTGGAGCCAACGCGAACTACGTTGCCCAATGGAATGGCACGAGTTGGCAGGGGTTGGGCAGCGGGACCGACGGCAATGTGCGCGCCTTGACTGTTTACAACGGTTGCGTGATCGCCGGAGGCGACTTCAATGCCGCCGGCGGCGTCAGCGCCAGCCGCATTGCCCAATGGAACGGCACGAGCTGGGAGGGGCTGGGCAGCGGGATCGGCGGGAGCTTCCCGAACGTGTATGCGCTGGCCGTCCACGATAGCAACCTGATCGTCGGGGGCAATTTCACCACCGCAGGCGGCGCCAGCGCCCGGTACGTTGCCCAATGGAACGGAACGAGCTGGCAAGGGCTGGGCAGCGGGATGGATTTCGAAGTTAGTGCCTTAACCGTGTACAACGGGGATCTGATCGCTGGAGGCCGGTTCGTCACCGCCGGCGGCAGAGTGTCCGCCTATTGGGCGCGCTGGGCCCCGACATGCTCGCTGGGCGATATGAATTGCGACGGCGAGGTGAACATCAGCGATGTCAGCGGGCTGATCTTGGCATTGCTGGACCCGGCCGGCTACGCGGCGCAGTATTCCGGTTGCGACATCAGCAACGCCGATCTTTGGGGAGACGCTTCTGCGAACGGGTTGGACGTACAGAGATTTGTACAGCTCCTGCTCAACCCGTGACGCCTGGAGTTCCTGCGCCGGATCACGACACCTGCGGCGGGGCGTAAGGATTCCGTTGCCGAAGCGCTAAATCGGGGACAAGGTGGCCGTGTTTATGGGCTGCACCGCGTGAACCGCACGGTTTGCCCGCGCGCGCTTCGTATTCTACGCTTCGGGTGTCCGACAGCCGTCGGATGCGGTCCCGTCGGGGAGGGGGCAATTCCTCGGGGCCGACTGAAGGTGGCAACCAAAGTTGAAAGTTCCAAGGGCTTCGAACGGGGCCCCGGTCTGGCTGCCTCCTTCAGACCGTGGGCCCCAATATTTTTTTACCGATCACGTCGTTGCCCGGCATGATGGGCGCGGATAGCTTGCCCGCTTCTTCGACGGGAGGAGCGGTGAGCAAGCACGTTGTCTACATTGCGCTGGGGTCGAATCTCGGGCAGCGCGAGAAGAACATCACGGCGGCGCTGACGGCGCTGGAGCACACGCGCGGGATCGTCGTCGAGAGGGTATCCAGTCTGTATGAGACAAATCCGGTCGGGGGGCCGGAAGACCAGCCGAAGTTCATCAATGCGGCGGCGCGACTGAAGACGGAGCTGCCGCCGGAGCGATTGATGGCGGTGCTGCTGGCGATCGAGAATTCGCTGGGGCGGAAGCGCGGGGAGCACTGGGGACCGCGGACGATCGACCTGGACCTGCTGCTTTATGACGATCTTGTCATCAGCGAGGACGGACTCTCGGTTCCGCATCCACTGATGCACGAGCGGCGGTTTGTCATGGAGCCGCTGGCCGAGATTGCGCCGGAGGTGGTTCATCCAACGCTGGGGATGAGCGCGGCGGCGATTCTCGATTCGATCGGCGACCTGCCGATGGATGGAGACGGCTGACGCGGCGGGGCGGCGCGGCTAGGATCGGCCCGGGGCGGTGACGCTTTGGCGCGGTCGATCATGCGAAGCAGAGTTCTCCTGATTGTTGCGGTCATTGTCACGGTCGGCGGGTGCGGACCGACGGTGCTGACGGTCGACGATGCGATGGTTGGACCGCATTCGACGAAGCTGCGGTGCGTGGCGTACGTCGAGAAAGACCGGTTTTTCGGGTTGAGCTCGGACAAGCCGGGCAAGACGGTGACGTTCTCGCGAGGCGGGCAGGTGCTGGGCAGCGCGGTGACGGACCAGACGGGGCGGGCGGAGCTCGTGGTCGATTATTCGCCGGGCGGGGCGCCGCGGATCGTGGCGCGGACGACGGCGTCGAACCGGCCGATCGAATCGGCGGGGTCGATCTTCACGTGGTCGCTGGAAAAGACGATCGTCGTGCTCGACCTTGACCACACGATCGTGCGGCCGGACTACGACAAGCTGGTGCTCAAGAAGGTCGATGAGTATTCGTTTCCGCTGAAGGGGTCGCGGCGGGCGCTGGATCGGGTGGCGGGGGATGTTCAATTCTTGTACGTGACGGCGCGGCCGCGGTTTCTGCTGGAGAAGACGCGGGTTTGGCTGGAGGACCAGGACTATCCGAGCGGGCCGGTGATTCCATCGGCCGGACTGCGCGCGGCGATTCGGCGGACGGAATACAAGGTTGAGGTGCTGGGGGCACTCCGACGCGAGTGGCCGAACATGCTGATCGGCATTGGCAACTCGGAGTCGGATCGAACGGCGTACACCGAGTGCGGGCTTCTGGCGCTGCTGGTGAATCAGACGGTGTTCGAGGATGCCGATCCGAGCGTCATCCGGCTGCAGAACTGGCGGGCGATGGAGCAATTCTTCACGAGCAATCATGCGCTGCTGGCGGATCCGAAGCGGCTGGCGGCGGCGCTGCACGAGCACAAGGTCAAAGAACTGCTGGCCGTTCCGCCATCGTGACGCCAACAAGGGCGGGCGGTACACTCCATCGATCGATTCCGGGAGATAATCGCATGAACCGCCGCGCACCGGGGTTTCTACTGATTGCGATGCTGAGCTTCTCGGCCGGCTTCGGGTCGGACACCGACGTTCCGGAGAAGGGCGAGGACGCGCCGAAGGCGGCAAAGGCGCAGCCGCGCGAGCTGCCGGTCAACGAGAAGAGCGACAAGAAGCTGAAGCGGGCGGTGGGGACGGGGGCGAAACTGAAGCACACGGCGCATTACTCGATCGGACATGACACGGACGATGCGACGCTTTCGGGGTTCGTGACGCGGGTCGAGGCGACGTACACGGCGGTGGGCAAGTTTGCGGAGAAGATGGGCGTCCGGACGGACGTGCCGGAGGAGAAGCTGCAGATCATCTTCTACGACAAGTTTGCGGGGTACGAGAAGATGCTGGGCAAGGAAGGGATCAAGGCATCGGAGGACGTGCCGGGGATGTTCTTTCCGGAGAGGAATCGCTCGTTCTTCTTTAATTTTTCGGATGCGGAGACGCTGCGGGAGTTGAAGCAGGCGCTGGACGAGATCCGGCAGGCGGGGAAGATCGCCAAGCGGCTGGGCGGGGCGCGGCCGGACTTCACGCGGATCAAGGCGTACGAGAACCGGATCGCGGAATACGAGGATAAGGTCAACCGGTCGATCGTTCAGCACGAGGTGGCGCACCAGGTGATGTTCAACCTGGGGGTGCATAACCGGGTATTCGAGGCGAACCCGCGGTGGCTGGTCGAGGGGCTGGCGATGATGTTCGAGACGCCGCCGTCGGGAGAAGGGGCGGGGATCGGGGCGGTGAACCAGGGACGGCTGGCGCGGTGGCGCGACCTGGAGAAGGCGAAGGAGCTGCCGCCGATTCGCGATCTGATCATGAATGGGAATCTGCTGTTGCCGACGGCGGAGAAGGGGGAACAGGCGTACGCGCAAGCGTGGGGGATGGTGCATTACCTGCATCGAACCAAACGACCGCAACTGGCGAAGTACATCGAGCTGGTCAATCAGCGGAAAGAGGAGCGCGAGTACAAGGGGGAGGAAGAGATCAAGCTGTTCGAGAAGGTGTTCGGGAAGCTGGATGCCGAGTTCATCGATAAGTGGACGACGTACATGAAGAAGATTCCGCTGAAGCGGAGGCAGTCGGGGATTTGAGGACGGGGCACCGCACGCCTGCAGCTTCAACGCCATTCCGCTAAAATCCGTCCGGTTGCCGAGCGCGCGGCCGGAGGATTGAGATGTTCACACCGTTTGTTAACGAGACGTACGTTGATTTTTCGCAGGAGGGGACGCGGAAGCAGATGCTGGCGGCGCTGGAGCTCGTGCGCTCGCAGCTGGGGCGGACGTATGGGCTGCGGATCGGGGATAAGAAGATTGAATCGGGGGCGACGATCAAGTCGGTGAACCCGGCGAAGCACAGCGAGGTCGTGGGGCTGGCGGTGAAGGCGAGCCGCGAGCAGGCGGAGCAAGCGATCAAGGTCGCGGCGGAGACGTTCAAGACGTGGTCGCGCGTCGGGCCGGAGGAGCGGGCGCGGTATCTCGTGCGGGCGGCGGCGATCATGCGGCGGCGGGTGTACGAGTTTTCGGCATGGATGTGCTTCGAGGAGAGCAAGCCGTGGCTGGAGGCGTATGCCGACACCTGCGAGGCGATCGATTTTCTGGAGTTCTATGCGCGGGAGGCGGTGCGGCTGGGCGGGTCGCACCCGACGACGCAGTATCCGGGCGAGGAGAACGAGGTTCGGTACATTCCGCTGGGCGTGGGCGTGGTGATTCCGCCGTGGAACTTTCCGCTGGCGATCTGTGTCGGCATGGCGACCGCGGCGATTGTGACGGGAAACACCGTGGTGCTGAAGCCGTCGAGCTTGTCGCCGGTGATCGCGGCGAAGTTTGTCGAACTGATGGAAGAGGTAATGCTGCCGCCGGGCGTGCTGAACTTCTGCCCGGGGGCGGGGGCGGAGGTGGGCGATACGCTGGTGTGCCATCCGCAGACGCGGTTTGTTTCGTTCACCGGGTCGCGCGATGTGGGGCTGGGGATCTTCGAGAAGGCGGCCAAGGTGCAGCCGGGACAGAAGTGGCTGAAGCGGACGGTGCTGGAGATGGGCGGAAAGGATGGGATCGTCGTCGATGAGACGGTGACGAACCTCGATGGGGCGGCGCAGGGCGTGGTGCAGGCGGCGTTCGGGTTTCAGGGGCAGAAGTGCTCGGCTTGTTCGCGGTTGATTGCGCACGAAAAGGTGTATGACAAGTTGCTGTCGCTCGTCGTGGAGCATGCGCGGAAGCTGACGGTGGGGAACCCTACGGGGAGCGAGAATGTGTCGATGGGGGCCGTGATCGACGAGGGGGCGCAGGGGAAGATCAGCGAGTACATAGCGGTCGGGAAGAAGGAAGGGCGGGCGGTGCTGGCGGATGGGGCGGTGCCGGCAGGCGGCTCGTTTGTGCCGCCGACGATCATTGCGGACATCAAGCCGACGGCGCGGATTGCGCAGGAAGAGATCTTCGGGCCGGTGCTGGCGGTGATGAAGGCGCGGGACTTTGACGAGTGTCTGCACATTGCGAATGACACGGAGTATGGGCTGACCGGGGCGCTGTATTCGAATGACCGGGCGCGGCTGGAGCGGGCGCGGCACGAGTTTCACGTCGGCAATCTGTATTTGAACCGCAAGTGCACGGGGGCGCTGGTGGATGTGCAGCCGTTCGGCGGGTTCAACATGTCGGGGACGGACAGCAAGGCGGGCGGGCGGGATTATCTGCAATTGTTTTTGCAAGGGAAGAGTATCAGCGAACGGTTTTGAGCGACATTGCTGCCGGGCAACCATGCGGCATAGAATTGAACACGCCATGAAGAGTTATCGAGCAACCATTCTGAAGCGGCGCAAGTGGTGGGTGGCGTGGTCGGAGGACGTTCCCGGCGCGCTGACCCAAGGGCGCACGCTGGCGGAGGCGAAGGCGAATCTTCGCGACGCCATTCGATTGATGCTTGCGCCGGTCGATCTGGACGGCCTGCCACGGACGAACATCATTCGAACGCGGGTCCGCGCGTGAAGCGGCGCGATCTGATCCGCCACATCGAGACTTTTGGCTGCGTGTAGCTCAAAGAGGGCGCGAAGCACTCTCGCTTCGTCAACGTTGCAGATCGAACACAGCAGGCGACGATTCCGCGGCATCGTGAGATTGACGACTTTCTCGCGCGCGATTTGCCGGCAACTTGGTGTGCCGACGGTGTGACGGCGTCGATGGGCGGCGATACTCGCTGATTTGCTCAAACGATGAAGTTGGAATCAACCCATCCAGACGCCGATCCTGAAACACTTCCATATTCCATCAATCGACTGCGTCGCTGGCGTCAGCCTGTGATTCTTTTGGCTACTCTGATTTTCATTTTCGGCGGCTTCCTGGCCGCAGATCAAGTCCGACGGCGGAACGACGTCGCTGGGTGCTCTCGTTGTGGGGCAATCATGCAGGAGATTCGCTGGATCGTATTCGGAAACCAGGTTCGAGTGACGAAGCGAGTCGTCGAGGGCCCCGTTTCAAAAGCAATTCAATCGTTTGAGAGCGCATCGTGCTCTCATATCTGGGACCTCGCTAGCGTAACATCGTGGTCCCTCTCCGGCTCACGCGGAATCGCAGATTTGACAGATGATGGACGCGTCAATCGGGTGAAAAAGCTAGAGTCAATCCCTTGCTTCGTCGCAAACTCAAAGCTCAGCGCTCCCGGCGACGTCGACATTTACTCGGCGCTCTGCGTCATCGTGCGATCTGACGAACCAAGCGCTATCACCGCGGCCGAGAAAGTACTCGCCACGAAACTCCTGAATGCGGGTCCCAAGTCGGGAAGTCAGTAAACGGATCCTACACCGCTTGTCCTTTGGCGTGCGTTTCGCCATGCGCAGTCATGCCTCGGATTTGCGGATGACTTCGCCGGGGATGCCCTGCGACACGTAGTGGAACTCGCGGTCGCGGTCGGACCTAGTACGGTATCCTTCGAAGAAGACGAGGCGGGTGAAGCCGGGCGCGGTGTCGGAGACCCCGGAGCATCGGCCGACGTCTAAACGGGGAGCAGCCGGTGGGTTTTGTCGAGCCGAAGGCGTATGATTGAGGGGCTCGCACTTATGACGTCCGCCCGGGATGAGTGATGTCCGACGCACACGCTGACGCTGAGATTTCATCGTTGCTGCAACGCGCGTTGGTCGACGAGGACCGGGAGGCGTTTGACCGGTTGTTTGCCTCGCAGATGCCGCGGCTGGAGATCCTGCTGAATGCGCGGATACCGCGGGCGGCGCGGGCGAGAGTGGGGGTCGAGGACATCATCCAGGAGACCTACACGCGGGCGTTCACGCGATTCCGGAAGATTCCGGATGTGACGCCGGAGGTATTCCGGCGATGGATCGTTCACATTGCGCTGCGCGAATTGAAGCGCGTGTTCGAGCGGAATTTTGTCGCGGCGAAGCGGGACGTGCGCCACGAGAAGCAGGTCGAGACTTTCTCGGGGTTTGGGACGCCATCGGGACATTCGCCGAGCAGCGTGGCCGGACGGCGGGAGAGCTCGTCGATCCTGATCGAAGTGCTCGAAGATCTGCCGAAGGATTATCGCGAGGTCATCCTGCTTCGCGATTTTGAGGGGCACACGTCGCAGATGATCGCCGAGCGGATGCACCGCTCGGCGGGCAGCGTGGACGTGTTGTATCACCGTGCGCTCATCAAGCTGAACGAGCTGTTGCGCAATCGGGGGCTGTCGGCGTCGCGTTACTGATCGATATGGCCGAGACGCAGCTTCATTCGGGCGACGAGTACTTCGAGCGGGCGTACCTTGCGCCCGACGACTCGGAGGCCCGGAGCGAGTCGGAGCTCGCGGCGGCGCGGGCGCTGGCGACGTATCGCGAGGCACGGCAGGCGGGGCGGGCGATCAGCGCTGAAGACCTGGTACGGGCGGCGCCGTTCGCGGCGAACCAGATCAAGGCGGCGATCGAGGCGTATGACTTCATCAATGATGCGGGGAGCCAGCCGCCCAACTTTGTCGCGCGGTCGGGGTTCTCGCCGGACACCTTTCCGCGGATACCCGGATACGAAGTGCTGCGGGTGATCGGGCAGGGCGGAATGGGCGTGGTGTATGCGGCGGTGCAGCAGTCGCTGCAGCGGCCGGTGGCGATCAAGATCCTCGCGCCGCATCTGGAGAGTCACACGGAGGTGATCACGCGGTTTGTGCGCGAGATTCATCTCATGACGCGGCTGACCCATCCGAACATCGTCGACATCTACGACGCGGGGGTGACCGACGGGCGGCACTACTACGTGATGGAGTACATCGACGGGTTGTCGCTGGAGCGGATCATCCGCAAGCACCGGGTGCGGCCGCAGACGGCGGTCGCGATTTTGAAGCAGATGGTGGCGGGACTGAAGGCGGCCCACAAACAGGGGATCCTGCACCGCGATCTGAAGCCGGGAAATATTCTGCTGGATCGCAACGCGGTGGTTCGCATCGCCGACTTCGGGCTGGCGGCGATCGCACCGCACGCGAGAGACTCGAGCGACAGCAGCGCGACGCGGGCCGGGCGACGGCTCGGGACGGCGGGGTACATGAGCCCGGAGCAGCTCGAGGATGTGACGGCGTGCGACGAGCGGAGCGATATCTACTCGGTGGGGGTGATCTTCTACCAGATGCTGACGGGGCAGCTTCCGACCGAGAGCTTCGCGCCGGCATCGGAGCTGGTACCGGGGTTGACGCGGCAGGCGGACCGGCTGATCGAGCTGTGCTTGAAGGCCGATCCGACGGAGCGGTTCCAGTCGACGGAGTTGCTGCTCGAGTCGACGGGGAAACTGGAACGGCGGATGCAGCGAACGCGGGCGAAGCAGGAGCGGCTGCTGCGCGGGGAGCGCGATCCGGACGACGAGGTTGATGAATCGGGGGAGCCGCTGGTGACGGTGAACGAGACAGTGGGGGACGCCGACTTGATGCGCGTCATCCAGGCGTGGACGCGACTGCCGGGGCCGTTGAAGGCGGCGATCATGGCGATCGTTCAGTCGGCCGAGTAGGCCGGTTTCCGATTATGAGTTGTGACGCTTGCCGAGCTCGTTGCCGCGGCGGAAGGCGGCGAGAACGGCCTGCTTGACGCTGATGGCGACATGGCCTTGCGTGAGGACTTCCATGGCGGCTTCGGTGGTGCCGCCGGGGGAGGTGACGGCCTTGCGCAGCTCGTTGGGCGACGCGCCTTTGTCGAGGAGCATCGCTCCAGCACCCATGCAGGCATAGGCGGCGAGGACCTGGGCGTCGGCCTGGGAAAGGCCGGCGGCGACACCGGCGTCGATCATCGTTTCCACAAAATAGTAGAAGTAGGCGGGACCGGAGCCGGCGACGGCGGTGACCGCGTCCATGAGGGCTTCGTTGGCGATCTCGACGGTCGTGCCGCCGGCGTTGAAGAGGTGGCGGACGTGCTCGGCGTCTTCTTCGGTGGCGTGGCGGCCGCGGAAGACGCCGGTGACGCCGTAGCCGAGACCGAAGGGAAGGTTTGGCATGGTGCGGACGACGCGGGCGGAAATCGATGGAAACGCGGCAGCGATGGTGTCGGTGGCCATGCCGGCCATGACGGAGATGAGCAGGTGGTCGGCGGTGACGCAGTCGGCGATGGAGCGGGCCATGTCGGGAAACTTCTGCGGCGTGACGGAGACGAGCAGGCGGCGCGAGGAGGTGACGACCTCGCGGGCGTCGGCGGCGACTTTGATGGGCAGCGGATGGGCCGCGAGGGCGCGCGAGGGGGCCGTGATGATGCGGTCGGCGGCGTAGTAACCGGTGGCGAGGAGTCGCTTCACGATGACGGCGGCGATGTGGCCGGCGCCGATGATGCCGAGGGCGTAGGGAGTTGTGGGCATGGCTCGATTGTATCGGGAAGCGGGTCGATGCTCGCTAGGGCGCGGGCGGCGGCTTGTTTTTGAGGTCGATGTTGATGGAGAGCGGAGCGTCGGCGGTTCCCTCGCGGGCGCGGAGGGATTGCGCGTCGGGGTGGGGCAGGCCGGCGAGGGCGCTGGCGATGGGAACGGTTACTTCGAGCCAGATGCAATCGGTTTCGGTCTTGACCTTGCCGTCCTTGAGGGCGGCAGGGAGGACGACGACGTCGCCGATGCTGAAGGGCTGCGAGTGGTTGCCGGCATAGTGCACTGCGCCGCGGCCCGCGAGGACGATCCAGACGACGAGTTCGGCGTAGGGGATCTCCATTTCCATGCCTTCGACGAAGCGGACTTTCTCGACGACGAATGCGGGGCACTCGACGAGGCGCGTCACGGTGGTGAAGAGGCCGCCGACATGGGAGCGCGGGCGGGCGGGCGGCTCGGCATCGAAGCGGACGGAGCGGAGCGCTTGTTCGACATGGAGTCCGGCGTCGTTGCCGGGCCTCGTGCGGCCCCAATCGAATAGTCGGTAGGTGGTGTCGGAGGGGGTTTCGACTTCGGCGACGACGACGCCGCGACCGAGGGCGTGGACGGTGCCGGGAGCGACATGAAAGGACTGGCCGGGGCGGGCAGGGATGCGCTGCAGGAGGGCTTCGACTTCGCCGCTGCGGACTGCGTCGGCGAGGTCATCGCGGGTCGTGCCAGGGCGGAGGCCGTTGTAGATAAAGCCGTCGGGGGCGGCGTCGATGATGTAGAACATCTCTTCCTTGGGGCGGGCGTTGCCGCCGATGGCTTCGGCGGTGGCGGCGTCGGGGTGAACCTGCACGCTGAGGGGCTGGACGGCATCGAGGAACTTGATGAGCAGGGGGAAGCGGCCGCCGGCGAGCGGGGCGCGGCCGAGCAGATCTGCGCCCCATTCCTTGACGAGTTGGTGGAGGGTGCGGCCGGCCATGGGACCGGTGGCGACGACGGACTCGGCTTCGTCGAGGTCGGCGCATTCCCAGGATTCGCCGATCGGTTCGTGCGGCGGGAGGCGCTTGGCGAGGAGGCGTTCGAGGTTGCGGCCGCCCCAGACTTTCGGGCGGTAGAGGGGCGCGAAGGTGAGCGGGTGGACGGCGGCCATCGAATCGATTCTAGCGGAACGGGGCGGCTGTTGATCGGCTGCGGGATCGCGCGGATGATGCAGCGATGAAACGCGCGCTGGTTGTTTGTCCGGGACGGGGGAGTTATGGGCCGACGGAGCTGGGATATCTGCGGCGGCCGGGGCGGTCGTCGCATCCGGACATTCTTTCGCAGGCGGACGAGATTCGGGCAGGGTTGAACCTGTCGACGATCAGCACGCTGGATGGGGCGGCGCGGTTTGATCCCGAAACGCACCTGCGGACGCGGCATGCGTCGCCGCTGATCTGCGTGTGCTCGGTGGCGGATGCGGCGCTGATCAGCGACGAGTACGAGATCGTGGCGATCGCCGGGAACTCGATGGGGTGGTACACGGCGCTGCACGTCTCCGGTTCGCTGGGGTTCGACGAGACGTTTCGGCTGATCCAGACGATGAGCTTGCTGCAGGAAGAGCACAGCAGCGGCGGGCAACTTATTTATCCGCTGACGGATGAGAAGTGGCGGCCGGACGCGGAGGCCGCGAACGCGGTGGAGACGGCGCTTGCGACGATCAACCGCGATCGGGAGCCGATCGCGTTCTGGTCGATCCGGCTGGGCGGGTACGCGGTGCTGGCGGGGACGGACGAGGCGGTGGCGGAGCTGATGCAGCGGCTGCCGGAGACGAAGCGCGGGGCGCGGACGTATCCGATGATCCTGGCGGGGCACGCGGCGTATCACACGCCGTTGTTACAGGCGACGTCGGATCGGGCCGTGGAGCAGTTTTCGGATCTGCACCTGCATCCGCCGATCATTCCGCTGATTGATGGACGGGGGCAGGTGTTCAAGCCGATTTTGACCGATCCGGCGGAGCTCTACCGGTATACATTCGTACACCAGGTTGTGCGGACGTATGACTTCACGCATGGCGTGCGAGTGGGGCTGCACGAGTTTGGGCCGGATTGCATCATCCTGCTAGGGCCGGGCGAGCAACTGGGCGGGGCGATCGGGCAGATCGTAGCGATGGATGGATGGGCGGGGATTCATGATCGGGATGAGTTCTCGGCTCGGCAGCAGGCCGATCCGTTCCTGCTGAACATGGGCCGGACGGAGCAATTTGGGAGGGTGGCCCGGGGGTAGTCGGATTGCGGCCGATCGAGTTCTGACACACCGGGCGAGGCGTCATGTCGACAACTATCCGACGCATTGCGATTTGTACGGGCGGCGGAGACGCCCCGGGGCTGAATGCGGTCATCCAGGCGGCGGTCTATTCGGCGACGGCGCTCAAGTGGGAAGTATTCGGCATTCGCGACGGATTCGAGGGGCTGCTGTCGCCGGCGGAGGGCGAGGAGGGTCTTGTCCGACTGGATCGCTCGGCGGTTCGCGATATTGCCCACCTGGGCGGCACGCTGCTGGGGACGACGAATCGGGGGAACCCGCTGCAGCATTCGGGGGCGGGCGGGAAGGCGAGCGATCGAACAGATGAGCTGATCGGACGGTTCAAGGCGGAGGGACTCGATGCGCTGATCGCGATCGGCGGCGACGGGACGCTGATGATTGCGCGACACCTGAGCGAGAAGGGGTTGCCGATCGTCGGGGTGCCGAAGACGATCGACAATGACTTGCAGGCGACGGTCGTCACGTTTGGATTCGACAGCGCGGTTTCGTTTGCGACGGAGTGCATCGATCGGCTGCACACGACAGCGGATTCGCACCGGCGGACCATCGTGGTGGAAGTCATGGGGCGCTACGTGGGGTGGATTGCGATTCATGCCGGCATTGCCGGCCGGGCCGACGCGATCCTGATTCCCGAGATTCCGTTCGACATCGAGAAAGTGGCGGCACACCTGCGGCATGTTCAATCGGAGCGACGGAAGTACTCGATCGTCGTCGTGGCGGAGGGGGCGAAGCCGGTCGGCGGCGGACACGCGCTCAAGGCCGGTGCTCGGGCGGATCGCGTGGAGAGACTGGGCGGGATCGGGGAGATCGTCGCGGAACAGATACCGGCGTTGACCGGGAGCGAGACGCGTTCGGTCGTACTCGGGCACCTGCTGCGGGGCGGGTCGCCGACTTCGTTTGATCGGCTCCTGGGATTGAATTACGGGGCCGCGGCGGTGCGGGCGCTGGCGTCGGGGAAGGCCGGCGTCATGGTTGCGCTCAACCCGCCGCGAATCGATCACGTCCCGTTGGCGGAAGCCGTGAGCAAGCTTCGAGCCGTGCCGCTGGATGGGAACGCAGTCAGCACGGCGCGGGCACTGGAGATATCGCTCGGGGACTGATGTCCGACCTTTCAGGAGTGATCATGGGCGCTTTCGACTTAAATAAATATGAGATCAGCGTGCAGGATGTCCATCGCAATTTGTCGCCGGGCGAGCTGTACGAACACGCGATCCGCCACGAAAAGGACTCGCATATTGCGGAGAATGGGGCCCTCGTGGCGTATTCGGGCGTGAAAACCGGACGCTCGCCGAAGGACAAGCGGGTCGTGAAGAACCCGGCGTCGGAGAAGGACGTCTGGTGGGGCCCGGTCAACATTCCGATGGAATCGCTGGCCTTTGCGACGAACCGGGAGCGGGCCCGCGACTATCTCAATACGCGGGAGTGGCTGTACGTCGTCGACGGATTCGCGGGCTGGGATTCCAAGCATCGCATGAAGATTCGCGTGATCTGCTCGCGGCCTTACCACGCGCTGTTCATGCACACGATGCTCATCCGGCCGACGGAGGAGGAACTGGCGGCGTTCGGCGAGCCGGATTTCGTGGTCTACAACGCCGGGGCGTTTCCGGCGAACCGCCTGACATCCGGCATGACGTCGAAGACGAGCATCAGTCTCAGTCTCGAAGAGCGCGAGATGGTCATCCTCGGGACGGAATACGCCGGGGAGATGAAGAAAGGCGTGTTTACGGTCGTGAATTATTTCGGGCCGAAGCGAGGCATTCTCTCAATGCATTGCTCGGCGACCGCGGATCGACAGACCGGAAAATCATCGCTGCTGTTCGGTCTTTCGGGCACCGGCAAGACGACGCTGTCGGCGGATTCGAAGCGGCACCTGATCGGCGACGACGAGCACTGCTGGAGCGACGACGGAGTATTCAACATCGAGGGCGGGTGTTACGCGAAGGCGATCAACCTGACGCCGGAGTCGGAGCCGGAGATCTTCAACGCGCTGAGGTTCGGGGCGGTGATGGAAAACGTGGTGCTCGAAGACGATCGGTCGGTGGACTACACCGATACGAGCATCACGCCGAACACGCGCGGGGCGTATCCGATTGAGTTTATTCGCAGCGCGAAGATTCCGTGCGTGGCCGGGCACCCGACCGATGTCATCTTTCTCACCTGTGACGCGTTCGGCGTGCTGCCGCCGGTCAGCGCGCTGTCGCCGGCGCAGGCGATGTATCACTTCATCAGCGGATACACAGCCAAGCTGGCCGGGACGGAGATGGGCGTGTCGGAGCCGCAGGCGACTTTTTCGCCGTGCTTCGGCGGGCCGTTCCTGGTGTGGCACCCGAACAAGTATGCGGAGCTGCTGGCCGCGAAACTGAAGCAGCACAATGCCCGGGCGTGGCTGGTGAACACCGGGTGGAGCGGCGGTGCCCACGGCACCGGCAAGCGCATCAAGCTGGCGCACACGCGGGCGATACTCGACGCGATTCACGGCGGATCACTGCACAAGATCGACACGACCCGCGACGCCGTCTTCGGCGTGGCGGTCCCGACGACGTGCCCGGGCGTGCCGACCGAAATCCTCACGCCGCGAAACACGTGGGCGGAGAAGGGTGCGTATGACGCCACGGCGAAGAAGCTGGCGGGACTCTTCAAAGAGAACTTCAAGACCTACGAGAGCGGAGTCAGCAGCGACGTGCGAGCTGCGGGACCACAATAACAACTTGCGGGGCTGCAGGAGGATCAGGCCATGTCGATTACGCGCTCGAAACACAAACCCTCGCGCGGGAACGGACGGAGTTTGACATCGATCTCGCACCAACGATCGATCGGAGCGAACCCGCTCGATGGGCGGGCGCTACGGAAGATCGATGCGTACTGGCGGGCGGCCAATTATCTTTCGGTGGGGCAGATTTACCTGCTCGACAATCCGTTGCTGCGACGGCCGCTGAAGCGGCAGCACATCAAGCCGCGCCTGCTCGGGCACTGGGGCACGACGCCCGGACTGAATTTCATCTACGTTCACCTGAATCGGATCATCAAGTCGCACGACCTCGACATGATCTACGTGATCGGGCCGGGGCACGGCGGCCCCGGGCTGGTTGCGAACGCGTATCTCGAAGGGACGTACAGCGAAGTCTACACGAACATCGGACAGGACGAGGACGGGATGCGGAAGCTGTTCAAGCAGTTCAGCTTTCCGGGCGGGATTCCGAGCCATGTGGCGCCGGAGACGCCGGGGTCAATTCACGAGGGCGGCGAGTTGGGGTATGCGCTGTCGCATGCGTACGGGGCGGCGTTTGACAATCCCGACCTGATCGTCGCGTGCGTTGTGGGCGATGGCGAGGCGGAGACGGGGCCGCTGGCGACGAGCTGGCATTCGAACAAGTTCCTCAATCCGAATCGCGACGGGTGCGTGCTGCCGATCCTGCACCTGAATGGATACAAGATCGCGAATCCGTGTTTTCTGGCACGAATCCCGAAAGAGGAGCTGACGAAGCTGTTCGAGGGATACGGCTACAAGCCGTATTTCGTCGAAGGTCACGAGCCGGCGCGGATGCACCAGACGATGGCCTCGACGCTCGACCAGATCGTTCGCGACATTCGGAAGATCAAGGAGGAGGCACATTCGGCGCGGGTGGTTCGGCGGCCGGCGTGGCCGATGATCATCCTTCGCTCGCCGAAGGGGTGGACCTGTCCGCCGGAGATCGACGGGAAGAAGTGCGAGGATTACTGGCGGAGCCACCAGGTTCCGATGGGGGACATGAGCACGACGGCGCACGTTCGGATACTCGAACAGTGGATGAAGAGCTATCGGCCGCAGGAGTTGTTCGATCGGGACGGGCGGCTAAAGGTGGAGATCGCGGAGATTGCGCCGTCGGGCACGCGACGGATGAGTGCGAATCCGCACGCGAACGGCGGGCAGTTGCTGAAAGACCTGCGGATGCCGGATTTTCGCGATTATGCGGTGAAGGTGCCGCGACCGGGGGCGACGACGGCCGAGTCGACGCGCGTGATGGGCAAGTTCCTGCGCGACGTAATGAAGGCGAACATGGATCATCGCAACTTCCGGGTGTTCAGCCCGGACGAGAACAATTCGAATCGGTGGGGAGATGTTCTCGATGTGACCCAGCGCTGCTACATGGCGGAGATCTATCCGTACGACGACCATCTTTCGCCGGACGGACGCGTCATGGAGGTGCTCAGCGAACACCAGTGCCAGGGGTGGCTGGAGGGATACCTGCTGACGGGGCGGCACGGGTTCTTCTCGTGCTACGAGGCGTTCATTCACATCATCGATTCGATGTTCAACCAGCACGCGAAGTGGCTGAAGGTATGCAATCACATTCCGTGGCGGCGGCCGATTGCGTCATTGAACTATCTGCTGTCGAGCCACGTGTGGCGGCAGGACCATAACGGATTCTCGCATCAAGATCCCGGGTTCATCGACCACGTCGTGAACAAGAAGGCGGAGGTCATTCGCGTCTATCTGCCGCCAGATGCCAATTGCCTGCTGTCGGTGACGGATCACTGCCTGCGGAGTCGAAACTACGTCAATGTTGTCGTGGCGGGAAAGCAGCCGGCGCCGCAGTGGCTGACGATGGACCAGGCGATCAAGCATTGCACGGCGGGACTCGGAATCTGGGAGTGGGCGAGCAACGACAAGGGCGGCGAACCGGACGTCGTGATGGCATGCTGCGGCGACGTGCCGACGCTCGAGACGCTGGCGGCGGTTGATCTGATTCGCCAGCACGTTCCGCAATTGAAGGTGCGCGTCGTGAACGTCGTGAACCTCATGACGCTGCAGCCGGAGAGTGAGCACCCGCATGGACTGCCCGATGCGGACTTCGACGCGATCTTTACGACCGACAAGCCGGTGATCTTCGCTTTTCACGGCTATCCGTGGTTGATCCACCGCCTGACGTATCGAAGGACGAACCATGGAAACCTGCACGTTCGCGGCTACAAGGAAGAGGGCACCACGACCACGCCGTTTGACATGGCGGTTTGCAATCAGCTTGATCGGTTCACGCTGGTCAGCGACGTGATCGATCGGGTGCCGGGACTGGCGGGGCGGGCGGCGTATGCCCAGCAGGCGATCCGGGAGAAGCTGATCGATCACAAGCAGTACATCGCGGAACATGGCGATGACATGCCGGAGGTGCGGGATTGGCAGTGGAGCCGGCGCAAGGTTGGCGTTCGGCGGGGATCGTCGACGGAGTCCGACAACGTTTGAGCCAGTTGAATAGTGCGCTGGGATTTACGTGCGGGGGCCGCGCCGGATGCGCTCGATCAGGCCGGTCGTGCTGTGGCCTTCGAGGAGCTTGGCGAGCACGACTTTGCCGCCGTAGCTTTCGACGAAGGGCTGACCGACGACGCCCTTGTCGGCCCAGTCCTGGCCTTTGATAAGGACATCGGGGCGGACGGCTTCGATGAGTTTTTGCGGGGTGGGTTCGTCGAAGATCACGACGTAGTCGACGTCGGCGAGGCCGGCGAGGACGCGGGCGCGGTCGTCCTGGTTGAGGATGGGGCGGTCGCTGCCTTTTGATTGGGCCCGCACCGACGCATCGGTGTTGAGGCCGACGACGACGACGTCGCCCTGCTTGCGGCAAAACTCGAAGTAGGCGATATGGCCGGGGTGGAGCAGGTCGAAGCAGCCGTTGGTGAAGACGATCTTTTCGCCGCGGGCGCGGCGGCGTGCGAGCTCGGGGAGGAGGCGCGGCAGCTCGCGGCGCTTTCCGAGCTGTTCGTGGTTGAGGGCAAGGAGTTCGGCGAGCATTTCGTCGCGGGTGATCGGGACGCAGCCGAATTTCTCAACTTCGAGGCCGCCGGCGACGTTGGCGAGGGCGGCGGCTTCGGGGAGCGTTGCGCCGCGCGAGAGGCCGACGGCGAGGGCGGCGAGGACCGCGTCGCCGGCGCCGGTCACGTCGTAAACATCGCGCGGGCGAGTCGGGACGTGCTCGAAGCGGCCGTCGGCGGTGAGCAGGGCGATGCCCTCTGCGTCGAGGGTGACGCAGACATTCTCGGTGCGGCAGGCGGCGCGGACGCGATCGGCGGCGCCCTGCACGGAGTCGATGTTGAGGAGGCGCAAGCCGCTGACGAGTTCGGTCTCGCTGCGGTTAGGCGTCACGAGGGTTGCGCCGGCGTAACGGCTGTAATCGTTGGTGCGGGCGGGGTCGACGAGCACGACGATACCGGAGCGCTTGGCGAGGGCGATGATGCGCTGGGCCAAGTGCGGCGTGACGACTCCCTTGCCGTAGTCCTGGATGCAGATGACACGGCATTGCTTGAGAACGGATTCGAGCGAACGGACGATCGTGTCGGCGATGTCGTCGGCGATGGGGTCGGTCTGCTCGGCGTCGATGCGCATCATCTGCTGGCGGTGACGGTGTTGGGCGAGGCCGACGAGGCGGGTTTTGCGGGTCGTCGGACGATTGGCAATCTTTAGCAAGCCATCGACGGATGCGCCAACGGCGGCGAGTTGGGTGTGGACGCTGCGGCCGGCGTCGTCGTCGCCGATGATGCCGAAGCAGAGGGCGCGATCGCCGAGGGCGGCGATGTCGGCGCAGACGGAGCCGGCGCCGCCGAGGGCGAAAGTCTCGCGGACGATGCGGAGGACGGGGACGGGGGCCTCGGGGCTGACGCGTTCGGCGTCGCCGTAGAGGTAGGCGTCGAGCATGAAGTCGCCAATGACGGCGATCGCGCCGTTGGCGGGGGATTCAGCGAGCTGGATCAGGCGTTCCCACATCAGCGTCGTTCCTGGGGCGATCGGGCGTCCGGGATCGGATGGTATGGAAGGGTCGCGCGGCACTCAAGCTGACGCATACCCGGCTCGGGAGATGTGATCGGATAACCCGGGATGACGACGATCAGTAGTAATGTCATGTTTTGCAGCATGTTACAAACTGTTTCGAGAGAGATAAATGGCGGGCATCGCGGGACATTCATTAAAACTGCATTGCCAGCATCACCGTCCCATAAAGCGCTCAAGTTTTCAGTATTGTCAGGCCGATTCTGCCCATATTGAACATTACCGGCCCACCGGGAGGCGCAGGATGTGCGCCCGGCAGGCCGTTTCGGCCAACAAATCAACGAAAAGGACCGCGCGAATGAGGATCATCGCCATCACCAACCAGAAGGGCGGCTGCGGCAAGACGACCGTCGCCCTGAACTTGTCGGCCTGCCTTGCCCGCGAGGGGCGACGGACGCTGCTGATTGACCTCGATCCGCAGGGTCACTGTGCGTTGGGGCTGGCGGTACCGGAGGAGCAAATCGAGAACAGCATGGCGGACGCCCTGCTGAACGGCGACGGGCGGAGCGACGTGGACCTGGCGCGGATCGCGTGGCAGATCTCGAGCAATTTCGACCTTGCACCAGGCAAGACGAACCTTGCGACGCTGGAGACGCGGCTCGCGGACGTACCGAATCGCGAGGCGCGACTTCGGTCGGTGATCGAGAAGGTCTCAGACAAGTATGACTTTGTGTTGATCGACAGCCCGCCGACGATCGGGTTCCTGATGCTGTCGGCGCTGCAGGCGGCGGATGAGATCATCGTGCCGGTGGACACGGGCTACTTCGCGCTGCACGGGCTGGCGAAGCAACTCGAGACGATTCGGGATGTCGCGAGCCGGATCGACCGGCCGTTGAAGCTGCGGATTCTCGGCAACCTGTACGACGTGCGGACGAAGCTGGCGCGGGAAATCCTGGCGGAGCTTCGCAAGCGGCATGCAAGCGAGATGCTGTCGACGTTTGTGAACTTCAACACGAAATTGAAGGAGAGCACGAGTCTGGGGCAGCCCATTACGGAGTATGACCCGGCGAGCATCGGCTGCCGCGACTTTGTGCGGCTGGCGCGGGAGATCATCGAGCTGGGCGAGACGCCGGCGGTGCCCGAGTCGATTCAGCAGGAGGCGGACGCACTGGCGGCGGACGCGGAACGGCTGCTGGCGACATCGGAGACATTGCTGGGGGCGAATCGAAACGGAAGCACGATGCTGGCCGAGGCACGCAGCGCGGCGTCGACCGCGAAGCCGCCATCGGCTCGGCCCGTGGAGCCCGTGGTTGCAGCCGTGGCGGCCGTCGCCGAGCCGCCGCGGAAGGCAACCCAGCCATTCGACGGGGCGATCGGCAGCGACGCTTCAATCCAACGGAAGCTCGAGCGGATCTACGGCATTCAGGCGACGTCCGAGGGCGTGGTCTTCGCGACCCGGGCGCTCGGGGCGCACAACGTTCGACTGGCGGGCGACTTCAACGGCTGGAACAGCGACGTGACGCCGCTGAAGAAGACGGACGCGGACGGGACGTTCGAGGTGCGGCTGCCGCTGGGGCCGGGGCGTTATCGCTATCGCTACGTGGTGGACGGACGCTGGATCAACGACCCGTACAACGCGATGGTCGAGTCCAATCCGTTCGGGGATTTGAACAACGTCGTGGTCGTCAGCTAACCCGCATTTCTTACCACCCCCGTAGCAAAACGTCGTCTTCTCTGGCATGCGTGCTTTTGTCAAGAAGCACTTGTACCAAACGAGGAGACGACCTGAATGATGGTAGAGTGTTCCCAGTCGACATTTGAATTTCGTCGCCTCGGGCGACGCGGCGTGCTGGGTCGAAGGCCATGAGGGGGGTGGGGGCTACATGGGGCGGGGTGTTGGAAAGTTGGAACGGTGAGAATTTGCGAATTCATTGGGGAAGCTGCCTTGGAAGGCACGGAGGCACAAAGGCACGCAGGCACGAAGGGGATGCTCGAGGCGGCCTGGGGGCCGCGTGGGGGTTGGAATGGGGCGGCTGGCGAGAAAGTTGGAATGGTGAGAATGGAACCAGAACAGGGACGGAGGGACGTTGGGACGGAGGGACGAAGTGCAGGATGCGGCGGCCTGGGGGCTGCGTGGGGCTGAAAGTTGGAATGGTGAGAATTCGCCCTGGCGTCGGGGAAGCCGCATTCAATCTGACGGCGGCGCTTGGCGTTAATTGGCAATCTGGGGGCGATCATCACGGTCGGCATAAATGGACCCTTGCACGTTCGGGGCTTCGGACGGACGGCGACGGCCCCCCGTTGTTTTTCGCTGGGATTAGACGGGATTTGATGGGACGGGGGTCCTGGCTGTCCCACGGTCCGATCTCGGTCATCCGTCGTCCGTCCTCCGGCTTTGGAACGTCGGCGCTCTTTTTTTGACGATAGAAGCCGATAGAAGACGATAGAGAGTCGGACAATTCATGTCGCGATTTCGGTCGTCCCGGTCGTCGCCGCTTTTTCCCTGTGCGCAGTTTCTCCGTGGCCGCGGGGGTGCTGCGTGCGCGCAGTTTCTCCAAGCGGCGTGGTCAGGCGTTTGGTGCGGTGTCCCGGCGGGCCGGGGGGCCGCGATGTCTTACCTGATATACGCGCCCGCCGTGCCACATCGATCGATTGTGGATTGGTGACTGAATTGAGAGGCACGAAGGCACGGAGGCACGAAGGACGGCGGGCGTGGGCGGGGAATCGACAGTCAACGAACTCGGACGGGCGGGGGCGGTTGGGGTGGGGTCCGGTCAATGGCTTCGGGCTGATGGCCGGTTGCGGCTTGAATTGAATTCGGTGCGAGGGCAAGGCGCGCGCTCGTGATAGCTACAGGAAAGAGTGGCAGGCGTGCCGCAGGGCGGGGGGGAGGCGACAGGCGACAAGCTACTGCAAATTCAGGTTCCAATCGGTCATAGTCCGGAGACGTGAACCTGACTAGTTCTTTGTTTGGCGAGGCTACCCGGCGATCTTTAGCCTTGCCGACAAGCTTCTGACGAGTCGAGTTATCTTCTCCGTACCTGTGCACGACTTAAGACAAACTTCTAAGAGTGTCTGCTTGCTGAATTTGGATGCTCGACTCGGTGCGCTAAGGATGGCGATAAAGACGTCGAGCAGCGTCTTGCCGCGAAATTCTGTGAGATAGTTCGCGCGAATGCGGGCCACTAGGTCGGGCGCTGGTGCGCTGAAGCCGCGTTCCGTAACAAACTCCGGTCGCAGCTCTTCCGAAACGATGTCAACGACTCGCCGGAACGGCGTCGCGCACGCGGACGGGCGACCGACCAAGTACTCCGCGACTTCGAAAGCGAACCATCTGCAAGCTGCATCGAGCAAGCGGTCAAATTTTGTCTGTTCTCGGGGATCCAAGAATCGCGTAGGCGAACAATCAGAAAAAACATCGTTCTCTATACTAAAGCCGAAGGTCGTCACGATCTCATTCGGAAGTGCAGTTGCGTCGGCGAAGCAATCCATATCACGATCAACAAGGAACGCGACGCGGATGCTCGCGAATTCGCTTTTCCTTTCGAATAGCTGTACGACCGCATCACGATTTCCGCAGGGCAGTATGTCAACGGTCGGCGGAAGCAAATGCTCAATCCAGCGCAGCACTCGAACGTCGCTTGTTCCTTCGACGAGGACTGTCGGTAGACGCGATCGGTTTAGCAAGGCGATCAATTCGGGGATCGTAGGCTGTTCAATCGGCATCTATTCTCCGCGATCAGTGCTTAGTGGGAGTTCTTTGTCGGCGTATTTCGAATAAATGAATGGAGAATGTGTGGCAATTACGAACTGATTACCAGTGTTCTGGTTTAGCAATGTTGGGAATAAACGTCGCTGCCAGTCGACGTGCAAGCTGATCTCCGGTTCATCGATGAAGATAATGCAATTGGTAGTGAATGCGTTATAACACAAGAAGCTTAGCATTTGCTTTTCGCCGGCGGAGAGTACGTCTGACGAGATCGCTTCTGCGGCCTCTCCAAGCGGAACTGATTCCGCGACTTTGATACCCTTGTACTGAAATACTTGAGTAACCAAGCTCGAGAGTACGTTGAACGGCTGAAGCAGGCGCTCTTGCTCTGTACGTGCCGTGCTTATTTCATCTTCGATATCTCGGAGGATACGGGCGTCTTGGCTGTCGCCTTGGCGTTCGGAAATCCGAGCGATGATGGATGTCGCTAGTTTATTGTAGAATTGGTTGGTTTGTTGAGATATCGCGGCATAACGAGCCGTAACCAGTTGGGAAATGTCTGTGGTCGAGATCGCGACGACGAATGTGTGCTCTTCAACAGAGAGAAGCGAGGCGAGTCTTCCGATTGCGGCCTCGAGTCCTGAATCCGGGGTAGTGAGCGTTACGCCTTGGGCCGTACGCAGACGAACCGGGCGCGATGGACGACCACGACGGAGCAAAGTGAAACCACCTTCGATTCGACGAAAAGTGGGAAAGAACAACGAAGACTTTGATTTTTCGAGCACCCGAGTCTTGAGCTGTTCAAACTTTATCGGGTGGTCGACTCGAAACTTGTCTTGGGTTTGTCCACCCAAGTCGGATGACAGCCGAACATTGCCGTCGTTCGTGAGCACAAGCTCAAGAAAAAAGCTGTCGGTTTCGACGCGCGCCCGCTCGAACTGAATCTCGGCGACGAGTCGATCGAAATTGCCGCTTATGAGATACCACAGGAGTTTGAGGATGGCAGTTTTGCCAGATCCGTTCCGTCCAGTGATTAGATTGAGATCGGGCTGGAAGTCCAAATCAAAATCAAAATGTCCATAGAGGCCTTTGACCTCGAGTCGCTTAATCATGGCGTTTCTCCGGTGTTGGCCAATTTGTCGCCAGCAGTGAGACTCGAATGCTGCTCGTACCGTTCCAACCGGGATGAATGTAGCGAGTCGACGTGCATGCGTGCAACGCGGGTGGCACTTCAAACTCGCGGTAAGCGGTCGGCGAAAAAAAGTATGGTGATGACTCCAAGGATCGGTCTATCAGCCCGCGACGAGCGGGCAGAAAGGAGTCACCACCATGTCTCGGAAGGCTACCTCGTCGGTTCGATTTCGCCAACGGCTTTCGGAACCGTGGCGTCGGGCGGTTAGAGCCTCCGCGGCTATGTCCGTCTGGCGGCGCAGGCCATGCTGCTGACGGCCATGTAGGTCGAGGCCGGCGACTGATCGAGCAGTACGGCGATCGCTATCCGCAGGCCATGGCCTGTTCGGAGAGGAGTTTGGAGGAATTCCTTACGTGTCTGAAAATTCCGGAGGCTCATCGGCGTCGGGTGCGGACGACCAATGGCCTGGAGCGGCTGCTCGAGGAGGGCCGGCGCCACTCCAACGCGATGGGGCCAATGGGCGGGGAACAGTCCGGCTTGTCGCTGGTCTACGCGGTGCTGGTGGACGTGGCCAAGTGCTGGCGGGGCATCCGCATCAACGCGGACGATCTGGAAAAACTGGACGCCCTGCGGGCGACTGTGGCCCCGCTGGCGGCGACCGCGTAAAATGATGAAGTCGGAGTCATCGCCGTCGCCAGTTTACAGACAAACTGAAGCGCTACCAACTAGTGGGGCACGTGAGCGGAGGATTGCTATGGTCGGCAAGGTCGATTCGTTGCGCTATGACGGAAACGTGTGTGTGGCTGGTCTCACGGCGGCCGGGAAGACAACGCACTCGCACTTACTCGCCGGCGAATTCGGCCTGACGTACGTCTCGGGGTCGCAAATCCAGTTGAATTGGATGGGAGTGTCACCGATTCAGCCCAAGGATTTTTGGATTTCTCCCGAAGCACAGCGTTTTTGGGAGGCTGATGGCTTCCAGAAAATCGACGCCGAGCTACTACGACTGGAACAACTGACGGCCGGCTATGTCTTTGACACAAGCATCATGCCATGGCGACACAAGAGCCCCACATTCTGTATTTGGCTTGAATCCTCCCTCAAATCGCGAGTCCTCAAATCCATCGTTTCGCATCGCGGTCGGTCCAGCGTGCCGCACGCCCAATATCCGGCGAGAATTCAAGAAAAGGACGACGCCACCGTCAAGCTTTGCCGACAGTTATATGGAATAGAGGTGGGTAGCGACCTATCCTGCTTCGATTTGGTACTAGACATTAGCACTCTGGTTACAGAGGCGACACTCGACGCGTCGCTTCGAAGCATAGCTGTAGTTCACAGCATCATTCGACCCGCTTGTGCATACTATCTCACTCACAATCGTGAATTCCTTGATGCATTTTTGTTAGCCGTGGCCGAGCATCCACACGTCGTAAAACACAACGCCGTTATCGAATTATTTGGCCGCCAGTAGGAGTTCGCCATGGACATTATTTCATTAGCGAATCTTCTCTTCACAATGATAACTACGGTATGTGCCCTGTACTTGTCCCTTGTGGCTCTTCGTCATTCGGCACTTCCCAGGATTGACGTGCGAATGGTCGCACCGCGGGCAATCGAGTGCAGCACGGAGCACACCCTAATCTTCGAATTCGGGAATGTTGGGCACTGGTACGCCAAGCCGATGGCGGTCAATGTGGTGGTGTACTGCAATTTTGACCCACACTTTAACCCAATTGAAATCGCATTCGGGTCAGTCCAGGCATACAAAGACACTTGGGTGGGTAAGGGGAAAATGAAGTACCTGAAGGCGCAGGGTATTAAGCTAGCATATGGCGAAGAATGGGAGGCCATGCACACTCGAGTAGTCGCTCCTGCAACCCCCGGAGACTATCTGGTTAGGATTAGTGCGTACTCGGACAACGGTGCATCGATGGTGAAGGAGTTTCGCATCAATTGCGTCGCAACGCGTGAAACTCGAATACATGCCGAGCAACGCGAGGGCGACGCAGAAGGGCTGCGGAAGAAGGCACAATAAGCAATCGGCTGCCCTCGGTACTCCGGCGGCACCTGTCGCGTCTTCCCGTCCGAGATGTCCGGGTTTGACGAGTTGCCACGCCACCACATTGCGTCGATTTTGGGGGTTCGTCGCTGCGAACTGAATTCGGTACTCTACGATGACGACGCGTCATGAAGGCGGGATGCTTCGTGCATTGTTGCGACGCTCTTCCCTAACTTGTGCGATTGAGGCCGTCGGGTTAGATGGATTTGTGAGGTAGGCGGAGACTCATGACCCGTAAGTGTCCAGCGAACCTTTCAATTACCCACAAGTTTCGCACCGAGTGTGAAGCCGAGATGAATGTCCGTCAGCCGGCGGGGATGTCCCGAGTGTAGTTGAAAAAGAGCGGTTCTCCGCGGGGGGTACCGACGTTGGTACGCTCCCGTTGGTTTTGTTCGTACGAAAGGAGAACCGCGGGCTAGCGCAACACCCAACCAAGAGTGAAACTACTCGGCCGCTGCGCCGACTTCGCGGAGGAGGCCGGGCGGGACTTCCATTGTTTTGCGGCACTTGGGATAGGCCGAGCAGCCGAGGAAGCGGCCGGTCTTGCCCATGCGCATGAGCATCTTGGCGCCGCAGTCGGGGCAGTCGACGTCGGTGGGGATGGGCTTTGGGCGATCGGGCTTGGGAATTTCGGCATCGGCCTTTTTCTTGGCTTCGCCGCGCATGTTGGCGATGAAGCTGCACTTCGAGCAGCCGAAGAAGGGGCCGAATCGACCGGTGCGGACGCCGATTTCGCCGCCGCAGTCGGGGCAGGTGAGCGGGGTTTCCGGCCAGGTCTCGACGACGGGCCGGCCGGTGCGGGTCCAGGCGAAGCCGGGCGGCGGCGGACCGAGTGTGGAGGGGTCTACTTTCTCGCGGGTCTTACTCCCGTTGGGTCCGCCGCGGCGGGCCGGGCCGGTCTTGCGGTCGGCCTTGCCGTTGGTCGGCGGTGGAGTCGGGATCTGGCCGGACTCGGCGAGCTTGCGAAGCTCATCGATCTTGTCGACCGGCATGGCGTTACGGCACTTGGGGAAGCCGGAGCAGGAGAGGAACGGGCCCCGTCGCGACTTGCGGATGACCATCGGGCGGCCGCACTTGTTGCAGGAGACGCCGGCGTCCTGGGGCTTGGGTCGCTCGACATAGATTCCCTCGGGCATGGGCTTGGTACCCTTGCAGGTCGGATAGGACGAGCAGCCGAGGAAGGACTTGCCACGGAAGAACTTGACGGACATCGCGCTGCCGCAGTCGGGGCATTTCTCGGTGATCTCTTCGGCTTTGACCTTGCGGAGCGGGCGGCCCTGCTCGTCGCACGGCATGGTCTGAGTGCAGTCGGGGTAGCCGGTGCAGCCGAGGAACGGGCCGCGCTTGCTCTTGCGCATCTGCATGGGCTTGCCGCAGGTTTCGCACTTGATGCCGGTGACGACGGGAGTGATCTTGCGGCCTTCGCGGTCGACGTCGCAGGCGTTCTTGCAGTCGGGGTAGCCAGTGCAGGCGAGGAAGCGGCCGGTCTTGCCAAAGCGATAGACCATGGGCTTTCCGCACTGCTCGCAGACGTACTCGCTGGGCTCGGCGCGGACGGCCTGCATGTCGGTGTGGGCGCGGCCGAGGTCTTCCTTGAACGGGTCGTAAAACTCGTGGAGGACGTGGACCCAGTCGAGGTGGGCGGACTCGATCTTGTCGAGCTCGTCCTCCATGTAGCTGGTGAACTTGACGTCCATGATTTTGGGGAAGTGCTCGATGAGCTTGCGGGTAACCAATTCGCCGCGGGCGGTGGGGAAGAACTTGCGGTCTTCCTGCTCGACGTAGCCGCGGGTCTGGATGGTCTCGATGATGGCAGCGTAGGTGCTGGGGCGGCCGATGCCCTGGGCCTCGAGCTCTTTGACGAGCGAGGCCTCGGTGAAGCGGGGCGGCGGCGAGCTGAACTTCTGCTCGGGCTGGATGTCGAAGGCGGCGACGGGTTGTTTTTCCTTCAATGGCGGGAGCAACTGGTCGTCGCTGCTGCTGGGGACGCCGAGGACTTTGTAAAATCCGTCGAAGACGAGGACGCGGCCGGAGGCCTTGAAGACGATCTTGCCAAGCTTGGTTTCGGCGGCGAGGCGGACGGTCGTGGTGTCCCACTCGGCGGGGGTCATCTGGCAGGCGACGAAGCGGTTCCAGATGAGCGTATACAACTTGATCTGTTCTTCGGAGAGGTGGCCGCGGAGCGAGTCGGGGGTGCGGGTGACGTCGGTGGGGCGGATGGCTTCGTGGGCTTCCTGGGCGCCTTCGCGGCTGGAATAACGGTTGGCTTCGTCGGGGAGGTACTTGTCGCCAAACTTGGAGCCGATGTAGCCGCGGACGGCCTCGATGGATTCCTTCGACAGGTTGGTCGAGTCGGTTCGCATGTAGGTGATGAGACCGACAGGGCCCTGGCCGTCCTGAAGGTCGACGCCTTCGTAGAGGGCTTGGGCGGTTTTCATCGTGCGGCTGGCGGCGAAACGGAGCTGGTTGCTGGCGGCCTGCTGGAGCGCGGCGGTGGTGAACGGTGGCGAGGGTCGCGAACGATTGCGCTTGGTTTCGAGGCCGTCGACGGCGAAGGCCGGGGCGGCTTTGAGGTCGAGTTCGCCGACGAGGGCGATCTTCTTGAGGCCGAGGCGTGAGTAGTCGGCCCAGTCGTTCGATCGCTCTTCGCGGACTTTGAAGCCGAGGGCTTCGACGACGCGGCGGGCCGTGCCGACGGCGCTGGTGAAGGACTTATTCGGGAGATCGTACTTGCCGCTCTTGCCTTTTGCGGCGGCGAGGGCGCCTTCGGCCTTGAAGGAATCGCCGGCCAGTTCGATCAGCTCGGCGCGGAAGGCGGAGCGCTCGCCGAGCCAGCGGGCCTGGTCCTTCAAAGTCGGGCCGTCTTCGCCCTTGGGAGCACCGTTGAGGTGTTGATGCCAGTCGACAGCGAGCTTGGCGGCGGCGGCAATCTGCGTGGTGAAGAGGCCCTCGATGACCCACGACTCGGCCGGCTCGAAGCGGCGGATTTCGTCTTCGCGCTCGACGATGAGGCGGACGGCAACGGACTGAACGCGGCCGGCGGAGAGGCCTTTGGCGATCTTCTTCCAGAGCAGGGGCGAGAGTTCGTAGCCGACGACGCGGTCGAGGATGCGGCGGGCCTGCTGGGCGTTGACCTTGTCCTGATCGATTTCGTGGGGCTTCTTGAAGGCGTCGGCGATGGCGGACTTGGTGATCTCGTTGAAGATGACGCGCTTGGTACGGGCGGGCTGGAGGTCGAGGGCACTGGCGAGGTGCCAGGCGATGGCTTCGCCTTCGCGGTCCAAGTCGGTCGCGAGGTAGACCATGTCGGACTTGTCAGCGGTCTCTTTCAGTTCGCGGATGATCTTCTCGTGCGAGGGGAGGATTTCGTAGTCGGGTGCGAAGTTTCGTCCGGGGTCGATTCCGTACTTTCGCTTGGGCAGATCGCGGACGTGTCCCCGGCTGGCCTTCACGACGAAGTTCTTGCCGAGGTACTTGTTGATGGTCTTGGCCTTGGCGGGTGATTCGACGATCACGAGTGCCTTGCCAATGTTTTCGGACGGTGATTTCGCTGCTTTAGCCATAGCGCCAATATCGTCATTCGCCGGCGGGGCTTCTGGTTAGATGGACGGCTTTTCCGGAGTCGGTCGGTCGTTTCCTGGCCGATCGAGCGACCCCTTTGACCCCAAAGGCGGCGGATTGTCAAACGGATGACCTACGCGGCGACGGCACGCCGCAGGGTTGTCGCCGCCATTATCAGTATGAAGCGGGGGGACAATAGTACCCGGCAGCCGGAACGTCAAACCGCGGCTTAGCGGACCGGACGCGGCTGGCCGATATAGGATGCCAGCTGGTTACATGCGTGAAGCGTCCGTGTGGCAAGCGTTTATGAACAATGGGCGGTTGTGGACGAGCTGTCGGAATCGCCGAGAATCGGCGATGAGCGGCGGCGCGGGAATTGGTGGTACGGCCTATAATGGGCCGATTCGGAGCGGGCATCCGGAGCGGGATTTCACAACACACGGGTCGGCGAGAGCGGGGTCGATTCAGACGCCTCTCGATCGAGCAAAAACAGAACATCGGAATTCCGTGAGGCGGATCGCAATCGATCCGCGAGCGGACTGTTAGAAATCGACAAGAGAGTTCCCTTCGGGATCGGCAGATCCAAGAGCCAAGGAGACATGCGATGTCGCGCAGAGTGAGTCCGTCGGCGGCGCTGATGTGTATCGTGGGAGTCGTGCTGGCGTGGGTCAGCACTTCGTCGGCGAATCCGCCGCCCGCTCCTCCCGGCGCACCGCCCGGCGCGGCGCCGAAGCCGGCCGAGGACAAACCCGAGTTTCCCAAGTTCGAGGAGGTGTGCAAGGAGTTCGAGAAGGTGAAGCCGATCGGCGGGGAGGAGACGCCGTTTCTGAACCTGCTCTACAACAAGAAGACGGACCAGCTGTTCGCGCAGATTCCGGCCAACCTGGTCGGGAAGCGTTTCCTCGTGGCGGTGAGCGTTTCGGGCGGGCCGTCGGCGACGGGGTTTCAGATCGACCACTGGCTGGCGTACCTGGAGCGAATGGACAAGAACCTAGTCCTGATGCGCGTCGATCCGCGGTATGCGGCGGATGAGGGGCAGCCGGTCGCGGACGTCGTGAAGCGGAGCTACACGGACGAGATCGCGAAGGTGGTGCCAATCAAGACGATGCAAGGCCAGGACCCGGTGATCGACCTGGGCGACCTGTTCAAGGGGGACTTCGCGGGGGTCGCGCCGTTCCTGGGCGGGATGGCGAACTCGTCGCTGTCGAAGTGGGCGAACTGGAAGACGTTCAAGGAGAACACGGAACTAAACGTCGACATGGCGGTCACGAACCGGCCGCGGCGCGGTCCGGGCGGCATGGAGGCGACGGACTCCGGCACGCTGGGTCGGCGGGTGCAGATGCACTACAGTCTTTCGAGTCTGCCGCAGAGCGACTACAAGCCGCGCGCGGCGGACAACCGCATCGGGTACTTCATGACGGTGCGATACGACTGGGCGAAGAAGTATGACGCCGAGACGCTCTTCAACCGGTACATCAACCGCTGGAACCTGAAGAAGCGCGACGACTCGCTCGAGCTGTCGCCGCCGGTGAAGCCGATCACGTGGTACGTCGAGAAGACGGTGCCGATCCGGTGGCGGCGATACGTCACCGACGGCATTCTCGAATGGAACAAGGCGTTCGAGAAATGCGGGTTTGTGAACGCGATCCAGGTGCTGCAGCAGGACAACAATCAGTATTGCGACATCGATCCGGAAGATGTGCGATACAACTTCTTTCGGTGGATCGTGACCGGGGCGGGATTTGCGATGGGGCCGTCGCGCGATCATCCGCTGACGGGCGAGATCCTGGACGCCGACATCGTGTTCGATGACTCGATGGTGCGGTTCTACGCGCAGGATTACGAGCAGATGTCGGGCACTGGCAGCACGGCGTGGCGGCCGCTCGATCCGTACATCAGCGACTTCTTCCGCACGCACCCGAACTGGGGATTCAAGACGTCATGGGAGAAGCTGATGCCGAACGTGCAGATGCACTCCGACGACCGGGCGGAGTTCAACGCGCAGCTCGCCAAAAGGATGGCGGAGCACGGCCGACCGATGTGCGAGTACGCGGCAGGGATGGGACATCAGCTCGCGTTGGCCCGGATATCGCTGGAAGCGAAGGGCATGACGCCGCAGCAGAACGAAGAGTTCCTCGGGCAGGTAGTGAAGGAAGTGGTGATGCACGAGGTGGGGCACTGCCTCGGGCTGCGGCACAACTTCAAGGCGAGCACGTGGAAGAGCGTCGAGGAGATGGAGAATTGCGACTCGGCGACGGAACCGACCGTGGGCTCGGTGATGGATTACAACGCAAACTTCTTCTCGCAGCGCGGACAGAAGCAGGGTTCGTACATCACGCGGACGATCGGCCCGTACGACTACTGGGCGATCGAGTACGGCTACCGGCTGCCGGGCAAGGATGACAAGGGCGAGGACGAGATGCTGAAGAAGATCGGCTCGCGCGTGGCCGAGGCGGGGCTGGACTACAGCACCGACGAGGACACGATGTGGGTGTTGTCGCCCGATCCACTGAGCAACCGGTTTGACGCGGGCAAGGACACGATCGCGTACGCCGACAAGCAGATGGCGCTCGTCAACGACCTGATGAAGGACATCATGAGCTGGGACGTCAAGGACGGCGAGGGATACAGCCGGCTGCGACGGACGTTCATGCGGCTCGTGGGCGAGCGGGGTCGGGTATGCGAGTTTGTGGCCCGCTACGTCGGCGGCGAGGTGGTTAACCGCGATCAGAAGGGCGACCCGAACGCACGGCCGCCGATCGCGCCGGTCGATGCGGCCAAGCAGAAGGCGGCTCGCGATTTCGTGGTGAAGAACGTCCTGGCGGCGGATGCGTACCAGTTCGATCCGACGTTGCTGAACCACCTGGCGCCGGGGCGGTACTGGCACTGGGATTCGGACGACTTCAACATGCAGGCGGACGTGAACATCCACGACGTGGTGGCCGGCAACCAGTTCTGGTGCCTGTTCACGATGATGAATCCGTTCGCGTTGAACCGCATTCACAACGCCGAGCTGAAGGTTGCGCCGGATGCGGAGGCGTACACGCTGGCCGACCACATGCTGAGCTTGACGGACGCGATCTGGTCGGAGCTGGACGGCGGCGGCAAGAAGAGCGGCCGGGACGCGATCAACAGCTACCGGCGCAACCTGCAGCGGATGCACCTGCGGATGCTGATTGAGCTGGTGCTCTCGGGCGAGGATTCGGGCGTACCGGCGGACGCGGCGGCACTGGCCCGGACGTCGTGCGAGGATCTGTCGGAGAAGATCGGCAAGTTCCTCGGCGGCGGGAAGGTCGACGCGACGACGCGTGCGCACCTGCTCGATTCGAAGAAGCGGATCGATAAGGCCCTCGAAGCACAATACACCTACGGCCGGCTGGCCGGCGGCGGGGCCGTGATGATCCTGCGGCCGACGGGCGATGCGCCCGCGGCGGCGGCGGCGGAGCCGATCGAAGTCCTGCCGCGACGCTAGCGCGGCACGGGATATCCGGTTTTGAACGCGGCATCATCCACTGGATGATGCCGCTCTGTTTTTGGGAGTGAGAAAGCGGCGCTAGCCGGGGATGCCGTAGAAGATGTCCGCGGGCGCCGGGACGCGCTCTCGGACGGTGCGGGCGATGGCGTCGAGCTCGGCGTCGGCGAGCGGCGTCGCACTGGGGTCGGCGGTGCGCCGCGCAATGGAGTAAAGCTGAATCAGCTTCAGCTTGGCACCCGCGGCGAGCAATTCATTCAGACGATCGCAATAGGCGGCGATCTCCTCGGGCGGCGGCGGGATTTTGTGAACGCGCATCCAGAGCGACTGGATGACGACGGGGCGGGTGCGGGCGGCGTCGAGGATATTGTCGAGCACGCGCTGCAGCGGGACGTTGGGGCGATTCACCAGGCGGTAATAGTTCTCGGTGCCGGCGTCGAGCTTGGCCCATATCTCGCCGTTGGCGGCGTCCATTCGCTCGAGGCCGGCGCGGACGCGGGGCTGGGTGAGGTAGCAGGCGTCGGTGATGAGGACGATCTTCGTTTCGGCGAGGTGGTGACGGGCGCGGGCCTCCGCGGCGATGGCGACGGCTTCATCGAAGCGCGGGTAGGTGGTGGGCTCGCCGTCGCCCGAGAAGGCAATGTCGCGAACTCCGCGGCGGTCGGGCGGGACGGCGCTGTAGGGCGGGTCGAGGTAGAGCGAGCCGTCGCGCTCGGCGGTCAGAACCGCGTCCAGTTCTTCCGCGAGGCGCCGGAGGTCGACGTCGCGGACGGCGGGCGGCTGCGTGCGGTCGACCTGGCAGTAGATGCAATCGAAGTTGCAAGCCTTGTCGGGGTTGAGGTTGACGCCGACGGAGATGCCGGCGCTGCGACGCGAGACGACGGCATAGACATAGTCATTCTGGTGCCAGCGGCGTTCGTGTTGGCGGAATGCCGGGAGGGGAATCGAACCGTCCATCGAGCGTAGTTTCCAATCCGGGGTAAACGTCTAAGTCTGTGTTGCGCGGCGATTTGTGTCCAAACCAGCTTGCGAGCAACCTTAACATTGTAACGCGGCGGCCGGCGTGAGCCGACGGGAATAAACCCGTTCAACCAAGGGTTACACAGAGAGTCGGTTGCCGCGCCCTCGCGGCGAGCCGCCATCCCGAGTGCAACGATCGCGGGTTAAATCGGCTCGCCAATTCGCGATCGTAAGCCCATCCGGAATACAGGACCGGGTGGGCATTTTTATTGCGCAAGAAAACGCCGCGGCGCGGGCCGCGGCGTTCCTGAAACAAACTGAATCCGGGACGGGTGACTATGGGCCGTCCGGCGGAGGAGGCGGCGCGTCGCCTTCACCCGGAGGCATGTCGGGCCGCGGGCCGCGCGGTCCGCGACGACCCTTGCCCATGCTTTCGAGCCGCTCGGTGAGCTGCGTCTTCTGTGATTCGGTCAGGACTTCGTCGACCTGCTTGCGGAGGTCTGCCATGCCCGCTGCGTCGCCGCCCTGCATCGGCTTGGCTTCGCCGCCCATGGCCGGCTTTGCTTCGCTGCGGCGGTTCTTTCGATATTCCTCAAAGATCTGGTTGAGCTTTTCGCGCTGATCGGGCTGGAGATCGGGAAGTGTGTAGACGGCCTGACGGAGTTCGCCGGGGCCCTGGCGGCGGCCGGGCATCATGGGGCGGCTCTTGGCCATTTCCCACTGCTTGTCGAAGTTCTCGACCTGGTCCGGCCGAAGCTGGGCCTTGATGGCGTCGTGCAGCTCGGTCTCCATCTGCTCGTTTGCCTCGCGGCGCTTGTTGGAGTACTCCATCATCTGCTTGCGAAGTTCATCGAGCTTGGCCTTATCGTTGGATTCGCGGGCATCCCGCATCTGATCCTGGAGCTGCCGCATCTCGTTCATTTGCTCAGGGGTCGGGCGCATTTTTTCCATGTTGGCCTGGCGGAGTTCCTCGACCTTTGCCTGAATCTGCTGTCGCTGAGCGTCATCGAGATTCAAGGAGTTGAGGAGATTGTCGAGTGCGCCGGGCGCCATGAGCATTCCGGCGCGGCCCATGGGAGGCCGCATGCCTTGTCGCCGCATGCCACCGGGACCGCCGGGCGGTTCATCGCCGGCGAGGGCGACGGAGCAGAAACAGAAACCGACGATCAAGAGACCGGCGGCCAATCGAAGCTTCGCAGACATGGTGTGATTCTCCTAAAGTCATCGCGCCCGGCTCGCTCGCGCGAGCCGACAGGTTGGCTGTCTGAATCGAACAACGACGATAACCGATGGATATTGCGTGGTACAGCGGCTTGGTGGGCCGGGTGCGCGGGCATAGAATCCCAGCAAGAGAACGACTGGTCGGCCGGAATATCGCAAACGCATGTATTTCGTGGTCATTATTGCCTTTGCGCTACTTCTGGCGGACGGCCTGCCCCCCCGTGAACTCAACCTGATTCCGCTGGACATTCTGAATCCGGTCGCGATGCAGGCGGCGACGAACTGGACGCTGCTGGCGGCGGCGGGATCGGTTGTGCTGGTCGCGACACTGGCGGCGGCGATCAACCGCTCGGCGCTGCGGCAGGCGGATGGCACGCACGACGGGCTCGACCGGCTGCAGGAGTGGCACAGTTACGGTGGGGTAGGCGTGCTCGCACTGCTGACGGGCACACTGCTCTTTCTCATGACCTGCACGCCGTGGACCCTGCTGGTCCGCAATGTGTGGCTGAAAGGGCACTGGTCGCTGCTGGCGGACGCGATCCTCATCGCGCCGTTCCTGTCATCTGTGTTGATCGCGTGGGTACTGGTGTATCCGACGGACCGGGTGATTCGCACGGCGGCGATCGCGCAGCGGGCACTGGACGGCGCGGCACCGCGGCCGGTGTGGGGGCTCGGGACCTACCTGATCTACAAGCTGCGGCACCAAGTGCTGATCATTGCGGCGCCGATGGTTTTCGTGCTGATCGCGAAGCACCAGATCGATGCACATCGGGCGGAGATCCTGTGGGCAACGCGAATTTTCTGGGCACCGGAGGCGTTGCAGGGAATCGCGGTGGCGCTCGTGCTACTGGTGGCGCCGGTATTCATTCGCTGGTTCTGGGCGACGCAGCGCCTGGAGGATGGGGAGCTGCGGTCGCGGCTCGAGCGGCAGTGCAAGCGGATCCGACTGAAGCACCGCGAGATCCTGATCTGGGACAGCCAGGGATTGATCGTCAACGCGGCGGTGATGGGGTTCGTGTCGCCGCTGCGATACGTGATGTTGTCGGACGGATTGCTGGAGACGATGAACCCGCGGCAGATCGAGGCGGTGTTCGGGCATGAAGCGGGGCACGTACGGCACTATCACCTGCAGTACTTCGTGGTGTTTTCGATTCTGAGCATGATGATCGTCGGGGGTTTGCTGGAACTGGCGGTGCGGGCGCTGGGGGTCGACCCGCGGGCACACGAGGGCGCGCTGCAACTGTTTGCGATGGCGGCGACGCTCGTGGTATGGGGGGCCGGATTCGGGTGGATTTCGCGGAGTTTCGAACGGCAGGCGGACGTGTTCGGGGTGCGGGCCATCACGCCGGACATCGAGTCGTGCACGCCGGATTGCCCGATTCATGGGTCCGGCAATCCGCCGAGCGAGACGGAGGCGATGAGCAGCCCGGCGCTGTGTTTGGGCGCGGCGCACGTCTTTGGCGGGACGCTGCAGCGGATCGCGGACTTGAACGGAATCCCACGCGACGCGCCGAGCTGGCGGCATGGGAGCATCAACTCGCGTTGCCGGTTGATCGGCACGCTGGCCGACCAGCCGGCGGCACTCGGACGGTTTGACCGGAAGCTCTGGGGCATGAAGGCGGCGATGATCGCGTTGACCGTGATCGGATCGGCGGCGGCGGCGTATCTCTATTGGCCGAAGGAGCTGTTCTCGCGCGGGGCGAACCGACCGATGGCGTCGTACTCGGCGATCGTGAAGCGGCCGCCGGCCGCGGACTTCTCGGGGCGGGCTAGTAACGGTCGATGAGGATCACGCAGCGGTCGGCCGGCAGTTGCGAGGTGACGTCGATCAGGGTTGCGTGGCCGGACTCCAACTCTCTCAGCACACGTCTCGAAACCTCAACGAGATTTCCTTCCTTGTCGTAGAAGTAGAGTTGGACGGCGACGCGGAACTTGCTCGAGTTGGGTCGAAACTTGGCTGCGTAACGGAGGCGACCGTCGGGAAGCCGGGTCGGCGGATCGCGCGAGATACGCACCCTGCTCGACAGCGAACCGCGAACGAATCGCACTTCGCCGGTCTCGGCGATGGGCTGCGCATACTCGTCTTTCGCCTCTTCGAGTTTGACCTGTTGCTTTTCGGCGGCCTTCCGGGCCTTGGTGACCTTTGTCGGCACAACGGCAAACGACTCGTCGTGCGTAAATGAGGGCCGCCCGCTGCCGTCGAGCACCTCGGTTCGCAAGACGAGCTTCCGGTCGGAGCCTTTCTTGTCGGGCAGGACGCTGAGCCGGCTGCGGAGGTCGCTGGAGGCGAGGACTTCCTGTTGCGAGGCGTTTTCGCGGACCCAGGGCCGGCGGACGAACTGCACGTTGGCGCCGCTGCGGTCGTTGACCATGCCGGTGAAGGCGTCAATGAAGGCGGCGGGCTGATCGACGGGCACGTCGGCGGCGTTGATCCAGTCGGGCGGGGCGATTTTGACGGGGGCGGAGGCGGAGGTGGCGATGTTGGAGCTGCGCAGGGCGGCAGCCGTGCCGCCGGCGACGCGGTCGAGCTCGCCCTCGGTCATGAGGCCGATGAGGGCCGTGCCCGGTTCAACCGAGCCGTCGGTGCGGACCTTTGGGCCGGCCGGTGCACAGCCGGCGAGGAGTGACAGGCAGATGAGAATTGCGGGGGTGTACTTCATAGCGTGATTCCGTCCTCCCATGGCGCGGCGCTCTGGCGGATCATCGCACGACCTTTGCGGTGAATGAGCCCTTGATCGACTCGGGCGTCGCGGGCGCGTCGCCGCGATTCACGCGACGGAAGCGATAGAACCGGCCGTCGATGCGACCGCGGGCCTGCTGATCGTCGATCGAATCGACGCGGATGACGGCGCTGTCGGGTTGATAGCGCCACGTCGGCGTCCGGATGCCGGCCGAGCCCTCGACCCACTTCGCTCCGGGCCCAACCACATCGTACTCAACGGAGCTGAGGCGGATCGCTCCCTCGGGACGTGTTGCCGTGGTGCGGCGCATGCCCGAGAGATATATGGCGGCTGTTCCGCCCGTATCGGAGCGGAGGGTGATCCAGTTGTCGTCGGCGGCGAGCTCGAGGACGAGGCCGGCGGCGGTGATGGATTCGCTACCGGTGAGGGAGGCGATGAAGCGCGAGTCAACCGGCGGCGGCTGGGCGTCGGCGCGTTGAAGCTCGGCGGGCAGGGTCGGCGCCCGGTCGCAGGCGTGAGCGACGAGCAGCCCGAAAGCAACGATGGCAGCGAAGCAGCCCCGCCGCATGCATTCCTCTCCCAATCCGTGGAACAACCTTGGAACACTATCGTTGGCGGTGAATGCGGCGTCAATTGAGTCCGAGAACCGATGCAACACCGACGGGGGGTTCGGCAAAAAACGGCGCAGGTCGCGCATCGGTTGCGAGCCGGGTTTTCCCGGGGCGCAGGGCGTCTTCAGGGTGGAGAGGCCGGTGACGATAAGGATGGTGAGGCTGTGGGTCTCCCGCTAATGAGCGGGGCAGCCTGATACGGAGGATCCGAGTAACGGCGAGCTCGGATCCTTCTTTTTTTTACGCCGGTCGGCGGGGGAAGTTCGCGTTGCGCGGCGCGGGATTTTCGCGCTGCGGCTTGCGGATCGCGCGGACGAGCGTGGCGATCATTTCGAGGGCGGCCTGTCCCTGGCTGGTGGCTTCAAGGCCGCGGAACTGAACACCGAAGCCGATGCGGCCGGAGGGTCGGGCCGAGACGTGGCGACAGACGCCTTCGACGCAGAGCGGCGGGGTGCTGGGGTCGACGGCGAGTTCGAGGCGCACGGCCTCGCTGACCCGCATGCGGGCGTGGAGCGGGGGCTCGACTTCGATCATCGTTCCGCCGGCGGAGAGATCGCAGAGGCGGCCGACGCCGATCGGAGTGCGATCGGAGGCGGCGAGGATGCGGACTGAGATCGACTGATCGGTCGGCACGACGGCGCGCTGGTAGGCCCGGCGCTGGTACTCGTGCATGACAGCGGGGGCGGCGACCATGAGCATCGGAGCGCCGTCGTCGGACATGCGGCGGGCGATGACCGACGTGGTGAAGACGCACTTCTTATGGCCGCGGCGGAACGAAACGCCGACTTGTTCGCCAACGGCGATTTCGGGCGGCGTGGGGGCAGTCGGTACGGTCGGGTAGAGCAAAGCGAGGGTGTTGGCGGCTTCGTCGTACCACAGAAAGCTCGAACGTGCCGCGACCCAGTCTCCGTCGCGCTTCAGGGTGACGGTGGCCGATTCGCGGCGGCCGACGGCCCACTGAAAGACGCGGGTGCGTACTTCGGAATTGACTTCCTTGCCTGCTGTCATTCGCTTTCCACTCCCGACATGGCGAACTGGGGTCGATACAGGATGTCGCGCAGCTCTTGCTGAGCGGCAGCGACGCCGGGATCGGCCGGGTTGAGCTCGAACTCGACGCCGACGATCCAGGTGTCATCGCTGGCGGGAGAACAGTTGCGTACGACGGCGTCGAGACGAATTTCGCGATTCGCGCCGGGCAGTCGAAACTCGCAGGAAACGCGGTTGCCGACGCCGAGGGCCTGGGCGGCGCCAGCGTCGAGCTTGCAAGCGAGGCCTTCGGCGCTGACGTTGAGAAGCGGGCAATGGGTGTGCTGCGGGCGGCCTCCGTTGCGCCAATGCAAGGCGACACGGATGGAGGGCGCCAACTGGGCGCGCCAGAATCGGCGGCGCTGCACGACCTGCAGAACACGCGGGGCGGTGAGGGTTAGTTGCTCGCCGTCGTGCCAACTGGGGCCTGCGAGGACGCACGATTCGAAGAGGTATCGTTCCTGGACGAAAAGCTGAACTCCGACGGTGCGGCCGGTGAGACTGCGGAGCCAGGGATGCGGTGGGCCGGTCAGTTCGGCGACGACGACGTCCGCATCGCCGGAGGCGACAAACCCGAGCATGGTGCGGTCGGGCATGCCAGTCGGCTCGATGAGGAGCTGAGACTGCATTCGCACGGCCTGCTCGAGAACCCGGCGTGACTGTCGTTCACTGATCGAGATGGCGTATTTCATGTTGGCGCATCCAGCGATCGGTACGCACGGGACATGAGCCCATGCATACCTTGGGTCGGGTCTTCGCGGACCTTGCTTGAGATGTTTGGTGGAATCCCGAGGGGAAACGGGTCAGGCGGCGTCGGAGGGGGCGGGCGAAGGCAACAAACGGGCACCGAGGTCGCGGATTCTCGGCACTTCGCCCGGGGCGACGCGGAGATCGAGGCGGACGACACCGTCCGAGTATTCGCGGCCGAGGACATGGGCGTGGCGATTGAGGTAGGCGACGAGTTTGCCGTTGCCGGCGTCGGCTTCGACGCGGACACGGACGTAGCGGTCGCGCATGGCATCGGCGACACGGGCAACGAGGCGATCGATGCCGAGGCCTGCGCGGGCTGAGATCTCGACGGCGTCGGGATAGTTCAATCGCAGAGCAGACAGTTCGGCGGCGTCGCCCTGAGCGGGAACGGCGTCAATCTTGTTGAGGACGAGGAGGGTTGCCGAATCCGCACAGCCGAGGTCGGCCAGAACCTGTTCGACGGCGGCAATCTGGGCGCGGGCGTCGGGGGCCGTGGCATCGACGACATGCAGGAGCAGGTCGGCATGGATGGCTTCTTCGAGCGTGGCGCGGAAGGAGGCGACCAGATGGTGCGGCAGATCGCGGACGAAACCGACCGTGTCGGAGAGGAGGGCCGATTGTCCGCCGGCGAGGGTCCAACGTCGCGTGAGGGTATCGAGAGTGGCAAAAAGCTTGTCTTCGACAAGTGTTCCGGCGCCGGTGAGGGCGTTCATGAGGGTGGACTTGCCGGCGTTGGTGTAGCCGACGAGGCAAACGGTGAAGTGGTCGCCGCGACTCTTGACCTCGCGAACGCGGCGGGCGTCGATCTGGCGAAGTTGCTCGCGGAGGAAGCTCATTCGCTTTTGGACGATGCGACGGTCAATTTCGATCTGCCGTTCACCGGGACCGCGCGTGCCGATGCCGCCGACGGCCCCGGCCGTCGTTCCACCGCCGGCGCCGACCTGTCGCTCGAGGTGGGTCCACATTCCGCGAAGCCGCGGGGCGGTGTATTCGAGCTGGGCGAGTTCAACCTGGAGGCGAGCGGCATGCGTGCGGGCGCGGGAGGCGAAGATATCCAGAATCACTTCCGTGCGATCCAGCACCTTGCGCTGCGTGACGGTTTCGACCTCGCGTATTTGAGACGGCGAGAGGTCATTATCGAAAATGATGACGTCGGACTGCTTGTCCTGAACGCGGTCGGCCAGCTCGCGGACCTTGCCGCCGCCGATGTAAGTGGCGGCACAGATGCGGTCGCGCTTCTGGACGACCCGGTCCACCACTACAGCCCCCGCGGTTGTTGCAAGGGCGGCGAGTTCGGCGAGGGGATCTTCGTATCGGCCGAGCGGGCGATGGCCGGGCAGAATGAGGCCGACGAGCGTCGCGCGTTCCTGTTTGACGGTCGGTTTGTCGCGGGGAGTGTCGCTCAAACTGGCTCGATGCGTCTCCGAGCCCGCGATTGGCGGGCGTTCCTCTCCATAGGTATATAAGCACGCCTGAACGGGCCGGTCAATGCCGCCCTGAAGTGTTCCTGCCGAAGCGGGGGCAGCCGGTATAAGATGGATGGAAGCACGAGGGTGAGACGGCATGAAAATCGGCGCTTCGATTGCGCGGTCCGGGGAGTGGCGGCACGGCGTTGAGGAAGTCGTGCAGCGAGCGACTGCCGCGCTGGAAGGCGCGTCGTGCGACCTGGCGCTGTTCTTCGCGAGTAATCATTTTGAGGACGAGTACAGCGACGCGGCGGAGATGATCCGCAAGCGGGTGTCGCCGGGTACGCTGATCGGCTGCACGGGCGAAGGCATCATCGGGAGCGAGGGAGAAGTCGAACGCGAGCCGGCGATGGCGCTGTGGGTGGCGAGCATGCCGGGGGCGCGGGTGCATCCGTTCCGGATCGACCAGGCGAAGCTGGAAGAAGTCGACAACGCCGAGGCATTTCACGAGATGCTCGACGTGAGGCCGGAGACGGGGCAGTCGTTTATCGTGCTGGCCGATCCGTACAGCTTTCATATTGTGAACTTCCTGAATGCGGTGAATGACTGCTATCGCGGAGCGCCGGTGGTCGGCGGGCTTGCGAGCGGGGCGGAGGGGCCGGGACAAGTCCGACTGGCGTTCAACGAGGATTGCCATGACGAAGGCGCGGTAGGCGTGGCGCTGTCGGGCGCCGTGCGGATGGACACGATCGTGTCGCAGGGATGCCGGCCGATCGGGAAGCCGTTTGTCATCACGTCGGCCGAGCAGAACATTATCAAGCTATTGGGCGGCAAGCCGGCGATGGCGATGCTGAACGAGGTGTTCACGGCGGCGAACGAGCAGGAAAAGAAGCTGATGCAGCAGGGGATCTTCGTCGGGCAGGTCATCAACGAGTACAAGGAGGCGTTCGGGCGCGGGGATTTCCTGATCCGCAATATGGTCGGGGCCGATCAACGGACCGGGGCCCTGATGATCGGCGACGAGGCGCGGATCGGGCGGACCATTCAATTCCAGGTTCGCGACGCCAAGACGGCGGATGAGGACCTGCAGTCACTCCTGGCGGCTCATCGCCAGCGACCGCCGGCCGGGGCACTGATGTTCAATTGCAACGGCCGAGGCACGCGGCTCTTCGAACAGCCGAATCACGATTTGGCGGCGATTCGCACGGCCGTCGGGCCGGTTCCGGTGGCGGGATTTTTCTGTGCGGGCGAATTCGGACCGGTCGGTGAAAAGAACTTCATTCACGGCCATACGGCCAGCATTGCCCTGCTAAGCCCGGCCGACGCGGCGGCCGAAGGGGCCGATAAATCCGACGGCGCCTAGTCACCCCTTTACATTTACCTGCATTACTGTTGATAATCCGGCCCAAGCCCGCGCCGCCCGTCGCGGTCCGGGCGCCGGTCGATGATTAGCGTGAACATGAACGAAATCCGGGTTGCCATATTCGGAGTCGGCAACTGCGCCAGTTCGCTGGTGCAGGGGCGGTTCTTTTATGCCGACCCGGACGTCGATGTGCCGGGCCTGATCACGCGCGTGTTTTCGCGCTATCGGGTTTGCGACATTCATTTTGTCGCGGCGTTCGACGTGGACGAACGAAAGGTCGGTCGCGACCTGAGCGAAGCCATCTTCGCCGAGCCGAACTGCACGACGGTCTTTCAAAAGGAAGTGCCGAGCTTGGCCTGCCCGGTCCAGATGGGGTACTGCCTCGACAGCATCGCGGCGCATACGTCGCGCTATCCGGAGCAGGTGCGGTTCCAGGCGCTACCGAATCGGTACGCATCGGCTGCGGAAGCGAAGACGGACATCGTTCGAATTCTGAAGGCCACCCGCGCCGAAGTTGTCGTCAATTACCTGCCGGTCGGCAGCGAGCAGAACTCGACGTTCTATGCTGAGTGCGCGATCGAGGCGGGGTGCGCGTTCGTCAATGCCGTGCCGGTGTTTCTGTCGCGGACGCTGGGCGGACGGTTCAAGGAGGCGGGCCTGCCGATCCTGGGCGACGATGTGAAGTCGCAGGTGGGGGCGACAATCATCCACCGCGTACTGACGAAGCTGTTTGAGGATCGCGGACAGCCGATTCAGCGGACGTATCAGCTCAACGTGGGCGGGAACACGGATTTCCTGAACATGCTGGATCGCTCGCGGCTGGAGAGCAAGAAGCGGAGCAAGACCGACGCGGTCCGCAGCCAATCGACCGACCATCCCATCGCCGAAGGGAACATCCACATCGGGCCAAGCGACTACATTCCGTGGCTGCACGACAACAAGATCTGCTTCATCCGCATCGAGGCGGAGCAGTTCGGCGGCGTGCCGATGAATCTCGAACTTCGATTGAGTGTCGAGGACTCGCCCAATTCGGCCGGTGTGATTGTCGATGCGATCCGGGCAGCGAAGGTTGCGCTGGATCGCAAACTCTCGGGGCCGATCATCGAAGCCAGCGCCTACCTCTTCAAATCTCCCGTCAAGCAATTTGAAGACGCCGACGCCCGCGAGAAGCTGCGGCAATTCGCCCTCGGCGCCTGAGCCAGCCCCGTTTCCGGATCCAAGCCCATGCCCGCCAGCGATTCATCGTCGGAGGACCCCGAGTCAGTGCCAGCCGGGCTGCGGCGCGTCCGCAACATCGGCATTGCCGCACACATCGACGCGGGCAAGACGACGACGACGGAACGAATCCTTTACTATACCGGCCGGACTCACAAAATGGGCGAGGTCGATGACGGCACGACCATCACCGACTTCGACGAGCAGGAACAACAGCGGGGCATCACGATCTTTTCAGCGGCGGTCACGTGCCCTTGGCGGGACCACACGATCAACCTGATCGACACGCCGGGGCACGTCGATTTCACGGCGGAAGTCGAGCGGAGTCTGCGCGTACTGGATGGGGCGGTCGTGGTGTTCGATGCGAAGGAAGGCGTCGAGGCGCAGTCGGAGACGGTGTGGCGTCAGGCCGACAAGTATCACGTGCCGCGAATCTGCTTCGTGAACAAGATGGACAAGCTGGGGGCGGACTTTCACCAAACCGTCATCGAGATTCGCGAGAAGCTGGCGGGGCACCCGGTACCGGTGGCGCTGCCGATCGGGGCCGAGTCGAGCTTCGAGGGTGTGATCGATCTGCTGACGATGCGGGCCTATTTCCACGATCCAGCCAAGCTTGGCTCGACCATCAGCGAACGGGACATCCCCGAGTCGATGCGCGACGAGGTAAAGCACTGGCGGCACCTGCTGGAAGAGAAGGTGGCCGAAACCGACGACGCGCTGATGGAGAAGTACGTTCACGGGACGGAGCTGACGCCGGACGAGATTCGAGCGGCGCTGCGGCGGGCGACGGTGACGTCGAAGCTGCACCCGGTCTTCTGCGGCTCGTCGCTGAAGTATGCCGGGGTGCAGAAGCTTCTCGATGGCGTAGTGGACTACCTGCCGTCGCCGCTCGACCGGCCGGCCGTGACGGGACAGCGCGGGCGGGACGATAAACACGTCGAGACGCGGAAGCCGTCGCCGGATGATCCGTTTGCGGCACTGGTGTTCAAGATCGTGGCGGAGAAGCCGGTCGATCTGTACTACCTGCGGATTTACAGCGGCGTGTTGAAGACGGGCGTGCGGCTGTTGAATACGAACCGCGACGCGAAAGAGAACCTTAGCCGCATCTTTCGAATGTTTGCCAAGCGGCGCGAGCAGATCGACCGGGCCGAGCCAGGCGACATCGTCGCGGTGGTTGGGTTGAAGGAGTCGCTCACGGGCGACACGCTGAGTGACTCGCGGCACCCGATCGTGCTCGAACACATCGAGTTTCCGGCGACGGTGATCAGCGTGGCGATCGAGCCAAAGTCGAGCGCGGATCGCGACGGGCTCGTTGATTCGCTGGCGAAGCTGGCGCGGCAGGACCCGACGTTCAAGTACCGCGTCGATGCGGCCACGGGGCAGACGTTGATCTCAGGAATGGGCGAGCTGCACCTGGAGGTGCTGACGCACAAGCTCAACAAGGATTTCGGAGTGCCGGTGAATGTCGGCAAGCCGCGCGTGGCGTATCGCGAGACGATCAGCAAGCCGGCCGAGGCGACCGGGCAGTTCATCCGGCAGCTTGGGGGTCGGGGGCAGTACGGCGTGGTGACGCTGCGGATCGAGCCGTATGCGCCGCTGCATCGCGACGAGACGATCGTGTTCGAGAACCAGATGCGCGGGGATGCCATCGACCACAAGTACATGCCGGCTATCGAGGCCGGCGTTCGCGATGCGGCGTTGCAGGGTGTGCTGGCGGGATACGAGATGATGAACGTGCGGGCGATCCTGCTGGATGGCAAGCAGCACGACGCCGACAGCTCGGAGCTGGCGTTCGAGAATGCGGCCCGGATTGCGTTCGAGGAGGCGTGCAAGTCGGCATCGCCGACGCTGCTCGAGCCGATCATGCGGCTGCAGATCGTGGCGGCGGAGGAGCACCTAGGGGTTCTGCTTGGGGATGTGTCGGCGCGACGCGGGGTGATTACCAATACGGAGCAGCGCGGGACGAGCCGGGTTATCCACGCCGAGGCGCCGCTGGCGGAGATGTTCGGCTATGCGACGACGCTGCGAAGTCTGACGCAGGGCCGGGCAAGCTGGACGATGGAGCCGATGGACTATCGGGCCGTGCCGCCGGAAGTGCAGCGGCGGATGCTGGAGTCGGCGTACTGATCGTCGCGAGGGCGACGGTGACTACTTCGGCGCGACGGGTTCGGCGGAGTCGCGCGGGGTGATGTCTGCTTCGGCCACGGGCTTGTCGGTTGAAGCGCCGGGTGCGACGGGGGTTAGTTCGGTGTTCTTGGTGACCAGTTGCCGCTCGAAGGCACCCTGGGCGTCGAAGAGGAAGGCGGGCTTGGGAAGGGCCCAGACCGAGTCGTTCTTTCGATCGTTTGGTTTTTTGAGGGTTTGCCACGGGCGCGCGGCGCCGTCGGAGGGGGTTTGCGCGCCGGTGCCCGGCAGCGGGGCCACGAGGCCACCGTGCGGTTGGGGCGGCGGCGACGAGAGCGTGACCGACGCGAGCTTCGGAGGGGCCACAGGCGCTGGCTGGGGCTGCTGCGGAACCGACTCGATCTTCGCGGCCGGCTCGGGGGTCGATGGCATTGGACTAGCGGCGGGGGCTGCAAGCGGCGGCGCGGTTGGGGCGCTGCCGGAAGCCGGTGCCGCGCCGGCGGGCGGTGCGGAGACTGGCGACGTCGGAATCAACTCGGTGACGGTCGAAGACTTGATGACCGGCGGGCTGACGGCGTCGATCGGCTTTGCGACGGGAGCGGCGGCTTGAGCGGGGGGAGTTGACGGCGGCGTGCGATCGAAGAGCAAGTCGATGTCGGCACTGGGCGGCGCGGCGCTTTGCTGGCCGCCTGCGGGCGCGACCTCTTCGATTTTCAATTCGGTCGGCGGACTGGGCGGCGCGATCGGCTGCGCGGCGGGCGGCGCGGATTGACTAACGGGAACGAAACTCGAGACGGGCGCGGGGGCCGGAGCGATCGGGGCGCTTTGAGGTGCCGAAATCAGCTTCACCGGAGTTGAGTCCATCGGCGTCCAGCCGTCGGGCTGGATCGTTTCGATCTTTCCGGAGTCGATCGTTGCTGCTTGCGGCGCTGCGACCGGCTGCAGCGGCGACGCCGGAGAGAGCGCGACAGGCGCGATCGTGCCACTCGGAGCGACCGTGGACGACTGTGCGGTTTGCTGCGGCGGCGGCGCGGCGTTCTTGTCGGATTGATTCGGTTCGTCCTGAACCTGGATGAGATGCGAGAAGCCGACACCGACGTTGCCGGCGCGATCGCGGGCCGCGGCGCGGAAGGTCAGTCCGCGGCCGGTGGCGTCAGACGGAATCGTGTAGCTGTAGTTGCCTGAGGCGTCGAGGTCTTTCTGCAGAACCGTCCAGCTCGGATGCTCGCTCGAGAAATCGGTTGCGACGCCGATCTCGACGGGCTGTTCGACGAGGTGATAGTCCTGGGCTTTCCAGCTTAGCGAAATGGTCTGGCCGGGACGGTACCAGGCCTGATTGGGATCGACGATCAACTCGACGGTCGGCAGCGTGGTGTCGACGTGATAGACGCGCACCGGTTCGGCGACGGGGACTTTCGAGGGCTCCTGGCCGGGACCGACGAAGCGGACGCCGTAGTCGCCGTCGGCGGGGGCGTCGAACCAGAAGAATGTCTGCGACTGTCCGAAATAGCCGCCCTTCTTCCAATCGAAGCCGTTGTTGTCGGTGTACCAAACGGCGACGCGCGGGATTTCCTCGGGCTTGTAGCCGCTCGGCTGGCGAATGGGTACGAGCTTCTTGTTGGTGAAGTAGTGGAGCGGGTCTTCTTCGCGGGCGCGCGGCTCGGGGGTGAGGTCGGCGGCGGGCTTCATCGATTGGGGCGCGTCGTAGGTCCACTCGGGATAACTGTTGGGCGGGTCGACCGGGGCCTTCTTGTCGGAGCGCGGCTTGTCGCTCATGAGCTTGAACGGCGACGGCTTGTTGCAGCCGACGGCGAACAGCACAGCGATGATCGAAGCAACGAGGAAACGCGGTGATGGGTGGCGGTGCATGATTTCTTCCCTGCCTATGCGCAAAACTTGCCAAAAGCTGAGTGGTTATCGGAGTTATGGCGAGAAATCAGAAGGGCGATCGCGGCGGGCAGGCGGGGTGTGAAACGGCGAAATCAGCGCTGAAAGCGGGCCACGGCGCGCTGGAAGATACGCAGGCCGTCGGTCTCAGTATTGTGATCGCGCGTCCAGTCGGGTTTTTGTGCCTGTGAAATACAGCGTTCGGGGTGGGGCATGAGCGCGAAGATGCGGCCGGTGGGGTCGCAGAGGCCGGCGATGTCGTGTTCGCTGCCGTTGGGGTTATCAGGGTAGGAAACGGGGCCGGGGGCGGGGCCGACGTATCGGAGGGCGAGGCAGCCCGTCTTTTCCAGCGTTGAAACGGGGTGGAGGCCGCTCGGCGTCGAGGCGTCGGCGAGCATCACTTTGCCCTCGCCGTGGGCGACGGGGAAGTGGAACGTCTCGCCGGGTTCGAGGAAGGCACAGTTCGAAGTTTGGGCGCGGACGTGTACCCAGCGGGCCTCGAAACGGCCGGAGTCGTTGAAGCCGAGCGTGACCGGGGGCAGCCCGGCGCCCGGCAGGAGGCCGGCCTTGGCGAGGACCTGGAAGCCGTTGCAGATTCCGAGGACGAGGCCTCCGCGGTCGACGAAGCTGCGAAGTGCGTCGCCGAGGCGGAGGGCGATCTGGTTGGCGAATATTTTTCCGGAGGCGATGTCGTCGCCGTAGCTGAAGCCGCCGGGGATGGTGAGGATTTGATAGTCGCTGAGGAGCGCCGGGCGCTCGATGAGGCGGTTGATGTGGAGTCGTTCGGCGCGGCCGCCGGCGAGCGTCCAGGCGTATTGCGTTTCTTCGTCGCAGTTGGTGCCGGCGGCGCGAAGAATGAGGACTCGCGGAGAAATCACGCTTCGATTCTACAGAGACGGGCGTACGACGCCACGCGGCATTTTTGACACGCTTGGACAACCGATTGACAATCAATTTTGATGTGGCGCACAGCGATTCTGGTATTGGTCACGGGCGGAATTTGTGCTGCGTCGGTGGCGGGATTGCGGCGCGTCAATCAACGGCCCGCGCTTGCGGCACGATCGGGTCGGGCACAGCGGATCGTTTCACTGGCGCCGGCGATGACAGAGATCTGTTTCGCGCTGGGGATCGGTGATCGACTAGTCGGGCGGACGACGTACTGCGTGTGGCCGCCTGAGGTCGCGAGTATTCCGGTGATCGGCGGGCTGCTGGATCCGAACATTGAGCGGATACTGTCCCTCAATCCCGATTTGTTGCTGGTAGCAAGGTCGGGCAAGGATCTGCGCGGACAACTCGATGCGGCGGGGGTGCCGTACATGGTGTTGCCGAATGACACACTGGAGGACGTTTACACGTCGATCGCGATGATCGGCGAGAGGTGCGGGCGAAGAGCGGAGGCGGAAAAACTCATCGCACAACTTCGCGGTCGCGCGGAGCGCGAGCTCCCAAGCACAGAGCCGCGACCGAAGCGCGTACTGCTGTCGATTTCGGCGAGCCGCGTGCCGATGTCGCCGCCGTGGGTCGTGGGGCCGGAGTCGTATCTTGGCTCGCTGGTCGGCCTGACGGGCAACGAGGTGGTGCCGGCGAATCTGGGGGCGGGGTATGGAGAGATTTCGCTGGAGCAGGTCTTGAAGACCGATCCGGATGTCATCATTGAGGTGCGGGGACTGGCGGGCGAGCCGCGCGAGCTGGCGGCGGACGCGGAGCGGGCGTGGGCGACGATCGGTGATCTGCGGGCGGTTCGGGAGCACCGCGTGTACGTGTTGAGCGGGTCGCGGCACGTGACGCCGGGGCCGCGATTTGTCGATACGCTCGACGAGCTGCGGGAGCTGCTCGCGCGGTAAACCATGTCGATCGTCGCTGAACAAATCGAAGTGCGCCGTGCGACACGAACGATTCTGCGCGATGTTTCGCTGCGGCTGGCAGAGGGGGAGTGCGCGTGCATCGTCGGGCCGAACGGAGCGGGCAAATCGACGCTGATGCTGGCGATGGCAGGGATACTGCCGGCGACGAGCGGGCGGACGTTGCTGGACGAGAAGCCGATGAGCCGGTGGTCGCGGCGGGAAGCGGCGCGGCACCTGGCGTATGTGCCGCAGTCGTACGAGGGATATCCGGGGTTTCGGGTGCGGGACGTGCTGGCGGCGGCGCGGTTTGCACATCTGCATCCGCTGGCGGCGACGGGGACGCGCGACGAGCAGGTGATCGCCGAGCAGGTGGCGGCGTGCGAACTCGGCGAGCTGACGGAGCGGACGATCGGAACGCTTTCGGCGGGCGAACGACAGAAGGTGTGGCTGGCGGCGGCACTGGTGCAGGAGCCGCGGTTCCTGCTGCTCGATGAGCCGACGTCGGCGCTCGACGCGAAGTATGTGGCGGTGCTGGTGCGATTGCTGCGGGAGCAACAGGCACTGGGGCGGGGCGTGCTGGTGATTTGTCACGATCTGAACGTGGCGGCGGCACTGGGTGGGCGGATTGTTGCTCTGCAGGCAGGCCGGGTTGTGTTTGACGGGGCAACGGCGGCATTTCTGGAGACGGAACACTTGACGCGTGTGTTCGGTGTCTCGTTCCACATTTGTACGACGCCCGACACGGCGCGGCGATTTGTGTTTCCGGAGTGTTGATCGAATGTCGTCGGCGTCGCCGCGAACTCTGCTGGTAATGCTGGGCGTGATGTTCGCGTTGACGCTGATTTTCGCACCCATGGTGGGCGAGACGGCGATCGGGTGGGGCGACGTGTTTGGCTCGCGGGACGGTCCGACGCCGATGGCGTCACGTCTTTTCTGGGATTTTCGGCTGCCGCGCGTGGGAATGGCGGCGGTGGCGGGGGCGGGACTGGCAGTGGCGGGATGCGTGTTTCAGGCGGTGTTTCGCAATCCGCTGGCAGAACCCTTCACGCTGGGCGTCGCGAGCGGGGCATCGCTTGGCGCGGCGATCGGGCTGCACTTCGGGTGGACCGGCCTCTATCTCGGATTTCTGCCGGCGCTGACGGGGCTTGCGTTTGCGGGGGCGCTGGCATCGGTGGTGCTGGTGTGGTCGGTGTCGCGGATACGGGGCGGCGGCTCGGTCAACACGCTGCTGCTGGCGGGAGTCGCGATCGGGTTTGTGTGCGCTGCGATGATCCTGCTGATCGAGTTTCTGTCGGCCAAGCCAGTGACGAATGAGATCGTGCGTTGGCTGATGGGATCGGTGGATCGAGCGGGTTCGAAGGGGCTGCTACAGACGATTCCATTTGTCGCGGTTTCGGCGGCGATCATCTGGTATCTGCACAAGTCGCTCGACCTGCTGATGATGGGCGAGTTCGTGGCGGCCGGGCGGGGCGTGGACGTGAAGCGAACGCGGGCGGTCGCGTACTTCACGGCGTCGCTGATGACCGCGGCGATCGCAGCGCAGTGCGGGCCGATCGCGTTTGTCGGGCTGCTCGTGCCGCACATGATGCGGGCGCTGGTCGGACCGACACATCGCTACCTGTTGCCAGCGGCGGTACTGGCGGGAGCAGTTTTCCTGCCGTGGTGCGACGTCGTGGCGGGAAACCTGCTTCGATGGAAAAGTGGAGCGGCACTCCAGATTCCCGTCGGCGTGATGACAAACTTCATCGGCGGGCTATTCTTTATCTACCTGCTGATGTCGCGGCGAGAGGATTCGATCTTTGTCCAGAGCTGAGACAACGATGACCAACGGGCGGGACGTGCAATTCACGCCGCGCGCGAAGCGGCTGATCGTCCTGTTTCTCATCTTCGATCTGCTCGCGATCGTTGGCGTCGCGGCGGGGCTGGCGGCGACGTGGTATCCGAAGCGGCTGGCCGAAGTGGAGCCGGGAGTACTCTATCGATCGGCGCAGCCGACCGGGCGGCAGTTGCGGCACGTGATTGATCATTACGGCATCAAGGCGGTCGTCATTGCGCGGGATGGAGACAGCGAGCGCATCGTCGACGAGAAGCGCGCGGCGGCCGAGGCGGGCATCAAGGTGGTGCAGTTGCCGATCGTGAGCGGGGAGGAGATCGGCGACGCGGAGTTTGCGACGTTCCAGGCGACACTCAGCGACCCGGCTAACCGGCCGGTGCTGGTGCACTGCGCCGCGGGCCGGCATCGAACGGGACTGCTGTGTGCGATGCACCGCATCCGGCGACAGGGCTGGGACGCGGCGAAGGCACGGGCAGAGATGCTGTCGTTCGGGTTCGAACAAGAGCGACACAAGGAATTGCTGGATCAGTTCGATCGAATCATGGGCGGGGCGACGACTCAGGCGACGGGGGGAGTGACGGGCGCGCCGGCGGGCCGGTGATCGAACTCGTCGCCGCGGAACGTCGAGCCGAGGTAGGAACGCCGGACCAGTTCGTTGTTGATGAGTTCGCGAGGCGGGCCCTCGGCGATGACCTTGCTCTCGTGAATGATATAGCTGCGATCGGTGACGTTGAGCGTCTCGCGGACGTTGTGGTCGGTGAGCAGGATGCTGAGGCCGTGGTGGTCGCGGAGGTTGAGGATTTCACGCTGCAAGTCCTGCACGGCGATCGGGTCGACGCCGCTGAATGGTTCGTCGAGCAGGATGAGCTTGGGGCGTGTGACGAGCGCGCGGGCGATTTCGAGCTTGCGGCGCTCGCCGCCCGAGAGGGTCCGTGCCTCCTGGCGGCTGACGTGACTTAAGCCGAATTGCGACATCAGCTCGGAAGCGCGGCGATGGCGCTCAGCGGATGAGAGGCCTTCGACCAGTTCGAGGATGGCCAACAGGTTCTGCTCGACGGTGAGGCGGACAAAGACGCTGCTCTCCTGCGACAAGTAGCCGATGCCCTTCTGGGCGCGACGGTACATGGGCAGTTCGCTGATTTCCTCGTTGTTGAAATAGACCTGGCCGCCGTCGGGCTTGACCATGCCGATGGTCATTCGAAAGCTGGTGGTCTTGCCGGCGCCATTGCGACCGAGAAGGCCGACGATTTCGGCGCGGCCGACGTGGTAGCTGACCTTGCTGACGACGGTGCGTCCGCCGTAGATCTTGACGAGGTCGCGGGTTTCGAGGAGGTGATGGCTGGTTGCGATCATTCTGAACCGGACCGGTCTGTGACAGGGCCGCGCGGTGTGCGGCGGAAAAATCAGCGAATCGGCCTCATGCGGCCGACGTTGGGGATCACGGGGAGGCCCTGATCGCCGAGTCGCCGGCCGGCGGGCCAATATACGAAGAATGCCTCGCCGATCAACTGATCGGCCGGGACGGTGCCGCGCTGATAGGCCTCGCCGCGGCGTTGGACGAAGTCGCCGTTTTCCCACCAGAGTCGCGAGTCTTTGCTGGCGGGGCTGTTGTCGCCGCACATGAAATAGTCGCCACTGCGGAGATAGATGGGGTTGTGCATCGTTCCCCAGGCCATGACGCCGGCGGATTGGTAGGGATTGCCCGGCACGTATTCGCTCGGGACGCTGCGATAGTAGACGTCGCGATGGACTGACAGGTGCTGGATGCGGAGCGGCATTCCGCGGGCGCCGATCGAGATGCGCGTCGGGGTGTTGGAGCCGTCGGCCTGGCGTTTCATCGTGAGGGCGACGACGTCGGGCTTGTACTGCTCGTCATTGGTGGCGACGGCGACGTGATCGTCGACTCGCAGCGAGACGCGGTATTCGAGGTTGCGGAAGTCGATGATGCGTTCGCGGCCGGGGGTGAGCGGGTCCGTCTTGCCGCTCGCAAGCATGCGCCATGGCGAATCGCCGACGGCGTGCTCAAGCGTCACGGTGCCGTCGGGTTTGAGGATGGCGCGGAACTTGTCGGCATTCTTGGTCAAAAGGAGCGAGAGTTGTCCCGACTCCTTTTCAGGTGTGAGCACGAAGCGCAGGCGGACGTCGCCGACGTAGCGATTATCGAGGGAGGCCTTCATTGGGTTGTAGGCGTAGAAGTCGGCAATGGGTTTTCCGGTGAGTTCGAGGACGTGCTCGCGATCGTCACGGCCGTCGAAAACGACGCGCGGCGTCGACGCGTCCCAGCCGGTCTGATCCGGCGGGCCGCCGCTTTCCCAGCGAGCGCCGTCCATCAGGGGGTTTTCGGGTGGAAAGTCGTTGTCGTAGTGGAGCATCCAGAGGGCTTCCTGGTCGGCATCGGGCTTGCGCTGGATGGTGAGGAGTTTGGCGAGGGTGCGCTCGTCGGCGTCGGTCAGGCCGCGGTCCCGGGTGGTCAGCGGATCGGCGAGGAGCTTCTGGCGAATGGCTTCGGGCACGGTGGCTGCCGGGGCGGCGTAGATGTCGCCGTCGATGATCTCGAGGACTTCGTCGGGCATGCCGACAAGCCGTTTGATGTAGTTCTGCTTGCCGTCGAGGGGGTTCTTGAAGACGACGACCGACCAGCGGCGCGGCCCGAGCAACGAGCCGCCGATATCGTATGGCCACTTGAGCACGAGGATGCGATCGCCGCTGTCGGCCAGCTTCATGTCGGCGCTGGTACCGACGACGTCGCGCTGGCTGCAATTCGGACAGGTGACGCCGATGGGGTTGCGGACGACATCCTGCGATGCGTCGACGCCGAACGAAAACTCGTAGCGACAATTCGAGCAGCGATGGGCGGCGTGCTTGCCGTAGAGGGACGGCGCCATCGAGCCGGTGGGAATAATGAAGGCCTCGGCGACGAAGGCGCGGAAGACGAATGCGAGAATAAAGGCGACGATGATCGAGTCGAGCGTCTCGCGGATGCCGTCCGAACGCGGGGCGGGCTTGTTGGATGTCGTGTCGGTGGGCATGCGGTTCCAAAAACGCTGCCGTGGCCGCTGATGCGGCAGCGACAATTCACAGCCGGCTTGACAATAGTGCGGCCGGGCGAGAGGGTCAACCGACGGCCCTCCGGAGAGGCCGAACGAGAGGGCGGCGCCGGCCTCACGGGATGCAAGCAGCGGTGACAGCTCCCATTGCCATCATCGTCAACCCGGTATCGGGCGGTGCGGACAATCGCGGACTCGCGGCGGCGCTGGAGCAGCGTCTTCGAGTGCGCGGGCGCGATGCGCGGGTGATGTTCACGTCCGGACGAGGCGAGGGGCGGCGATTTGCCGGTTCGCTTTCGCCGGAGACGCCGGCTGTGTTGGCGGTAGGGGGGGACGGAACCATCAACGAGGTTGTCGACGGGCTCGCGGGTCGGCCGATGCCGGTGTTGGTGGTGCCGCGCGGCACGGAGAACCTGCTGGGGAAATATCTCAAGATTCATGTCGACATCGACTGGCTGGCCGCGGCGGCAGATCGACCGCGATGTATCGATTTTGACGTGGCGGTGGCGAACGGCCGCAGCTTCTTGTGTGTGTCGGGGATCGGGATCGATGCCGAGGTGATTCGCCGGCTCGAACACCGACGTCGCGGCCATATTCACCACCTCGATTACTTCTGGCCGCTGTGGCGGACGATCAGCGGCTACTCGTTTCCGACGATTCGGGTGGAGGTTGACGGGTCACCGATCTTTGAGGATCGCGGGATAGCGTTTGTCGGCAACGCGAATCGCTACGCGTTCAACCTTGGGATTCTGCGCGAGGCGCGGCCGGACGATGGGTTGCTGGATGTCTGCATCTTTCGATGTGGGTCGAGGTCGCGGCTGCTGGTACACTCGTTGCGGACATTGTTGCACCGGCACATTGGCAAGCCGGGTGTGATCTATCTCAAGGCGCGGCATATTCGCATGTCGGCGGTGCAGCCGCTGTCGGTGGAGATTGATGGGGAACTATTCGGCACGACGCCGGTGGAATACACGGTACGGCCGAAAGCGGTGCGGCTGGTTGTAGGGGCGACCGCTTGACGAAGTTCAGGTTCCGTCGCGGGAGCGCTTGCGGCCGGTGGTGGGACGTGCGTCGATTGCTGCGTCCGAGGGCGGAAGGCGGCCGTGCAGTTTCCAGCGCTCGATGAACCATTCGGGATCGCGGCGGTACTCGGCGATGAGTCGCCAGGTGTAGGGTCGGCCGCACTCGGGGCAGCGGTAGTTGTCTGGCAGCTCGGACAGGTCGTAGCCACAGTGAATACAGAACGGTTCGGTGCGGGCGTGCGCGGCGCAGCGCCAAACGTAGCTGGCGAGCGCGAGCGCGATCGCACCGACGAACAAAAACAGCTTGATCCCCAGCACCGTGAACACGCCGCGAGCGGGCCAGATCACCAGGGCTCCACCGAAGAGCAAAAGGAGGCCCACTGCGGGAAGCAGGAAGATCCAGCGGTAGCCGACGTGTCGAGCGGCATCGCGCCAACTCGGTCTCCACCACGTGATTTTGGCGGGATCGGCGTCAGGGTCGACCGAGGGCCGGACGTCGGTGGGGGTGGCCTGTATCGTTGGCGGCTGCCGTGATTCGAGGGGCGTGGATCCGTCATCCACCATTGCAATATTGCCTCTGACGGCTAGCGGCTCTTACGCTTGCGGTCCTTGCGTTTGTCCTTCTTGCTTGGGGTGAACTTGGGGCGCGTGCTGCCTTTGAACTTGGGGATCTTGCCGCCGGCCATCGCGGTCTGGGCGAACTTACTGCCGAAGCGCATGCGGTCCATCATCGACATGCCGGCCATGTGCTTCATCATGTCGCGGGCCTGGAGGAACTGCTTCACGAGGCCGCTGACGTCCTCCGGGTCGGTGCCACTGCCGCGGGCGATGCGGCGGCGGCGCGATCCGTCGATGACGTCCGGACGCGAGCGCTCTTTCGGCGTCATCGATTGCACGATGGCCTTCATGCGGCCAATCTCGTCTTCGTCGATCTCGGGCTCGATGTCTTTCATCATGCCGGAGACGCCGGGGATCATCTTCAGCATGTCCTTCAGGCTTCGGCCGGATGTGATCTTCTCCATCTGGCCGACAAAGTCTTCGAGGTTGAGCGTGCCCTTGGCCATCTTGGCTTCGAGCTTCTTGGCTTCCTCGACGTCGACCTGCTGCTGAGCGTGCTCGACGAGACTGACGATGTCGCCCATGCCGAGGATGCGGCTGGCGATGCGGTCGGGGTGAAACTCGTCGAGGCGGTCGAGCTTCTCGCCGACGCCGATGAACTTGATGACTTTGCCCGTGACGGACTTGACCGAGAGCGCGGCGCCGCCGCGCGTGTCGGAGTCGAACTTGGTGAGGATCACGCCGTCGAGTTCGAGGCGGTCATTAAAACGTTTGGCGGTGCTGACGGCGTCCTGGCCGGTCATGGCGTCGAGGACGAGATAGATCTGGTGCGGCGAGACCGCGCCGGCCACGTTGGCGACTTCGCCCATGAGTTCTTCGTCGATCGCGAGGCGGCCGGCGGTGTCGAGGATGACGACGTCGAGCAGGCGCTTCTGGGCTTCGGCAACGCCGTTGCGACAGACGCGAACAGCGTTCTGGTGGTCACGCTCGGCGTGGACCGGGACGCCGAGCTGCCCGCCGATGACTTCGAGCTGGTCGATGGCGGCGGGTCGCTTGAGGTCGGCGGCAACGAGCAGCGGCTTTTTTCCCCGATCGAGGCAGTACTTCGCGAGCTTGCCGCAGGTGGTCGTTTTGCCGGACCCCTGCAGGCCGGCCATGAGGACGATGGTCGGCGGATTCGAGACAAACGGAATTCGCGAGTCGACCGGGCCCATCATCTGGACCAGTTCGTCGAAGACGATCTTGACCATGAGTTGGTCGGGGCTCAGCGACTTGATGACTTCGGCGCCGAGAGCCTTGGTCTTTACGCCGTCGATGAAAGTCTTGGCGACCTCGAGATTGACGTCTGCTTCGAGCAGTGCGGTGCGGATGTCGCGCAATACTTCTTCGATGTTGGCTTCGGTGATGCGACCGCGGCCGCGTATCTTGTGAAATACATTGCTGAGACGATCGCTGAGGGCGTCAAACATTGCTTCGTTCACTCGGATTATGGAGCCGGTTCAGTTCGTGCTTTGAGAAGGTATGGGACAGGGGACATGCGTTCAAGCGGGGTCGGTCGGCGGGGCGGCGTGAGAGGTGGCGGGTTGTGCCATAATGTCATAAGATGCCAATCAAAATATACTTGCGATCGTTCTATTGTACACGATCCGTTAGCACATCTCGCATATACCCAGTAAAGACAGACGTTTACGAACAATGATGAAGCCCGACTTTGACGCTAGCGATCATCGGCAAACATGTTTCGTAAACTGTTCTAAGAAAAGATGTTAACGAAAACAAAGTCGTCGGCAGAATCGGCGCATCCGCGTTGACAGTTTTCCGCAATCTCGGCTATATTCCGTCGCACAATCGACGGCTGAGGCGTCGTATTCTGAATGAATATGCAAAGCGGGCAACCGCTCACGAAATCGGCTGTTTCTTCAGCCGTGGCGCACCTCCGGAACTGAACTTCGGTTCGCTTCCGGGGGTTTTTTTCGCGCCGAACGGCCGTGTCATCCGCATCGACCGTCGACTACCATCCGCGCGTGTCCGGTTCCATCGCGCCCGCAGGTCGCGGGATCTTCAATGCAGTCGTTATTCGCAACGCGACGCTCTGTCGTGAACATTATCGCCTGACGTTTCGCATTCGGGATTTCCCTGAGGCGGCGCCAGGACAATTCGTGCAAGTCCTTTGCACGCGATCCACGTCGCATGCATTGACTGATCGAAAAGCACATCAATGGTCGCCGGGAATGCGGTTTGAACTGACGGGCGGCGAGTTCGTTGCGCCGCAGGCGTTGCTCCGGCGGCCGTTCAGTATCGGCGGGCTCCGCCGCACGGGCAATGAGTGCGAACTGGACATCATCGGCCGGACGATCGGGCCGGGTACGCGCATGCTGGGGGCCATGCGCCCCGGGGACGCAACAGAAGTACTGGGTCCGCTGGGTCGGCCGTTCGCGATTAATGAGCGCGCCGGGCTCTCAATCCTTGTGGCGGGCGGCGTGGGGCTGCCGCCCCTGCTATGGCTGGCGGAGACGATACACGATCGCGGCGTGCGGCAAATTGTGATCTGCGGGGCACGAACGGCGGAACTTCTGCCACTGGAGTTGACGGGGGCGCCGCGTGTCGATGGCGGCGAGTCGGCCTGTTGCGCAGAGTTCAATCGGGTCAACACGCCGGCCATCGTGACGAGCGATGATGGAAGCGTCGGGATGAAGGGCACGACGGCCGATGCGCTGACGAAGTTGCTCGCGCGATGCGGCGAAACGCCCGAAAGAATCGTCGTCTACACATGCGGTCCGGATGCGATGATGCGGAGCGTCGCGACGATCTGCGCGCGGCAGAGCGTCCAATGCTTCGTCGCTCTGGAGCGCATGATGGGCTGCGGCATGGGCACGTGCCAGTCATGCGTGGTACGCACGCATGATGAGTCCGGCACCGGCTGGCATTACGAATTGTGCTGCACGCATGGGCCGGTATTCGACGCGGCGCGAGTCGATTGGAACGTGTCGCACTAGCGTGCGGCGAGCAGCGCGACCAGCTGGGAAGGGTGATCGATAAAGCATGTCGCACCCGCGGCCGCGAGTTGCTCGCGCGAGCAGAAACCCCACGTGACGGCGATGGGCTCCATGGCCGCTGCAAGGGCCGTCGCCACGTCCGCCGTACTGTCGCCGACAAACATCACGGATGCCGGGGCAAGGTTCCAATCGCCTGCGATGGCCAGGGCCGCAGTCGGCGAGGGCTTCTTCTCCGCTTCGGAGACGTAGCCACGAATGACCCGGAAGCGATCGCCGATGTGGAGACCGGCGACAGTCTTGACGGTCAACTCGTGCGGCTTGTTGGAGAGGACAGCCATGGGCACGCCCCGTCGGTGCAACTCGTCGAGCAGTTCGCGAATGCCGGGGTAGAGGGTCGTGTGGTCGAGCGGGTGACGGCGGTAGGCGTCGAGGGCGGTAAGGATGAACCGCTGGAGGGTTTCGGCGTCGACATCGGGCAGCGCGCGGCGGCAAAGCGTCGGCAATCCATCGCCAATCCAGGTGCGAACGACGTCGCGCGGCGCTTCGGGGCGCCCAATCGATCGCAGCGCGGTGTTGAGCGCGGAAGCGATATCATCGAGCGTGTCGGCAAGTGTTCCGTCGAGATCAAAAATGATTCCACAGCGCTTGGAGTGGTCCGCGGTGTGTGATTCAATCATGTTGCGTGCCACTCCTCGCCGAAAAAAAAGGGTAGAGGGCATTATTTGTGTTGACAAGCCCTCTGTGAGTCTTACACTTTGCAAACATGAAAGGAGGTGACGCTAATGGCTAAGAAGAAACGCGCCACCAAGAAGAAAGCAGCCAAGAAGAAGAAGAGGTAAGTCTGGTCTCGCGCGCGAAAGCGCGCGGATCGGGGTCTTGGACACACGGTCAAAGACCTTTGGCTGTAATGGAAGGTGCTCACGCCACGGCAGCACCTTCCATTTTTTGTGCGCTCATCCGATTCGTGGGGGTATTGAGCCGGGGACTCCAAGCGTATAATGCCATCGAGCGGACCAGGGATGGGTCTGGTCGGCGCTGCGGCTGAGGATGCATGGCCGCCATGCGGTGTATCGCCGTTCTCAATCAGAAGGGGGGCGTCGGCAAGACCACGACGGCCGTCAATCTCGGCGCGGCGTTGGCGCAGCGCGGACAGCGCTGTCTGATGGCCGACCTCGATCCCCAGGGACATCTCTCCGCGCATTTTGGAGTCGATGCAAGCGGCAAGTCGCCCGGCGCCTACGAACTGCTCGCCGGTTCAGCAAAACTTCGCGACACGATTCGCAAGGTCGACGAGCAGATCTCCGTCATTGGCACCAGCATAGATCTTGCAGCAACCGAGGTTGAACTCGCGGGCACCATCGGGCGTGAGATGATCTTTCGCGATCTGCTGGCGGCGGAAAAACTGCCATACGACTGGATGCTCATCGATTGTCCGCCATCGTTGGGCGTGCTGACGCTCAATGCGCTCTGCGCGGTGCAGGAAGTATTGATTCCACTTCAGGCGCATTTCCTCGGGTTGCAGGGCGTCGGTCGCTTGTTCGATACCGTGAAGCTTGTTGCGAAGCGGATTAATCCCAACCTGCGCGTGCTGGGGCTGCTGCTCTGCATGCACGAGCAGGCAACGCGGCTGGCGGCCGAGGTCGTCGATGATCTCGATCGTTTTCTCAATGAATCGCGCGGACAGGACGTGCCGTGGCGCGACGCACGCATTTTCTCGACCCGAATCCGCCGGAATGTGAAGCTGGCCGAATGCCCCAGCTATGGGCAGACGATCTTCCAATACGCTCCCAAGAGCCACGGGGCGGAAGACTACCTGGCCGTTGCGGACGAACTTCTAGGGGTGTCGAAGCCGGCCGTTGCGTCCGAAAGCGTCGTTGCGGCTGCGCCGATGGAAGTGAAGGTGCCGATCGCACCGAATCCGGCGGCCGAGGCGCCGACTGCCGCCAAGCCGGCAGCCATCGTTCCGCCACCTGTTGCAGCGAAGGCGCCGGTCGTCGCAAAGCCGGCCGCGGCTGTGAAGACGGTGGCGGCGCCGAAGCCCGCGGCAGTCTCGAGCACACCGGTCATGCAGAAGCCCGTTGTTCCCGCGAGCTCGCCAGCCGCACAGCGGACGGCTGTTGTCGTGAAGGCATTGGCAGCGCCGAAAGCCACGGAGTCCGCCGGCGGGCCGGTCGTTCAGAAATCCATAGCGACCGTGCGAGCGCCGGTCGTCCCGAAACCGGTAGTGATTGCGAAGCCGAAGCCGACGCCGCCGGCCGCTCCCGCGGTAAACGGGAAGCCGACAACGAACACAAAGCAGGTAACGGTCACCAAGCCCGCGACGCCGGCACCCGCAGCCGCGCCGGCCGTTGTGTCGAGCGCCTCGCCAGTGACGAAACCCAAGTCGCCGAAGCCGCCACCTCGGCCCCGGGTTGCTGCGCCGCCGCCGACTCCGGTCGAAAAGCCCGTTGAGGCGACGGCCGCCCTGCCATGAGCCGCGAGGCGACTGCGGCCACACGGCGTTGGCGCGTCGCAATCCTTTCCATCTATTGGGTTTTCATCTTTACCGGAACACACCTTCCGCCTTCGCCGATCGTGCGACTTGCCGGGCCGCTGCCGGACTGGCTCCTGCACGGAGCCATCTTCGCCGGGCTGGGATGGCTCGTCACGTGGACATGGGGACGATCGCCGATGGATCGCGGTCGCGCGATCCGGCTATATCTATTGTTGATCGGGTACGCCGCGCTGGACGAGTCGACGCAACCGCTTATCGGGCGACAGTGCGAACTGAGTGACTGGATGGCGGACGCGGTCGGCGCGGCGATCGGGATGCTGCTGTCGATTGGTTGGCAGTCGCGCCGCGGCACGGCGTCCCCTTCGGAAGAGTCGAGATGAACCTGGCAGTGCGTTTCGCGGTATCAATCGTTCTTGCGTCCGTGATGGGGACGGCGGGGTGCGATCGAACCGGGTCGCGCGGGGCCGCGGTGAAGCCGTCCCGCCGCGTGCTGTTGATCGGACGGGCACCGTCCGATCCGACCTGGCGAATTGTCCAGCGTTTGATGATAGCCGTGCCGCCGGTTTCGCCGGACGTCGAGTGGGTCGTGCAACTGCCCCCGGCCGGGACGCCGGGCGCACAACAGGATGCGATCGAACAGGCCACGGAGCAAAAGTTCGACGCGATCTGCGTGTGGGTGATCGATCCGACTGCGGTGCGGGGTTTGCTTGAAGGAGTGTATTCGCGCGGGACGCCGGTGGTGGCGCTCGGGAAGGACGTCGGGGAGTCCGGCCGAGCGCTTTATTGCGGGCCGGACGAGACCGACATCGGCGCGGCGATGGCCGAGGCGTGTGGAGCGGCATTGAACGGGCCTGCGCGGACGATCGGCATCATTCATGCCGCAAGCGCGCAGCCCGGCGCGGCACAGCGCCTTGCGAGCTTCAAGCAACACCTGGCAGCGGCCGGCGGAGCCGAGGTGCTGCGCGAGATCGACTACGGAGAGCGCGAGCTGGAGGCGGGGCAATTGCTGGCGGCGGAAGTGTTGCGATATCCCCGAATGGGCGGGTGGGTGTTGCTGGATGCCGCACCGCTGAACGGGTGGCCCGCCGATCGAGCGGTGGTTCCGCCCGGGACGGCGCTGGTTTTCTACACGCCGACCTCCGCCGGGCTGGAGCGAGTGCGCCTCGATGCGAAGTGCTCGGCCGTGTGCCCCGATTTCGAGAGTATGTTCAGCCGTGGCATGTGGACGGCGGGGGAATTGGCCCGGCAGAGCAAATTTCAAAGCGACATCGAGACGATTCGGCCGCTGATCGTCACACGAAGCAACATCGACACGCTTGAGAGAACCTGGTTTGCGGCAACAACCGGGCCTGCGGCGAAGCGCTGATCGCGAGTCGCTGTCGGCATACTCGCCGGACGATTATCTCGCCTCGCGGCGGTGTCGCGACTACGATTCGGCGTATGCCAATCGACGAGCGCGGCCCGTGGTATCGCGACGGGCTGAAATTCGCCTGCACACAATGCGGCAACTGCTGCACCGGCCCGCCCGGCTACGTCTTTTGCACTCCGGAAGAAGTGGCGATGATCGCGGCATTCCTCGGGCGCGAGGATGGGGCACTGACGAAATACGAATTGCGTCGCGTCGGGCCGCGCCTGTCGCTGACCGAACGCGAGAACGGCGACTGCGTGTTCCTCAAGGAGCAGGACGGCAAACGCATCTGTGGGATTTATCCTGTGCGGCCGTTGCAGTGCCGGACGTGGCCGTACTGGGACAGCAATCTTGAGAATCGGGCGGCGTGGCGGTCGGCGTCGAAGACGTGTCCCGGGATCGATCGCGGCCGCACGCACACGTTTGTGCAGATCGAGCGCGTGCGCACGGCGCGGACTTGGGACGAGGCGAAACAATGAACGCTGAACTCGATCGCCGAATGCGGGAGTTCTACGGGCGCGTCGATGCGGACATCAACGCCCATCGTCCGGTGTGCACCAATCGCGGGGCGTGCTGCAAGTTCGCGACGTTCGGCCACAAGCTGTATGTAACCGGCGTCGAGTTGCAGTACTTCATCGAGAGACAACAGAAAGACGGGCTTCGACCGGTCGAGTCGGAAAACGCTTGTCCGTATCAGGTCGGCGGATTTTGCACGTCCCGCGAACATCGCCCGCTGGGCTGCCGGGTGTTTTTCTGCGATCCCGCCGCCCAGGGCTGGCAGTCCGCCGAGTATGAACGCGGCCTCGCGGAGCTGAAACAGATTGGCTCCGATCTCGGCATCGAATATCGGTACCGAGAATGGCTATCGGCCTTGCGGGAGGCCCGACCGATTGACACAGGGGAGGCAAAATCGCTAATCTGAGCGCGGATTTGGGGGTCGGCCGGGATTCGAGCCGATAGTAATTCCAGCAATCAGTCAGGAGTGCGCCCATGCGACGATTCAAAACGCTGCTTGCGATTGTGATACTGGCAGAAATTGCGCTGACCACCGGCGGCTGTTCGGGCATCGGCACGACCCCGCAGGAAAACCTCTACACGGTCGGCCGTGTCGCAGATTCGGATCTACGGATGTGGAACGATGACTGGATGCTGGCGACACAGACCAACCGGCCGTGGCGCGGGTCCTACTATCCCCTGAAGTAGCCGCCACTCCATCACTGCCGCTAGAATTCGCCGTCATGCACCACTGGGTTCGATTGATCCGCGTCGACGCCTGCGCGGTCGGCCGCGGGCAGTTTGTCGAGACCTCCGGGCACGAACTCGCGGTCTTCCGACTGCAACATCCCGAACAATTCATCGTGGTTCGCAACAGTTGTCCGCACGCGGGTGGAAACCTCGCGGCCGGACAAGTCGAGGGCAACTGCGTGACGTGTCCGTGGCACCATTGGCAGTTTGACCTGGTGAGCGGTATGTGCGTGCTGTCTGACGCTGCCAAGCTAACGCACTACGAGGCGCGAACGAACGACGGATTTGTCGAGGCGCTTTTGCCGACGGAACCGGGGGCAGCGAACCTTCCGGGCGAGTGAACATCCATGCGCTTTGTCGCCGCCTGCCGGGGATTGGGGGGATGGGCGGTACTGGACTCGAACCAGTGACCTCGTGGATGTCGACCACGCGCTCTAACCAACTGAGCTAACCGCCCGATCGCGGGATCGTGCCGCGGGGGATCGAAAATCGTCAGTGAAATCGGCCGGACTGTCAAGCCGCGGCGGGGTTGCGGCCGGCCGCCCACGCGATAGAATAGCTCGCATCGAGCACCACTAGCTCAATTGGCAGAGCAGCTGACTCTTAATCAGCGGGTTCTAGGTTCAAGTCCTAGGTGGTGCAGTTCGCTTCCGTGGGGGCGGCGGCCTTAACCAACCAGAACCTGGCGGCGCACTTTGGGGCTGACGCGCTCCCGCGGCGTGAGGATTCCCTGATAGTTAAGCGGATCGGCGGATGAGACCGAGACGACGGGACGGTCGCCTTCACGCCGCAGCCGCCGCATGAGTTCAACAGCAGCAGGCAGGGCGAACTGCTCACCCGAGAAGCCGGAGACGAAGCGGCCGCCGCGGACATCGCCGCGCAGTTCGAGGCGACGGTAGACGCGGATCAACGCGGACCAGCTCAACGGACTCCTCTCACGGTCGAGCATGCGGCGGAAGACGACGCCCGTTCGCTGCAACAATTGGCGAGCCACGAATTCATCTGGGGGTGTCGAGCCGGACGTGGAGCGGAAGCGGCTCCAGCGGCCGATGGAGCGCACGGGGCGGCGGCGGCGCGAGGGTGGCGTCAGCATCTGGCGCAGCACGGCGAACGAGTCGCACGTGACCATTCCATGTGCCACCAATTCGGCGAGGCCGGATTCGACGTAGGCGGGGACAAGATTGGCGGCGCGCTGCAGTTCCTGCGGAAACATGGCTCCGCGCGCGGCGAGCACATCGAGCAGGTCGCGGGCCGGACCACTCAACGACTCGGGTGACGGCTCCGCGGCGAGGCCGAGCCAGGCGTCGAGCGATTCGCGCGGCACAAAGCAGATCGGCGTCATGCGAATCGGGCTCGCGCCGCCGCCCCAGAGCCGACCCCACGCGAACTCGCCGGACAGCACCAGCTCGTCGAGCCACTCGCGGCGATAATCGCGAACACGGGCGGGGAGAATCTGGGACTCCCATGCATGCGTGGCGGCTTCGTAGCCAGCCAGCTGGTTAAGCACTTCTGCGACGCCGCGCGGCCCGTCGAGACGATAGTCGCCGTCGGCATGCTGCCAGGCGGCGAGGAATTGCAAGAACTCGCTGGCACTGACGGGTTCGATTTCGCGGCGGAGACGATCGAGTGTGTAGCGATGGATGCGGGCCAGAAGCCGGCGCTCGCACCATGCGGGCCGTCCGTCGAGGCGAGTGCGGAGGATCGCGCCTTCTCGTTCGAGCGTCGTCAGCAGGATTTCGAGCGAATCCGATCCACCGATGGCGATTCGCGGGTCATCGGCGAAGACAGGGCCCAGCGCTTCGAATCGACCGCGAAGGACGGCCAATGGCTCGCGAGGTCCGTCAACAGCGGACCAACGGCCAGAGTCGTAAATGACGCGCTTCTGGGCCGCGAGCAAATCGAGCCCTGCCTGCCAGGGAATTGCTTCCGCATCGGTGACGAAACCCATCCAGAGCAGGGCCTCGTGGACTTCCTCGGCATTCTCCGGCTGCGGCCAGGCCTCTTCGCGAACACGAGAGACGGCATCCGGGTCGAGCGCTCCGATTTCGTCAGCCGTGCGTGAGTCCAGCGTTCGACGGGCGAGGACGGCTTGAGTGCGACGTTCTTCGAGCGGGGCATCATCGAGGAACGTGTAGGGTTGAGACGAGAGGATGCTTCGCGCGAAGGCGGACGGCTCCGGTGTGTCGATGGCGACACGCTCGATTGTTCCATCACGCAGGCCGCGGAGGACTTCGATCAGGCCTTCGATGTCAGTGGCTTCGGTCAGGCAGTCTTCGATTGTCTGGTGTACGAGCGGATGCTCAGTCGGGATCGGCAGGTCGCCAGCGGGAAGATTCTCGGGGCAGGCGGCTGCCGCGGGAAACGTGGTGGCGAGCAGGTCGGCGGCGCGCATCCGCATGATGGCGGGGGGAACCGGCTTGCCGGACTGGAAGCGCTCGAGCACGAGCGACCGCGTGGCGTTCCACCGCCAGCGCGATTCGAACATGGGCTGGTCGAGGATAGCCTGGGTGAGAACCTTGCGGACCGTGTCGGGGTGCAGGTAGTTAAAGACGTCTTCGAGCGGGAAGCTGTGGTGCGTGCCGAGCGAGATGACGATGGCTTCTTCGTTGGCGGCGGCCTGAAGCTCGAATCCGAATCCGCGGCAGAATCGCTTTCGCAAGGCGAGACCCCAGGCGCGATTGATCCGGCCGCCGAACGGGGCGTGCAGGACCATCTGCATGCCGCCGCTTTCATCGAAGAAGCGCTCGATGATCACGCGCCGCTGCGTCGGCACGGCGCCGAGGATGCGCCGGCCGTCGGAGAGGAATTCGGCAATCTGGGTTGCGGCTTCGGTCGAGAGATTGATCTCGCGAGGAAGAACCGTTGCGTCGGCACACTCTTCACGGATGCGGCCGACCTCGCCCGATAGTTCGGGCGTACGCGAGGGGCCCTCGCCGAGCCAAAAGGGAATGGTCGGCGGTTGACCTTTCGCGTCGGCCACGCGGACCGTGCCGCGCTCGACCTTGAGAATTCGCCAGGACATGTTGCCGAGTTGGAAGATGTCGCCGACGTTGGCCTCGACGGCGAAGTCTTCATTCAACGTGCCGACGAACGTTTCGTCCGGGTCCTGCACGACGCGATAGTCGGCGACATCCGGAATTGCACCGCCGCCGGTAACGGCCGTGATGCGGGCGCGGCGGCGGGGCATCAGCCGATGACCGACGCCATCGCGATGGAGCAGGCCGCGGCGGCCCTCGGTGTGCATGCGTGTGACGGCATCGAAGGTGTCGCGCTCGATGTCGCGATATGGGCCGGCGCGGCGCATGGTTTTGAACAGCTCGTCCTCCGACCAGCCATCGAGACCGGCGCCGACACAGGCGGCGACGACCTGCTGAGACAGGATGTCGAGCGGGGCGGCGGGTTGCGGCGTGCGGTCGAGTTCGCCCCGCGAAGCGGCGCGGAGCAAGGCGGCAGCCTCGATCAGTTCGTCGATCGTGAGCGGGAAGAGGCGACCCTTGGGTATTCGACGGACGGCGTGGCCGGCGCGGCCGACTCGCTGCAGGAACGTGGCGATCGAGCGAGTCGAACCGATCTGGATGACGAGGTCGACGTCGCCGATGTCGATGCCGAGTTCGAGGGACGCAGTAGCAACGAGCGCTCGAAGCGAGCCGGCCTTGAGTCGCTGTTCGGCGTCGAGACGGCGCTCGCGCGAGAGACTGCTGTGATGGCAGGTGACCTTGTCTTCCCCGAGCAGCGGAGAGAGCCGCGCGGCAATCCGTTCGGCCATCTTGCGGGTGTTGGCGAAGATGAGCGTGGTCCGGTGTTCGCCGACGAGCGCAGCGACGCGGGCGTAGATTTCCGCCCATTGTTCGTGCGAACAGACGGTTTCGAGGGGTGAGGGCGGCACCTCAATTGCGACGTCCATCTGGCGGCGGTGGCCGACGTCGATGAGCGTACATTCGCGGTCAACCCCGACGAGGAATCGGGCTGTATCGGAGAGCGGTTTCTGTGTGGCGGAGAGGCCGATTCGCTGAAATGGACCGGCCAGGGCCTCGAGGCGCTCGAGCGAGAGGGCGAGGTGCGAGCCGCGCTTGTCGCGGGCGAGCGCATGTATTTCGTCCACGATGACGGTCTTGACGGTTCGCAGGATGTGGCGGCCGCCGGCACTGGTGAGCAGAATGTAGAGCGACTCGGGGGTCGTCACGAGAATGTGGGGCGGCTTGCGGAGCATGGCGGCCCGGTCGCGCTGAGGGGTGTCGCCGGTACGAACGAGCACGCGGAGCTCAGGGAGCGTGTTGTCGATGTCGATCAGCTCGCGAAGCGGGGCCTGGAGATTCTTCTGGACGTCATTGCTCAATGCGCGAAGCGGGGAGACGTAGAGGACGTGAGTCTCGTCGGGCAGCAAAAAGCCCTTGCGAAGCAGGCCATCCATGGCACTGAGAAAGGCGGCTAAAGTCTTACCGGTGCCGGTGGGGGCGGCGATGAGGACGTGCCGGCCGCCACGAATCGCCGGCCAGCCCAGGCGTTGTGGTTCGGTCGGCTCGCCGAGGCGCTCGGCGAACCAGCGCTGGATGGTGGGATGGAACCCGGAGAGGAGCATGGGAGCAGTATAGAGCGCGAAATCGGCGCTTGACAGCAGTTTTGGTATTTGTTAGGATGCAGACAGCACAATCAAACAAGGAGAAAAACATGATGACGCGACAGATCCTGGTTGGGTTACTGGCGGTGGGGCTGACGGCTGTGCTGACGGCACAAGTCGTCTCACAGGACAAGGGCGGCGAGAAGCCGAAGATTCCCGATCCCGGAAGCGAGATGGACAAGATGATGAAGGAGCACGAAAAGCTACTGCAGCCGGGGCCACAGCTCAAAGCGCTCACACCGCTGATCGGTGATTGGAATTGCGCCGTGAAGATGTGGCAGGGCCCGGGCGGGCCGATCGAAGAGTCCAAGGGGTCGATGAAGCGGCAGTGGGTGCTCGACGATCATTGCATTCAGGAGAATTACGAGGGAACGATGATGAACAGGCCGTTCAAGGGCATGGGCGTCTTCGGCTACGACAACCTCAAGAAGGAATACTACTCAGTATGGTTCGACACCATGAACACCAGCTACATCACACAGACCGGGCAGTCGGACCCGACCGGCAAGGTGATCACGATGACGGGCAAGTTTGACGACCCGATGACCCGCACCGAGCAGACCATGAAATCGGTTCTGACGATCGACAGCGACTCAAAGCACACATTTGTCACGTACGGTGCTGGTCCGGACGGGAAAGAGTTCAAGGCGATGGAGATCGTCTCCACGCGCAAGTAAGCGCGGGGTGATGTGCGAGCGCCGCCCGGGCCGTGGCAATCGGACGGGCGGCGCTCGCCATCTGCCCTGGTTAGAGGGGGCGAACGGCGATAATCGTCGCGTGGCCTTCGATGTCGGTGGACTCGGGGGCGGCGCCAGACGGGGCGGCTGCAGTCAGCTTCGTAGCCAGCGTTTCGCCGGCGATGTAGTCGCCGAACCGCTTGACGACGGCGGCGATTGTGTCATCGCCGGAGATGCCCAGTTCGATTCGCTGTTCGTAGCGGAGCTGTAACTTCTTCCGCAATTGCTGGACGTGGTGGACGATCTCGCGGGCGAGGCCTTCGCTGCGGAGATCGTCGTTGATCTCGGTGCTTAGCACGACGACGGCGTGTCGGCCCTGGGCGGCGGCCCAGCCGGGCTTGGCGGTCAGGCCGATCTGGACATCGTCGCCCGTGAGTTCGACAGCTTTGCCGTCGATGGTGATAGCGATCTTGCCAGCCGTGTCGAGTTCGCGGCGGAGGGCGGCCGGGTCAGCGGCCTTCGACAGAAATTCCTTGATCCGGGGCGCGAGCGGGCCGAACTTGGGGCCGATGGCTTTGAAGTTGGGTGCGATGCGGTATTCGACGTACTTGTCGGCCTCGCTGATGAAGGCGACGTTTTTGACGTTTAGCTCGTCGGCGATCGGGGCCTTGTGGGTTTCGAGCCAGCCGAGCAGCGTGCGATCGGCGACGACGATCTCGACCTGTCGCAGCGGCTGGCGGACGCGGAGCTTGGCCTCGGCGCGGGCGGCGCGGCCGAGCGAGACGATCTCTCGAACAGTGGCGGCCTCGCGGATGAGGGCGTCGTCGATCAGTGCGGCATCGGCGGCCGGGTAATCGCAGAGGTGAATGCTCTCGGGTGCGGAGGCGTCGGCCGTGCGGACAAGATTCTGATAGATCGTCTCGGCATAGTAGGGGACGAAGGGAGCAATCAGCTTCGCGGTCGTGAGCAAACATTCGTAAAGCGTCGCGTAGGCGGCCTGCTTATCGGGGCCCATGCCGGCGGCCCAAAAGCGGTCGCGGCTGCGGCGGACGTACCAGTTTGAGAGCACATCGACGAAGTCGATCAGCTCGCGGGCGGCGGCGAAGTTGTCGTAGGCGTCCATGTGGCGGCGGACTTCGCGCGTCGTGCGATGAAGCTCGGCGAGGATCCAGCGGTCGAGTTCGGTCAAGACACCCCCGAGCCCCCCCTTGCCAAGGGGGGGAGAGCCCGGCGACCACTTGTCGATGTTCGCGTAGATGACGAAGAACGAGTAGACGTTGTAGAGCCGGATGAGGAAATCGCGCTGGCTTTCGGCAATGGCGCGTTCCTGGAAGCGCGTGCTGGTCCACGGGGCTTGGGCTGAGAAGAAATACCAACGCATCGCGTCAGCGCCTTCCTTGTCGAAGATGTAGCTTGGCTCCTTGTAGTTGCGCTTCGACTTGCTGAGCTTCTGGCCGTCTTCGCCGAGGATGAGGCCGAGGACGATGCAATTGCGGAAGGGGTGGGGGAACTCCGTCGTCATTCCGCAGAACTCTTCCGGCCCGCCATCTGGGCGCACGGTCGCGACGGCTTTGCCGGAGAAGGGCACCCCTGATTGCTGCTTCATCAAACGGAGCATCTGCTCCATCGCATCGAGGCGATCCGGCAAAACGCCCTTCGCCCGCGCGTCGGCGAGCATCTGGTCCACGTCGATCTCGTTGCGTCTGTCGCTGAACAGAAGCGTGCTGATCGCCACGAGCGCGTAGAACCAGCCGCGGGTCTGGTCGATGGCTTCGCTGATGAAGTCAGCCGGGAGGAGCTTCGAGAACTTCTCGATGCTGCCCGCTTTGTGCGGGAAGCCCCACTGGGCGAAGGGCATGCAGCCGGCATCGAACCAACAGTCGATGACCTCGGGGACGCGGCGCATCT
>CAZJVS010000003.1:86927-195739 GCA_964549445.1 uncultured Planctomycetaceae bacterium
GGCATGCAGCCGGCATCGAACCAACAGTCGATGACCTCGGGGACGCGGCGCATCTTCGCGCCCAGGGCGTGCGGGCTATCGTAGGTCCAGGCGTCGATGTAGGGCTTGTGTACCTGGAGATGGTCCGACAGTGTCGCGTCTTCGGATTTCTTCCCGGCCCAAAGTCCGCCGTCGGTGGCGCCTGGCTTCTTTCTCAACTCGTCGAACGAGCCGATCGCCTCCATCCTGTTGGTCTTTTCGCAGACCCAGATCGGCAGCGGCGTGCCCCAGAAGCGCTCGCGCGAAAGGGCCCAGTCAACGTTTGACTCGAGAAACTTGCCGAAGCGGCCGGCTTTGATGTGGTCGGGCAGCCAGTTGATCGCATTGTTGTTGGCGAGCATGGCGTCGACGAACTTCGTCGTGCGGACGAACCAGCTCTTGCGCGGGTACTGGATGAGCGGGTCCTGGTCGGCCCGCCAGCAAAACGGATACTCGTGGCGGTACTGCTCCTGGTGGAGCAGCAGGCCGCGGTCTTTAAGCTCGTGGATGATGTCCTTGTCGGCCTCTTTGACCCAGCGGTCTCGATACTTGGCGGGGGCTTCGTCGGTGAACTTGCCGTCGGGGCCGACGGCACAGAGGAGAGGCACAGCATGCTCGTCGTTGAAGCGCTTACGCTCTTCCTGCATCAGGTCGAAGTCGACTTCACCAAAAGCGGGGGCCTCGTGGACCAGACCAGTGCCGCTCTCGAGCGTCACGAAGTCAGCGTGCAGGACGCGCCAAGCAATGTGTTCATCACCGCCTGCGCGCAGCGCTGATTTTCGATCGCCCAGCTTGGCGTGGTAGTTGTCGAACGGCGGCGTGTAGCGCAGGCCGACCAGCTCGCTACCCTTTACGCGGTTCTCCAGCACCCATTCGCGCTTGGCCTTTTTGCCGATCTGGCCGACCAGCTCAGCCGCAAGGATCAACCGCTCGCCGGTCTTCTCGTCGTGCACGATCCCGTATTCGAAATCCTTGTTGACGGCCGCGAACGTGTTGCTGATGAGCGTCCACGGCGTCGTCGTCCAGACGAGCAAACTCGTTTTCTCAGCGATGCCTGCCTTCTTTGCCCGCTCGTCCATGACGATCGGAAAGCGGACGAAGACGCTCGGGTCGTCCACCTCGCGGTAGCCCTGGCCGACTTCGCCGGCCGAGAGAGCCGTGCCGCCCTGTGCCCACCACCAGACGACCTTGTGGCCCTGGTAGAGCAGGCCGCGGTCGAAGAGGGTCTTGAGCGACCACCAGACGCTCTCGACGTAGCTCTGGTGATAGGTGACGTAGGCCTCGTCGAGGTTGACCCAGAAGCCGAGGCGGCGGGTGAGCGTCTCCCACTCCTTTGTATAGCGAAAGACGGATTCGAGGCATTTGCGGTTGAACTTCTCGATGCCGTACTGCTCGATCTCGTCCTTGCCATGGATGCCGAGTTCCTTGCAGACCTCGACTTCGACCGGCAGGCCGTGCGTGTCCCAGCCGGCCTTCCGCTCGCAGTAGTAGCCGCACATGGTGCGATAGCGAGGAAACAGGTCCTTGATCGCACGTGTCAGGCAGTGGCCGGGGTGGGGCAGCCCATTGGCGGTGGGCGGGCCTTCGTAAAAGACAAACGGCTTGCCGCCGCGGCGGCGTTCAAGCGACTTTTCGTAAATGCGGTTCTTGTCCCAGAAGGCGAGCACGTCGCGCTCGGCGGCGGGAAAGTCGAATTCGGCCGGTACTTCCTTGAACATTCACGGCTCCTGCTCGATCCGCCACACGCGCGCGGCATCGGCGGAGCGAAACGATCGGCCAGTATAGCGAAATTCGGTCGAACCGAAGCGGATGCGGGCGAACGGGGAACCCGGCAGAATGGGCGGCGTCTAATAAACCGCCGACTCGTTCGTAGTACCTGTTGAACGTGTGGCACCGGTTTTGAACCGGTGAGGCGCGGGCCGGATGCCCGTGCCACGAAGGGAGCCGCATGGACGAGCCCGATCGCCGCGACTGGCTGGACGACCTACTCGCCCGCTACGAGGGGCCGCTGCTGCGTTACGTCGCGCGACTGACGGGCGACGGCGAGCGCGCCCGCGACATCGTGCAGGACGCGTTTGTGCGGCTGGTCCGGGAGCGCCCGGGGGTGATCGAGAACCACACGGCCGAGTGGCTCTATGCCGTCTGTCGCAACCGTGCGATCGACGTGCATCGCAAGGAGCGCCGCATGAAACCGATGATGCTGGTCGAGATGGAGACGACACCGGCGATGGAATCGCCGGCCGACACGATCGAACAGCGCGACAGCGCGTCGTTGGTGATGAAGCTGCTGACGGCGTTGCCGGAGAATCAGCAGGAGGTCGTGCGGCTGAAATTCCAGGATGGTTTGAGCTACAAGGAGATCGCCGGCGTGACGGGGCTGAGCGTGTCGAACGTCGGCTTCCTGATTCATACGGCCATCCGCGCACTTCGAACGCGACTTGAAGCCGGCACCGCTCAAACGCGGCCGACGGGGAAGGTGACGTCATGACGATTGACTTGAACGATCCGCGATTGACGGCGTACGCGCTGGGCGAGTTGAGCGAGGCCGAGCGGGGCGAGGTTGAGTCGGCGCTGGCGGAGTCGCCGGCGGCGCGGGCGGACGTCGAGAAAACCCGGGAACTCACGGGGCTTCTGACATCGAGACTGAAATCCGAAGTGGCGCCGAAATTTGATGGGGAGCGAAAGGATCAGATTCGAGCCGGTATTGCGCCGGATAGACGCGGCCTCTGGAGCCACACCCACCGACTGATCAAACCGATGGCTGCGATTGCGGCATCCGTTGTCCTCCTGGTGGGCGCGGCCTCCTTCTTCCTCCCAACCCTCTCGCGGGCGCGGAACCTCCGCACGTTTGGTTCGACCGCAGCACTTCGCTCGACCGGGAGTCAGTATCTTGCGCACAAGGCCGCCTCGCCATCGGCGTCGGATCGGTGGGAAGGGCTGGGGGCATGGGATCAACTAGCGCGTCGAAACGAAGCGGCATTTGATGCGGGCAGTAAGGAACGACGTGCATGCACAGGGCCCGATTGGAACACCGAATCCTACCAACGAATTGAGGACAACCCGTTCCTTACGGCCACGCAGAATCCGCTCTCGACATTCTCGATCGACGTCGACACGGCTTCCTACGCCAACGTCCGCCGCTTCCTGAACGCCGGCCGGTTGCCGCCGCCGGATGCCGTGCGGATCGAGGAGCTGCTCAACTATTTCACGTACGACTATCCGCCGCCGGCCGGGGGCGATGAGGCGGCGCCGTTTTCGGCGAACATGGAGGTGGCCGAGTGTCCGTGGTCGCCGACGCACCGGCTGGTGCGCATCGGCCTGAAGGGACGGACCATTGCCAGCGACCGGCGGCCGAAGTCAAACCTGGTGTTCCTGATCGACGTCTCCGGCTCGATGGACGAGCCGAACAAGCTGCCACTGGTGAAGCGGGCGATGCAGATGCTGACATCGCAGCTCGGTGAGAGCGACCGGGTGGCGATGGTGGTCTATGCCGGGTCGTCCGGGCTGGTTCTGCCCTCGACCACGGCCGACCACACGCAGGCGATCATGAACGCGATCGAGAACCTCTCGGCCGGCGGCAGCACGAACGGCGGCGAGGGCATCAACCTCGCGTACGACATCGCCCAGCAGTATTTCGTGAAGGGCGGCGTCAATCGCGTCATCCTGTGCACCGACGGCGACTTCAACGTCGGCGTGACGAGCCCGGGCGACCTGACGCGGCTGATCGAGGAGAAAGCGAAGAGCGGAGTGTTCCTGTCGGTGTTTGGATTCGGAATGGGCAACCTGAAGGACAGCACGCTCGAGTCGCTGGCCGACAAGGGCAATGGCAACTACGGCTACATCGACACACTGAACGAGGCCCGCAAGGTGTTCGTCGAGCAGCTTTCGGGGACGCTGGTGACGATCGCCAAGGATGTGAAGATCCAGGTCGAGTTCAACCCGGCGAAGGTCGCGGCCTACCGGCTGATCGGCTACGAGAATCGGCTGCTGCGGGCTGAGGATTTCAACAACGACCAGAAAGACGCCGGCGAAATCGGGGCGGGCCACACGGTGACGGCGCTGTACGAACTTGTGCCGGTCGGGCAGCCGATCGCAAGTGGAGTTGATCCGCTGAAATATCAGCAACCGCCGGCGACGGCCGTAGCGGCGACAGGATCGAACGAATCGCTGACTCTCAAGCTGCGTTACAAGCAGCCGGACGGCGAGACGAGCAAACTGCTCGAGTTCCCATCCACCGACAGCGGGAAGGCGTTCGCACAGGCGTCGCCGGACTTTCAGTTTGCGGCGGCGGTTGCGGGGTTCGGCATGCAGCTTCGCAACTCGCCGCACAAGGGGAGCTGGACGCTGAACGCGGTTCGCGAAGTGGCGCAGCAGAACCGCGCGGCGGACCCGTTCGGCTATCGGGCGGAGTTTACGGAGCTGGTCGGCAAGGCACGGGGGTTGGTCGCTCGCTGAGCGGGTTTGTAGAAGCGAGCGTTCGCCGGTTCAATCCGTGCATGCCGGCCGAACCCGTCGCCGCGATTGAGCGAAACCCCGCCTCGGCGAGGCGATTTCGCTGGGGGCTTGTCGCGTTCGTCCTGCTCGCGGGGGCCGCGGTCGGGATCAAGCGCGGCAGCGACATCTCCAAATTTGATTTCCGATGCTTTTACAAAGACGCGGAGACGATCGCTTCCGGCGTCGACCTGACCCAGTCCACCTGGCTGGAATGGTATCTGCCCGGATTTCGCATTGCCCTCGCGCCGCTTGCGCACCATTCGATCCGAGAAGCGGCGGTCATCTGGAATGGCGTCAACTTGCTGGCCGCGATCGTCACCCTGTCGGCCCTGACGCACTGCATGTTGCTCATTCCATTCGGGGCAGCTCCGGCTCGACCGCCCGACGCCCGCGCGGAGTTTGATTCCCTGTTCGCGTTGGTGCTTGCGGGGTCGCTGGTTTTTTTCAACTTTCAGTGCAATCAGATCAGCCTTTGGCCGCTGGCGGCGCTCTCGCTGGCGATGCTCGCGGCGATGCGACGGCGCTGGGTTCTGGTGGGCGTGTGGCTCGGCCTCGCGATTTTCATCAAGGTGCTTCCGGCGCTGCTGCTCGGATGGTGCGTGCTGCGGCGCCGCTTTGTCAGCGCAATCGTCGCCGTCGTCGTCCCGGTCGCGCTCTCATTCGGAATTGATGCCGCGGCAAACGGCCGGGGAGCGGCCTGGCGCCATCATGTGCAATGGTACCAGGTCGCGGTGTCCGGCAGCAGCGGTGCGTCGTTCGTCGAGTCCGGCCGCAACCTCCGCCATGAAAACCAGGGGTTGGCAGCGATCCTGGCGCGGCTGCTCCAGCCGCAGCCAACAGAGATGGCCAGTCCCCTTTCGCCCGAGTTTGATCGGCCGATGCATCCGGTCAACGTTGCTTCGTTCAGTGCCGGCACCATCCGCGGAATCTACCGCGCGATCGTGGGGGTCTCGTTTCTCTCGCTCGCATATATCACACTCCGCGCACCACGCAACGCTTCGGCCGAGTTCGGTCTCTTGGCGATCTGGTGTATCGCGATCATCTGGTTTGCGCCGCTGGCGCGGCAGTACTACGAAGTGTGGGCGCTGCCGGCGCTTTGCTTCCTGGCGGATCGCTGGTGGCGACACCGATCGGCGGGCACAAGCCGGGCGACCTGTTCGGCTGCAGCGATCGCGTGGATCGTTGGCCTGGTGGGTTGGGCCGTACCCGAGCTGCGGGCCATCGGCGTCAACCAGTGGGTGAATCTGGCGATCATGGCGGCGGTTGCAACGGAGATGTTTGCGACGGCCGCGTCGCCGAGCGCACCGGTGTTGCCCCGTCGGTAGGATGCAATGATGGAACCGAACGAGATCCCGCCGCTGGCCCAACCGGTTGCGATTCCGTATGCGCGGCCGATTGAGGTGACGCCGACATTGCCGCCGGCCGGCCGGGCGGTGCTGCAGACCTTTATCGTTTTTGTGGTGTTCCTCGCATGGCAGATTTCCTACGGCCTCGTGTTCGCCGACCGCGTTCGAGCGATTCATCCGGCCGCCGTGCTGTATGTCCACGTAGTCGGGCTGGCGGTTTTGTCGCTTGCGGCCGTGGCAATTGTCACGGCCGGCGACCCAGCGCCACGTGCGGGATTGGGCCTGGCCGGGCCGTTTACATCGCGCGACATCGGGTTGGGGCTGCTATTCATCATCCCATGCTACGTCGCGAACATCGTCGTGAGTCTGATCTACGTTGCGACGTCAACGCTCGACGTTGAAAAGCTGGCTTCCGACAAGATGGAGAATTTGGACATTCTTGGATCCATCTCACTTGCAGGCGTGCTGCCCGTATCGATTCTCATCGGCATTTACGAGGAGATTCTCTTTCGCGGATTCCTGCTCTCCCGGATTCGGGCGGTCTTGGGCGGGGCGAACTCGGCGGCGGGGGCGACGCTTGCGGTGCTCGTTTCGTCGGTCCTCTTTGGCGCGGGCCACTACTATCAGGGCGTGTTGGGAGTCATGCAGACAACGGTGGTCGGGCTGGTGCTGGGAATTGTGGCCGTCCGTAGGCGGAGTATCTGGGCCTGCATCATCGCGCATATCGGAATAGACACCCTGGGGCTGTTCCTTCTGAAGATCATTTGGCCAATGGTTCAAGAATATTTGCAAACCGCGACGCAGCCGGCCTGATGTGTCATGCGTCCGGCGGCAGGGCGGCGAGGGCGGATTGCAGGTCGGCGATGAGCGGGGCGATCGTCGCTTCTGAGAAATCGAAGTTTGCGCCGGCCGTCTTGAACAACTCCGGCAGCGGGCGGCTGCCGCCGAGGGCGAGGGCAGCGCGGTAGTCGCGGACGGCGCGGGCGTGATCTTTTCGCGCGTTTCGCCAAACCATCAGCGCCCCGAGCTGGGCGATTCCATACTCGACGTAGTAGAACGGGTGGGTGAAGGGGTGGAGCTGCCGGTGCCACATGTAGGCTTCGGCGTCGGGGTAGCCGGTAAAGTCCTCGCCACCGCCGAAGCGCCGCCGCAGGCCGATCCAGGCCTCGCGCCGTTCTTCGCGGGTGTGGTTGGGGTGGGTGTAGATCCAGTGCTGGAAGGCGTCGACGGTCGCCATCCACGGAAAGAAGATGACGATGCCTTCGAGCTGCTCGCGGCGGGCGCGGTTGAAGTCGGCCGGGCGATAGAACTCGTCGAGCGTGTCGATGGCGAGCAGCTCCATCGCCATGGAAGCGACTTCGGCGAACTCGATGGGGGCGTGGCGATAGTCTTCGAGCGGCTCGCCGCGCGTGGCGAAGCCGTGGAAGGCGTGGCCGCCCTCGTGCAATAGCGTCTCGACGTCGCGGTGCTGGCCGACGGCGTTCATGAAGATGAACGGCACGCGGCGCAATTCGAATGTCGTCATGTAGCCGCCGGGGGCCTTACCCTTGCGGCTCGACAAATCGAGCAGGCCGGCGGCGCGCATGGCGTCGAATTGGGCGGCCAGCTCGGGCGAGACTCGCTCGAACGAGCGGCGGCCCTTGTCGACTAGTTCGTCGGCCGCCTCGAACGGTCGGAGCGGCGGACGGTTGTGCACATCGACCGAGAGATCCCAGGGACGGAGCGGGCGGACGCCGAGAGCTTTTGCGCGTTGCTCGCGCAGCTCGCGCATGGCCGGGACGCCGACGCGCTCGATAGCGGCGGCGAAGCGCTCGCAGTCGGCGGGGGTGTAATCGAATCGCTGCATGTCCTTGAAGGCGTAGGCGCGATAGTCGGGGCAGTCGGCATTGCGGGCGATGCGGTGGCGGACCTTCACCATCTCGTCGAAGAGGGACTCGATCGTGTCGCGGTCGCGCACGCGGCGCGACCAGATGGCTTCCCACGCGGCCTGGCGTTTGGCGCGGTCGGGCAGGTCGAGCTGGCGGCCGGCCTGTTCGAGCGTCAGCTCCTTGCCGTCGAGCGTCACGGTCATCGCGCCGCAAATCTTCTGATACTGCTGGCGGAGCTTGTCGTCCTGGGTTTCGAGCGGGACGTTGGCCTCGCGGAACAGATCGACGCGACTTCGGATCGAGCGGACGAGAACTTCGTAGCGCCGCGAGGGCAGCTCGGCATGATGCGGGCAGGCGAGGAAGCGGCGATCCAACTCGTCCCACGCGACGCGGGCCTGCGGGTCGATCTGCTCGATGAAGTCGAGGTAAGCCCTCTCCTTTGCGGCATCGTCGGTCTGGCAGGTCATGGCGACTTCGCGAACGTTGCGCTCTTCGTCGAGGGCGGAACCCAGTTCGGAAGCATCGACTAGCCAGCGTTCAAGATCGGCAACCGAGCGGAGCGGGCGGGCGCGGAGTTCGTCGAAGTAGGGTTGGATGACCGACCAGTCGCCGAAATTGTCGCCGCGGCGAACGAAACACAGATCGGGCGGGGTGGTCAGGATGTTGGTGTGGGGACTCGGCAATGCAGTTCCTCCGTTCGATCGGACGCTAGCGAGCGATCGGCGGCGCTGCAATCTCACAAGTCGCGGAAAAAGCGCGGAGTAAAAAAGGCGTGCGGCACCCTGTTTGGTCTTGGCGCGGTCAAAGGGTGCCGCAGCGAGTGGAAGCTTGTTATTTTGCCCGCGGAAAGTCCCGCAGGTATGTCACCGGGTCCGCTGTCGTTCCCCAAGGTCCGCCCTGCTCGCGAGCAAGGCATAACAATCCGAGCGACAGAACTTTACGCGAGCGTGTCGGCGGGTTATCACAACCGGACCAACCTACGACTCGCATTTTACCCAAATTAATGCTAGCAGGTCGCGCACTAAAGGCAAGGGGTATCCCCTATTTTTTCTAACATATGTAGCTGTATTGGCTTGCGCTTGATCGCGGTAGTGGGAGGCGTGAATTCGAGTGTTTTTTCACGGCTGAAAATGCGGTACCGCGCGGCTCACGCGACGATTCGTCGTCGACCGGAGCTGACGAAGCTTTCCAAGTCTTGAAAGTCCCACGATTCGCGCGGCGGATGGCCGCCTTTTGCGTCGCGAACGACCACGCTGTGGAAGTCGACGAGCGCACGAACAGCGAACCGATCACAGCGAGCTTCTTTCTGGCGCGGGTTGCGGCGGGCCCGTGCGATCAGCCAGTGATAGAACTCGTGCAGGAAGACGAAGAGCACCAGCCGCTCGGCATCGGGCACATCTATCACATAGACCTCGCGCCACCAGCAGCGGCGATTACTCTGGGCGCGGGCGATGTCGGTCTGCACTTGGAGTGGATAGCGCACCGACCGGCCGATGTTCACCAGGATGCGACCTTCGCGATAGTAGCAGACGCCGGAGAACGGAGAGCCACGACTGTAACGCACGAAGACCCGCAGGTGATCGTGGGGCCAGTCGGCGACATGATGCTCGAAGAGCGCGGCCAGCCGGGGCGTGTCGAGCGCGGTAGTGTTGCGGAGAATCATGCTCGATCGGCCCGTCAGGCGATGCCGGCTTTCATCAGATCCTGCAGGCGAATCACCCCGAGCGGCGCGCCGCGCGGATCGGCGACCACCAGGGCCGTGATGACCGACGAGCGCATAAGCTCGAGGCACTGAACGGCAAGCGTGTCGGGCGCGATCGATGAGACCGGCACGGGAATATCGTTGGGGTCGCGCCGGCTGCGGCGCCAGGCGTCGCGAACCGCTATCTCCATCGGGCGCTCGTGCCGTTCGATGAGCCGGCGCAGGTCGCCGTCGGTAAACACGCCGAACAGCCGGCCGTCGGCTTCGACGAGGCAGGCCATGCCGAGGTGCTTGTTGGTCAGTTCTTTGAGCAGGTCGCGAAAAGGCGCATCGACGGCAACACACGGCAGATCCGCGCCACCATGCATGAGGTCTTTCGCTCGAAGCAACAGGCGGCGGCCGAGCGGGCCTTCGGGGTGAAACCTCGCGAAGTCTTCCTCCTTGAGGCCGCGGGCGTCGAGCAGGGCCATGGCGAGGGCGTCGCCGAGGGCGAGCATCAAGGTGGTGCTCGTCGTTGGCGCGAGGGCGAGCGGGCCGGCCTCGCGGCACTTGGGGAGCGGCAGACAGACATCGCAGAGTTCGGCGAGAGGCGAGCCATCTTCGCAGAGGGCGATCGCGTGTCCGCCGACACGACGGAAGTGTCCGGCGAAGCGGACCATCTCTTCGGTGTGGCCGCTGCGCGAGAGCGCGAGCAGCAGGTCGTCGGGACCGACGAGGCCGAGATCGCCGTGGAGACCTTCGACGGGGTGCATATATGCGGCGGCGGTCCCTGTGCTCGAGAGTGTCGCGGCGATCTTGCGGGCGATGATGCCGCTCTTACCGAGTCCGCTGACCATCACTCGGCCGCCGGGTGGCAGCGAGAGAACTCGACGAACGGCCGCGCGGAATGGTTCGCCGAGCGTCTGGGCGAGCGACGACAGCGCCCTCGCCTCTTCCTCGATCACGCCTCGTCCAAGCAAGACCGGATCGCTCAATGCAGACGCTCCTTCGGGCCGCCGGGGATTGTAACGAGGCGCCGCGGGTAGCGAAAAGAAAGCGGCAGGATCGATCGATCCTGCCGCTGCTCGAGTTCGTTGCCGGAGAATGTCGGCTAGGTTTCGTCTTCGTCGCGATCGCCGCGGGCCGACTCCAAATTCTCCTTGGTGATCTGTTCGGCCAGCTTCTCCTCCTGGCCGATCGTCGGGTAGTCCGACTCGCCGGGGAGCCGCATCTTGCCGGGAACAGCGCCTTCATCGTCAGACTTGTAGTCGTAGAAGGCACGATAGTGCTTGCGGAAGTAGCCGCCGCGCGTGGTCTGCACGGCGTTGAGGACGGCACCGAGGATGCGGGCGTTGATGGCATCGAGCTGGGCGCGGGCCCGCGTTAGCGCGCCACGCGACGTATTGCGGAAGCGGCAGACCAACAGGGCGCCATCGACGGCACCGGCGAGCACGAGCGCGTCGGAAACGAGCAGCACGGGCGGCCCGTCAAAGATGACTTGGTCGTAGCGGGAGCGGGCGTCGGCAATCAGGTCGCGCAGGAAGCTGCCACCCAACAGCTCCGACGGGTTCTGCGGGGTCGGGCCGCTGCCGACGATGTCGAGGCCCGGTACGTCCGAGGCGACGACCACGTCGGACAACTTGGCCTGGCCGATCAGGACGTTACTCAGGCCCTGCTCGCCGATGGCCGGGAAGAGCTTTCGCAGGGCCGGCCGACGGAAGTTGGCGTCGATCAGGAGGACCTTGCGGCCGCTCATGGCAATGGCGGCGGCCAGGTTGACGGCGACGGTGGTCTTTCCGTCTTCGGCGCCGTTGCTGGTGACCAGCAGGACGCCCTGGTGCTCGACCGGGGCCGAGAAGAAGAGGTTCGTTCGGAGCTGGCGGAAGGTCTCGGCGATCACCGAGTGTGGCGACTCGATGGACGCCATCTCGATGCGGCCGATTTCAATCTCCTCGTCGTCGATGTTGGGAATGCTGCTGAGGACCGGCAGCCCGATGTGGCGCTGGATGTCGCGCGGTGTGCGGACCGATGTGTCGATGACCTCCAACAACACAGCGAGACCGACCGCGAGTATCAGGCCGAGACCAATGCCGATCGGAACGTTGATAAGCCACTGGGGACTGTGTCGACGTTTCGGCTCTTCCGCGCGCGACATCTGCTGAATGCGGACGGATTTCTCACGGCGAAGCTGTTGATTCAGGTATTCAAGCTGCTGCGAGAGATTCTGGTGATTCTCGCGAAGCCGCTCGCGCTCCTCGAGCTCCCGCATGTACCGCGCGATCTTGGTGTCCATGTCGCGCTGCTCGGCCTGCACCTGCTCGACCTGCTCGGCGAGCTTCTGCTCCTGCTCCTGGGCTTGGTAGTAGTCGTTTCGGGCCTGGTCGAGCTGCTGGTTGCGGTACTCGTTGATCTTCTCAAGCGTCGCGCTCGCGAGCCGGTCGGACAACTGTTGCACCATTGCCGCCATCTGCTTCGACTGCCGATGGTTGGGGCCATACGTGGACGAAATGGTCTCGAGCGACGTGCGGCCGTAGTCCAGCCGCGAGCGCAGGTCGGCGAGGATGGGATCCATCGCTAGGGCCGCCTGCATGTCGGCGGTGATGGGCATTTCATCGGCCTTCATGTCGCGCAGTGTTTCCCAAAGCTGCTTTCGCCCCAGCTTCTGCATTTCCAACTCGGTCCGAAGCGCGGTAAGGGTCATCAACTTCTCGTTGACCGGATTGGTTCCGCCGGTCAACACGGCGGCCGGAAGCTGTCCGCGAAGGTTGTCGAGGTTTTGGTTCTGCTGATCGAGTAGTGACTTGGCGGTCGAGGCCTCCTTTGTCAGTCGATCGACTTCGGATCGGAAGCGGTTCTTCTGAATCTCGTTCACCTTGGAGATGTATTTGCCAACGACCATGTTTGCGATCTTTGGTAGATCGCTCGGGTTGCGGCCGGATGCTTGAACGAGCATGAAGCTCGTGGCGGGGATTGGCGCGACCGAAAGGATGCTCTCCAGCTCCTTCGCCAGGTCCAGCGTTGGATCGTTCTTGAGCATGAGTTCGCGGTACCAGGTCGTTTCCTTCACTTCGGGCGATTCGAGCGCGTCGCGCAGCACGTCCGGGCTCGTGACAAGGACGGCCTGGTCCTTCACGAGGGCCTCCATTTCCAGCGGCGTCATGGCTCGATTGCCAAGCCGGTCCTCAGCGAGGACATCTCCCGGCGTGACCGACTCAACCTTGACGTGTGCCTCGGCTCGGAACTCCGGCGCGTATTGAATCCATAGAACGGTCAGGCCGATGGTCAACCCGACGATCAGAAGCCAGACAAAGAGCACCATGATCATGCGTTGACGGACGGCCCGAAGAATGTCGCCGGCCGTCAGCGAAATGCCGGTGCCCCCGCCCCCCGCGTGACCGCCCGGTCGCCGATGTTGGGCCGGCCATATCCCGCCCTGACCGGAAAGCGGACTCGATCCCGATGCGGCTGTCAGTGTCGTCATGTTGATCGCAACCTCATGCGGTGTACGTCGCCGTTTCCAGGCCGGATTCCCCGACCGGCCGTCGGTCTTCTGTTGCTGTGCGCGTGCCTTCCGGTCCCACTCGCCGCCGCGGCAAGCGCGCGACCCGGGGGCATTCACAAATACATCAACGGCCGTCTATTACATCGGCCGCAGGATTACTTCTGGCTTGACAGCTCTTTGAGGGCTTTTTCGGCCTTTTCCATGAATTCGGTTTCTTTCGCCTTTTCTGCCGCGCGAATGGCGGCTTCAAAGCGAGTTCGGGCATCCTCTTTGTTACCCATCCGCTGATAGACCATCCCCAAGTGGTACAAGGCCGGGATGTTGCCCGGATCGAGGTCGACCGCCTTCAAGAGAGTCCCCTCGGCATCGCCCAGCCGGCCAGACTCGGCCAGCGCCCAACCCAGCGTATCGACGGTATTGGCGTCACGCGGGGCGATTTGCTCGGCACGCTCGGCGTATTTGAGGGCCTCCGCGGGCTGCTTCAAGTTATCTACGAGCATGTAGGCCGCATTGTTCAGGGCGAGAGGGCTGGACGGGTCGAGCGCCAGCGCTTTCTCGTATTTCTCCTTGGCATCCTGGAACTTACCCATCTTCGTAAGCGTGATGGCCTGCCCCAACAGACCAAACAACAGATCGTCGTCGCGGTCGGCACTGTCGATGATTTCATCGCCAACACGGACTGCCTCGTCGTATCGTTGTAGCTGGAAAAGCAGCTGCATCATAAGTTTAAGGCTCTCCGATGTACTGCGACCGGCGGCCTTATCCGCCGCCAGCCGTTTCTGGGCTTGGTCGAGCGCCGACTCTACCCCGAGCGATACGGCCATGGTCGCGGCTATGAAGCGGTATGCCTCAAAGTCGTCGCGTGCGGCCGTGAGCGCAGCGTCGAAGTGTTTGTTGGCCTCCTCAGGCTCTTTCTTGGCTGCGTACGCCTTACCGAGTGCGGCCTCCGCCATCGGAAGGCGGCGGCGGCGATTGGCCGGAAGCGCCTTCGTCACAAATGCGATCACATCGTCGTAGCGGCCGGCCGCTTCCATTGCCGCGATGAGCTGGAGGACCGGGCTTGTGGCGAACTTGCTGGCCTGAACGGCTTGGGAAAAACCGGTAATGGCCTTGCGGCTGTCCTTGGAGGCGACGCCGATCTGGCCAATGAACTGCGGCCAGCGGTAGTCATCGGGGAATCGCCGCATGTAGTCATACGCGAGGGACTCGGCGTCGCCCAGGCGCGGCGGGTCGGCTCGCATGTATTGCTCGATGAGGGCGGTGGCCGCGTTGGCGGCGTCCGGGGACTCCTTCAGGATGGACTGGAGTTCGGCGATTCCCTCTTCGAACTTTCCGGACGCGATGAGGGCCTTTCCGAGTGCTATGCGGTGTTCGTAGTTGAAGGCGTCGGGCCGGAAGGCCTTGGCCTTCTTGAGCATGTCGAGTGCGATCGGCCAGCGCTGTCGCATGGCCTGGATCTGACCGTATTGCCACAGGGCGACGGCGGAGTCGGATTTCTTTTCAAGCTGCTGCTGGAAGGCCTTTTCGGCCTGTCCGACGTCTCCCTGCTGGAGATAGAAGAGGCCTTTGAAGAGCGGGCCCTGCTCGTCGTCGGGATAAGCGGCAATGTAGGCGTCGATCTCGGTGGCAGCCCGCTTCTTGTCGCGGAGCATGATAACGGACTGGATGATGCGCTGCTGGATGGTGGGGAGGATGGCCGGGTCATCCTTGGCCAGGTCGCGGGCCTTCTGGAACCAGTCGAGGGCGTCGGAGGCGCGGTTGATCCGGGCATAGAACTCCCCGGCGGCGGCCGTGACGTTTGCTGTGGGCGAGAGCGTGGCGGCCAGCAGGTAGTAGCGCTCGGCGTTCTCCTGGAGGTCGAGGTCGTCGTAGTAGGCCGCCAGCATCGAGGCGATGCCGGCTTTGTCCTCCTTCTTTTCCACTTTCTTGAGAAGTTCGGAGAGGGCCTTTTCGCCGTCGGCCGGACGATCGAGCTGCTTGCCGTAGATGCGGGCGGCCTCGTAGACGGTGCGGTAGGCTTCGCGATTGCCGTCGCCGATTCGCTTGTCATTCTCGGCGAGGGCAGCCCGGAGGCACTCGTCGGCCTGGTCCGGCTTTTTGGTCTTGGCGTAGAGTCCGGCAAGGGTAATAAGGTTTTGAATGTTGGTCGGGTCGCTTGCTCGGACTTTCTCGCGAGAGGCGATGCCGGCGACAGGATCGTCCTGTTCGGCAAGCAGCTGGGCCTGTTCCTTGACGAAGGTGTCATTGGGAAGCGCGCGCGCCGCGGCGGTCAGGTAAGGCTTCGCGGCAGCCCGGTCGCCCTGCTCGATGAGCAAGGCGGCCATCATGCGATTTGCGTCGCCGTTGGCCGGGTCGAGCTTGAGGGCGTGCTGGTCGAGGGCGGCGCGGGCCTCGGCCCGCTGATTGTTGATGAGATAGGCGCCGGCCAGAAGCGTCCATGCCTGCGAGTTGGACGGGTACTCGGCGAGGCCCTCGCGGTAGAACTGGATTGCCTTGGAGAATTCATTCCGGGCCATGGCGAGTCGGCCACGCATGATCTTGCCGCGCGTGCCGTCGGCATTCAGTTCCTTATCGCGCTCGACGTATTTTTCGGCAGCGGCCCAGTCTTTGCGCCGGACAGCGAATTTGAACTGTTGCTCAAGAACCATGGGTGAGTTGGGTTCGAGTTTCTCGGCCTCATCGAGCGCCGTCTTGGCGGCGGCGAGCGATTTTTCGTCGTTGCCGCCGTTTTGCATGTAATAGTTGTACGTCATGATCGCGCGGAAGAACGGGTTGGTCTCGGCGTTGACAAACTCCAGCAGCTTGCCCTTGCGGACCTCGGGGTCCTCGTTCGGGTTGAGACTGAGCGAAAGGAGCTTGAGACTTCGGTCATCGGGCTTGGCGCGAAGGCCGGCCTCGACCGCCTCGCGCGCCCCAGCTTCGTCCGCCGGTTTCTTTGTGGCCAGGATTTGCGCCAGAAGGGTGTATGCCTGGATATTCTTGGGGTCATCCTTGATGATCGCTCGGACGGCGGCTGCGGCATCGTCCATGCGTTCCTGCGCCGCAAGCAACTGGGCGCTACGCAGACGGTCGATCGGCGATCCTCCGCCTTCTTCGATGAGTTTTCGTTCCCGTTCGATGTCTTCCGGACGATTCAATGCGCGAAAGCAGTCGGATCGGATCAGGGCGGCCTCGCGATTACCCTCGAGCTCGCGACGAACACCCGGAAACCCCTCGGGTTGCAGGGCGCGAAGCGCTTGCTCGTAAGCGCCCTGTCGGAGCAGGATCTTCGCGAGCGCCAAATAGAGGTTGGACGAGAACGGTGCGGCCGCGATCGCCTCGCGCAGGGCGTCGGCGGCGGCGCCGTTCTGCCCTTGTTGGGCATAGAGATCGGCAAGCAGCGCTTTGACCTCGACGTTTCGCGACCGGCCGAGAGATTGATCGAGCTGCTCAGTTTCTCGCGTGGCTTCGACGAGCTTGTTCTGGGCCCGCTTGAGCCGGGCGCGCATCAGCCGGACCTCGGGATGATCGGGGCCGACTTCGTCGGTGGCACGCTTGAGCCATGCCTCCGCCTTCGAAATCGACTCCGCAGGGCTCGTCGTGGTTTCGCCCCTCGAGAGCCACTGCGCCATTGCTTCCTTCATCATGAGGACGCGCAGGTAGTTCGATTTAATCGACCGAAAGCCGTCGCCCTTGGGAATGGCCGCAAGGCCCTCGTCGAAGACCTTGAGTTGATCATCAACCTTGCCCTGCTGTTGATATACCCGCGCAAGCGTGAGGTAGACCTCGCTCGCCTTTGGATCGATCGTCTTCGCTTTGATAAGCTCCGCGATTGCGTCGTTGAGCGAGTCCTTGCCCTTGAAGATCCAGTAGGCCGCGAGCGCGACATGCGAGTCGGACAGGCCGGGCATCAGTTCCTCGGCGGCCTTGAATTCCTTCGACGCGGCGTCGAGGTCGCCCTTCATCAGCAAACGCTTGCCCTTGTAGACCAGGAGCTTGGCCTGGGCCTCTTTTTCGTTGGACGTGGCGCTTCGATCAATCGCCGATGCGAGAAGCTGGTCTGCCTCGTCCGAGCGATTCTCAGAGTGCAGAAACTCCGCCAATTGCACCAGGGCTTCAGTATTGGACGGGTTGACCTTCAGCGACTCGCGAAGGGCTTTCTCGCCCTTCTCCCGATAGCTGCGATCTTCGCCGGAAAGCGCAAGAAGGGCTGTGCCGTACGCCTCCTGGCCGAGGGCGTTTTGCGGATCAATCTTCACGAGTCGATCGGAATCGTCGAGCACAACCTTCCATTGCGGCGAACTGGGAAAGCTCTTGGCAAGTTCGTATTCGGCTTTGACGAGGAGTTCCTGGGTGGGCTTGTGCTGCGAATCGAAGACTCGGGCTTGCTTGGCAAACTCGCGCAGGGGCTGGAACTCGCCTAACTCGAACAGGCAGCGGGCGACCTTTGACAGTCGGTCGGCCTTCTGGGTCGGTGTCGCACGGCGGTCAAGACGGAACGCGCGGTAGTAATTCTCAGACGCAACTTTCCAGTCGCCCTTGTCCTCAGCGGCCTTACCGTCGGCTTCGAACTTCGTCGGGTCGGCGCCGGGCAGGTTGTAGATGAGCAAGAAACCGACGACGCCCATGACGAGCATCGCACCGACGGTCAGGACGCCCACGAGCGTCTTGTTCAGCTTTGTTGCCATGAATATTCCTCTGCGAAGCTTGAGAATCGAATCATGATCCGCCGGCGGCGGCTTGCCGCTCCAGCGCGGCGACATCCGGAATGTGATCCTTCAGCAATACCGGGATGATCTGGCCCAGCAAACGCTCCGCCATGCGGTCCATGTCGGGCGGAGCTTCTTCGTCGGCCAAGCTCTGAAAGCATAGCTCAATCTTGCTGTAATACAAATATCGCTCGGACTCTCGCCCCATTCGCGACCGAACCTGATTGCGGTCGCAGACCATGTCGCCGTTAACGATGAATGTGTAATAAACAAAGACGCGAGTTCCGTTGCCGCGCGGCGGCAGAAAGCTCAAACGACGAACGGGATAAACGCGGCCGCCGGGGAGTGAGAAATCAATGTCGCGGCTGCCGGCGGGGCTGGCGTTGCCTTGGTAGTAACATTCTTCGGGAACGTGAGGGACCTGGTCTTGAACGCCCGTGTAGTAGGTCACGAACATCGACGCGGAACGTTGCCACATTGAGCCGCGCGAGTTCGGATTCTCGATGATCCACTGGGCATATTGCTTGGTTCCCAATTCGTAAACGGTCTCGTCGGAGAGCACGGTGCGATCTCGCACGATATACGGGGCGACGCAGTCGGTGCGCATCTGATCCAGCTCCCGTACGAGAGGAACCTTTTCCTTCTTGAGATAAAGCCTGCCGCTCGCTCGCGCGTACTGCAGCAGGCCGCCGGCGACGAGCAGCGTCACAAGGCCGGCGAAGAACGGCGCACCCAGCCCGATCCGTCGCGGCCCGTTCATGTGTCCGGGAATCTCGCTCACGTTTCTGCTTCCCCTCTTTCCTCATCCGTTGCGACGTACAGGTGATCCAGCACATAGAGCACGCCGAAATAGATCGCAAAGCCGAGCGCGAAGGTGACGATGCCGAGCGCCGAATGGGGTGTGCCCTTCGCCCAGTCTTCTTGTCCGTAGATGTGCAATGCTCCGGTCACGACGACGCGTATGACGTTGCAGAACAATGCGACCGGGACAACGATCGCGGCCATGATGATGCGATGCCACATCGGGCGTGGCGCGAAGTAGGCCATCGCCAGTCCGAGCGCGACAAAGGCCATGAGCGAGCGCATCCCGCTGCAAGCGCCGGCCACCGTGAAGTACCCGGATCGTCCGGTGGCGATGTTGTCGAACGCTATGTTGATTCCATTCCGCTCAACGATGATGCTTGGCAGAAATCGCAGGACATGCTCGCCGGCAAACGCCGCGATCTGCTGGAGCGGCTGAGTGATCGCGCGATAGATGTACTCCGGCGGCGGAAGCGCTAGAACCAGGAACCCGATCGGGAACGCTGTCCGCCACAGCACGCGCCACCCGCAGTTCAGCAGGGTCAGGCCGGCGATGGCCGTCACGATTGATAGCGCTTGTGGGTAGCCGATCTTCAGGCGGATTGAATAGATGTAGATCGCGAGCGACCCGATCACAACCAGCAATCCGAGCCAGCTTGGGCGGACCGGAGTGGCGGCAAGCATGTCTCTCCTGGAGTGAACGAAATAGATGCAGAACAGTGGAATGAGAAAGCCGTGCGACCAGTCCGCGTTATTGGTCCAGTAATAGACCATGCGCACAAACTGGTCCCAGTAGACCCAGACCAGCGCGGCCGCGAGCAGCACAAGTCGCGTGAGGCCGGTCGGCCCGAGCAGCTCGATCAGTGAAGGGGGTGGAGCAGCGCTCGTGCGCCGTCGAATGGACACGGGGTGGGCCGCGCCGGAATCGGCCGCGATCGCCGGATCTGTCGCGGCCCGAGAAGACGAGGCGGTCTCCAAATCGGCCGGCGTCATGCACACACTCCTGACGCCCGGCCCGAACTAGAAGCCAATCGGGATACCGAATTGCTGCCGCCGCTCGGCACTTCGCGCCTGGTCGATGACCTGGGGATTAATCTTCGGGCTGTACGAGTCGATATCCGCGAAGTTTCGATCATAGACAAACCCGAACCCGTAGCTCATGCGGAACGAGTTGCGAATGGTTGCCAAGAACGGCGCCGCGGCCGTCGTGCCGACGTTGATAATGTCGTTGGGCCGCAGGAAGAAGTCGGGCTCGTCGCCGCCCAGAATTCGATCGAGGTTGATCGACCGAATCTCTTCCTGGTCTCCCGGCAGCCGCCGGATGATTTCGGCCCGGCTCGGCCATGCAACCAAATCGAAGCCACCGGCCGCCGCCACCGCCTCTTTGACGGTCGTGCTGCGACCATTCAGGCTGTACGCCCCGGGGCGAGCGATATGGCCAGTGACGAAGTACTCGCCCGTCGCTTCAGCCGGGAGATTGATCACATCGTTCGGCCGAATCACAAGATTGTAACGCATCTCGCCGCGTTGCAGCGCGTCGACGGCGACCTCGATAATCCTCAATGGAGACTCGGCTTGGCTCAGGGCTTCCCAATCGACGCCGTCGTGCTTGCCGGTCCCCGTCATGTCTACGGTGCCAGTCCGGGCCGAGGTCGGAGCCATCTGGCTGGTTGCCGCGCCGGCCACCTCGACCCACTCACCGTTAACGTAGACCCAGTTGCCGCCGGGCTTCTTCGTGGAAGATCCGTCTAAGTCATTTGCGGGCTGCGATTTGCGGCTATCGATCAGTTCGAGAAAGTCCGTGCCTGAAGGGCTACCACGCGAGGAAGACCCTGGCGGCGTGACTTCGGCTGCGCCGGATCCCTTTGACGAAAGCAGTTCCGGAGGAGCCGTCGAGTCATGCCTGGCCATCGCCGGATCGATCTCATCGAGCAACGAAGCACCTTGCGGGGCGGCTGGAACCGGCCGGCCCGCGTCAAAGTCCGATAATGCAACGCTGTTTATACCATCGCTTTCGGCAAACGGGTCCTTTTCAGCCGGGCGAGTCGTACCACCGGGTCGCGCAGAATCGTAATGCTTTTCGACCCCGGGCGTGGTCTGTGGGGCCGGCTTGCCGCCCCGAAGAACATACAACTTCTGTTGGAACGGAGAAATCGGACCGATCGACGCGATGACATCCATCACCCGAAAGTCCGGCCGCGGGAGTGGATACTCGCCAACCTTGTTGGTGTTGCCGACGACCGAAAAGCGCCTCGCCTGCGACTGAATGACATTCACGGCGACTTCCGGTTCCTGCAGTACGCCATCCGACTTCAGCTTCTCGACGAGCTGGAGCTCCAGTTGGCGCGGCGTCAGCCCGACGACCTTCATGGCGCCGAGCGTCGGCAGCGTGATATAGCCCACCTCGTTGACCAGCCGTCGCATGTCGGCCGGCTGACCCGGAACAATCAATTCGAATATCGAAATGTCGATTACATCGCCACGATCAATCGGAGACTCTTCGTAGGTGACGACGAGATCTTCGCGCGTGGGCTCAACGGCACCCGGGATTCCTTCTGGTTCTTCGAGCGGCCCGAGCGTGCGCCGGATCTCGTTGCGTATCGGCTTGGATTCAAATCGCCCTGTTTGCGTCGGATCCAGAAAGCCGTTCCGCCACGCGCGCTCGCAGCCGGAGGTTGTCAGCAGCGCCAGCGTCAACGCGAGGCAGCGCGCGGCCGACAGAGTGTGGATCGCTCGATTCGTTGCGAACGTAGTCACGCTCATGCTCCCTGCCGTCACGCGTTCCAGCCGTATCGCCACTACCGGATAATCCGGTGCGAACGCTCGTGGAAGCGCGGACGACGCCCAATCGTGCCGGTAATATCGGCACCGATATTTCGACCTATGACCCATTCTCCGGGCACGATCAGGCCGCATTCACGCGTCGATTGCCGCGCGTTGGTGGAATGTCGCCACACTGCTACTAACCCGCGCAGGCATACTGGCGGGAGACTTCGACCGGATAAAATCCCGCGCGACAATCCTGAAAAATGAGCCGCCTCGCAGCGCGTTGAACGTCGCGCCCGCGATCGCAGGGCTGTCACGGGCGGGCGACAGTCGCCGACCGACGCAAAAAACGCCGACACGATTCAAGTCGTTCGACGCGTCGTCGAAGATAAGGAGCCGCGTACGCTTGACGCCGTTCGCTGATTCTGCAACGCTGCAAGGCAGTCGCACGGTAATCCGCACATGAAGCACCCGCTCGTCGACTTCCCAACGCCGATTCCCGCGAGAGGGCCGATCCGCGCGCTTTTTTGCTGCGTGGGCCGCCGGGTCGAGCTCCTGGAGAACTTCCGCGATGCGGCCCGGCAGCTCGGGCGGAAGCTGATCGCCTACGGCACCGATCGAAGCTGGACCGCCCCGGCCATGCACCTGGTCGATCGGGCCCGCATCTCCCCGCCGATCGACAGCCCGGACTACATCGAATTCCTGCTGCGACTGGTCAAGCAGGAGTCGGTTCACCTGCTGGTGCCGCTGATCGACTCGGATCTGCTGCTGCTCGCGATGGCGCGGCAGCGTTTCGCCGCGATCGGATGCACAGTGCTGGTGTCGACGCCCCGCGTCGTCGCGATCTGCCGCGACAAGCTGCTTTGCTACCAGCATCTGTCGACGGCGGGAATCGACACGCCGCCAACGTGGTCGCTCGACGAGGTGTTCGCGCGAAGATCGCTGCGATTTCCGCTTTACATCAAGCCCCGAGCAGGCAGCGCCGCCCGAGGCCATTTTGTCTGCGAGGAGCGCGAATCTCTCAACGTGCTCGCTCGCCGCGTCACCGACCCGATCATCCAGGAATACGTACCCGGAATCGAGTTCACGCTGGACGCCTACGCCGGCTTCGACGGCAAGCCGCACTGCATCGTTCCGCGGCAACGGCTCGAAGTCCGAACCGGCGAAGTCAGCAAGGGCTGCGTAGTGAAAGACCCGCGGATCATCGCGCTCGGCGCAAAAGTCATACGCTCGTTCCGGGATTGCATCGGGGTCATCACCATTCAGTGCATTCGCTCGGCCGACGGGCGCACGCGCGTGATCGAGATTAACCCGCGTGTCGGCGGCGGAATGCCTCTTTCCGTCGCGGCCGGCGCCGACTTTCCCCGTTGGCTCCTCGCCGATCGCATGGGACATCCGCAACGAGTGCGCATCGACGGTTTCCGCAACGGGCTGCACATGCTGCGCTACGATCATGCCGTCTACCGCGACGCGTCGCGGATCAAGGGCCGGGCGCGCTAACCCTGTCGCCCGTCAACGACATGCCACCCGATCGGGCCGTCATCTTCGATCTCGACGACACGCTCTACCTGGAGCGCGACTATGCCCTGAGCGGCTACCAATTCGTCTCCGAACGGTTTCGAGATCGTCTCGGCGGCGATGCGACTCGCGCCGTCGCGGCCATGCAGTACTCGCTGGAACACGGCGATCGACGCCACGTCTTTGACGACTCGCTTCGATCCCTCGGGCTGCCGGCCGACGCGGGGCTGATCCACGAACTGGCCGACGCCTATCGACGTCACGCCCCGCGCATTCGACTCGCGGACGATGCCGCGGCCGCACTTCGCCGCCTGCGAAACGTCGCCCGCCTCGGAATCATCACCGACGGGCCGGCGCATCAGCAGAAGAAGAAAATCGACGCACTTGGCGTCGCGCCGCTCGTCGACATGGTCATTCTGACCGACGAACTCGGCCCCGGATTCGCCAAACCCCATGCACGTGCATTCGAATCGATGGCCGACCGGCTCGGAGCCGCCCCCGCGTGCTGCACGTATGTCGCCGACAACCCCGCCAAGGACTTTATCGCGCCGAACCGACTGGGCTGGACCACGATTCAAATCCTGCGGCCCGGAGGTATCCATGCCAACGCCCCGGTCGCGTTGGGCGGCGCGCCGCAGCGAGTCATCACTTCGCTAGTTGAGTTGTCGTGAAACGAAACTCCGCCGGCGACCCGAAGACGCTGAGCATGAAGAATCGATACTGATCTGAATCGAGTGGGCGCCGAAAGTCGATCGTCAGTTCGGTCACTTGACCGCCTTCGACACGCGTGGGCATCACGGAATACTCGCCATGATCAATGGGCACACCCTGCTGAATCCGCTTTCCCCGGACGCGGGCCATCCGTCCCACAAAGCTGCTGAGAAAATGCTCGCGCTGCGTCGTCAGCTTGAGCGTCCGTGGGCCGACCCGCTCCACCACCGGCTCGATGATGTCGCTCAGCACGGCAACGCCCGGCCGTTGCGGGCCAATTCGCGCATCCGCGCGATCCTGGGCCCACAGTGCATCGTCCGGTTGCGGCGCGTTCAGGAAGAAGACCGTGTCATCCCGATTCACGGGTCGCCGAAACGATGCAGCTCCTGCGTCTATTTGGTGGTTCGCCTTCCACTCCACCAACGCCACGCCCGCGATGACGGCCTCGGTGTAGACGATGGGAATCACAATGAATAGGACCACGGCCAGCTTCACCAGTGGACCGTTCTTGCGGTGCGTCAACCAGGCCGCCGTCAGATAAGCCAATCCAACGGATGGGATTGTCATCACGCGATCGTCGGCCGGCGTGCACGCCAGCACCGGTAGAAAGATCAGCGACCAGATTGCCATGGCCTGCACCGACCGGTCTTTGGCGTTCCACCGAAAAACGGCCCATGAAAAGAGGGCCAGCGCAGGAATCCCCGCCATGATCAGCCAGATTTTCGCGATCGCCTGCTGTTCGTGAGAATAAAGAAGGAACGGATTGATCTGGATCACCCAGCTAATCAGCAGAAGCAACGAACGGCCCGGCGCGCGAGCCAGATAGTCGCTCGTCGCGCGCAACGGATCGAGCATCATGTCGCCGTTGCTCGCGTACGAACCGGCCGCATAAAACGCCAGAAATGCCGCGGCGACGATGCCGAAGGAGGCTGTCGCGATTGCCGCGCGACGACGGAATGACGCGTCGATGGGCTCTCGCCCGCTCAGTGCCCAATACATCAACGGCGGCCCCAGTACCAGCCCAAGCGAGACCTCCTTGGAACCCAATGCGATCAGATAAGTGACGATCGCCGACAGCAGCCGCCACGCCCCTCCAGCCAGCAGAAACCGGGCCATCATCCAGATGGAGAGAATCCCGGCTGCCAGCGCGCAAAGATCGCATCGCGCGGATGGAAAGATGACCGGAATCGCGTGCCCCCCTGCAATGGCAAAAATCATGGCCGCCCAACGCGCACGGCGTTCGTCAGCCAGCGTTCGGTAGAGCCCGAGGACCACCCACACCCCGAGGATGTAGAGAACGATGCTCGTGATCCGATAGCCGAGCGCGCGCTCGCCAAAGAGCAGGTAGTCCAAGTACAAGCTGTGCTCGGCAACCGGCCGGAAGAATCGAAACCGCAGATCGTCCGCGATCCACCATGGATATATCCACGCATCGCGCTCCGCCGCAACCTGCTGCGGATTCCGCACAAACTCGTAGAGGTGAAGCCGATCGATCCGGCCGGCACGGTAATCGCGGAACTGCCGCACGCTTCGATAGTCGTCGACGATGAACGACAGGAAGAAGCTCGGCACGTAGAGCACGACAACGACGACCGCGAGGAACAGCCGCGGCCGCGACGTTTTGTCGTATCGCTCGACGAGGCCGATGCGCCGAGGGGCGCCGACTGCAGCGTCCGTCATGGGCTCAAATATCCAGGTTCTTGACGTGGATGGCGTTGGCCTCGATGAACTCGCGGCGCGATTCGACGTTGTCGCCCATCAGGATCGAGAAGATGCGGTCGGCGGCGCGGCCGTCGACATCCTGCTGCTCGGCGTCGGCCGCGTCTTCACTGACGACGACACGCATCAGCGAGCGGCGTTCGGGATCGAGTGTCGTTTCCCACAGTTCGTCGGCGTTCATTTCGCCCAGACCCTTGAAGCGCTTGATCTCGGCGCCGCGCCGGCCGATCTCGCGGACGCCGTCGCCCAGCTCCGCGGCGTTGGCCAGCTCAACGGGCTCGCCCTGTGCGGGCATGAGGACAAACTTTGCCGGCGGCAGCTCGCCCGTCACCAGCTCTTCGCGCTTCGCGAAGTAATCGTCGAGGGTCAGCCCGGCCGACTCCAACTTCGCGAGCAGCTCGGCCAGCGAGCGAGATTCGGTCAACTCCCAGCGTATGAGCCGGACCGGCGCTCCATCGCCGTTGGTCGGCGAATCGCCGACGCCCAGGAGCGTGCCGTCGATGACTTCGATTTCGCCGCAGCGCTGCTCGAGCGTTCGTCGAAAATCGAGAAACTCCTGGTCGCTATAGAAGTAACGCTCCTCGGAATTCGATTCGGCCCGAACCGTCGGCAGGGCGCCCGACTTCGGGTCGCGGTGCCGTGAGAGGAACTCGTTCAGCCCGATTCCGCGGCGGCCGAGCTGTCGCGCTCGCGCGGCAATCGCATCGACGACCTCCACCAGGTCGCGGAGCGCGCGGCCGGCGACTTCGCGATCGCTGCCGGCGTGATGAACGACCAGGCGTGTGCCGTCGATGCCCCACTCGAGCAGCTTCTGATTCATGACGACGTCGTTGAGGACATACTCCGCCTTCTTGCCCTTCTTGAGCAGGTAGAGCGGCGGCTGGGCGACGAAGATGTGGCCGCGGTCGATCAGGGGACGCATGTGCCGGAACAGGAACGTCAGCAGGAGGGTGCGAATGTGACTCCCGTCAACGTCGGCGTCGGTCATGATGATGATCTTGCTGTAGCGGCGCTTTTCGACGTCGAACTCGTCCTGGCCGATGCCGCAGCCGATGGCCTGGAAGATCATGCGGATTTCTTCGTGGGCCAGGACGCGGTCGAACCGCGACTTCTCCACGTTAAGGATCTTGCCCTTCAGCGGCAGGACCGCCTGGAAGCGTGAGTCGCGACCCTGCTTGGCCGATCCGCCGGCCGAATCGCCCTCGACGAGAAAGACTTCGGTCGATTCGCGATCGCGGCTGCTGCAATCCCAGAGCTTGCCGGGGAGGTTGCCGCTCGACAGGGCCGTCTTGCGCGCGGCCTCGCGGGCCTTGCGGGCCGCCTCGCGCGCGACGGCAGCCGACACGGCCTTCAGGATGACGCGCTTCGCGTCACCCGGGTTTTCCTCCAGCCAATGGCCGAGCTGGGTGTTCACCGTCTGCTCGACAAAGGACTCGACCTCAGGGTTCATGAGGCGAACCTTGGTCTGTGCCTCGAACTGCGGTTCGGGAACCTTGACCGAAATGACCGCGGTCAGGCCTTCGCGAAGATCCTCGCCGGTAGGGACAAGGTCGCCTTTGAGAAGACTCTCCTTCTTGGCGTAGGCGTTCATCGTCCGCGTCAGGGCCGACTTGAAGCCCGTCAAGTGCGTGCCACCGTCAATGTTGTGAATGTTGTTGGCGAACGCCAGGATGCTCTCGGTGTAGCCGTCGTTCCACTGGAAGGCGACTTCGCACATCAGCCGAAGCTGGTCGTCGGTTGCGCGGAGAACCTGTGGCTTGTGCTGCGGCTCCTTGCCCTCGTTCAGGTAGCGGACGAATTCCTTCAGTCCATCCTGGAACCGGAACTCTTCGGACTTGCCGCTGCGCTCGTCCACCAGCTTGATCGATACACCTTCGTTGAGGTACGAGAGTTCGCGCAGCCGCTTCGCGAGCGTTTCATACTTGAAGGTTGTATCAGGGAAGATCTCAGGGTCGGGCTTGAAGTCGACGCGCGTTCCGGTCTTGCGCGACTGGCCGATCTGCTCGACCGGCTTGACGACGTGACTCTTCTCAAGGCGGATTGAAAAGACGCCACCGTCGCGCTGGACCTCAACGACCATCCACTCCGACAGGGCACAGACCACACTGACGCCAACGCCGTGCAATCCGCCGCTGACTTTGTAGCTGTTGCGGTCGAACTTTCCGCCGGCGTGCAGAACCGTCAGCACGATCTCGAGAGCGTCCTTGCCGTCAATGGCCGGGTTCTCGGGAACCCGCTTGGGACCGACCGGGATGCCGCGACCGTCGTCGAGAACGGTGCAGGAACCGTCGGTGTTGAGTTTGACGAGGATATTCTTGCAGTGGCCGGCCATCGCTTCGTCAATGGCGTTGTCGACCACTTCGTAGACAAGATGGTGCAGACCGGCCTGCGACGTGTCGCCGATGTACATCGCCGGCCGCTTGCGAACGGCCTCGAGTCCTTCGAGGACGCGAATGGAGTCCGCGTCGTACGAGGGCCCGGCGGCCGGCGGACTGACAACCGGCTCTTCCAAATCGTCGGGTTTGTCGCTTTGGGGTTGGGTACTCATGAGCATCGCTATTCGTCGCCGTCCGATCCCAGGGTGTTATTCATATCGTCGCGCTCGATCGTACCGAGCTTATAGCTTATTTCGCGGACCGCTGTACCGCCTTTACCCGCTCGAATCGCCGCCAGCAATTTGCGACCGATCTCGCGCTCGAACGCGAATCGAATCGACGGATCATCGACCAAGACTGTCAGTCGTCCGCCGCGAAGACCCACGACTTCGCTGTGGGCCCGCATCGATGGCGGCACCGTCTGTTCCCACAGGTCTCTCAGAGCCCCAAGCTTCAGAGCCGCCCGCAGATCCCGGCCGCCGATCAGCGATTTCGCCACGTCCCCGAGCGGCACTGCGGCGGGCCGACGACGCTTGTTGTACCGCGTCCAGAATATCCGTTGATGTTCCGGCGTTGCCCAAGCCAGCCCGGCGTCGGCCAGCAATTCCTGACGACGCGTCGGTCGGCGGCGCTGCGGCCGGCCCGCGTCGAGACTCATGACAGGTTCACCGGCATGACGACGTACAGGAAGTCTGATCCGCACCGCAACAGGCCCGGCTTGTTCGTTTCCTTCAACTCGAATGACACCTTTTCGCTGCATACCCGCAGGGCGTCGACCAGGAACGCCGGATTAAACCCGATCTCCATCTTAGGCCCGCTGTAGGTCGCATTCACGCGGATCGTGGCCTCGCCCTGCTCCGGGGCCCGGCTGCTGAAGACCAGCCCCTCACCTGAAACGGCGATACGCACGCCGCGCGACTCTTCGTTCGTCAGCAGGGCCGCCCGCCGGACCGCGCTCAGGAACTCGGCCGTTTCGAGTTCGATCTTCTTGTCGCAATCCTTGGGAATCACATCGTCGTACTTCGGGAAGTGGCCCTCGAGCAGCACGGTGCTGATGGTCGCGCGTGCGGTCCGGACAATGAGCTGGTTCGGCGACATTTTGACGTCAATCGGCTCGTCCGCATCGACATGCAGCCGATTAAAGGTCGTCATGGCCTTCGACGGCACGATGACGTCCGCGTCATTTCCGACGCTCTTTTCCAGCGAGGCCGAGGCCTTTGCGAGGCGGCGGCCGTCTGTCGCTATCAGCTGCAGTTTCTTGCCGCGCTTCTCCCAGAGCACGCCGTTGATGGCGTATCGGGTGGACTCTTTGGCGGCCGAGAAGACGGTTCGCTCAATGCAGGTACGAAGGGTATCGGCCCGGACGCGCAGGTCGGGCTCGCCATCCAGCTCCGGGACGGGAGGAAACTGCCGCACGTCCTGCCCGAATACCTGGAAATGGCTGTCGGATCCGCGGACATGACAGGTGTCGGCTTCGGTTTCGAGCGCGAGCGTCTCATCGGACGATTCGCGGACGATCGCGGCAAAGCGGTCGCCGGGAACGAGCGTTTCGCCCGGCTTGGAGACCTCGACTTCCTTGATGTGATATCGCAGGCCCAACTCCTGGTCGTAGGCCGTCAGAACCAACTCGTCCTTTGAGGCGGTAATCCGGATGCACTGCAAGATGGGCTTGGGTGTCCGGGTGGCGATAACTGCGGTCGTGGCGGTCAAGGCGTCGTGAAGGGCCAACCGGTCGCACATGATTTTCATGATGACACCTTCCGTCGATGAATAACGAAGTAAGAAATTCTTGTCGTCTCCGCCGTTCGTCGTGCTTGTGAGAAGCCCCGTGCCGGACGGTCGGCGAACTGCAGACTATTTTGTCGCAAAGCATTGAGCGCGACAAGCGGCGTCGCCGCCCGTGTCGGCAACCTGTGCGGCCGTCGACGGGTCGACGATGTGAAGTCGCCGGCCGCCCACAACGGCGCGCCGGCGCTCGGAATACCCGTGTGCAACGTCGACATTCGGCACAGACTATGCACAGGCGGCGCGCGGAATTCGTTGACGTGTTGTGAAACGGATTCGGACATCATTCGCGCACGAGTTCGCGCTCCAACTCATCCAGCAACCCGCGCATCTCGGGGTCCGACGCCGCGCGTTCACCGATCGCGCGTTCGGCGTGCAGGACCGTCGTGTGATCGCGGTGGCCCATCTGTTTGCCGATCTCGTGGAGACTGTGCTTTGTCAGTCGCCGCGCGAGGTACATGCTGATTTGCCGCGGCAGGGCGACCGATTTGCTTCGGCTCGGGCCCGTTAGTTCGTGCTTTCTCAGCCCGTGCCGGGCGGCAACGGTTCGGAGAATAGACCGCAGCGGCACGATGGGATTTGCCCGTCGCTGTGCGACGCCCAACGTTTCGCGGGCCAGCTCGAGCGTGATGGGACCGCCGCTGCTCTGTGACTGGTTCTGCAGCTTTGCGAGCGCCCCCTCCAGCTCGCGCGGGCTGCGGGGTATTTCTTCGGCGATCAGCATGACGACATCGTCGCCCATCTCCATGCCGCGCAGCTTGGCCCGCTTGCTTACCATGGCGGCGCGGGTGTCGACGCAGGGCAACTCGACCTCAACGACCAGGCCCCATTTGAACCGGCTGGTCAGCCGTTCCTGCAGTCCGGCGATCGCGTCGGGCGGCCGATCGGCCGTAAGGATGATCTGTCGTTGCTCCTGGTGAAGCGAGTTGAAGGTGTGAAAAAACTCGTCTTGGCTCCGCACGCGGGGGGCGAGCATCTGAACGTCATCGACGATTAGGAGGTCGGCATGGCGATACCGGTCCTGGAAGCGGTGAACGGCGTCGGAAGCGACTGCTTCGACGTAGTCACTCGCGAAGAGCTCGCACGAGAGGTACGCAACGCGCGTCCGCGGATTCAGATCGAGAATGCGGTGGCAAACGGCCTGAACGAGGTGGGTCTTGCCCGCGCCGGGCGTCCCGTGGATGAAGAGCGGGTTGTAGATTCGCCCCGGCGCCTCGATTGTCGCGATGGCGGCGGCATGGGCCAGCCGATTGCACGGGCCGACCACGAAACGATCAAACGTGTACTCGGCGTTCAGGCGGAGCAACGGCTCGTCGGCCGCGGCCTCAACATCATGAAGCGACTGCCCGCCATTGCGGTACGCAAATCGGACGCCCACCAGCCGCCCGGTCGCCGCCTGGGCTCCATCGACAAATGCCGGCCGGCAATAGCGTTCGAGATAGACGGCCTGATCGTGATTGGCGGCCTGGACAACGAGTTCGCCGCGGTCGAGCCCGCCGACGCGCAGCTCGGCAAACCAGTCTCGAACGAGTCCCGCGTGGCGATCTTTGACATATTGAAAGACACTATCCGGATTCAGACGCTTGGAAGATCGCATAGTGTCACAAAGTCACAGGCCGTCCGGCGTCGTGTTCATACCGATGGCGGGCCGCCCGAAATCAGCACTAATGTTATGTTTCATCGAAAGTAACAGCAGTCGCGCCACTGCTGTTCACTGCGTCTGCATGTTACCCGAACGGCGCGCACGACGCAATCAAAATGTTCGCTTCGAAGTCGCTGTGCTGTGAACAAAGCTGCCGCGCGAAACACGGTTGAATCGCGCATCGCGTCCTCTGTGAAAAACTTGCGGCAAGGCGATGTCGTTGAGCGCGGTGATGTCACAAATTCTTCTCGCGGCGCGAACAACTGGCGCGAGCACTTCGTCATAGAAACTGTGCTGACACTGATTTCTTCGTTGATTTACGAGGACTGATCTGATATAGCGTACGCCCAAGTCCTTGTCGCGAAGCGTTTCGGGCGGGGCTCACATTTAGACACGGAGGTATGTCGTATGTCACGGATGAACATGGCGCTAGCCCTGTCGCTCTCACTTCTGGTCCCGTTTTTCGCAGTCGGATGCGGTCCTGACGCGAAGGACAAGCGCATCGGCGAGCTCACCAAGGAAAACGATTCGCTGAAGGCAGAACTTGCCGATCGCGATTCGAAGATCAACGAACTCACCGCGAAGGATGAGGAAGCCCAGAAGGCCGTGCGCGATCTGAATCGCGAACTGGCCGATGCTCGCGACCGCGCTTCGCGCGGCTCGTCGGGCTCAACGATCAGTACGCCTCCGACCATCGTCGAGGCCCCGGCCGCCAAGGGCTGGGTCAACATGCCCGGCTTCGACATGATCAGCATACCCGGCGAAGTATTGTTTGATTCGGGCAAGGCGACGCTGCGGCCGGCCGGCAAGTCGACGCTCGACAAGCTCGTCGCCGACATTCGCGGCCGCTACTCCGATCGTGACATCTACGTCTTCGGTCACACCGACGACGAACCGATTCGCAAGAGCGGCTGGAAGGACAACTGGCAGCTTGGCGCCGAGCGATCGCTGACCGCATCGCGCTACCTGATCCAAGCCGGCATCGCGCCGAGCAAAGTCATCCAGGCCAACTGCAGCCAGTATCGGCCGCGCGCGATGGGCTCGACGGCGAGCAGCCGGAAGGAGAATCGCCGCGTGGACTTCTACGCGGTGATCAAGCACGGCGGCGCGTCGGAGATCGGCAGCGTCGGCGCCGCGGACTCGTCGCGCAACGGGCTCGCAGCTCGCTGAGCCGCGTTCGCATCGAGAATTCGAAACTACGATGTCGACGTCCGCGACAATGGCGGGCGTCGCGTCGTTTCACGTTCCGTGCAAACGTCGAGCGCTTTCCATGATCGCGATCATTGACCACGGCGAAGACAATTCGGGGCCGCTCGAGCGTGCATTCCGCGATGCCGGTGCGCCGGCCGAGCGCGTCAATTCGGTCGAGCAACTTCAACGGGCATCGAAGGTCGTGCTCGCCGGGACCGCGCCGCTTCCGACCCTGATCCGCTCGCTGCGCGATCGCGAGCTGGTCGGAAGTCTCGTTCGCGCCGTTCTCGACGGCCGGCCGTTTCTCGGAATCGGCAGCGGCCTGCACGCCCTGCTCGACGTTTCATACGAGGAGGGCGAGCACACGGGGCTCGGCATCGTTCCCGGCAAGGCGATCCCGTTCGAGACCGACGCAACCGACCCAATCCGGCGGCAATACAAGCCCCCGCACATGGGCTGGGCGCCGGTCGAATGGGCCGCCCGATGCCCGCTTCTCAACGGATTGCAGAGCGGGGCTTCGTTCTTCTTCGATCACACCTGCCGCGCCCAGACGCTCGATCCGGAAGTCGCGGTCGCGTCCGCCCGGTTCGGCGTCGACTTCACGGCCGTCGTGTGGGACGGCCGTACTTTTGGCGTCCAGTTTCAACCCGAGAAATCGCAGGAATCGGGACAGGTCGTCCTGTCAAACTTCGCCTCGCTCTAGCGAGCGTTACGGTTCGCGGGGCTGCTGCGGAACCGGTATGGGCGTGGCGGTCTCCACCGGCTTGCAGTGCGGACAGGGTTTCTTGCCGGCGGCCTCGGCTTCGGTGGCCGTCTTATACGATTCCAGATTGGAAAGGAAGATCTGTCGGCCGCCATCGCACGTCGGCGTGTGGTAGACGCGCCCTGCCTTGCTGGCGATGAATCTGAACTTGGACTCATCGACGCGGCCCGGCCAGGCGCGATTGTCGCGATCGGCCGACGAAGACGGCTCGGAGGCGGCCGCGGCTGGCGCCGTCGTCGTTGGCGGCGTCAGTGGTACGGCGGGTACGACCTCCGGAACGATGATGCGCGTCTTCGGTGTCGGCGTGATGGTCGGCGTCCGCTGCGAGCGGCTGAGGCGCTCCAGGTATCCGAATATGAACAGGATCGACAGCGCGATCGCGACCACAGCGATGGCTATGCTGATCAGAACGACGCGCACGTTTCGATTGGAGACCTGGCTCTCCGGCACGAGTGGCTCGTCCGGCTCGTTCGCGCAGTGATCCATGAACGTCGCCAACTCATCGGCTGATGCGAAGCGGTCGGCCGGATCGCGTGCCAGGCAGCGATGCAGCAGCGCTTTGCCGTCATCGGTGAGGCCGGGCACATCATCGAGGACGAGTTCGGGCGGGTTCTGGTGCATTTCGAGCAGCTTGCTGCGGCTCTCGGCCGCCAGCCACGGCTTCCCGGTGAGGGCGTAGAGCAGGACCAGCCCCATTGCATAGATATCGCTCGACGCGGTCGTCGACTCGCCGCGGGCCGTCTCCGGCGCGACCCAGCCCAACGATCCGACGGAGCGTCCTCGCAAACTGACACTCGCGGCTTCGCCGGCAACATCCGAAAGTCCGAAGTCGCCGAGCTTGAGCTGCCCGTGGTCGTCAAACATCAGGTTGCCGGGCTTGACGTCGCGATGGATGATCCCTCGGGCGTGCGCCAGCGCCATGGCCCGCACGGCCGGCACCATCAGGCGAAACAGCTCGCGCGGGTCGTACGGACCGACACTTTCGATCCGGTCGCGCAGCATTCCGCCTTCCATCAATTCCATGGCGATGAACTGGCAACCCTGGTCCTCGGCGATTTCAAAGACGGTGATTGCTCCGGGATGATTCAGCTTCGCCGCGGCTCGTGCTTCCTGCAAAAACAAGGCGCGGCTGAGCGAGCCGTTCGAGGCGTGCCCGCCCGGCGCGGTCAGGATCTTCACGGCTACGTCGCGATTCAGCGTCGGATCGGTTGCGCGCCAGACAACACCCATTCCGCCGCGGCCGAGCACCGACTTCAGCTTGTAGCGTCCGAGCGACTTCCCAGCCCAGCTCATGTCGATGATGCTTGAACTGGTTGCGCCTGCGACGGGCAATCCCTCTTCCGGGCGATGCGGCGCGACCCGCGAGTCGGAACCCGGAATGGTGATTCCGGAGCCCGCCGTCGTCGCACTCTGCCTTTGACCCCAGCGCCAAACGTGCGAACACTTGCGGCATTGGAACCGCCGGCCCATCAGCGTCGCCGCCACGCGGTAGGCCGCGCCGCATTTTGGGCAGCCGACATCCACCTGGCTCACTGCTTCGTTAGTCTGTCGCTGGGACTGCTGAGGCGTCATGCGGTGCCTATGGCGGGACCCACTCCCCTACCTACTATAATCGCCTGACGCGGGTTTCCAACAACTTTTGCACCCCCGGGCCGCCGCCCGATGCCAATCGTGGCATGGGGCAGAATGTAACCGGGACTACCCTATTCGGCCGCGAAGCTGCTTGAGGAACCCCATGACCACGGGCCGTGGCAGCTTGGGGAAATCGACCGCCATTTGCTCGTCGGTACTCATCAACTCGATCATCGACAGGGCCTTGGCCTTGACGGTCGATAGGGCTTTCACCTGCCGCTCGGCGGCGTCAAGACGACCCTCGGCCATCGCGGCGAGAAACTCGGCCACGGCCTTGCGGACATCACCGACCGCCGGCACTGGAGCGGCGCCGCCTGGCCCGGCGGGGCCGGCGCCGCGCGGCTGGCGCGGGCCAGTATCCCCGGGTGCGACGCGATCCTTCAGGAGCATTTGCTGAATAGCGTGTCGCTCCCGTTCGGCCGCCGCCCGGCGCTTTTCATCTTCGGGGTCCTCTGGAGCGAGCGGAATCTCGCCCGTGTCCTCCGGTGGCAGGGGGATATAGACGACATTCTGACACTTCGGACAGCGGCCCTTCTTGCCGCCCGCTTCCGTCGGTGCGCGAATGACCGTCTGGCAGTGATCGCAGTGGAATTCGATGGGCATTTATATCGCCCTCGATCTACCCGGACGCCGACTCTTGCGTCGCGGTACCGGCCGTTTTTCGGCGGGCTGGCCCTTTTTCTCTGAGTGGGCCGCACGCCACAGCAATCGTATCGGTATCTCCTGGAATGGCAACGCTTCCCGGAGGCGTCTGGCCATGAAGCGGCGGTAGTCTTCGCGGACGAGGGCCGGGTTGTTCACGAATAGTACGATCGTCGGCGGACAGACCGCCACCTGCGTCGCGTAATAGATCTTTGGCGCCGCGCCATGCTTGTCGGATGGCGGCTGGTAGGCCTCGAGCGCGCCCTGGATCGCGCGGTTCAGTTGGCCAGTTGATACACGCTCGCGCGACTGGCGGAACAGCGACTGAGCGAGCTCGACGGTGCCCTTGAGATTTCGATCCTGCGTGGCCGTGGTGAAGGCAAGCGGGGCGGTGAGCAGGGGCGGCAGGGTTCGCGTCAGGTACTCGCCGTAGTCGTCAGAACCGGCCTTGCCCTTCGCCAAGTCCCACTTGTTGATGACGATGACCGTCGGTTTGTGCTGGTCGGCGAGAAAGCGAGCGAGCTTCTTGTCGACGTCGCTGATTTTTTCGGCGGCGTCGAGCATGAACAAGACGACGTCGGCACGCAGGATCGATTGCTGCGATCGAATCAAGCTGTAGTAATCAATGCTCTGTTTGTCGTTCTTCGCCTTGCGCCGGATGCCGGCCGTGTCGATCGCGAGAAAAGTCTTTCCGTCCAGTTCGAAGCGCACGTCAATCGCGTCGCGGGTCGTGCCCGGCACTTCGCTCACAATGACGCGCGGGGCCTGGGCCAGCCCGTTGATGAACGTGCTCTTGCCGACGTTTTGCCGGCCGACGATCGCGAGCTTCATCACTGGTTCGGGCGGCGGGCCGGCTTCGCGGTCCAGACGGCGGACGATTTCGTCGAGCAAGCTGCGCGTCTCTCGCGCGTGCAGAGCCGAGACGCAGATGGGCTCGCCGAAGCCGAGGCGCTGCAGCACGCCGGCGGCCGACTCGAGCCGCGGCGTGTCGGTCTTGTTGGCGATTAACAGCACGCGGTCATTCTTTCCGCGAAGCAGATCGGCCACCTCGCGATCGAGCGGCGTGATCTCCTGCTGGACATCGACGACGAAGAGGATCAAGGATGCCATCTCGATCGCCATCTTGATCTGCTGTTCGATCTGCTTGGTGAGTTTGTCGCGGTCCTCGTGGCCGTAGCCGCCGGTGTCGATCAACTCGAAATAGACGTCGTTGTGCTCGCAGATGGCCGAAACGCGGTCGCGCGTGACGCCGGCCAGAGGGTCGACAATGCTGATTCGCTTGCCCGCCAGGGTGTTGAGCAGCGAACTCTTGCCCACATTGGGGCGGCCGACAATCGCGACGACAGGCAATGCCATGCAAATGAGTGTAGGGGTAATGATGGCGGCGTGCGAGTTCGCGCGGCTACGTTCGGACGACCATCGTCTTCCATTCGGTGTAGTCGTCGATCGCGAAGCGCACGCCCTCGCGGCCACAGCCGGAGGCCTTGGCGCCGCCGTAGGGCATGTTCTCGGCACGGAAGGTCGGAACATCGTTGATGATGACACCGCCAACGTCGAGTGCTTCGTAGGCCTGCCAGGCCCGCGAGATGTCGCGCGTGAAGACGCCCGCCTGCAGGCCAAAATCGCTTTCGTTTGCGATTCGCAGGGCGTCGTCGAATGATTCGTACTTCGCGAGCGTCACTACGGGCCCGAATACCTCGCAGCAATTCACGCGACTTGCGGACGGCGGATTCTCAATGATTGTCGGCGCATGAATCGCCCCGGCGCGTTTTCCGCCGAGCAGGATTCTCGCGCCGCCCGCCGCCGCTTCGCCTACCCACGTCTCAACGCGCTTCGCTTCGTCCTCGGAGATCATCGGCCCGACGTCGGTTTCGGCCAGCGCCGGGTCGCCCACGTTCAGTGTCGCGGTTGCCTCCAGCAGCAATTTCTTGAAGGGCTCGTACGCCGCCGCATCGACAAGGATTCGCTGCACACTGATACAGCTCTGGCCGGCCTGCGCGAATCCGCCGACGGCGCACCGCCTGGCGGCATCGGCCAGATCGGCATCGCCATGCACAATCGCCGCGGCATTGCCGCCCAACTCCAACACGACGCGCTTCCGGCCGGCTCTGGCCCGCAGCCCCCATCCGACTTCTGCTGAGCCGGTGAAGCTCAGAACGGCCATCCGCTCGTCCTCCGCCAGCCGCTGCCCGGTGAACGCCCGGCACGGCAGGACAGAGATCGCGTTTGCCGGCCAGCCGGCCGCGACGATCACCCCGCCGAGCATGAGCGCCGACAAGGGCGTTGCCGATGCGGGCTTAACGACAAACGGGCACCCGGCGGCCATCGCCGGTCCGACCTTGTGAGCGACAAGATTGAGCGGAAAGTTGAACGGCGTGATGCAGGCAACCGGGCCGAGCGGGAACCGCCGCCAGACGGCTCGATAGGCCCGCCCGCGCGTCGTCTGATCCAGTGTGTGGTACTCGCCGCCGAGGTCCGACGCGCGGCGAGCCGACTCGGCGAATGTATCGATCGTTCGGGAGACTTCGACCTCCGCGTACTTTCGGGGCTTGCCCGCCTCGGCGATCAGTGTCTCGACAAACTCGCTCCGGCGTACCGCTATTTCATCGGCCGTCGCGCGCAAGATCCTCTCTCGCTCGAATGCCGGCAACTCGCGCGTTGGCACCTCCGCCGCGGCCGCCGCCGCGATGGCCGCCTCGATGTCGGCGGGCTCCGCCCGCGAGACGTGAGCGAACAGTGCTCCATTGAATTTGTTCGCAACCGCGATGTCCGACGATCGTTCGCGCAGCGCGCCGGCCAGCAGCATGGGATGCCTGGAATTGCTCATCCCAACAATTACACCGTTCGGCCGGCTTGCGTTCCAGTATTCGCCCGATCCACCGAACGCACTACGGCGCCAGCAGACTATCCACGAACAACTGGATGTCGCCGCCGTCCAGCTTCTGGTCGCCCGTCTTGTCGAAGCGGCAGACCAGCACAGGGTCCTGATCCGAGAGCAAGAGCTGCTGGACGAATAGCGCGATGCTATTCGGCAGTGGCTCGCACTCGTCGGGCACGGTGTTGCTGTCGCAGTCCTTGCTGGTGCCGGCCGCGATGTCGCAGCTGTCTGGTCGGCTATTCTGGTTGCAGTCCAGCCCGGCGCCGCTGGTGATGTCGCACGTGTCCGGGATGCCGTTCGAGTCGCAATCGACGGCGCCCGGCTCGCATGCGTCGCCCACGCCGTTGCTGTCGCAGTCGGCCTGGCTCGGGTTCGACGCATCCGGACAGTTGTCACTGCAGTTTGCCAGGCCGTCGCCGTCGTTGTCGGTGTCGGCTACGCCACAACCGCAAGCCCCCGGCTGCGTCTTGGCCGGATCGTCGGGACAACCGTCATTGCAATCCGCTGTTCCGTCGCTATCGGTGTCAACGTCGGCCGTGCCGCATCCGCAGATTCCCGGAGCGATCTTGACCGGATCGAGCGGACAGCCATCGATGCAGTCGGCGGTGCCGTCGTTGTCGGTGTCTGTATCCGGATTTCCGCAGCCGCACTGACCCGGATGGGTCATCGCCGGATCGCTCGGACATCCGTCGTTGCAATCGGCCGTACCGTCGCTGTCAGCATCGCTATCGGGCACGCCGCAGCCGCACTGGCCCGGCGCAACCTTATTCGCGTCGTTCGGACAACCGTCATTGCAATCGGCTGTGCCGTCGCCGTCCGTGTCGGTCTCAGTGACGCCGCAGCCGCACTGTCCCGGAGCGATCTTATTCGGATCGTTCGGGCAGCCGTCGTTGCAGTCGAGCACGCCGTCGCTGTCGGTGTCGACATCTTGGGCGTTCGGACAGTTGTCGTGGCAGTCCGGCACGCCGTCGGTGTCGCTGTCGGCGTCACTCAAGCCGCAGCCGCACGAACCCGGATTGGTCTTGGCCGGATCTTCGGGGCAGCCGTCGTGACAATCCGGCGTTCCATCGCCGTCGGTGTCGGTATCGGCCACGCCGCAACCGCACTGTCCCGGTGCGGTCTTGGCCGGATCGTCCGGGCAGCCGTCGTTGCAGTCGGCAACGCCATCGCTGTCGGTGTCAGTGTCTGCGACGCCGCAGCCGCACTGTCCCGGTGTCGTCTTGCTTGAGTCATCCGGGCACTGGTCGTTGCAGTCGGCCGTGCCGTCGGTGTCGGAGTCGGTGTCGGCTGCGCCACAACCGCACTGGCCGGGGATCGTCTTCGCCGGATCATCCGGACATGCGTCGTGACAATCGAAGACGCCGTCGGAGTCGGTGTCGACATCCGGCGCGCCGGGGCACAGATCGTGGCAATCGGGCACGCCGTCGCTGTCGGAGTCGACGTCCGCCGTCCCGCAGCCGCACGCACCCGGAGCGATTTTGTTCGGATCATCCGGACATCCATCGGCGCAGTCGGCTGTGCCGTCGGTGTCGGTATCGAAGTCGTCATTTCCGCAGCCGCACTGGCCCGGCTGCGTCTTATGCGGATCGTCCGGGCAGCCGTCGTGGCAGTCAGGCGTTCCGTCGCTGTCGCTGTCGGTGTCAGCCACGCCGCAGCCGCACAGGCCCGGCGCCGTCTTCGCTGGATCATCCGGACAGCCGTCGTTGCAGTTCGGCGTTCCGTCGCCGTCGCTGTCGGTATCGGCTGCGCCGCAACCGCACGCGCCGGGCCCGACCTTATGCGGATCGTCCGGGCAGCCGTCGTTGCAGTCGGCGGTGCCGTCGTTGTCGCTGTCGGTGTCTGCCGTCCCGCAGCCGCACTGGCCCGCGGCGAGCTTGTGCGGGTCATCGGGGCAGCCGTCATTGCAGTCGGCTGTGCCGTCGGAATCGGTGTCGGTGTCCGGAGTACCACAACCGCACTGTCCGGGCGTTGTCTTGCCCGGATCGTTCGGACATCCATCGCTGCAATCCAGGACGCCGTCGCTGTCTGTATCGACGTCAGGCGCGTTCTCGCAGTGGTCGAGACAGTCGGGCACGCCGTCCGTGTCTGAATCGGTGTCAGCCGTCCCGCAGCCACACTGTCCCGGCGCGATCTTGTTTGGATCGTTCGGGCAGCCGTCGTTGCAGTCGGCCGTGCCGTCGGTGTCGCTGTCAGTATCGGGCGCACCGCACCCACACTGTCCCGGAGCGACCTTGTTCGGGTCGTTCGGGCACTGATCGTGGCAGTCGGCGGTTCCGTCGCTGTCGCTATCCGTGTCGGGCGTACCGCAGCCGCACTGCCCCGGCGCGATCTTGATCGGATCATCGGGGCAGCCGTCGTTGCAGTCGGCCGTGCCGTCGCTGTCGCTGTCGGTATCCGGATTTCCGCAACCACACTGGCCCGGCGCCGTCTTCGCCGGATCCTCCTGGCACGCGTCGTGGCAATCGGCCGTTCCGTCGCTGTCGGTGTCGGTGTCCGACGTACCGCAACCGCAGATGCCGGGCGCGATCTTGTCCGCATCACTCGGGCAGCCGTCATTGCAGTCGGCCGTGCCGTCATTGTCACTGTCGGTGTCCGGCGTGCCGCAGCCGCACTGACCGGGGCCGATCTTCTCCGGGTCGTCCGGGCAGTTGTCGTGGCAATCGGCGGTTCCGTCGAAGTCACTGTCAATGTCGCTCGCGCCGCAACCGCAGATTCCCGGATCGGTCTTCAGCGGATCGCTCGGGCAACCATCGACGCAGTCGGCCGCGCCGTCGCCGTCACCGTCGGTGTCGGGATTTCCGCACCCGCAGACGCCCGGCGCGGTCTTGGCCGGATCGTTCGGGCAGCCGTCAATGCAGTCCGCGCTGCCGTCGTTGTCTGAGTCGGTGTCGGGGTTTCCACAGCCGCAGACGCCCGGCAGCGTCTTGCTCGGATCGGCCGGACACGCATCAACACAGTCGGCCGTGCCGTCGCTGTCGGTGTCCGTGTCGGGGTTTCCGCAGCCGCACTGGCCCGGCGCGGTTTTCGCAGGATCGGTTGGACAGAGATCGTTGCAGTCGGCGGTGCCGTCACTGTCAGTGTCCGTATCGGCGATTCCGCAGCCACACTGTCCCGGCGCGGTCTTGCCTGCGTCGCTGGGACAGCCGTCACTGCAATCGAACACACCGTCACTGTCGCTATCGACTTCCGGCGCGCCCGGGCACAGGTCGTTGCAATCCGGCGCGCCGTCGCTGTCGGCGTCGGCATCGCTGACGCCGCAACCGCACAGGCCTGGCGCGGTCTTTGCAGGATCGTTCGGGCACTGATCGTTGCAGTCGGCGGTGCCGTCGCTGTCTGTGTCGGTGTCGGGTGTGCCGCAGCCGCACGCGCCAGCCGCCACCTTGTTCGGATCGTTCGGGCACGCGTCATTGCAGTCCGCCAATCCGTCGCTGTCGCTGTCCGTCTCGGGAACACCGCAGCCGCATGCACCCGCGGTCACCTTGTTGGGGTCGTTCGGACAGCCGTCGTTGCAGTCCGGTGTTCCGTCGCTGTCGCTGTCGGTGTCGGCCACGCCGCAGCCGCACGCGCCCGGCGCAGTCTTGTTGGGGTCGTTCGGACAGCCGTCATTGCAGTCGGCCGTTCCGTCGTTGTCAGAGTCGGTATCGGCGACTCCGCAGCCGCACTGACCTGGCGCGGTCTTCGCGGGATCGTTCGGGCAGCCGTCCTGGCAATCGAGCACGCCGTCGGTATCGGCGTCAACATCGGGTGAGCCGTCGCAGTGATCGTTGCAATCCGGTACGCCGTCGCTGTCGGAATCAGTGTCGGCGACGCCGCAACCGCAGATACCCGGATTCACCTTGGTTGGATCGTTCGGGCAGTTGTCGTGACAATCCGGCGTACCATCGGTGTCGCTGTCGGTTTCGGGTGTTCCGCAGCCGCAGACTCCGGGCGCTGTCTTGGCGGGATCACTCGGGCAGCCGTCGGCACAGTCCGCGACGCCGTCGGTGTCGGTATCGGTATCCGCCACGCCGCACCCACACACGCCCGGGGCAATCTTGTTCGGGTCGCTGGGGCAGCCGTCGCTGCAATCGGGTGTGCCGTCGCTGTCGCCGTCCGCATCGCCGACGCCACAGCCACAGGTGCCCGGCGCGGTCTTTGTCGGATCATTCGGACATCCATCGACACAGTCGGCCGTGCCGTCGATATCGCTGTCGGTCTCGGGCTGGCCACAACCGCACTGGCCCGGCGCGGTCTTGCTCGGGTCGTTCGGACAGCCATCACTGCAATCGGCCGCGCCGTCGCTGTCACTGTCAATCGGCGTGAACGTACAGACGCCGCTCACGCAACCGTCGCTCGTGCAGGGATCGTCGTCGTTGCACGACGCGACCACGGAGACGGGCACAACGGCGCACTCGCTGCTGACGCAGCCGGTCGTCGAGTTTCGGGCGCGCGCGTAGTACGCGGTGTTGGCGACGGGGCTGACGTTGATCGATGTTCCTGTGCCAACCGCCGTTCCTCCGCAGCTTACAGTGAACCAATCAATCGTCTCGCCACCACCCACCGAGGCCGAGAGCGTCGTCGATGATCCGCTGCAGACCGTCGGCGGGTTCGCCTCCGGACTCGCCGGCGTGCCGGGCCGCGTGTTGACGGTCACGGTAACCTGGGCGCATGCCGTACTGGTGCAGCCGGTTGTCGTGTGCCGCGCTCGCCCGAAATATGTCGTGGTGCTGCTCGGGCTGACGCCGAGCGAGGTGCCGGTTCCGACGAGCGTTCCCCCACAGCTTCCGGTGTACCAGTCGATGGTCTCGCCCGCCCCCGCTGTCGCCGAGAGGGCCGACGAAGCTCCATTACAAATCGCCGCCGGCGTCGCGGACGGGCTGCCGGGCGTGGCGGGCTGCGTGTTGACTGTGACGGAAACCTGCGCGCACGTCGCGCCGGCGCAACCCGTGGTCGTATTTCGCGCTCGCGCGTAGTACGTCGTGGTGGATGTCGGGCTGACGCTGATGGATGCGCCGGTGCTGACGGCTGTTCCGCCGCAACTTCCGGTGTACCAGTCGATCGCGTGTCCTGAGGGAACCGTGGCCGAGAGTGTCGACGAGGCGCCGCTGCAGATGGTCGCGGGGGCTGCGGCGGGGCTCGTCGGCGCGCTCGGAAGCGCGTTGACGGTTACCGAGACGCTCGCGCAGGAAGCGCTCACGCAGCCGGTCGTCGTGTTCCGCGCGCGCCCGAAATACGTTGTGGTCGAAGTTGGGCTGACACCGAGCGAAGTTCCGCTGCCGACCAGCGTGCCTCCGCAGCTTCCGGTGTACCAGTCAATCGTCTGGCCCGCCGGGACATTGGCCGAGAGCGTCGATGTCGCGCCGTTACAAATTGTCGCGGGTGTCGCCGATGGACTTGTCGGCGCGCTGGGCAGCGAATTGACGGTGACCGTGACGCTCGCGCATGACGAGCTGGTGCAGGGTGGTGTCTCCCAGCGGGCGTAGTAAGTGGTTGTCGCCGTCGGCGACGCGATGGCGAGCGGCGTGCCGGTTCCGACGGCGGTTCCGCCGCAACTTCCGCTGTACCATTTCAACGATCCGCCCGCCCCGCCCGCCGCCGAAAGACTTATGTTGCCGGCATCATCGGCGCAGAAATTATTGCGATCGACCGACGCGGACGTTGGAGCGGTCGCATTGGCGCAAACAGTGATCGAGTTCGTCAACGTGAAGACATTGCTCGCCGTTCCAGTGCATGTTGAGCTCGAGAATGCAGTGAACGAGACGCTGTAGGTGCCGGCCGTCGACGGTGCGGTTATCGTGAATGTCTCCGTGTGTGTACCATTTGATGTGTTGTTGGGAGTATCCTCGCATTGGTTCGACGTGATGTTCCAGCGGGTGCCGTTCCAGTCCGTGTTGGATGTGAGCGTGACCGTCACCGACGCTGTAATGCTTGCGCCCGGAGCGACGGTTACACTCGAACTGCCGTCGAGTGTCGCTGCCGTAATAGTTGAGGCGGCCTGCGCGACCGAGGTCAGCGCCAGAAGGGCGAAAACGGGACAACAACAGCGGCGCAATGTCGTCGCACGACACATCGGACTGCCTCCAGTCAATCGCGGCTCGGCTGCGGCCGCTTATCGAAATCGCGAAACAAACCCCAAACGAGCGCGGGCAAGCACGTCCGGCCGCCCCGCTTCCCCCAATGGATGCAACGAGTCCTGCGAAGAACTCACGCCCGGATAGCGTACGTTACGCCGTCCAATTAGAAAGTCGGTCAATCGGGTGAGTCGCTCGAATTATTGAAAGGAAGGCGACCGCCGAGCGTGCGATAATGTTGCACCGGGCCGCGGTATCCGTAAAAACAGCCAATAGAAACCGCGGAGCGGCGTCGATCCGCCAAATATCCTCGCGGTACTCAACAATTCCACCTACGATGCCGCCAACCGGCATGACTTGGAGGCCCGCTAATGTTCGCAATGCTCGGCGAAGTTGTTTGGGACAGCCAGACCATCACCATGGGGCTTATCTTTGGCCTGCCAATCGTCGCCGTGCTTGCCACCGCATGGTACAAGGTGAATAAGGTTCGCTCCGATAACGACCTCAAGCGCTCCATGGTCGAGCGCGGCATGTCGGTTGACGAGATCGAGCGCGTGTTGGGGGCGGCGGGCGAAAAGGAAGAAGCGGACTGACGCCGCAGATTATTTCTGTGCCGGCGCCGACGTCGCTGTCGGCCGACCGGCCTTGACCGACAGATACTTTGCGATTGTCTTTGCCAGGTTTTCCTTGCGCAGTGCACCCCCCTGCGCGACGATGACCCCCGTATCGGCGTCGACAAGGTACGCCGCGGGGATAATGTTTGCCCCGTACTTCAACGAGTAATCCGGGGCCCCGTCGTAGACCTGCTCCCAGGTCATACCGTTGTCGGCGACGGCCTTCTGGACCAGTTCCGGCCCGCGGTTTCGGTTTGCGTCCGTCGCGAGCCCGATGATCTCCAGGCCCTGCGGCTGGAATCGTGCGTAGGCGTCTTTCCAATAGGGTATTTCCCGCTTGCATACGGGGCACCACGATGCCCAGAACGTGACTAACACGAGCTTGCCTCTGTAGGCATCCGGGAAGTTGATCCCCGCGCCGGATAAGGCCGGCGCGTAGATTGGAATCGCATGCTTCTGCGCCGGCCGGCTCGTCACGGCTGGCCGCGACGTCGGCGTTGCATCACCGGCGATTGCCGCGGCGGCGACCCCAACGATGACCGAGATCGACAAGAACATTCGACTCATGATCTTGCTCCTACGGCTTCACCAGGACAGGCACGTCGACTGCAATTGTGTCATCGGACTTGGAAGCGGCCCGGAGGTATCCGACGTAGGACATGCCGTCGGCCGCCTTGGGTGGTGTGGTGCTGAGCTTGAAATCGAGCGGCGTCGCAACGCCGGGGTATAGAGTGCACTCTGTTGCGTCGCCGCGTTTGACCGCGATCGGGATCGGCTTGGTCGACAGGTAATCGATCTCCACCTCAAGCTCGACTTTCTGTTCGCTGTCCGGATAGGTGAACGCAGCGCGGATCTCCAGCTCGCACGACGATGCGCCTCCCGGGGACGCCGCCTCACCTGAATAGTCCGGGTCTTCCATTCCGGCTTTCAGGATGGCCTTGCCGGCCGAGTCGAAGACGTTTATTGCCACGTCGGTGAACATCGCATACTCGTCCGGCGACATTCGGAAGTGAATCCGGGCAGCCCGCACGGACGGCTCAAACTTGATCGGGACTTTTGCCGAATCACTGCCGGGCGTCAGCTTTACCTTTGTCGTCTTGCGAACGCCTTCCAGCTCGCCGGACAGCGTCACCGGCAGCGGTGTCTCAAACGTATTCAGCAACGAAAGCGACCCACTCGGCGGCTTGCCCGCCTTGTGATCCCAGCTTGTCACCAGGGTCGGCGTGGCGGCGACGCCGTCAAAGCGAACCGAGAAGTCGTACGCGGATTCCTCGTCCGGTCGGCGACTGGTGGCGCACAACTCCCACACGCCCGGAACAAGCTCCCGGGTGATGCTCTGGCGCGCGGATGTTCGTCCCGCCGCCGGGTCGAGGGCGAACGTGCGCGCGCGGATAATTGTCCCGTCGGGACGGAAGATGCCGCGCACACCAGCGGTCGATTTCTGGCCTTCAATCGATTTCAACTCGAGGTGCATCGCGGTCGCGCCGGTTGGCACCGCCACGAAGTAACGCTGGGGAACCCAGCCGCTGACCCGCTCGGCCTTGAATTCGCGTCGGTATCGTTCGGCGGCGCCCAGTCGATACGGAACGATGACGGTGTTCCAGAGCTGTCCGGCCACGGCGTCGCCGTCGAGCAGATCGATGGAAGCAAAGTAAAGCCCGGGCTTCGCCAGGGCGGCCGCGTCGTACGTCGCCCGCACTTCGGCCGGCTGCTCCGCGCGAAAGTAGATCTGCGTGTTCTCCGTCCTGCACCATGCCGCCGAGGAACGGACCGCAAAGCGTTTCGAGAAGGTCCGCCGCACCTCGGCGTCGGCGGTCGGACCAAACGCCGGCTTGATCGTGAAGACCTGCGGCCGATCGGTCGGGGCAAAGCTGCTCCGCCAGTACGCGGTCGGCCCTGTGCCGCCCGGGGCGAGCGGGCTTTCGGTTTCGACGGTGCAACCGACGAGTGGGTCGTTCGCCCCACCCTTCACGAGACCGCGCAGGGCGCTCGCGGACTTGCTCATGTTCGGGATGCCTGCGCCGTAGTCGAGCGGCGTGAACCCGGCGACGGGCGCTGCGCTGCGCTGCAGGGCCGCCTTGGCCCAGGTTGATCGTACGGCGGCGTTCGCGCCCAACCCGGCTCGCGCGTCGCAGACAAGCAGCGCGCACATCCCGGCAGTGTAAGGGGAGGCCATGCTGGTCCCCGAAAAGAAATCGCCCTCGCGGTTCCATGTGGTCACGGTCGAAGTTGCGTATCCGGGAGTTGCGACGTCCGGCTTTCGCAGATCTCCGCCGCGCGAGCTGAATGTCGTCACCACCGGCCCGGGGATCTTGATGCCCCATACATCGCGAGCTGTGTCGGCCCCCATCAGTGCCGCGCAGGTGATGGCGTGGGTCGCGGCGGCTGGTGTTCCAACGCTCGACAGCCCCGGCCCGTTGTTGCCAGCCGATGTGCAGACGATCAGATCGGGATTCTCGACAAGGAGTTTGTCGAGAAACGTGTCGATGTCCGAGTGGCCCTCGCGCTGCGAACCGATTCCGAAGCTCAGATTGCAGACAACCGGTACGCGATGTTCGCGGGCGTACTTCGCGGCATACTCAAACGCCCGCTTCTTTGCCCCGGTCGTCGTGGCCCCGCCCGACAGGGCGCCGACGCCGATTTTGAGGGAGATCACCTTCGCCCCCGGCGCGACGCCGTTGAAACCGTCCTGGCCGTTGATCCGCCAGCCGGCCGCGATGCCCGCGACGTGCGTTCCGTGGCCGCCATCGTCGAAGTGCAGGACGACCTTGCGCTGACGCGGGAAGACATTGACCGCGATTGGCAGTTCCGGAATCTGCTTTTCCTTGCGGGGTCGCGGAAAGAGAAAGTAGTCCTGGGCCACGCGGTGGTTCTTCAGGGGTTTGCTCTTCGAGAAGTCGCGATCGCCCGCCGCATCGACGAAGACCACGGCATCGTCGTCGCCGCTGTTGGGCGGGACGACAACAAGCAATACGAACTCGTCATCCTTGCGGCCGTTGTCGTTGATGTCCGGCACGCTCGTATTGATGAACGCCTTTTCTTCAATCAAGCCAAGCCAGAGCGTCGAGCCGTCGGGTCGCGCCGCGGCCGGCGGCGGCACGTATTCCTGGGGCGCTCCGTCTTTGTCGTAGCGGATGATGCGATCGGCCTTCTCGTTCCACGCGGCCGGCGACAGCTCGATATCCCCCTCGCCGGAGAAATCCTGAACATCGATCACCTTCGGCGAGCCGTCGGGCATTTTGTCCAGTCCCGCCACGGCGATGTCGACACCCGTGTCGAGCACGGCAATAACCACTCCGCGGCCATCGCGATCCGGATGCTGCCGGAGATATTCATCAACTCCGCACGTTGACAGCGAGAGCTGCGACCACGGCATTGTCGTTGTTTGCCCGGCTGCAGTTCCGGCGACGGCGAGAACACCGCAGATCGAGAGAATGGATCGCATCATCTAAAGCGCCTCCGACATGCCTGTTCGACGTTCTTCCCGCTCTGGTTTATAACGGCCGGCATCTCTGGAGGGAACGCCCGTGTCCGTCTTTAACGAGCGCGCCGAGCTGATCGATCACATGGAGTTCAAGTTCGGCAAGCCGCTGGGCCGAGTTGCTGCCGCCATGGACCTGCTGAGCGATATCCAGATCGCCGTCGGCACGCACGCCGCCTACTGCAAACGGCCGAGCAACCCGACGCTGCCGACGCGCGACATCGAGGATGTCTTGCGAATGATCGGCCATGTCAAAGAGCTGATGGTCGATCTGAGGAGCGAGCTTCAGCAGCGACCGTAAACGCCTCGACGGCGATTGCGATACAATCCGTTTGTGCGGCTTACCAAAGAAGCAAAGATCATCGTTCTGCTCGTCGTCTGGCTTGCCGCGCTCGCAGCGTTTGCGGCATCCTTCGTCGTGATAGGGGGATGGGAGTCCTTCGTTCAGTTCGCCGTCGCACTCTTTGTCGGACTTGGCGTAATTTGCCTCGTGCTGATGCTGATGCCGGGCCCTCGGCAGCACCCAACCGGGTGCTGCAAATGCTGCGGCTACGACCTGACGCTGAACCAGTCAGGCCGCTGTCCCGAATGCGGAAGAAACGTCGGGGCATCGCCAGTCCCGCCAGGATCGGCCGTACATGCGAAACCTGAGTGATATCCCGATTCCGTCCGGCAGTGAGTATCGACGCGACTCACTTACGCTCGCGCTCCAGTCGGTTCTGCGCTGGTGGCGCGCAAACGACGTCTCGTACGATGAGCTGATCGCGGTTACCGCGATCGGAGTCATGCTTCCGTTCACCGATCGCGAACCCTGTCCCGCTCGATGGTGCGACTACGGCCGTGATGCGTTCCTCGTGGCGGCCGCTGAGCAGTACGGTCTCTCGCTGCGGGATCTTCACCCGCCCGATGCCGTTCCGCTCCCCGCGACGCCGCCGGAATTCGAGTTGCACTGGCGCGACAGCTATGTGCCGCTCGTCGAGACGGCGCTGGCTCACCGGCAGCCGGTCCTGGCGTGGATGGGTTGGCCGGCGCCTCATGAAACACAGTGGGGCATCATCTCCGCAATCGACGCCAGGACGCGCCGCTGCGCGGGAATCATCGCAAGCGTTCCGCAAATGATCGCGCTCGATCGAGCCGCCGTTCAGGCCTATGTCGCGCAGGAGTTGGCCGCGGTCGACGCGGACGTCGCCGGGCGGGTTCGGTCCGCCGCGTCGCGCGGGCTGACAGTCCTTCGCAATGAAGGCCCTGCTCGCTTCAACGTGCAAACGGGCGCCGTCGCCATCGGCCGCCTACAGGGCCGCATATCCGAGCGGGAGTTTTGCCCGGTTCACCGGGCCGACTCGTGGCGATGCCTGGCCCGGCTGGCGGACGAATGTGCCGCCCGCCGTCGAGCGGCTGCGAGCTGGTTCTCCTCCGTTCAACAATCCGGTCTGGCGGGGGCCCTCGAAGCGTCGGCCGATTCGATCTCGGCGCTCTCGCCGTCGGCCCGTCATCGCGAAGCATGGGCCTCGCCGTCCGGCCGCCACGAACTGATCGGAGCGATTGAACAGGTTCGTGCAGCTGACGTCCGCGTTGCCGACGTGTTCGCCCGGGCCGGCTGATTTCACCAATCACGCCCGGCCGAGCCGCCGATGAATTCTCCGATGAACCCCGACCTTGATCGCCGCATTCGCGAAGACAACCGCCGCCTGCACGACACCCCCGGCTATGCCGACTTCTACGACGAGCAGATCGCGTTGATCCGCAATCCGTGGGAGCAGCGGCCGATTCGCGAAGACCTCGCGCGCATCGCGAGCCGCCTCCCGCCAGGCTTTCGAGCTCTCGACCTCGGCTGCGGGACGGGAAATCTCACTCTCAAACTCGTCGACCTTGGTGCATCCGTTACGGGTGTTGACGTCTCCGATGCGATGCTTGCGCGATTGAGAGAAAAGTTCGACCCGGCCGACACGCGTTCCACTTTGGCGCTGATTGCCCGTGACGCCGACGACTATCTTCGCGACTGCGGCGATTCATTTGATCTTGTTTGTGCATGCAGCTATCTGCATCACATGCCCGACTACATGGCGACGCTCACCACCGCCGCGAGTCTCGTCGTGCCCGGCGGCTGCCTCTATGTTGCGCACGAACCGCTGGCGACAACGCGATCCGATCGACTTGGGCGGATTCTGGAGTGGATCGACTTTCGCTGGCAGCGGTTCGAAGTCCGCACTGGAATCGGCGGACGCACGGCACGCGATGACCCGTACTACGACCCCGACTCGCTGGCCGACTACTGGGCGATGGATCGCGGACTTGAGCCCGACGCGATCGCGTCGGCGTTACGCACAGCCGGGTTTATTCCGCGAATCACGATGTACGACTCGAAGCGGCACCGCATCCTTCACGTCGCCGCGCGGCTTCTCGGCACCCGACATCTGCTGAAAATTGAGGCATGGCGACCCGGAAGATGACGCGAGATCAGACGCCCATCTGTTCGTGGTCTTCTTCGCGACTCTCGCTCGTTGCGGCCCGCGCTTGGATGGGCCGTGCCAGCGGCGGCGCCGGCCGAATCACGAATGTCCCCGCGACAGCATCGCCGATGCGCTGTCGGTTGCGCGAGATCGCCAGCATCAGAAAGAGACTCGACGCCGCAACAAGCAGAATCCCCAGTTCCGGAATGCGAACCACGTTACGCACGACGACCTGCTGCACAGTCGGCCGCCCGCCGCTTGCCGAGATGACGCGACAGCCAAGCAGCCGCTTGCCGGGTGTCGAGCCCCATAGCCCCTCCCAGACGCCGCAATAGACCGCATACACCGCGACCACGAGGTACCACGAAGGCGCGATGCGCGACGCCATCAGCGACTGCGCGAGTTCGGGATCGGCCAGCAGCCGCGGGCCGAGCACCCCGAACTCCGAAAGGGGCACGACCCACAACGGGGCTGTGACGGCTACCGCCGGGAGCAGATCGATGATCGCGGCCGCAAGTCGCCGCCCGGGGTCGGCCAGTTGAACGGTCTTCGGAAGCGGCAGCGGCGTCGCCAGCATCTCCTGCCGAGTCCAAACGATGACGGCCATGACGATCATGATCGTCAGTGCTTCGATCCAGCCGAGGCCGGGCGATGGCGCAGAACTCAGCGGCCCGCCGCCCAGGTTGATCGGGCGTTCCCATGTGACGGTTCGATCGCCATCGAGCGCTGACGTGCCCAATTCAATTTTTCCGTCCGGGCCGAGCCGGGCGATCGCCAACTGCGCCCGTGCGACGGTGATCGCGGTCAGATTGGGCTTCAGCACGACCTTGCCAAGTTTATCATTCAGTGCCTGGGACGCGAACCACGCGTCATCCTTCCGCCACGCGACGCGGAGCTCGCACTCGCCGTTCGTGGCGTCCGTTGGCGTCAATAGGGTTAAGACCGGCCCGAGCCGATCGGCTGCCGCCCACGCTGCGACCGCGGTTTTCGAGTCTGGCACGGCGCCGGCGGCGGACCACTCGCCGTCTGCGAATGTACTGCATTCGATCGGTTTGCCGTCGGCCGCGCGCCAGAACAGGTGGGCCTTGCCATCCCGGGCGGCAAGCCAGAACTGTTTCGCGTGCCGGGCGGTTGGCGGCACGGGCGAAGCGACCTCCCACAGCCGGTGATGCATTCGCAATAGCGTCAGGCCGGCGGCGGGCCGCGTCGTTGCCGGACGAGCCGGCTTATCGCGGGTCGGCCGTGTCGCGGTCTTGAACGCCGGGAAGGCCGGCGTGGGCAACACCAGTTCGAGTTCGGCGCCTTCGCTGATCGCGTAAATATCCGGTCGAATCGCGTCGCCGGCCAGCGCGATCGGGGCCTGCTTGCCCGGCCAGTTCGGTCCGGCCGTGTCGGATCGGATCGTGACCACCGCGGACGTGTGGTCGACATACAACAGCAGGGTCTCGTCATCGTCGACGGCCATTCCGATGAGCTCGCCGAATCGGTCGGGCAAAGTCGGCGAGGTCAGCAGTCCCGGCGCGAGCGTGTCGCCATAGTAGAGACGGATCGACTTTCGTTGTCCGGAGAGTCGCGATTCCGCGACCCAGACCGTGTCGTCGTTACCTGCAATTCGGATCGCCGCCGGTCCAGTGCTGCTCGCGGCCGCGAGGACAGGTGCCGCGCCAGCCACTGCCGCGCACCACGCGACGATGGGGGGCAGTCGGCTCATGGCTGCGACTCGGGTGCTGCGGTTTCGGTTGGCATGACGGATGGCGGCTCGGCCGCGTCGGTCGTCGGCTGCTCGCAATTGCGATCGACCTGAACCTGCCGCTCGATCCCTGGCGGCGACTCCGGGCGGACAAACGCCCGCCGCGAAATCGGAGGCGAGGCCTGCCAGTTGTCGATGGTCACCAGCAACTTTCCGCCTTCGGTGCGTCCATCCGACGGCGGCCAGTCGATGCTGATCTTGTGTGCGACGAGCGGGCCGTTGGGCCATGCGGGGCGATAGTCGTCCAAGTTTGCGTTCATCGCCCGACGCCCGAAGGAGTCGCGGAACATGATCAGTCGAACCATGTAGGGCGGCGTCCGCTCGACCCAGTACTCGCGGTCGAGCGAGTAACGCCCGCCCGCCGCCCCGAAGTAGAGCAGGCGGTCGTATTGCTCTCCGTACAGGCGGGCCGGCCCAATCGCCCCGTCCCGCGGCAGCGACAACAAGCGCATGCCCAGCACTTCAGCCAACTGCTCCGGTCGCAGCGGCATGGCATCCGCACAGGGCTTTCCTACATTGACAAACCTTCCCCACCAGTACGTCGAGACCTCCGGCTTGACCCAGAGCCAGAACGTCTCGGCATTCGCGGCGACCTGCATGACCTGTTCGCCGATCGGGTGTCGCAGGTCCAGGCGGAAGTCGTGCGGTGTCCGCACCAGCAGCGATCCATCGAGCGAATATCGGTGCGCAGTCCCGTGGTCATCGACCATCTGTGCGACGACATGGGCGGGCGAGGCGTAAAGCGGCTTGTCGATTCGCTCGTTGTTGGCATTGATACGGCCGACAATATCCTGGCTGGTGCGAGGCGGCTGCGGGGCAGTCGTCTTGACCTCGGGCGGCGGGCAGCCACACAAAGCGAGACATCCGATCACCACGATAAGCGGGCGCAGACTACGCATGGGTGGACTCGGCCGCTTCGCCGGACGGCGCGCCATCCAGTTCGGCCTCCTGGCCGGCGAGCACCGCGCTCAACTCGCCCGAGAGGAGCTGCATTCGTGCATCGTCGAGCTGCGGATTAAGAACCACGTGCGTCGAGCCGTCGCGCACCAACCGCAGCTCCCACGTCTCCTGCCCCTCGCGGCGCGTCGTTCGCTCGTACTTCAGAATCCGCTTGCGCATCAGGATGAGGGCGAGCACAAAGCGAAAGTCGCACTTCGTCGGATCATCTGTGTGCGCGCCCAGCCGCAGGAAAAACTCGACCAGGGCGTTGTCGTCGATAAAGACGCGAGGTCGCGCTTCGCGGGTCGGAGCCCGGGCCTTGAAGTGGCAAAACGAATCGGACGGCGGGCCAGCCCAGCACGCCGAACAGAAGTCGCGTCGCTCGAACCCGTTGGCGCGCTCGAAGACCGCGCTATAGAAGTCGGATTGCGGCGCCAGCGGCTGCTGGCAAGCCGAACAGAGCCCGTCGCTTTTTCCAATCTCGTATTCGGTCATCTCATCCCTGACTTTCTTTCTCGTCCCTGTCTGTCACGGCGCGACCGATGACGGGCTCTTTCCCGTACCGAGTGGCGATTTGGGTGCGCCGCCGCCGGCCCTGAGATTCTCGTCGTCGGCGCAGGGTCGCGGCATTGTCGGTTCCGTCGGTGTCGCGGCCGCCAGCCGCTTCCGCTTCTTGACCTGGTAATACTCCCACACGCACCAGACGACAATCGCCGCCACGAGGCATGCGACGGCCAGGAGTTGCGCGTTTCGCACATCGCCCGCCAGTTCCTCCAACCGTGCGCCAAAGCGTTCGCCCAGCCAGATCAGCAGCGGCACCGATGCGGCCGCCGCCGCACCGTCGATCAGTAGAAACTTGATCGGCCGAACGCGAAAAATCCCCGCTGTCGCAAACAGCACAGCCCGAAGTCCGGGCATGAACCGCGCGAAAAATATGATCTTGGCCCCGTGCCGCTCGAACAAATTCTCGGCTCGCGCGAGCATCGTCGGGCTGACGACGCGCCGCATCATGCGGTGTTCGACGATGCTCGTCCCGTATCGCCGCCCCATGTTGAACAGGAGGAAGTCGCCCACAAGCACGCCGGCCATGCCCACCAGGATCATGCCGTAGAGATTGGCGCTCCCCTTGTGAACCAGCCAGCCGGCGATCAACAGCGGAATATCCTCCGGCAACGGAACGCCGAGACCGGCCACGAACAATACGACGAAGAGGCCCAGGTAGGGCAGCTTCACCATCAGGCCTGCTACGAAGGTGTCGGTCATGCCGGGGTCGCCAATCTCAATTCGTGGAAGCCCGACCGGTGCGTCCGGCCAGCCATGCCCGCGCCTGGTCGACGCCCGCATCATTTGCGCCAATCGACTCGCCCGAGATCAGCCCGATGCTGTGTGCCGCGGCACGGCGGACTGCCGGGTCGGAATCGTTCAATACTGGCGCGACAAAATCGACGCTGGCCGCCGACTTGAGTGAGGCCGCCGCTTCAACCGCGCGTGCCCGCACACGGGCATCTGGGTCGGCCGCGAGCGGCCTTAGCAAGTCGATGGCATTCGCCGGCCGCAGCTCGGCAATCAGGCCGCAAAGCCAAACACGCCGTTCGGGGTCTAGTTTGTTGATATTATCCTTCAGGGCTGCGGCCCCGGCCGACCCCAGATTCACCAATCCGAAACAGATCGCGTCAATCGCCGCCGGGGACGGTGTGTCAAGGCACTCCGTCAGTCGCGTGACTGCTTGCGATGGCGGCTGGACCCTGCTCAGTGCCTCGATGGCCCGGGCCGCGACGACTTCGTTGCGCGTCAGTCGCAGGCCGACCAGCGCCTTCTCGACGCGGGCATCATCGATAAACGCCGCCGCCACCTCGACCGCGGCCAGTTGTCGCGTGGGTGTGCCTTCTCGCTGTGCCGCGCGGAGAATCGTCGGAACGACCCGCCCCGCCAGCCCCGGGCGCTTCTTCAGCTCGTCGATGATGTGAGAGATCTCATCGCGATTGCGATGTTCGAGCGCGGCGACGAATTCGCCGACACGCTTTCGTTCCTCGCGCTTCCGATAGGAATCGATGCCGAGGTACGCCGCTGAGCCGACGATTGAAACCGTCAGTGCGCAAGCCAAGGTGCCGGCCACAATGTGGCCGAGCATGTGGCGCCAGTCACGCGCCGCCGGGCTTGTCTGTACATCGGCCACTTCAATCCTCTGACCGCAGCCCCAGGCGGCCGACAATTCGCTCAAAGTCGTCGAGACTGTAGTACTCGATCGTTATCCTGCCGGAGTTCTTCCGGCGACCTTCCTTGATCAGGACCCGCGTGCCCACGGCTCGCGCGAGCCGTTGCTCGACATCGCTGACCGTGGCCCGCTTGGGTGGCGACGACGGCACCTTCGTGCCGCCGGCCAGCTCGCGCACTCGGGCCTCGGCTTGGCGCACCGACCAGCCCTCGGAGGCGATCTGGGCCGCGAGGCGTGATCTTACCGCGGCATCGACGACCCCCAAAATTGCACGGCCATGCCCCATCGACAGGCGGCCATCTGCAAGCAAGGCAAGGACATCGTCGGGCAAATCAAGCAGCCGTATGTAGTTGGCGACGGTCGCGCGATCATCGCCGACCCGGCCGGCGACATCGTCTATTGCGACATTAAATCTATGTTTTATCTCTAAATAGGCCCGGGCCCGTTCAACGGGGTTCAGGTTCTCTCGGTGCAGGTTTTCGATCAGGGCGAGCTCGAGTCGCTCTTCCTCGGTGGCATCTCGAACAATCGCAGGGATGGTCTCCAGACCCGCTAGGCGTGCCGCCCTCCACCGCCGCTCGCCGGCAATCAGCTCGTAGCCGCGCACCGTTCGCCGAACCAGGACCGGCTGAAGCGTGCCGCGCTCCTTGATGGATGCCGAAAGCTGCTTTAGAGCGGCATCGTCGAAGACCTTGCGGGGTTGGTATGGATTGGCCGAAATCGATCCGATCGGCACGTTGAGAAGGCCTGCGTCTGGGGGAGTAGTGGCGGGAGGCGCCTCAGTTCTGTATTGTGTAACGGATGCAGGTTCCAATTCGGCCGAGATGAGCGAACTGAGTCCACGTCCTAGCCGGCGTTGTTCTTTCGACATCCGTGCCTCCTGTGTGGGTTATTTGAGTCGGGCGGATGGTATTGATAGGTCGGTTCTGCGTCAAGACAAAGCTTCGTTCCTAGAGGCAGGCTTGCGCGTTCCACGTGGAACGCGCACGATGCGGCTCGAATAAGTCAATACTGCGGCGATCGCACAAGGCCACCTTGGCGGGCCTACAATCGGCGACAGCCCCGCTAGCCCCGACGGCAACCATTCGCTGGGACGGTATCACAAACACAAATTGTTCTCAGTAATGTGCTCAGAGTTATATTATAGGACCTTGACTTCCAAGCTGTTCCACGGTCGATGTTTTGGCATCTTTGATGTTCTCGCCGGGTATATCGAGGGGTAATGTTTGGGCCGGACTAGAATGGTGCTTCGCGACGATGAAGCCGGGAGTTGAGGTTAATCGTTCGATGACGCGACTTGTCCTGCAAATTGCCGCACTCGCGCTGTTCTTGGTTGGTTGCCAGGACCCGGTGGCAAAGCAACGCGCGCTGGCGCGCCAGCGCGCGGCCGCGGATACGGTTCTAACTTTGGATAAACGGGAGCGACAACGGCCGAAAGATGTTCGCCAAGACCTGATGTCGGCACAGGCAATGATGCGGGAATCCGAACGGAAACGCATCATCAACGACCGCAACTACCTTAGGGCATGGAAGGACGAGGTTCGCCGGTGGCAGGTCCGGCAGCCCGAATACGCAACGGAGGCCGGCAAGATTTTTGCTGGAGACGTCCGGCGGGCCCATGACACCTCGGTCCAGGTCATCGACTGATCGCGTTGCGTGCGGCAGCGGGAGCGGGACCATGATCCAGTGCAGCGAATGCGATCTGTGCAAGCGTGGACCGGGCGGGCAGGTTCAATTTGCCTGCGATCCATTTAATAATATTAAAGAGCCAGAATGTCTTGTAAAATGGCAGATCCTCAAGCTGGCCGAGCAGAGCGCGAAGCTCGACCGACTCGTGACCGCCTACGAAGCGACCGTTGCGATGTATCAGCGGCTCGCGCCGCTGCAGGAGAAGATGTTCCGCCACATGGAGCGCGAGATCGACGACGTCGAGGACGCCGATCGCTGGAAATACGACGAGGATGCCGAGGAAGGCGACGACGAGGATCCCGAACGCGGATAAGTGCGGCACGGCACCGGCCGGCTGGCCCATCACGGATTCGATTGGCGAAGGAAGAACGCGACAAGCTGACGGCCGAGGAACTCGCGATCGTCCTGAGCCACTACGACCTCGGCGTGGTTCAGGAAGTTCGTGAATTCGCGCGCGGTTCCCACCGGGCCGCCAAGCTCATCATTCGCACCGAGCGCGGACGCTACCTCCTCAAGCGCCGTCCGGCCGGCAAGACCGATCCGCATCGCGTCGCGTTCGCGCACGAGCTCCAGGCCTACCTTCTGCAGAAGCACTTTCCGTTGCCGCACATCATAGGGACGCGGGAGGGTAATCACTCGATGGTCCGGCTCGGCGACACCGTCTGCGAGGTGTTCGAGTTCATTGATGGCGGGCCATACGACCTCGGGCTTCTCGCAACCTACGAATCCGGAAAAATGCTCGGCCTCTACCACCGCCTGCTGAGCGAATATCGCCCGCGCTGGAAGCCGCCCGGCGGACACTACCATCGCGCACCGGTCGTCATCGGATACCTGAAGGAATTGCCGTCGCGCCTCAAGCTGCCTCCGACCGGCGATCAGTCGGAGGAAGCGGCCCGGCTCTGCAAGCGACTGTTGGAGGCCTACGAGCGCGCCGCCGACGGCGCCGACCGCGTCGGCCTGCCGACCTGGGAGCCGCAAATCGTGCACTCCGACTGGCACCCCGGAAACATGCTCTTCAAGGATGGCCACGTTGTCGCCGTGATCGACTACGACGCCGCCCGCATTCAGCCGCGCGTGATGGATGTCGCGAACGGCGTGCTTCAGTTCTCGCTCGTCACCGGGTCGCGCGACCCCGAAACCTGGCCCGAGTACGTCGACGAGCCCCGCGCCAAACGATTCGTCCGCGGCTACGATGAAATCAATGTGCTGAGCGTCGCCGAACTGGCGTGTGTTCCGTTCCTCATGCAGGAGGCCTTCATTGCCGAGGCCGCCATCCCAATCTGGGCCAGCGGAACCTTCGCAAGCATCGACGGCTTTCGATTCCTCAAGATGGTGGAGCGAAAGGTGGCATGGATAGCAAAAGTCGGCGCGAAAATGTTCTCCGATTTGCAGTCCTGACGCTGCTCGTGGCAGCGAGCCTCGCGATGGCGGCCGACGGTCCATCCGCTGCGCCGACGACGGCGCCGGCCGCCGATCCGTCCCTGGACACCCTCGTGGTCCAGCTCGGCGATCCGTCGTACCGCAAGCGCGAGGCCGCCGCCGAGGCGCTGACGGACGCCGGTCCGTCCGCGTACACACCGATGCGCCGCGCGTTCCGGGCAGACCCGAATTACGAAACGCGGCGTCGCATCTACGAAGTCGCACGCCGCGTGTTTTTTACGCAGAAGCTCGGTCCGCCGCCCGCGTTTCTCGGCATCCAACTCATGCAGGGTGCCCCACAGGTCGAGCTTCGCCCGCTCTATCCTTCCGCCGCGGAAGATGACTTTTGCGTTCCGATCGACGCCGTCATCAACGGAACGGCAGCGGACGCCGCCGGCCTCAAGCAGGATGATCTGATCGTGGCCCTCAACGGCAAACCCCTGAAAGCGCGATCCGCGGATAATCCCGCGCTCACCGAATGGATCAGCCGTCAACGTCCGGGAACTCGCTGCGAACTGGATGTCATTCGAAAGAACAAGCGCCTCACGGTGACGGTAAGGCTCGGAACGCGCCCCTACGACATCGCACGAAGCAACGATCCAGCCGACATCGAGCGCATTCGTGCGACCTTTGTCGAGTTTCGCGAGTTCTGGCGTTCCGAGTTTGATCCCAAGCGCACGATCGATACGGATACACCCAGTGCCGAGAACCCCAACTGGCGCCCCGGCGCGTTCAACGCCGCGGAATGACGGGCCCGCGTGGTGTCGCACAAACGTCGATGGTCCGAGAAGCACCGTGCCCGGGCGTCAGATCCGGCTCGGCCGCTCGTGTGTGTCGCTGCTTGCCCGTCACCTCCGTGAATCTTACGGTTGAGGTGCCACACGCCGCGCCGACGGCGCGACGTGGGTCTGTCATGTCCCATGCAGCCGGGGTGTGACGGAAGGTCCCGCCGCTTGGCGGGCGAACCGGGGATGGGGTCGCTTCCGCGACACGCGAAGGTTCCAAACGAAAACATTCATTGTGGCGCGGCAGTCACTGCCCGTTCGGCGTGAGCGCGCCGCCAAGGCGAAACTGAGGGAGGCAATATGGGTTGGGCTATGTTCCTGAAACCGGATTACATGCAACTGCTCGTCGCCGTCGTCGTCCCCGCCACGTTCCTGGCGAGCTGGATCGACTACAAGGAGCGGCGCGTTCCGAACTGGCTCAACGCATCGCTCGCGTTGGCCGGGTTCGCGGCGCAGACCGCGTACTTTGGATGGAGCGGTTTGCTGGCGGCCGTCGGCGGCTTCGCACTCGGCCTTGCCGTATTGATCGTGCCATGGGCCATGCACGGCATGGGCGCCGGCGATGTAAAGCTCATGGCTGCGATCGGCGCCTGGTTTGGTCCGGCTCTGTGCCTGGCGGCGTTTGTCGCCGGCGCGCTCGTCGGCGGCGTTGTCGCCGTCATCATGATCACCATTCAACGAAAGTGGGCCTTCGCCCAGGCCAACATGGCCACCATTGCCGCGAAAGTAAGCAGCTGGGACACCGCTTTCGGCGAGTACGGCTCGGCCCGCAGTTTCGGGGCCACCAGCTCGCTGCTTCCGTATGGTGTTCCGCTCACCATCGGCTCGTGGATTGTTCTCGCGCTGAACCTTTTGGGGACTTGGAGGGTTTGACATGAACAGCATCACGTCTCGCATGGGATCGGTTTCTGTCCGCTCCCGCCGTCGCCGCGGTAGCGCGGTCGTCGAAACCGCGGTCATGGCCCCGTTGCTCATGGCCATGATGTTTGGAATGACCGAGATGGGCTCGGCATTCCTGATTCGCCAGACGATGACGAACGCTGCCCGCGAAGGGGCGCGGACCGCCTCGTTGCCGGGCGCCACCCTGAACGACGTCAAGGCCGCGGTGGCCAACACGATGTCGGGGGCGTCGCTTCAGGAGGGCAGCTACTCCGTAACCTCGAATATCAGCACGCTCAGCTCGAACGATACCGAGGTCTGGGTCGAGGTGACGCTGCCGTTCAACCGCGCGACATTTACCGGCGGCATGTTCGGCGGTGGATCTTTCAACCTCCATGCCAAGTCGGCCATGCGCCTCGAGGGCGCCGTGACGTCGTCGGGTGGCCAGGGAGTTATTCCGTAACGTCGAACCAGAAACCTATCGCCGCAACCTGAAGGAACCTGTTATGAAGGCAAAGACCATCATTCCGCTCGCAATCGGTCTCGGAGTCGGCGTCATGGCCATTCGCATGGGCAAGGACATGATGAATCGCGCCGCCGGCAGCCAGGGCGCGACACAGACCGTCGTGGTGTCTGTCGCCGAAATCGAGGCCGCCTCCAAGATCGCCGGGCCCATGCTGACCACGACCAAGATGCCTGCGGCGCTCGTGCCTCACAACGCGTTCGCCGATCCAAAGGCCATTACTGATCGCGTCAGTGCGGCCATGATTCCGGCGGGCGTGCTCATCACTGAGGCGATGCTCGCCCCGCCCGGCACGCAGCCGGGCCTCTCGAGCCGCATCCCCGACGGCTTTCGCGCCGTCGGCGTGCGTGTCGACGAGGCCTCCAGCGTCGGCGGCTTCATCACACCCGGCTCGTACGTCGATGTTTCCGCCGTCTGGACCGAGCGCGTCGAAAATCAGGACCGCACAAACAGCCGGATCATCCTGCAGAATGTGCGCGTCGGGGCCGTTGGCCAGTCGCTCAACTCGACCGGCCCGGACGGAAAGTCGGCTCAGCTTTCCCGCTCGGTCACGCTCCTGTTGAAGCCGGAAGATGTGCCCAAACTGCAGATGGCCTCGCTCAAAGGCTCGGTGCACCTTGCTCTGCGCAACGGCCGTAACGAATCCAACAACGATTGGTCGGGAGCGGCCGATAAGGCGCGCGACCTGCTCGCCGCGATGAAGCCGAAGCCGCAAAAGAAGCCGAAGCCACCGGCGATTCCTGCCGCGCCCCCGAAGGTCAGTGTGGTCGAAGTTTATCGGGGCACGCAGACGGCCGAGCGATTGTTGTTCGCCGCCGACGGCAGTGCGCTGGGGGGATTCGCCGACGCCGGTCCGCCCGGCGCGAAAATGGTGCCGCCGGCTCCGGCGAACGGGCCGGTGGAGGATGTCAAGGTTCCGGAGGTCGCGGAATGATTCCCGCACCCAAGCGGATGTCGAAATCACGGATGATGGCCGCGCCGTCGCGGCTCACCCTGCTTGTGGATGATGGTCGTCGCGGATCGCCGCGGCGGGCGCGCAGCACCGTGCTGCTCGCTGTCGCGGGGCTGGCGATGCTCCAGCCGTGTAGCCGGGCGTCGGCCGAGTCGTTGCCGGTGCCCGCAACCGAGAAGCTCGCCTTCGATCTGGGTCGAAGCGGCGCCGTGGCCAATCGCGGCGCGCCTTCCGATGAGCCCCCGCCCGAGTCCGTCCAGATGGGCAGCTCGACCCCACGGGCGAATGCCCCGGCTTCGGCAGCCCAGAACCCTCAGAATGTCGGAACGGTGGATGTCGCCCCGCCGACCGGACCGCTGACGGCCACGGTCCAGTCGCCGGAGGCCGGCGCGAAGACCCTGCGAATCGTCAAGGACAAGTCCGTCGTCCTGAAGCTGAATCGTCCGATCGATAAGGCCTCGATTGCGCAGCCTGAAGTCGCCGACGTGGTCGTCCTCTCCCCCACCGAGGTCGTTGCCACCGGGAAGAAGTTCGGCACCACGCAGCTCGTGCTGATCGCGGCCGACGGCCAGCAGCTCATCTATGACCTGCTCGTTGAAGTCAACGTCGAATTGCTCGATCAGATCATCAAGAACAATTCACCGACTTCAAAGGTGCAGGCCCGAAGTCTCTTCGACACGATTATTCTGACCGGCTCGGTGCCTGACGCGACGACGGCCGCCCGCATCACCGAAATCGCCGAGTTGCTCAGCCCCGGCAAGGTTCGCAACCAGATGACCGTCGCCGGCGTCCAGCAGGTGCAGATTCGCTGTACGGTCGCCGAAGTCAACAAGGCGGCTCTCCGCGAGCTTGGCTTCAACTGGTTCACCGGTGGCGCGACCTGGATGCGAGACTTCTTCCTCGCCAACAACCTCAACCAGATCAACCCGACGTTCGTGCAGAACCGCGGCCTGGTAAACCTTCTCAATGGCCAGCAGGTCTTCACGCTGCTGCCGTACCAGAATGGCGTCAATGCCCAGAACCTGACATTTGGCTTCCCGCGGGCAGAGTTGCAGTTCTTCGTACAGGCACTGCGGCAGAACTCGCTTCTCCGCGTCCTCGCAGAGCCGAACCTCGTCTGTCTCAACGGCCAGAAGGCCTCGTTCCTCGTCGGCGGCGAAATTCCGATCCCGCTCGCGCTGCAGAACACGTTTACCGTGGAGTACAAGAAGTTCGGCATTCAGCTCGACTTCACGCCGTACGTCGAGGCCAGTCAGAAGATTCGTCTCATCGTCGCGCCCGAAGTCAGCGATGTCGACCCGACCCAGCAAATCGTCGTGACCGGGTTTGCGATTCCGGCGTTCCGCGTACGGCGTTTCGAGAGCACGCTTGAAGTCGGCAACGGACAGACCTTTGCGATGGCCGGCCTGTTGAACGAGGCCGTCCGGGCTCAGGCCAGCAAGATCCCTGGTGTGGGCGATATTCCGGTCATCGGAACACTTTTCTCGTCGGTCAGTTATCGCAAGGAAGAGACCGAGCTTGTGGTTCTGGTGACGCCCGAATTGGCCGCCCCGCTCGACCCGCAGCAAGTCGGCCCGGTGCCCGGCCAGAACATGCACGACCCGAACGACGAAGAACTCTTCTTCGGCGGACAGCTTGTGGGCGGCGGCCCGCCGCCGGACATCAAAGGTCGTGGTGTCCCTCGAACCAATCTGCCAGTCAATGTGTATCCGGAAGGACCCGACATGAACGCCGCGCCGGCCGCCGCACCGATGGCGACCTCGCTGCGCGGGCCGCACGGAATGTCATACGACGATGTGGAGGATCAATAACCGGCCGATTGCCCCGACCCTGGGGCACGGCCCACCAGACACGTTCACCGCCGGCCGCACGGAGGCTGCGGGAAATACCGGGGAGAGACCTCGGGTTGCACTCGGCCGAGCCAGGGTTGCGCGACGACGTGACGCAATCCGGCTTGGAGCTCCGCGGCAGTTCCGCAATCCGAGCGTGCAGGGGAGGGTGAACGATGAGAAGCTTTTGGGGTCGTAACCGGAAGTCCGGGCGGCGCGGGACCGCCGTCGTCCAAACCGCCGTGTTCGGCGGGCTCGTCGGACTGGGGGCCATGGCCCTGACCGTCGACACTGGAATTGAGTTCAACACGCGCGGCGAGCTTCAAGCCGCTGCCGACGCCGCCGCCCTCGCGGGTGCGCTGCAGCTCGGCTCCGGCGAGAACGCTACCACCAACGCACGCCAGACCGCCGCCGCCGTCGCCGCCCAGAACAAGGTTCGCGGAACGGCCGCGTTCGTCCACGCGACAACCGACGTCGTTTTTGGCCACGCCGTTCTGAATGGTGCGAAGTACAGCTTCCAGGAAAACGTGCAGCCGTTTGACGCGCTCAAGGTCACGGTACGCCGGGACGGCTCCGACGCGCAGCACCCGAAGGTGCCACTGATGTTCGGAAGTCTGCTCTTCCCAAGCGGCGCCAGCATCTCCGCCAGCGCGACGGCCATGCTCGTTCCGCGCGACATCGCGATCGTCTTCGATCTTTCGGGCAGCATGAACGACGACAGCGAGCTGCGTCACTACAAGAACTTCACTTCTGAAATTCAGGGCACGCGGCCCGCGGTCCAGGTCAACCTCAAGGACATCTGGACGAAACTGCCTTCGACGCGCGGCCGGGCTGGGATTCGCAACGGAAGCAACCCTTCGGCGCCGCCGAGCAGCACCACCGCCAACGAAGCACAGCCGTCCAATGGCGCAGGACCGCCGCGCAGCACCAAGGGCAATCCGGATCCGAATGAGGAGCCGACCGGTGGCAGTCCGAACGATGCCGGACCGCGCGTCGCATGGATGACGGATTGGGGGACGGCGCTCACGCTCGGGCAATACAATCCGTCGACTGACTGGGGCCTCTATTACATCCCTCGCAGCAGCACGTGCACCAGCACCGACATCACCGAAAACCTGACCACGAGCGGATATTCGTCGGCAGAGAGAACCGCCCTGCTCTCCGGCTCGGCCGACAGCAACTTCACACTTTACACCAATCGCGTGAAGGTCTTGCTGGGCATCGCCGGCTGGAAGAGCGGCAAGTCGGGAGGGAAATACACCGGCACGGGCAACGGCGACAACAATGTCGACTCCGGAGAATTGACCAGCACGATCACCTGGCCATGGCCGGACGGATCGTACAACGATTACGTCTCGTACGTCTCAGCCAACAACACCCAGATGTACTACACGGACAACAACCTGCGATATCGGTACGGGCTGAAGACTCTGGTGAACTACATGCTCGAGCGGTGGGCGAATCACGCCGACTGCCCGGATCTGGCCGAATGTCCTGAAATGCCGATCACGTCGGCCAAGGACGCGGTCAAGGCCATGATCGACCTCATCGTCAACCTCGATACCCAGGATCGTTGCTCGCTCGAGGTCTTTGCGACTTCGGCGCGGCATGAAGTGAACCTTACGATTCCCGGACCCGGTCAGTCGCTTGCCAGCGCCTTGGCGGTCATTCCGAATACGCTCTACCAGCGCCAGGCGGGGCACTACGACAACACGACCAACATCGGTGCCGGACTCCAGTACGGCATCAATGAGCTGACGAGCACTCGTGCCCGCAGTGCCGCGGCCAAGACGATCATCTTGCTGACCGACGGCAAGCCGAATGTCGGCAGCGGTTCGATGTCGCCCGATGCGTACACCATCGATCGGGCCACCGCGGCAGCGGCCCAGAATATGACGATTTACGCCATCGGCCTGGGCGGCGACGCCGATCCGGACCTTCTCAATTCCGTCGCTAATATCGGCAACGGCGAATACTACTACGCCGACAGTGCGCCGGGCCCCGACGGCCGGCCGCTTTACATGTCGCAGTTGAATTCGATATTTGAACAGTTGGGAGGAAAGCGTCCCGTGCGACTGATCAAGTAGTCGCCCGGGTGCGTGCGCCGTGGTTTTGAAGGCCGCGGCGCACGCGGGGAGGCATGGGGGCAGCCATGGGAGCACCGATTCGGGTCATCCTGTTCAACGCCGATGAGGGCGCCGCGGTCGAACTGCGCCAGGCGTTGCTCTCGGCCCCTGACGTGCGGCTGGTCGCCGAGCTCGATGACCCCGGCCTGCTCACCCAGGCCGTTGGCCAGTTTCCATGCGATGCCCTAGTTGCACATCTCGATCCGGCCGCCAAAGTCGTCCTGGATGTAATCGCCCAGATCGCTGCCGGCCCGTCACGCGTGCCGGTGATCGCGATCAGCGGCACGACCGACGGCGACGTCCTGCTGCGGGCCATGAAGGTCGGCCTGCGCGGTTTTCTCGTCTGGACAAAGCGTGCCGCGCCCGACGCCGCCCGACCGCCCCTGAACGTCGACGAACTTCGCGAGTTGCTCGCTCAGGTCGCCTCCGAGCGCACCGTCACCAAGCAGCGCGGCAAGCTCGTGTCGGTCGTCGGAAGCTCCGGCGGCGTCGGCGCCACGTTCCTTGCCACCAATCTCGCGGTCGAACTCGCCTCGCTCGTCGAGTCCGAAAGAAAAGTCGCGCTGCTCGATCTCGACTTTCGCTTCGGACAGGTCGCCACGCTACTCGATCTCGAGCCGCAGTTCACCGTTGCCGACCTCTGCGCCACGCCCGACCAGATCGACCCGCAGATGATCGAGAAGGCATTCGTCAAACACGAGAGCGGCGTGCATGTGCTCGCCCGGCCACATACGTTTCAGCAGGCCGAAGGTGTCACCGCTGCCCATTGCGCCAACGTCATCTCGGTGTTGCAGGACATGTTCGCTTACGTCGTGGTCGACGGACCGATGCGAAGCGACCCCGGAGGTCGGATGATCCTCGACCTCGCCGACTTCAACCTCATGGTCCTGCAGCTCCTCGTCACCAGCGTCCGCAACACCGACCGCATGCTCCAGGAGTTGATCGGGCAGGGATTCTCCGCCAACCGGTTGCAGTTCGTCTGCAATCGCGTCGGCCGCGAGTCGGGACACCTGTCGCCCGAGCAGGTCGAGAGCACGCTCGGCCACAAACTGTTTCATCGCCTTCCGGACGACTGGAAGACGGTCAGCGCAACCATCAACGTCGGCCGGCCGCTGGCCGCCGAGGATGGGCGCACGAAGATCGGGCAGGCCATCCGCGAGCTCGCAACGAAGATACATGGCGCACACGCAGCCCCGCAGCCGGCAAAGTCGAGCGGAATGCTCGGCCGGCTCTTCGGCGGCGGCAAGCGCGAGGCGGCGGCGGCTGCGCAGGGACTCTCGACCGCTGGCGCGGCGGGATGACGCATTCGCGACCGATTGCGTCTTGAGACTGGAAGGGGGGACACATGTTCGGAAAGTCAGGATCGACGCTGCTCAAGCTGCCGAAGGCGCCGCCCATACCGGCCCAGTCCACGCCGGCTCCGCCGATGTCGATGCCGCCGCGGCCCGGCTCCGTCAGCCCGCCGCAGCACGCGGCCGGGGCACGCAAGCCCGAGCCCAAGCAGGAAGACCACTCCGACCAGTGGTACGACCTCAAGAGCCGCATCCATCGTAAACTCGTCGAGCAACTCGACCTCACCGTCCTGAGCCAGCGCTCCGGCGAGGAGGTTCGCGAAGAAGTGCGCGCGGCCGTTGCCGGGCTTTGCCAGCAGGAAAACGCCCTGCTCAACGTCAACGATCGCCAGCGCCTGATCGAGGAGATTCTTGACGAGACGTTCGGCCTCGGGCCGCTCGAAACGCTTCTGAAGGACCCGAGCATCAGCGACATTCTCATCAACGGCCCCAAGCAGGTGTACGTCGAGCGCAAGGGCAAGCTGCAGGAGTGCAACGTTCGCTTCCGCGACAACGGCCACCTGCTGCACATCATCGACAAGATCTGTTCATCGGTCGGCCGGCGTTGCGATGAAGTCACGCCGATGGTCGACGCCCGGCTCAAGGACGGCTCGCGTGTCAACGCCATCATTCCGCCATTGGCCATCGACGGGCCATCGATGTCGATCCGGCGTTTCGGCAAGGACCCGATCACCTGGGACGACTACCTCCGCCTCAAGAGCGTTGCGCCCGAGATGGTGGACTTCCTTAAGGCATGCGTACATTCCGCACTGAACATCATCGTCGTCGGCGGAACGGGTTCGGGTAAGACGACACTGCTGAACAACCTGTCAACCTTCATTCCCGACAACGACCGTATCGTCACCATCGAAGACGCCGCCGAACTGCAGCTCCGCCAGCCGCACGTCGTCCGGCTCGAATCGCGCCCGCCCAATATCGAAGGCAAGGGCCGCATCGCCATACGCGACCTGCTCATCAACTCGCTGCGTATGCGACCCGATCGCATCGTCGTCGGCGAGTGCCGCGGTCCCGAGACGCTCGACATGCTTCAGGCCATGAACACCGGCCACGACGGCTCGCTCACTACGATTCACGCCAACTCGACGCGTGACGCCATGCAGCGCGTTGAGACGATGGTCATGATGGCCGGCTTCGATTTGCCCGTGAAAGCCATTCGTCAGCAGTTCGCCTCGGCGATTCACCTGCTCGTCAATGCGGCCCGCCTCACGGGCGGTCCGCGAAAGATCATGTCGATCACCGAAGTGCAGGGCATGGAAGGCGACACCGTCACCATGCAGGAGATATTCAAGTTCGAGCAGCTCGGCATCGATTCGAGCGGCCGCGCGTTCGGCCACTTCATTGCCACGGGCCTGCGGCCGGCGTTTCTCGAACGGCTGAACTCGCACGGCGCCGCGATAAATCCGGAGATTTTCGAGCGCCGTGTCCTGCTGGCCGACAAAGAGGAATGAGCAACCGCGCCGGCGATTCGTTCCCGGCGACATCGCGAAGGGGATCGGGGGATATGTTTGACATGCTTGCACAATCCGACTTGGTTCAGATGGCGACCCTCTACGGCCTGCCGCTGACCGGTTCGACGCTGCTGGCCTACGGCATCTATCAGGCCGTGCACGACCTTCGCAAGCCCGAGCAAAAGAAGGTCGAACAGCGCCTCAAAGAGCGCTCGCCCGGAGCCCATGGCGGCCGAAACGAGATGGCGGCTCACGAGTCGATCCTGCGGCAGCAGAAGGCCGCGTCATCGACGATCCAGACCGCCCTCAGCCGGCTCAAGTTCATCCCCTGGCTGCAGCGCTCGCTCGATCAGGCCAATCTCCCGTGGATCGCCACGGCGTTCATTGTCAACATGGTCGGCCTCGGCGCAGCCGTCTATCTCGGCCTCTACCTGCTCGACTCCAGCTTCCTCGTTCGCCTCGTCTCGGGCATCGTCGCCGCGTTGCTGCCGCTGCTGTTTGTCGTCATCAAGCGCAAGTGGCGGATCAACAAGCTGCTCAACCAGCTGCCCGATGTCTTCGACATGATGGGTCAGGCCCTGCGTGCCGGCCACTCGCTCCCCAGCGCGATCCACGTCGTTTCGCAACAATTGCCCGACCCCTGCGGAACCGAATTCGCGCGGATCTTTTACGAGCAAAACCTCGGCATCAAGATCGAGGAAGCCATGCTGAACATGGCCGGCCGCGTCGAGCTCCTGGACGTCCGAATGTTCGTCACGGCCGTGCTCATTCAGCGCACGACGGGCGGCGATCTCGCGGAGGTCCTCGACAACATCGGCGGAGTCATCCGCGAGCGCATCAAGCTCTTCGGGCTGGTGAAGGCGCTCACCGCCGAAGGCCGCCTCAGCGGCTGGGTGCTCTTCGCGCTGCCGTTCATCGTTTTCGCGCTCGAACAGGTCATTAACCCGGAATACGGTCGCGTCTTGATTGAAACTCGCCTCGGCCAATACATGCTCGCGGGTGCGCTCACCGCGCAGCTCCTCGGCCTCGCGATGATTAAGAAGATCGTAAACATCAAGGTCTAGATCAGGATACAGCCATGGAAATCGTCAGCGTTGCAGTGCTCGTTGTCGCCGCCGTCGCCATGATTGCCTATTCGCTCTGGCCCGCCAAGAGCGAGAAGGATGGAGCCGTCGAGCGCCGTCTCGTCACCGCGGGGAAGGATCGCGATAGCGCTGCCCTGATGCGCGCCGCGAAGGAAGCCGCGGCCAAGGCGAGCATGTTTGCACGCGCCGCGCCGCTGCTCTCCAAGCCGATGATGCCCAAGTCGGCCGAGGAGTCGAACACGCTCCGCATGAAGCTTGCGAATGCGGGCTTCCGCCGCGAGAACGCGCCGCTGATGTTCCTGGCAAGCAAGACGGCGCTGGGTGCCGCCTTCGGTCTTCTCGTCGCCTTCTACGCCCTCTCCGCCGGCAAGCAGATGACCAGCATCCTCGGCCTGGGCGCCTTTGTGGCCGGTATCGGCTTTCTCGGCCCGAACGGTTGGCTCTGGCTCGCGATCCACGGCCGCAGCGAGAAAATTCGCAATGGTCTGCCCGACTCTCTCGACTTGCTCGTCGTCTCGGTCGAAGCCGGTCTTGGTCTCGATGCCGCCGTCCAGCGCGTCGGCGACGAGATGCGGCACGTCTATCCCGAGTTGTCCGAGGAGATGCAGATCGCAACCGTCGAGACACAGATGGGTGTCCCGCGCTCCGAAGCCCTGACGCGCATGGGCGACCGCACCGGTGTCGTTGAGATGAAGTCACTCGTCGCCGTCATCAGCCAGGCCGAAAAGCTCGGCACGTCGGTCGCCAAGGCCCTCCGCAATCAGGCCGAGGCGCTCCGAACGAAGCGCCGCCAGCGGGCCGAGGAGCGCGCCCAGAAAACCGCTGTGAAGCTGTTGTTGCCGCTGATCGTGTTCATCTTCCCCGCGATCATGGTCGTGCTTGGCGGGCCGGCGGCCATCAAGCTGATGGAAACACTCGGCGGCGGCGGAAGCGGAAACCTCAAGACCGGCTGACGCGGCTAGCGGCTCTCGCTGCTGACGACCTTGCCGTTGATGACGACGCCCGTGCAGTGGGTCGTGTACTCGAACGGGTCGCCGTCGTACATCGCCACATCGGCGTCCTTGCCGACCTCCAGCGATCCGACACGGTCGGCGATTCCCAGCAGCCTCGCCGCGTTGATCGTGATGGTTGCCAACGCCTGCTCGAACGTCAATCCGTTCGATGCCGCGACGCCCGCCTCAAACAGCACGACGCGCGTCTTCGGGACGTAGTCCTCGTAGCCGCTCTGCAGGGCGACCGGAATTCCCGCCTTCACGAGCTTTGCGGCGGTCTCCATGCTCAGGTTCTCGTTTTCGCCGTGCCCGCTTCGCGTCATCGTCGGGTGGATGATGACCGGCACGCCGGCCGCCTTGATCGGTTCGATTAGCAGGTAGGACTCCGCCGCCCCATCAAGCACGATCTTAATTTCAAATTCCTTCGCCACGCGGAGCGCCGACATGATGTCCGCCGATCGTTGGACCGAGATCAGCAGCGGCAGTTCGCCCTTCAGCACGCGCACCATCGTCTCGAGCCGCAGATCGCGGTCCGGCCGTTTGGTCTCGTCGGCCGCGGATTGCTTGTGCTGATACTCGCGTGCCTTGACCAATTGCTCGCGGAGCATCGCGATCGCCTTCGATCGCGTTCCTGGCGACTTCTTCTCGGCGTCCTTGCCCTGCACGCGCGCCCCCTCGCCCAAGGTCGCCGCCACCATCGCCACCGGCTTAAGCACCGCCTCGTCCACCGTATTGCCCGTCGTCTTGACGATCATCGTCTGGCCGGAAATCAGCGCCCCTGGTGCGTGCCCGGTGTGCAGCGTCGTAACGCCGAAACCGCGAACCCACTCAATGAGGCGCTCCTGCGAGTTGTACGAATCGATCGCCCGCAGCTCCGGCTGCATCGGCTCGCTCGGGTCAAGCTGGTCCTGATCCTGTTTCTGATTCAGGTAGCCCGAGAGGCCGACGACGCTGTGAGCGTCGATCAGCCCGGGCGTGACGACCTTTGCGCTCAGCGTCTTCGTGCCGGCCGGAACGGGCACCGACATGGCCGGGCCGATCTTCGAAATCTTCGCCCCGTCAATCAGGATGACGCCGTCTTTGATGGGCGGTCCTGCCATCGTGTAAATCGTCTCGCCGCGAATCGCAATCTGTCCGCTCGCCGGCAATGCAACGCCGAGAATTGATGCGGCCGACAGGAATCGAACGAGTCGTGAGAATCTTGTCGTCGTCATCGGCCATCCGCCCCTTCCTCGCAGCACAAATGCATCTCTTGGTCGCGTCCAGCCCCGTACCCACCGACGGCATAGAGATGGTCCTTCGGATCGCTGCGATCGAAGACCTTCTTCCCCTCGACATAGGTTTCGAGCACCTTCGTATAGACGCTCAGTGGGTCGCCTGACAGCACGATGAAATCGGCGTCCTTGCCGGTTTCGAGACTGCCGATTCGCTTGTCGAGGTCGAGCATCTTCGCCCCCGCCATCGTCATGGCGTAGAGCGCCTTGTCGCGCGACATCCCGGCCCGCACGGCCAGCGCCGGCGACCGCAGAAAAACGCGCGAATCGGTAATCCAGTCGTCCGTGTGAAACGCCGTCAAGACGCCGGCCTTCTCCAGCACCGCCCCCGTGCCCAGGAGCAGATCTTTCGCCTCGATCTTCCCGCCGGGGCTGTCGACGACGATGATCGAGCACGGAACCCCCGCCTTTGCGATTTCGTCGGCGACTTTCCACGCCTCGCTGACGTGGTGCAGCACGATGCGAAAACCGAACTCCTGTGAGAGCCGGATGGCTGAGAGGATGTCGTCGGCCCGGTGCGTGTGATGGTGGACAATCCGCTTGCCGTCCATCACTTCCATCAGCGCTTCCATGTCCAGGTCGCGCTCCGGCATCTTCTCCGGATCGCCGTTGGCCTGCTTGAGCTTTCTCCGATACTCCTGCGCCTTCACGAATTTTTCGCGGACCAGCGCCACCGACTTTGAGCGCGTGCCCGGAAACGGCGGATCCCGCTGCGAGTTCGTCCCGTTCGCCATCTTCATGCCGCCCAGGATGTTCCCCTTGTCGTCGCGAATCGCCAGGTCGTCAATCGTCTCTCCTCGTCGCAGCTTCAGGTAGATCGTCTGTCCGCTCAACAGATGCCCCGATCCCGGCATGACGTTCAGCGTCGTCAGCCCGCCCGAGCGTGCCCGCGTAAATCCCGGGTCGCGCGCATTGATCGAATCCAGCACCCGCACGTCCGGCTGCAGCGGCGCGCTTCCGTCCGCCCCCCACCCGCCGCCGATGTGGCTGTGCGTGTCGACGATGCCCGGCATGATCACCTTGCCGGCCGCGTCCACTTTCCGCGCGTTCGCCGGAACGGCCGTCCCCTTCGGCCCGACGGACGTAATCTTCCCGCCTTCGACAATCAGTACCCCCTCGGCGATCGGTGGTCCGGCGATCGGGATGATCTCCGCCCCCACGAACGCCACCGGCCCATCCTGCCCCGCCGCCGGCCGGCCAATCGCCACAACCGCCAGCACCGCCCACAATCCAAGTCTCATCCATCCGCCTCCGTTCAACGCGCAGTCCACACCGCGCGAACTCAGATCATAACGGGAAAAGCCGCGAGACCTTGCAATCTGAGTTGCGGATGGGCCACAAAATCACCCAGCCGGATTCTCAATCCACTGCCGAAAGCACGCATTGCACAGCGTGATCGTCATCCGCCGCCGCACCTGGTCCATCGCCTCCTGCCCCGACACGCCCTCAAGCGCCTTGGCGAGCCGCGCGATCTCCGCTCCGATGTCCCGATTCAAATCATCCTCCCCAATCGCCGGCGGATTCGGATCGGCCACCGCATCGATGCGGATCACCCAATGCTCCCCCCGCCCCGGCCGAAGCTCGGCCGAGCAACGCGAGCAGATTAATGGCGTCTCGTCCATGTCCGCATCGCGCTCCCAATAGACGTCACTTCACACGGATGATTGGCGGGGCTGAGGGGCCTACTGCGATCGACATGCTGCCCGCAATCGCCGAATGTAAAGCCAGAGAGGTGCCAGCATTACCAGAAATCCGAATTCGTAGCCGCGTCCCTCAAAAAAATACCGGGGATTCACTTGCCAGAAGCCCGGCGAACTACGGAGCGAACGCAGCCCTTGAATGGTCGAAGAGAATGGTCCCGTTGTCCCGGCGAACGGGACTCCGAGCCACCGTTCAGTCGAGTCTAGCATTTCGAGAACAAGCGCGAAGCAACTGATTGCGCAGAAATAGAGCATGTAGACCGCAGCGCCGCTCCAGACGCACCACAGCGCAGCATTTGCCCTGCGATCAATTCGCCTCCAAAGCGCGATGACGAGCATTGCGATTAGTGGCGCTTGCCCAGCATATGCAAGATACCCGGCAACTCCCCATAGTGGTTGTGGGAAGAGCTGAGTGGAGACCCATGAGCAAATCAACAGAACGACGCCTGTGCCTGCACCGAGGTATCCCATTCCGAGGGCGATTCTCGTGCCGATGCCCAATCGCCCATACCTCCTGTGGATTTGAGCCACGGCCAGAGTCGCCAGCATCAGTCCGACGTAGAAGCTAAGACACCAACCCTGAAACGAGACTCGAACCAGCCAGCGCAAGCCCCATTGTTCAAGTTGGAGGCTGATCCGGAATACGAGCAAAGCTTGAAGTAGCCCCAGCGCGTGGATGAATGCCGCGACCACGACGTACTTCAGTGCGCGAACCACGCGCGCTGCGTCGCCCGCAGCGAGGTTGAATCCAGGAACCGTCAGTGAATCCGATATTCGGCTGTTGCACTCCGGGCAAACACCGTCCTCCGCCAGTGTCCGCAGGTTGTACCCGCACGTCGCGCACGGCCGATCGGAATCGACAATTAATGTGGTCGGCGGATCAGGCACATTCGCATCAATCATCGCACCTCTGCACGAAAAGATTAAGACGCGAGTAGGGACGAGACGCCGGTCTACGCAACGACTAAGCGGGCAAATCCACCAGCGTCAGCGCAATAATGTGCTCGCAGCCCACGCGGATCGCATCAAGCGTCGCCTGCGACGGCCCCGCCGCCAGCCGAATCCGCGCTACCGCCGTGTGCTCGTCCTTCAGGATGACGTTTTCCATCTCTTCGACGTTGATGTTCGCCTCGCCGATGTGCGACAGCACATGCGCCAACACCCCCGGCCGGTTGTGATGCCGCACGATCAGCATCTTGCGTGCATGCGAGCGCGGCAGCAGGTTGATGCAATTCTCGACCCGGCCGGTCTCGCGGAAGACGCGGACCAGTCGCACCGTCTCCGCTGCAATGGCCGTCTGCGCCTGATCGGTCGAAGCCGCGATATGCGGCGTTCCATAAACGATCCCGCCCGATGCGAACAGCGGCTCCTTGAACTCCGCCGTCGGCTGCGCCGGCTCCGCCGCATACACATCGAGTCCGGCGCGAACCCCCTTTTCCTTAATCGCCCACGCCAGCGCGTCCGCATCGACGACGTCGCCGCGGCTCGTGTTGATGAAGTATGCCCCCTTCCGCATCGCCTCAAAAAATGCCCGGTCGCACAGCTTTTTCGTCTCCGGCGTCGCCGCAATGTGAACGCTCACGATGTCCGACCGCTCCGCCACCTCGCGTGCCGTCTGGCACAACTCCACGCCCGGCAGCTTCGCCCCCTCGCGCACCAGCGAGCGCGACCAGCCGACCACGCGCATCTCAAACGCGGTGGCCCGCTGTGCCACGGCGCGTCCAATCGGCCCGAATCCAACAATCCCCAGCGTGCGGCCCTTCAGGCCCCGCGCCTTGCTGTACTCCGACTTGTTCCACTTCCCTGCCCGCAGCTCCGCCACGCTGTCCGGCACCCGCCGATCCAGAGATAGGATCAACCCGAACGCCAACTCCGCCACCGCCACCGCGTTCATCCCCGGACAGTTTGTCACGAAGATCCCGCGCAGCGATGCCGCGGCCACATCGATGTTATCAACGCCCGCACCCGCACGGATGATCAGTGCCAATTCCCCCGCTGCGTCGATCGTCTCCTTCGTAACTTTTGTCGAGCGAACGATCAGCACCTTCGCCCCGGATGCGCCGACGGCCGCCGTCAGCTCCGGCCCCTTCTTCGCGGCCTCAACGGTAACGTCACAGCCCAGCTTGTTGAGTTCGTCTATTCCGGCCTGTTCGAATTTGTCAGCAATGAATACGCGCACGGGTCCTCTCGCAGCGGCGCGGCAAGACGACTCCCGCCCCGCCGCGCGGCGCGAAGATGGTGGCCCGATGCTCCCGGTGCGTCAAATCCCGGCCGGCGCCAGATTGACGCAATTCAGCGCCTTGCCCGTATCCATGAACGTCCGGGCGATCCGCACCGTCTCCTCGGCCACGGCGAGTTGTGCCTGTTCGGTCGAGGCGCCAACGTGGTGCGTCCCATAGACGTGCGGCTCGCGCGCTGTCGGATCCTTGAATGTTCCCTCGGGGCCTTCCGGCTCGATTTCCCACACGTCGAGCGCGGCGCCTGCCAGTTTCCCGCTCTCCAGTGCCTCCGACAGGGCCTCCTCGTCGATCACGCCGCCCCGGCTGCAATTGATGATGTACGACGTGGGTCGCATCAGCGCCAGTTGCTCACGCCCGATCAGGTGCCGCGTTGTCGTCCCTCCCGGAACATGCAGCGTCACGAAATCGGACTGTGCGAGCAGCGTCTCAAGCGGAACGCGCCGCATGCCGTACCGCTCCTCGACGTCCTGCTGGGGGAAAACATCCGTGTACAACATCTTCATCTCGAACGCCGCGGCTCGCCGCGCGACCTCGCGGCCGATCCGCCCGAGTCCGACGATGCCAAGCGTGCGTCCCTTCAGTCCTCGGGCCTTGCTGTATTCCTTCTTCTTCCAGATGCCGCGCCGCAGGTCCGTCGTCTCGTCGACGATCCTCCGGTCCAACGCAATCATCAGCCCCATCGTCAGCTCCGCGACCGCAACCGAGTTCAGCCCCGGACAGTTCGATACGCGGATGTTCCGCGCCGTGGCCGCCGCGACGTCGATCGTGTCCACCCCCGCCCCGGCCCGGATGACCAGCTTCAGCTTCGATCCTGCGTCCAGCACCGGCCGCGGAACCTTCGTCGAGCGCACGACCAGGGTCTCGCAGCCGACATCGCGAACCCGTGATTCGAGCGATGACCCGTTCAGCTCGGGCTCGTAGGTCACCTTGCAGCCCGCGCGCTGCAACTGCTCAATGCCAAATGCCTCGAATTTGTCCGCAATCAGGACGTGCATGGTCGGACTCCTCGCGGAACCGCGTGGCGGTCCCGGTATGCCTGAACCGGCTCTGTCCGACCAACGAAGTATAGCTACGCTTTTTCGCGGTGGTAACGGCCGATCATGGGGATCAGGTACTCATTGAACGCCCGGTCGGCGTTGAATTCCGGCCGCCAGCCCCAATCCCGCCGCGCCGGCGAGTCGTCCACATCCGCCGGCCACGTGTCGACGATCCCGGCCCGCGGCACGTCCAGCTCAAACGTGATCTTCGCCGACGGAAACGCCTTCAAAACCCGATCGCGAATCTCCGCCGCCGAAAGACTGAACGCCCCGATGTTGTAGACCCGCTGCGTCAACGCCTTCTCCTGGGCATCCGCCAGCATCGTCAACGCCTTGATCGCATCCGGCATTGCCATGAATACCAGTCGCGCCTCGGGGCCCACGAAACACGCATAGGGCTGCCCCTGTGCCGCCGCATGAATCATCTCCGGTGCATAGTCGCTCGTCCCGCCGGCCGGCATCGTCACGGCGCTGATCAGCCCCGGAAACCGGATCGCCCGGAAGTCGACCCCGCTCGGAATTCGCTCTGCCGCAAGCTGTCGGTAATGTTTGGCAAAGTAGCGCCCCAGGTGTTCGCAGTAGAGTTTGTTGCAGCCGTACATCGTCGTCGGAAAGTTGAAGTCCGTCTCGCGGACTCGTCCCGCTAGGTTCTTCGTCGCAACATCCGGCAGGCCGTAGACGGCGATCGAGCTGGGAAACAGGAACTTCACCGGGTTGCCGTGCCATCGCGACTGTTCGTGCGCCAGCTTCAGCAGGTTCAGTGTCCCTTCGACGTTGACGCGGTGCGCGGTGTCCGGCGTGTACTCCGCCCGGGTGCTCAGGAGCGCCGCAAGATGGTAGATCGCGTGAATCTCGTATTCGCTGATGAGTCGCTGCAGCAGGTTGTGATCGAGGATGTCCCCCACCAGCGAGGCGACGCAGTGCTTCCTCAGTTTCTCGTCAAGCGGCTTGAGATCGAGACTGATGATGTCCGTATGCGGATGGCTGGCGAGATGTGCGATCAGCCCGTGGCCGATCTCGCCATTCGCTCCTGTGATCAGCGTTGCAGCTCGGCGCATTGCAGCGGCCCCTCGCGTCCAGATTGACCGCCGCCAGTCTCCCGCAAGTCGCGGGGGCGTGCAACGCTGCTAAGGTCCAATCACCGCCGCGCTGAATCCCTGCACATCGTCGCCATCAACGAGTGTGCTCGCATTCATATCGCCGCGGTTGATGTCGCACATTGGATATGCCGCCGAATACGCATCAGCGTCGACCAGTGCCGTCACAAACAACGGCACATCCAGCGCGTTGACCTGCCCGTCGCAGTTCATGTCGCCGAGCACGTTTGGAATCCGCGCGTAAAAGACTTTGACGCTCGGCTGGCCGGATGTCCCCACAATTAGATCGGCCCAGCCGTCGCCGTTGATGTCGCCGAGGTTGATGGCGTTTCCCGCGCCAGGATCGTCGTACGTCCACGACGGCGTCGTCGCGAGTGTCCCGTTGGTGTTCAGGTAGATGTGCACCCGGCCGGTGCTGAACTGAATCTCGGCCAGGTCGTCATCGCCGTCGCGATCGACATCAAAGAATCGCATGTCCTGCGGCTGTGAGGCAAACGGCGGAGCCGCGGTCCATGTCTGCGTCAGCGTGCCCGCTGTGTTCGAATAAAGAATCATCGGCGAACGGCCGACGGCCAGATCCGGCCAGCCATTCCCATCCACGTCGGACCACGCGACGCCGCGGTCGCCGCTGGTGACGCCGCTCGTCCAGGTCGGTGCCGTCGCCAGTGAACCGCCGGTGTTGAGACTGATTCCGGTTTCAAAGTTAACCCAACCGGCGATGGCCAGGTCTTCCCAGCCGTTGCCGTCGTAGTCGGCGAACGCCAACCCGTTTCTGATCGCGGATTCGGTTGACTGCCAGAAGGGCGTTGTTTCCAGCACCCCGTTGTTATTGCGAAATCCCTGCTGCGGCCGGTACGGGTTCGGCGACAAACCCTGGTTGGTCGTGAACAGGTCGAGATCGCCGTCGTGATCGAAGTCGAACACGACGCCGGCGGTCGCCCACGTTGCCTGCGGCGGCGTCGCGGTCCAGCCCGGCGAGTTGGATGGACCCGTCGGGCCGCCGAAATAGATGACGGACGGCGAGAACGACGTGCCGCCATTCACCGAGACGAGGTCGGGATAGGCATCGATGTTGATCTTCGCGATGATCAGCTCGCTCGTGTGGACCTCGTCGGCGGAGACCCACGAGGCGGTCGCTTCAAGTGCGTTGCCGGTATTGAAGTAGATCAGGTTTTCCCAGTCCGTGTAGGGCGGAAACGAATTGCTGATGAAGCATCCAACCGCGAGATCGATCTTTCCATCATTGTTCAGGTCACCGGGCGTGACCGCCGCAACCTGCCGGCGGACGTCGTTGCTCCAGTCGGGTGTCGTGAGGTACGGGACACCGTTGTAGCGCGCCGACGGCGGATTCGCGTCGGGCGGCTGCGGCAGGACCTCTTCAAGTCGGCCGTCTTTCGTCGACTCAATCCGGACGTCGGCGCCTGCGGCAACGCCAAAGGCCAGTAGCAACATCAGTCCGCCAATGATTTCACGAAGATCACGCCTCATCTTCCGCCTCCTCGATGACGTTACCCCCCAAAGCCGTTGGCCCAACCAACTATGATAACGAATGGGTGGGTCGCAACAAAAGCCGTGTGGCGTGCGGAACGAGGCGGGGGCCGAGACGGGTAGCTCCTCGACTGGAGCGTCAGTGATTTCGCTGAATGACAAATTCGGCGGCGACGGTCAACGCATCCTTGGCGGCGCTGGCCGGGACATCGGCAAGCCGTGCAATGGCCGACTGAACGTAGCTTCTCGCCATGCCCGCCGCATAATCGAGACTCTCGCCAAACGCGCCGGAGTGGCCGTTCACGTCTTCCGGTCGAAAACGACCGACGCTCAACCGTTCGATAACGTCGCGCGCCGCCGTGCCCGGCGCGTGTTTGAGGTAATGGATTAGCGGCAGCGTCAGCTTCCCCATGTCGGCGTCGCGCCGCAGCGATTTGCCGGCCTCCGCTTCGGTTGCCGTGAGATCGAGCAGGTCATCGACAATCTGAAATGCGACGCCCAGGTCGCTGCCGTACGCCGCGAGCTGCTCGACTCGATCGGGCGTCGCATCCGCATAATGTGCCCCGAGTTCGCAGCACACCGCCGTCAACGCCGCCGTCTTGCGGCGGATAATCTCGAAGTACTCATCTTCGCTCAATCGCCAGTTGCCGCGATTGGCGACCTGCATCAGCTCCCCTTCGCAGACAACATTTGTCGTTGCCGCGATCCGCCGCGCCGCGTGCTGCGAGCCAAGACTGCTGCAAAGGTGATACGCGTGCGAGATGAGATAGTCGCCCAGTAGCACGGCCGATTCGTTTCCGGCGAGCCGGTTGATCGTCGGCCCGCCGCGCCGGACGTCCGCTTCATCGAGAACATCGTCGTGCACCAGCGTCGCGACGTGAACGATCTCGACGACGGCCGCCAGCACGATGTGTTCGCGCCGCACGCCGCCGCACGCCTCGGCCGTCAACAGAACGAGGGTGGGCCGCAGCATTTTCCCGCGATAGGCCCCGATTCGCTCGCAAAGGGTGCCGACGATGGCCTGATCGCTGCGAAGCTCCTCGTCGAATACGCGGACGACGTCGGACAAATGCGCGACGATCGGCTGGTGCAGCTGTGTCGCGATCGATTGCAGCGAATGGCTCGGCATAGCTCGTGCGTGATTTTACGGCCGCCCCGAATTGCGGCCAGCGAACACTACTCGGTTTCAATACTTTTGAAAAGTTCTGTTCACACTCGACCCCGCCGCCACGTTCCGCTTCGCCCGCCCGATTTTTCGATCAGCACGATCGGTCCAATCGTCATGCCCCGGTCAATCGCCTTGCACATGTCGTAGATCGTCAGGGCGGCGACGCTCGCCGCGACGAGCGCCTCCATCTCGACACCGGTCCGCGCACGAACGACGGCCTCGGTTGAGATGATCAGTCGTCCCGGTGGCTTCAATTCCATCGCAACCGAGACCGAATCGATCGGCAGTCCGTGACACAGCGGAATGAGTTCGTGCGTACGCTTAGCTGCCTGGATCCCGGCGATCCGGGCTGCCGCCAGTACGTCTCCTTTCAGCACGCCGCCACCGGCGATCGCGCGGAGCGTCGCCGGCCGCATGGCGACCTCGGCTCGTGCGCCGGCCCGGCGGAGCGTCACACCCTTGGCCGAAACATCCACCATCCGAGCCCGGCCGGCTGCGTCGAGATGCGTGAGTCTTGTCTTTTCTTTTCGACTGCGCCGTGCCACGACGTCCTCCGCCGAACCGTCACGCGATCAGGATGGGCCCGTCGGTCCTGATTTGCGAAACCTCGTCTCCTCGTTGCGCGAGGTCGGACGCCGACATCGCCTTCAGCGGACTGATCTCAATCGGAACGGCTGGCTCCCCGTCCGTCCGACGCGGAACCCGAACGCCGGCACCTTCCAGCCACCGCGCGGCGCGGCGAATCATGTCGCGCTGCGCCGATGGCAACGAGTCGACGCCTGACGCGTTCTTGACCGGGCTGAACTCCTCGGCCCGATCCACTTCGAGCAGTAGCGGCGTCCCGTGCGAAAGCGGCAACGCATCGAAGATGAACGATTCCAACTTCACTGCGTTCGGCATCGTCGGTTCGACGCGCTGTCCGGTCGCCAGGTCGATATGGGGTACTTTCTTGTCGGCGCGGTGCCACGGCAGGGCGAAATGCGTCCGATCGGCCGTCAACCGTTCCACGAACCGCCGCGAGAGCAGGTGAATCGCGAGGTTGGCCGCATCGAATCGTCGCGTACCATCTGGATTTCGCGCTGTCGCCAGTTCGTCCCGCAGATCCGAGTATTCAATGACGCTCACCTTTCCGTCTGCCAGGACACAGTTGCCCACGCGCTCGCGATCATCGGCCTTCGCCGTCACCTTGCACGACATCTCGCAGCTGCGTACTGCATGTAGTCCGATGAACAAAGGATCAATGCACCTCACCAGCGGGTTGTCGACCTGAAAGTAGCTCAGTAATTCGACCCCGCGTTGTGCCATGTCGGCCAGGCACCCGCTCGCCGCCAGCGCGAGCAGTGTCCCGCCGTGACCGTTCGGCGCGAGCGCCACGCGGTGCTTCGCTTCCAGCAGGACGAGCCCGTCCGTGCCGAATGCCGGCATGACCCCCTGCTGAAAGAACCTGACCTGCTCCGCAGTCAGTCCAAAAAAAGCGTTGCGTCGAAAGAAGTCTTGTGTCGCCGCATCATTCGCCGGGCTCGTCATGACGTACCACGGAATCGTCCGGCCCGCGCGTCGCCCCGTCGCAAGAATCTGTTCCGCGAAGACGGCAAACAACGGCTTGCCGGAAATCGGCGTCACCGGCAGACAGCCCTTCGGTCCGTCGAAGCCCAGTCGCGTCCCTTGACCGCCGGCTACCATCAGCGCGGCAACTTTCCCTCCGGCGATCAGATCGTTGCCCCTCGTCTCGGCCTCGCGGATGGCGGTGTCACGCCGCTCGACTTCGCCGCGCGACACAAACGGCGCGGGTTCGATTCGCAAATGGTGGTCGTGCGACGGCTTGGCTCGCACGAATCGCTCGACCAGGTCCGGAATGGGAACGAAGTCAATCTGCTCGATATCCTCCAGCAACGTCGCGCGTTGCGAATCGCTCAGCTCCGACCAATACGTGAATAGATGCTCTTGCCCGTACGTGCGAGCCCGCTCCTTCGCCCGTTCCAGTCGTTCCGTCATCGCCACCGCCGCGCCCCAGTGAAAGCCGCTGGGTCAATTCACAAATCCTGCTTCGGACTCTCGGCAAGTCTCGATCGCTTGTCAACGCCGGCGACGGACAGCCGCACACGGAGATGTTTGATCGGTCTGGTCCGCTCGTCAGAGCGCAAGCATTTAAAAATCATGACCTTATACTAATCCACCATCGATCTGGTAGGCATCGGCTTGGGTTACGCTTTTGCAAGAGCGGCAGTTCGGACAGTTCGCCGGCTCAGCTCCTCCACCCGAATTATCATTGACGACCATGCGATACCGATATTATCATCCTGACGGTGGCAGGCGGAAAGGCTGACCTGTTACCGCGGGCAAGGGTCGAACGGCCGTTATCATAACATAGTTGTTTTCTAATACCGACCAATCTTCATTCTCCTGCCAGTGCCCCACGCCCTGACGAAGACCAGCCGAAGCCAAAGCTTAACGCAGGTACAACGCAGCGGATTCGGAACTCCTTGATGGCTCCGTCGACACGTTCGGCGGCATCGGTGTTGTCCGTGTTTGATTGCGTCGCAATGTAGGGTGCGAGCCGGTGGGTGTTCCGCCGGAACAGCTCGCCCCCCAGAGGAACGGCCGGACAGCTCCAGCGAATCTGTCCGGCGGCGTGCGGAGGAACGAGACGGTTTTCGCGGCAGGCTGGATTGAAGCGCTCCTTGGAGAACGCCTCAGTCGATCGTCCTAATAAGTCCTATTCCGTGAAGGCCGCCCGATAGTCGCTCTCGCATCCGTCGTGCGTGATAGTGCTCGCTGGCGAAGAAGGAGACTGCAATGAATAAGAAACGCAGGTGGGGTTTTACACTGATCGAGCTGCTGGTGGTGGTCGCCATCATCGCCCTGCTGATCTCGATCCTGCTGCCCTCGCTGTCGCGAGCCCGCGAATTGTCCAAGCGGACGGTTTGTCTGGCGAATCAGCGCGGCATCGGCCAGGGCATGCACATCTACGCGGCCGATGGCGATACGTTCCCGATGTACGCCGGCCCCAGCCCGGGCAACAACGTCAAGTACTTCGACCCCCAGTTGCGGAACATTACCCAGGCCGCTCAGATTCCCTCGACCCTCGGTGATACCAACGCAAGTCCGACGATCGATCTCTGGATGCTCCTCCGCGGATTGAACTCGACACCCAAGCAGTTCATCTGCCCGAGCACCAACGACCAGCCCGATCCCGAGCAGGACTACACGCGCGACTACGACTTCCTTGATTCGTCGCGGTTGAGCTATGGCTATCAGTACCAGCACGCGACTTCGACCACGCAGCAGCAGCGGCCGAAGCCGCTCGGTACCGCCGGTACCGACCCACGCTGGCCGGTCATGGCAGACGCGAATCCGAAGCTGAAGGGTGGCGTCACGTCGGCCGTCGATGCCGATCGCAGGTCGTCGTTCAAGGGTAACAGCGCCAACCATACGAACCGCGAGGTCAGCAACGTCCTCTTCCAGGACGGACACGCCGAGTCCAGCAAGGAGCCCGGCGTTGGTCTCAACGGTCTCAGCGGCCAGGGCGGACGACCCAATGACAACATTTATTCGTTGATCAGCTCCCAGAACAACATCGTCGACCCTGGTTTCCAATACCCGACATTTTCTCTGGGGCAGGTTGGTTCCGCGACGACAGGTACGCTTTCGCTTGGCAGTCGCTCGGACGCGTGCCTTACCCCATAGTCATCCGGGTTGATGCAAATCGCCTTGTTGAATCGGCAGCCCCTCGGGCTGCCGATTCTTTTTTGGCGCTGACGACACGTTGCAACCCTCGACGCGTTGGCTTCCAACGATCATCGCGATACGCTGCGAGCCCTCCGGCACGCCCGCTCCGGCCGTGCCGCCTGAACAGGAGAGGGAAACGTCCATGAGCATTGCCCGCGACGTCGACGCCAAGGCCATCGAACTCGCAAAACACGTCCTCCGCATGACAACGGCCTCCGGCTCCGGCCACCCTTCGAGCAGTCTCGCGATCCTGCACATCCTCATTACTCTCATGCACCGCGTCATGCGCTTCAATCCAAGCGATCCGTGGCAGCCCGGCGCCGATCGCCTCGTGCTCTCGGAGGGCCATGCCGTCCCCGCTCTCTACGCCGTTTACGCAGACCTCGGCGGCGTCGTCGGTCGCGATCGCGAATCCGCCCGGCCGCTGTCCATGAGTGACCTCCCCTCACTCCGTGAGCAAGACAGCCCGCTCGACGGCCACCCCAATCCTGCCGAGTGCTTTCCGTTCTTCGATGCCGCCACCGGTTCGCTCGGCCAGGGCCTCTCGGTCGCAGCCGGACTCGCGCTGGCAGCCCGCCTGCGCGGCGTCGACAAGCGGATCTTCGTCGTCATCGGCGACGGCGAATCGCGCGAAGGCCAGATCTGGGAAGCCGCGGATTTCGTTGTCGACCACCGCCTTGCGAATGTCACCGCCTTCTTCAACTGCAACGGCCAGGGACAGGCCGCCCATGTCTCGCACCAGCAGTCCGCCGACGTGCTTGCCGCCAAGCTCGCCGCCTTCGGCTGGCTCGTCCGCGCCATTGATGGCCACAACGCCGACGAGATTCTTGCCGCCGCAAAGCCGGCCGATCGCCCCATCGCCGTCGTTACTCGCACCGTCAAGGGTTGGGGCGTCCCGCTCCTGCAGGACCAGGGCCACCACGGAAAGCCACTGACCGAAAAGGAGCTGCCGCAAGGCGAGTCCGAACTGAACGCCACGGCGGCCCGACTTCACGTGATGGTCGGCGGCCCGTCGCTGACGGGGCCCGGCGCGCCGCCCGAATGCAAGCCGCTGCCGCATCGCCCGATCGCGCGGCCCGACTTTGCTTCAGCCATGAAGGACGCCGGCCTCTCCGGCGTTGTGGACAAGAACGCCTGCGGAACCCGCCGCGCCTACGGTGCCGCCCTGCTCGCACTCGGCAAGGCCGACGAGCGCGTGATCGCCCTCGACGGCGACGTCTCCAACTCCACATTCGCCGATATCTTCGCCAAAGCCCTCCCCAATCGCTTCTTCGAAGGCAAGATCGCCGAGCAGAACATCGTGTCGGCTGCCGCCGGTGCTGCCGCGGCCGGCTTCATCCCCTTTGTCAGCTCGTTTGCGAAGTTCCTCGCCCGCGCCTACGACCAGGTCGAGATGGCTCAAATCACCCGCGCCAACATCAAGCTCGTCGGCTCGCACGCCGGCGTCTCGCTTGCCGCTGATGGCCCGAGCCAGATGAGCTTGCACGACGTCGCCTATTTCCGCTCGGCCTCCCTCGCCGACAACGGTCGGGGTGCGCCCGTCTGTGTTACGTTTCATCCGTCGGACGCAGTCTCCGCTTTCCACTGTACCTGGCTGGCCGCCAACCACCCCGGTATGTGCTTTCTGCGAACCCACCGCCCCGACGTTCCGTTGCTCTACAAGCCCGACCGGTCGTTTGAGATCGGCGGTTCGCACGTGCTCGCCGGAGGCAAGGGCAATGAAGCGCTGACCATCGTCTCCGCCGGCTACATGGTCCACGTCTGCAAGCAGGTCGTGGCTTCGCTGGAGGCGGCCGGTAATCCGGCGACGCTCATTGACGCCTATTCGTTCCCGCTCAAGATCGACCCGATTCTGCGGGCGGCGAAGTCGTCGAACGGCCGGGTTCTGGTTGTCGAGGACAATTACGTCGGCGGCCTGGCCGATGCGGTCGCGCTCGCTGCGGCCGAGCACGGCGGTGTCCGTGTCCACGGCATGACCTGCCGTCGGATTCCCAAGAGTGCTCGCACGCCCGAGGAAGTCCTCGCCTACGTGGGCCTCTCACCGCGCGACATCGAAGCCGAAGCCCGCCGCCTGATCGGCTGAGTTAGCGAGCCGTTGGGAGCGTTCTCCATGTCCAATCCGTCCCGTCGCGATTTTCTCCACGGCGCCATCGCCGCGGGTCTTGCCGCGGCCTGCCCGCGCGCAGCATCCGCACAAACGACCGCCCAGACGTCGCCGGCAGCGGCCCCGTTCCGGTTCGCTCACCTGTCCGACATTCACATCGAACCCGAACTCTCCGCGCCGCAGGGTTTCGCGCAATGCCTCAAATCCCTGCACGCCCTGGACAAGCGCCCCGATTTCATCCTCACCGGCGGCGACCTCGTCTTCGATGTGCTCGAGGCTCCGCCGCAACGCGCGAAGGAGCTCTTCGGCCTCTACAGCAAAGTCCTCTCCGACAACACCGATATTCCCGTCCACAACACCCTCGGCAATCATGACGTCTTTGGCTGGATGACCCGCGATGGCCTCACCCCGAAATCCCCCGGCTATGGAAAGGCCCTTGCCAAAGACCTGCTCCATCTCACCGAGTCGTACCACGAGTTCGAGCACAAGGGCTGGCACTTCTTCGTGCTCGACAACATCCAGCCCGCCGCCGACCCCGCCCAGGTCTACCAGGGCGGCCTCGATCGCACGCAGATGGAATGGCTCACCGAGCGGCTCAAGCGCTGTAAGCCCGGCACGCCGATCGCCGTCTGCGAGCACATCCCCATGCTCACCGTCACCGCCTTCGCCTTCCCCGGAACCTACAAGCAAAACAAGTGGGAATTCTCCAACAGTCTCGTCTGCGGTGACACCGTCGAACGCCTGAAGCTCTACGCCGACTACAACGTCCGGCTCTGCCTCTCCGGCCACGTCCACCAGCTCGACAAAATCGACTATCGCGGCATGACCGTCATCTGCGACGGCGCCGTCTGTGGAAACTGGTGGAAGGGCCCGCGCGAGGGCGTTAAGGAGGGCTATGGCGTCCTCGGCCTCTGGCCCGATGGTCGCGTCGAGCATCACTACCGCGACTACGGCTGGAAGGCCCGCGCCTGACCCGCCCGTAGGGTTTGTTCCGCGCGCGGAACTCGGGGCGATCTCCACGCATGGAAATCCGCCCCGAGCGATTCCGCCGCTATAATTGCTTCTCGAACGCTTAGTTCAATTGCCACGTCGAGCCGGGATACAGCGCCGACGGCGGCTGCGTACCCTTGAACTCGATCGTCTGTATCGCCGTGTATGTCGCCGTGTACCCCGACGGAATCGCCGGCCGACCCGCGTTCGTGTCTTCCGGAATGTCCGCCAGCGCCTTGAGCTGCAGCCGTTGAGTCAGCTTGCCGCTCATCGTCTCGTCGTGCACGGTGATCTCCACGACGCCGGTGACTTTCTGCTCAATGTTTGGGTCGCCCCCGCTCCCGAAGATCACCTCGCCCGACGTAAACACACCGTTCACGAGTTGAAACTGCCGCCCCAGGATGCCGTCGTTATGCGGCGAATCCAAACGCACGATGTTGTTCTGTGGATCGTAGTTGTACGTCTGAATCAGGAAGTTCGCCGGATCGAAGACGACATACGTGATCTCGCTGTTCCCCGATGGGCCGCTGCCAAACGGCTCGCTGCCCGCGTACGAGATGAACAGGTTATTGGGTGCGTCCCACGAGCCGCTGAACGTGCCGGCGAACTCCAGCCGCCACATGCCGGCCAGTGTCTTCACCTTTTCCGCTGGCGCCGCGTCGATGTTCTGCGAGTTCGACGCCGGGTCCTGCTCCTTCTGCGGAAGGCCGAGCAGTGCGTCAAGAAACGGCAGCGGTGCGCAAGCCGTCAATGCCGCCGCGCCGAACAAGAACGCAATCATCAACCCCTTGCCGAGAATATTGTCCCGATTCATGGATGCCCCCAATGGCCAGCAATATTTTTCCGCGAATTCCCGCGCAAGCGCTCGGTCCGAATCCGCATGCGGATCGTGTCAGTCAGCCGACCGATGCCTTGTCGCCCGGTCGGACGCGGGGCGCTCAGCCCGCACTCACGGTCTCGCGATCACATCGGGTCGATTAATAGACTTGTTAATGTTGTTTATGAACGGTCCGGGGCCGAGAACCTTGCGGCCGAGAATCAGGCGAATGGACGCCGAAATCGGGCCGTCGCCTTACGCCGTCTCCGGCGCGATGACGACCGCAGTGCCATAGCAGAGAACTTCCGTGCCACCCTTGGCAACGTCCGACGCATCGTAGCGAAGTCCGACAATCGCGTTTGCGCCGACCGCGACCGCGTGGTCGACCAGCAGTTCGTACGCTTGCTGTCTTGCCTGTTCGCACATCTCGGTGTAAGCCCCGATGCGTCCGCCGATAATCGACTTCAGCCCGCCGAAAATGTTCTGTGTAATTGTGGGCGCGCGAACGATGATCCCTCTCACAACGCCGAGGTAACGTTGGATGCGATATCCTTCAATCGTAAACGTAGTCGTGACCGGAATGCTCATTTCAACTCTCCAACACGCAACGCCGGCCGATTGAAACCTCGGTCGCCCGGGCCGTCAAAAGCCCGCCACGTGCGGAGTTCGGATCAGGTCGCCTGGAGTGCCGCCACGATATTGCTCCGGCTGGCTACGCGCGCCGGCCCGAGCGCCGCCAACAGGCACAGTAGCACGGCCATCCCCGCCCCGAGCAAGACCATCGGCCACGGCACCGCGAATTTCGGCTCGAAGCCCCACAACGTCGCCGTCAGGCTCGTGCTGCTCCGCCCCAGGTGCAATCCCATCGTCAGTCCGAGCAAACTCCCGATCAGACCAAGGATCAGCGCCTCGGCCACGACGATGCGGATCATCTGAAACTGCGTCGCCCCCACCGCGCGGAGCACCGCGATTTGCCGCTGCCGACTCGCGACGTTCGCCATCATGAGGTTCGCCACGCCCAGCGCCGCCACGATCAGCCCCACCGTCGGAATCGCCGCCAGCAACATCGTGACGCGATCAATGTTGCGATCGATGCTCTGCTTGAGCTGGCTCACCGTCGCCGTCGCGATGTTCCCGCTCGGCACCTTCATCTCCGCCTCGATTCGCTGAAACGTCGCATTTTCGTTGACCGTTCCCGCCGCCGACTCGTCCGCGCCAGACACGTCCGCCTCGACGATCCGCCCCTCCGCGTCCCGGATGGGTTTTCGGCGCAGTGACCCGAACTGTTCGGCGATCCCGGGCTCATAACGCGAGTCCGCAGGCCGATCGAAGTTGAACAGCAGCATCCGCCCGATCTCGCGCCCGAAGAATCGCTTGTCGTCGGCCAGTGTCCCGATGAACGAGCCGACCGCATAGACCTGGAATTCCCCGCCCGCGTTGAAGAAACTCACCGCGATGTCGATCGCCGGCGACGCCACGACCCCCGCGACCGTGAACTTCGCCTCCGCATCGCCAACCTTGAGCGTCACCTCGTCGCCCAGATGGATCTTCCGGGCCTGGCTGAACTCGCGCGTCGCCAATATGTGCCCGCCCGCCTTCAGTTTCCGCAGTGCATCCGCCTCGTTCCCCTCCAGGTACGCCAGCTTGATCACGTTCGGAAACGTCTCCGGGTCGCTCGCGATGAATCGATAAAAAGGATCGATGATCCCGAGAAAACCGCCGCCCTTGCCCACCAGTTTGCAGCGTGCATCGTCTGCCACGGTCGCTGCACCTCGGGCGATGCCCTCCACCTTCGATGCCGCAATCATCCGCTCCAGCGGGATGTCCTCCCACGAATAAACCATCGCCTCCGGAAACTCCTTCGGAAATTGCCAGCCCGCCTTGATCGATTCGCTGTGTACCTGAAGGGCGACGATCAGCGACAGCCCTACCATCAGGCCGCAGCACACCGCCGCTGACCGCCACGGCCGCCGCCCCACCTGGTCGGCCACGAGCTGCCGCCGCAACTGCAACACTTTCGCCGCTACCCGCACCGCCGGCTCGCCCAGCACCACCACGACCAGGGGGGCTATGAGCGTGTACCCCGCGTAGAGCATCACAAGGCCGATCATCGCCAGCGCTGCGAAATGCGTCGTCTGCGCCGTGATCGTCCCCATCAGGAAATGCCGCGCGATCAGCAGTGCGACCCCGCCCGCCGCTGCCGCCACTTCAACGGTAAACGTCGGCCGCTGCGGCGCGGCCCGTGTCGCCGCGACCGGCGAGATCATCGCCGCCCGAATCGCCGGTCCGATCGCCCCGAGCAGCGCCGTCCCGATGCCGCCCGCCACTGCCAGCAGAATCCCCGTCCGGCTCACGACGAGCTGCCCCACATACTCCGGCACCAGCTTCATCGTCGCGTATTGCAGCGCCGTTCCGAGCGGCAGCCCGATGAAGATCGCCGCCACGCTTAACGGCAACACTTCGATCAGCACCAGCGACAACACCTGCCCGCGCGTCATGCCGACGCACCGCATGAGCCCGAGCTGGTTGATCCGCTCGCTCACCCCCATGCTCATCGTCGAGAGGATGATGAAAAACGCCGTCAGCAACGCCACGCACGAAATCAGCATCAGCACGAACTGAAGTTGCCCCTGCGCCGCCCGCAGCTGCCGAAGCTGCAGCGCCGTCGTGTTCACCTTCAGCGTCTTGTCGCGCTTGCGCACGATCTTCCGAATCGCGTCCGCCGCCCTGTTGATGCCCTCCTCGCTGTCGTCAGCGATAATGAAGTCGATCGCCTTGATCTTCCCCGGCGACTGGCTCGCCTGCTGCACGGCCGTGATCGACGTCCACGCCATCGGAAGCTGGTGGCTGCTCACCCGCCGCCGATCGATCAGCCCGACGATCTCGAAGCTCATCGGCGGGTGATCCGGCATCGGGTAGTGCATCTCGACCTGGTCACCGACCTCCAGCCCCCAGTCCCGCGCCAGCAGCTCCTCGATCAGTACGCCGGTGTTCTCGCCCGGCTTCAGCATCCGCCCCGCGCTCAGTTTGTAATTGCGAAAATCCAGCTCAGCCGGAATATCGACGCCGACCAGGTCGAGCCGCATGATCTCCGGCTCGCCGCGCTTCGGCGGCCGCATGATCTCGACCGTCTCGAGCGTCCGCCGCGTGACCTTCGCAACCCCCGTAAGCTCGGTCAGTCCTTCAGCCACCTTTTCGTCAAAAAGCGCCCACCGCCCCGCGACGCTCTCGACCGAAACCTGCGCCCGCCCGATCCACTCGACAACTGTGTCGGTCACACTCCGCCGAACCGATTCGTAGCAATTGGTCACCCATGCGACCAGCGCCACGCCCAGCGCGATCGACGCCGTCGCCAGCAGCGTGCGAACCGGCTTAGCGAGCCAGTTCCGCGTACCGACTTGCCACCAATGCCGCATCCTGTCTTCCTTGCGACTCGATGCACCCGCGCAGCTCCCCCTCGCGCAGCACAAACACGCGATCCGCATTCGCCGCCGCCGCCGCCTCGTGCGTCACCATCACGATCGTCGCTTCGTGTTCATTCGCCAGGTTCCGCAGAAGCTGCCAGATTTCCCCCGACGCCTCCGGATCAAGATTCCCCGTCGGTTCGTCCGCCAGCAGCAGGTCCGGCCGGATCAGCAGCGACCGCGCGATCGCCACGCGTTGCTGCTCTCCGCCCGACAGTGCCGACGGCTGGTGATTTTCGCGGTTCGACAGGTGTACCTGCGCGATCAGCTCGCGCGCCCTCGTCTCGATCGCGGGCAGCGCCTGTCCGTCGACCATCAGCGGCAGCATTACGTTTTCAAACGCCGTCAGCGTCGGCAGCAGGTTGTACGCCTGAAACACGATGCCGATCTTCCGCCGACGAAACAGCGTCCGCTGCCGATCCGACATCCGCGTGATGTCCTCATCGCCGATACGGATGCTCCCGGCGTCCGGCAGGTCGAGTCCACCGATCAGGTGCAGCAGCGTCGTCTTCCCAGATCCGCTTGCCCCCATGATCGCGACGAATTCGCCCTTGCGGATCGTCAGACTCACGCCGCGCAGCGCGTGAACGTCCTCGGCCCCCAGCCGATAATGCTTGTGCAGCGCGTTGACGACAACAAGATCGCTCATGCTTCCGATCGTTCCACCGCCGCCCGCCGTTCGATTCCGTCGCCATCGTCCCGCACAAGCCGTAGAATGCTTGAAATGCGGATCATCCTGACGTCCGATCTGCACTACGATGTGCAGCGCAGCAAGGCCCCCACCGACGAGATCGCCCGCAAAATCGTCGCCGCCGGCGGCGATCTGCTCGTTCTCGTGGGCGACTCGGCCGCCGTCGACCTCGCCATTCTAGAGCGACTGCTCTCTCTTTTCGATGCGTTCAACGGGCGACGTCTCTTTGTCGCCGGAAATCACGAACTCTGGGTCGCCCCCGGCGCCGATTCATTTCGGCGCTGGGAGGTCGAACTCGCCGACGTTTGCAAGCGTGCCGGCTACCACTATCTCGATGCGCTGCCCTTTGTCGAGTCCGGTTTGGCGATCGTCGGCAGCGTCGGCTGGTACGACTACACCTTTCGCTCGGCGTCGTTGCGGATTCCGCTCCGCTTCTATCAACACAAGGTCGCTCCCGGCCGCGCCGCCGCCGAAGAATCGTTGCGCCACCTCGTCACCGGCTACGACGACATCCCGCCGGGCGCCGATGGTATCTTCGTCCGCTGGATGGACGGCGTGCGGGCAAATCTGGGCATGTCAGACGTCGAATACACGCACCTGCTGGCCGCCCGGCTCCGCACGCATCTCGTCGAGGCGACCGCACGGGTTGATCGTGTCGTCGCCGCCATACATCATGTGCCCTTCCATCAGCTCGTCCCCCGCACCATGCACCCAAACTTCGCCTTCGCAGAGGCGTACATGGGTAGCGAGTTGCTCGGCGAAGTCTTGTTGGATTTTCCGCAGGTTCGCGACGTCTATTGCGGCCATGCCCATCGCCGCAAGACGGTTCGCGTCGGCGGCCTGACCGCCACCTGCATCGGTTCGACTTACACGGAGAAGCTCTATGACGTGCTCGACGTTCCATGAAACGCCTGAGCGTAAAGCGTTCTTAAATCGTATCCCCTGGTTCTTGGCGCTCTCGCTCCTGTTGGCGTCAGCCGTCCCGGTTCGTGCCGACGACTCCGCCGCCCGCATTCGCCGTCGCACGCCCGTCGTCGAAGTCGTCGACAAGTGCCGCGCCGCCGTCGTCAATATCTCTACCACGCGCCGCTTCCTCATCCAGCGCGGCGTCGGGCCATTCGACATCATGCTCGGTGATCGCTTCCTCCTGCCCCCGCCCGAGCAGGTCGAACAGCAGTCCATTGGCTCCGGCTTCCTCATCGACCCGGTCGGCTTCATCGTGACAAATGCCCACGTCCTCGCCCAGGCCGTCCAGCAGACCATTATCTTCGCCGACGGCACGAAACTTCAGGCCGACGCGATTGCCGTCGATCCGGAACACGACCTCGCCATCCTCAAGGTAAATACTTCCAAGCCCCTCCCATTCCTGACCCTCGGCCGCTCCGACGACCTCATGATCGGCGAGACCGTCGTCGTGGTCGGCAATCCCCTCGGCCTGCAACACACCTGCACTACGGGCATCATCTCCGCCCTCGACCGCGAACTCGTCTTCCCACGCGGAGTCAAATACACCGGCCTGATCCAGACCGACGCCTCGATCAATCCCGGCAACTCCGGCGGCCCGCTCCTGAACATCAACGGCGAACTGATCGGCGTTACTTCTGCCATCCGGGGCGACGCCCAAAACATCGGCTTCGCCATCCCCGTCGACGAGCTGCGGACATATCTACCGGTCTATCTCGACATCGAGCGCATCCGCCGTGTCGAACTTGGCATGCACCTCGCCGAGCAGATCGGTGAATCCTATGAAGGCGGCGCCCGGGTAATCATCGATCGCATCGACGAGGGTTCCCCCGCCGCCCGTGCCGGCCTCAAGGTCGGCGACGTCCTTCGCGCCATCGCGGGCAAGCCCACGCCGACCTTCATGGCCGCCTTCTCGGTCCTCCGGGACGTCGCCACCGGCAAGCCGTTCAGTGTCACAGTCGTTCGCAATGGCAAGACCGAGAAGAAATCGGTGACGATGACCGCGATCACCAAGCCCTACGGCTCGAAGCTCATGGTCGATCGCTTCGGCATCGACGTCCGCGAGATGACCCCCGACGAAATGCGTTCTCTGCGAGTCGCCCGCCCGCTGGGCCTCGTCGTTACCGGCGTCGACGCCCGCTCGCAGGCCGCTGCCAACGGCCTCTCGCCCGGCGACTTCATCACTCGTATCGGCCGTTCACCGGTCAACACGCTTGACGCCCTGGGCCACGCCCTCTCGCGCGTGAAGCCCGGCGAACAGGCGGCCGTCGGCGTCCTCCGCGTCGATGTCTCGGGCGGCCCGCCGCAGCAGGGCGACATGTTGCTTCTCGCGAGATAAGCGGCTCAGCGCTTGCCGGATGCGATTTCACTCAATCGCGGCGAGACGTTAAGCGCCACGTGCCGCAGCCCAGGCGGCAGCGAAAAGACCGTGTCTTCCTCGACCGTCGTCAGCAGTTCGACTTGGTCGCCGCCCAATTCGCGCAGTCGCTTGAGCACGTCCTGCACGACGGCCTCCGGCGTCGAAGCCCCCGCCGTCACGCCGATCGTCGCGGCCCCTTTCACCCAGCCCGCGTCAATGTCCGCGGCGCAGTCGATCAGGTAGCCGTTCATGCCGCGCGCCTTCGCGACCTCCACCAGCCGCAGCGCGTTCGACGAATTCCGCGATCCGACCACGAGCACGACGTCCACCTTGCTCTCGTGCATCGCTTTCACCGCGTTTTGTCGGTTCTGCGTCGCGTAGCAGATGTCGTCCGACGGCGGCAGCTCCAGGTGCGGGAATCGTGCCCGCAGCGCCGCCAGCACGTCGGCCGTATCGTCGATCCCCAGCGTTGTCTGTGTCAGCACGATCAATTTCTCGTGCGCCGGCATCGTCACCGTTCGCGCCTGCTCCACGTCCGACACGAGCGTGATGGCGTGCGGCGCGTGGCCCAGCGTGCCAACCACTTCATCGTGCCCCGCGTGGCCGATCAGCACGATGTGGTAGCCGTGCCGCACGAATCGCTCCACCTCGAGGTGCACCTTCGCCACCAGCGGACAGGTCGCGTCGATGATGTTCAGCGACCGTTCCCTGGCCGCGTCGAACACCCCCGGCGCAACACCGTGCGCCGAAAAGATCACATTCGCTTCGTTCGGAACCTCCTCGACCTCGTCGATGAACACCGCCCCCATATCTCGCAGCCGCCGCACGACGTGACTGTTGTGAACGATCTCGCGCCGCACGTAGACCGGCGGCCCGTACAGCTCCAGCGCCAGCTCGACGATCTTTACCGCCCGCTCGACGCCCGCACAAAACCCTCGCGGCTCGGCCAGTATGACTCTCATGCCGTTGATGCTCCGTCTGTTCCGCTCCGCGCCAGCGCCGACGTCACCTGCCCGCGATACGCCGCGAACCAACCCGCAAGCCGTTCATTGTCGCCGACCACCCGCCGGCTCTCGGTCAGGATTCTAGCGACCTCGTCCCTTCCGACTTTCGGCGTCCGCGTCGCGCTGCCCGCCGCCTCGCGCAAGGTCCCCAACGCCAGCATCAGCGCCCAAATACAGAACAAGCGGATTCCCTCCGCCGATGCCGGAATCTCCGTCACATAGCGCATCGCCTCATCGAGATGGCCGAGTGCGTGTCGAATCAGCAATCCGCGGGCCTCCGGGCGAATCGCCGCTGGATCCGACGCCGTCACGCATTCTCGAGGCACGAAACACGTCCCCCGCGCCACGTCGTCCGAATGATCCTTGATGATGTTTACTGCCTGCAGACCGAGGCCAAACCGCCGCCCGCGTTCGACCGTCGCGGCCTCCGCCGTCCGCTGTCCGTCCGACGCGAACAACCGCGTCAACATGACGCCGACGGTCCCCGCCACGTAGTGGCAGTACGCATCAAGCCCCGTGAGGTCGCCGCACACGAACCGGACGCCTCCGACCCGCGGCCGCTCGCCAAGTTCCCGCATCCCCGCGATCATCTCGCGCACGCACGCCGCGATCGCTGTCCGCTGCTCGCGCGGCAAACCTGCGAACGCCGCGAGTACCTGCGGCGTCCCCGCCACCAGCCGTGCATACGCATCCGAAGCCGCCGCCGCCCACTCCGACCCGAACGGGCTCGCGTTCGCCGGCCGCGCCGGATCGACCGCCGCGTGCAGTCCGTCGTACAGTTCGTCGCGCAACTCGGGCGCCAGCGGCTCCGTATCCTCGATCGTATCGGCGATCCTGCACAACAGGTACGCGCAACACACCGCGTCGCGCAGTCGCGCCGGCAGCACGGGTATGTTCAATGCAAATGTCCGCGAGACCTCCGGCAAAATGCGATGGCAAAAGGCCCATGCCTCGGCCGGCGCGATGGTCGTCGTCGATGTTGCGGGCGGTTCGATCATTGCAGCGGTGGCCCCGTCGTTCGCCCCGCGTTCTGCTCGCGCTGGTACGCCGTCCGCAGCGGCGGATCCTCAATGCGGATCTTCGCCTTCCGCACGATGTCGAGCGCCAGCCGGTCCATCTCGTCCGCCGTCAGCCGCGCCCGCACGTCGCTCGTCAGCTTCGCCCGCACCTGCTCCAGCGGAACGGTTCCGCGCGGAATCTTCCGCACCAGCAGCAGGATGTGATACTGCCCGTCGAACTGAATCGGATCGCTCGTCTGCCCCACCTGTAACTGAAATGCCGCCTCCCGCAGCGTCTTCGGAAACCGCAGGTCGCCCGCCGTGAACGGTGGCAGCATCCCACCCTCGCCGGCCGTCATCCGATTCTGGCTGTACTGCGCCGCCAGTGACTCGAAGCTCTGCCCGTTCGCCAGCCGCCGCCGCACCTGCTCCGCGTCCCGCATGGTCGCGACCTGCAAATGCCGCACTTCGACCTTCTCGCCGTACTGCCGTTCGTACTCCTCGGTCACGAGCCGCTCGCTCACGTTGACCGTTGGCTCGGCCATCCGCCGCAGGTAGGCCTGCCGGGTCATCGCGATCCGCAACTCCGCCGCCGACACGCCCGACCGCTTCAGCCACAGCTCGATCAGCTCCGCCCGTCGCACCGGGCTCAGCGGCTGATCGCTCTCCGCGCCGCGGAGCGTGTTGTCGTATTCGCGCTCGATGTCCGAATCCCGCACCCGCACGCCCGCACTGATCGCCGCCTGCTTCACCGCCTCCAGCGCGATCTGCTGCTGCAGGACGTTCAGCCCGTAGCCCTCCATCAAAACGTCGACGACCGCCTTGCGCTCCAGCGGCTTGCCGTTGACATACGCGATCGCCTCAGCGCCGCCTGCACGCGGAATCGGATTCGCCGCCGGTGGCGCAACCCCGGGCGGCGGCTTCGCGCTGGTCGCGCCGGTTGCAGCGCCGCCCGTCGATCCAGCGTCGGCCGACACAGCCGTCCCGCCCGTCGGCTCCTCGGCCGGCGGTAGCGGCGGCGGCTCGGTCGCCGCCTGCATCTCCGCCTGGCGCTGCGATTGCCACGCCTGCCCGATCGTCACCTCGGGCTTCTTCTCGCGCGGTTCGCACCCCGCCGCGAGCGTCGCCGCGATGGCCGCCGCAATGATCGTCTTCCCGATTCCGTTCACGACATCCCCTCAAACAGCTTTGAACGGGTCGCGGTCCGCCCGCGACAGCCGCACACCCACGCCCGGCATTTCCTTCTGCAATCGCTTCGCCAGTGCCGCCACTCCCGGCCGCTCGCTGGCCCAGTGCCCCAGCGCGATCGCTGAAGCGCCCATACGAAGATACCGCAAGGCGTCGTGATGGCGAATCTCGCCCGTAATCACCACATCCGTAACTCCACAGATCGTCGATGCCACTTCGAACGGAAGCGACCCTGCCGCGCCGACACAAATCCACGCTCGTTCGATCTTCGCGGAAGGATGTCCGACGATCGCGACATTCGCCGCGCCAGTCGCCCGCTTCAACATCGTTGCCACCGCGCCCAGTTTCGCGGCCTTCGGCATCCGTCCGATTCGCCCTGGGCCCTCTCGATTTCGCGGATGCTCCGCCAGCGGGTAAATGTCGAACGCCGGCTCCTCGTACGGATGCGTCCGTCGAATCACCGCAACGATGTCCGGCACGCATCGAGTCCGCGCCACCGCCTCCAACCGCACTTCGTCGACCGTTTCGAGTCGCCCGCGTTTGCCCACGCGCGGATTCGTATCGTCCGATCCGTAAAAAGTCCCCTGCCCCGGCAATCGAAAGCTGCAATGTGTGTAGTGGCCGATCCGCCCAGCCCCCGTCGCGAACATCGCCTGTGCCACGCGCTCCACGTGCTCCGCCGGAACGAACACGACAATCTTGCACTCGCGCCCCGGCTCAACCGGCGGATACGTGAACGGCCGCGTCTCGCGAATCCCGCACATCGCCGCGATCACATCGTTCGTCCCGCCCGCCGCCGCGTCCCACGCCGTGTGCGGTGAGTAGACCGCGATGCCGCGCGAGATCGCCTCCGCCGCCAGGTCCTCCGCATCAAATCGCCATGTCTTCAGCTTCTTCACCGGTTTGAAGATCGGCGGGTGATAGGCAACCACGAGATCGGCCTTCACTCGAACCGCTTCGTCCAACACATCCGGCGTCAGATCGACGGCGACCAGCGCTCGCCCGCAACGCCAATCCCCGGGACATGCAATCAGTCCGACATTGTCCCACTCGGCCGCCAGCCGCCGCGGCGCCACGCGCTCGAGCACCCGCAGTACATCGCCCGACGACAGTCGTTTGCTTGGCCGCGCCTTACCCACCGATCCGGCACTCCTGTCCCACGACCGCCGCATACGCGTCGCGCAGCGCCCGCGTCGTATCGCCCACCTTCTCGTCGCCCACCGCGTGCCGCTCCACCCGGCACACCGGCATGACCTCCATGATCGTGTTCGTCAAGAAGACCTCGTCCGCCTCCAGCACGTCGTTGATCGTCAGTGCCTGCTCGTGCACGGTCATCTTCCGCGCAGCCGCGCACCGCATCACGACGCCCCGCGCAATCCCCGGAAGCACCGGCGTATCGAGCGGCGGCGTGTAGAGTTGCTCATTCCGCACCAGGAACACGTTGCTCACGCACCCCTCGGCCAGGTTGTTCTCCGGCGTAAACCAAAGCGCCTCGCCGCACTTCTTCCCATGCGCCTCGCGAAGCCCCAGCAGCCGCGGCAGATACGAAGTCGTCTTGTGCCCCGCCGTCGGGTCGAATCGACTCTGCTTGTACGAGCTGACGCAGATCGTCATCCCCTTCCGATACAGCTCCGCCGGATAGGGCTCGAACTTCTGCGCCGCGATCAAGACCGTCGCCGGATGCGGCTCGCCCTCCTCCGCTCCGGCCGCCCGCGCATCGCCGGTCGTCACCAGCAGCCGCATCCGCGCCTCGCGAAGCTCGTTGGCCTGCAATACGCGCGAAACGGCCCGTGTTATCTCCGCGTCATCCACCGGCAGCGGTACCGCCAGCTTCGCCGCCGACATCCGCATTCGCCGCAGATGCTCGTCAAGCAGAAACGCATTTCCGTTATAGACCCGGATCGTCTCGAACAGCCCCGCCCCGTGCGTCAGCCCCCCGTCGAACGCGCCCACCCGCGCGTCCTCCGCTTCGACAATCTCTCCGTTCAGATAGACCAGTTCGCTCATTTTTCCTTCGCAATCCCCAGCGCCCGCAGCATACCGGCCGCCTTCGCCTCCGTCTCGTCATACTCCCGGGCCGGCTCCGAATCCGCCACGATCCCGCTACCGACCGACAGCTCCACCCGCCCCGGCGTCGCAACCAGCGTCCGGATCGCCAGGTTAAACATCGCATCGCCGTTTGCGCTCACATATCCAATCGCCCCGCAGTACGGACCGCGCGGCGACTTCTCCAACTCGTCAATGATCTGCATCGCCCGCACCTTCGGCGCGCCCGTCACTGACCCGCCGGGGTATGTTGCGCGAATCGCGTCGATCACCCCGCACTCCGGCCGCAATTCTCCCGCCACCGTCGCCACGCGATGAAACACGGTCGGTAACGCCTCGATCGATCCCGCATCCTCGACACACACGCTTCCGTACCGGCACACCCGCCCCAGGTCGTTCCGCTCCAGGTCGACGATCATCGAAAGCTCCGCCGCGTCCTTCGCACTGCCTGCCAGCTCCTCGCGCGCCGCGGCATCCGCCGCCGCGCTCGTCCCACGCGGCCGCGTCCCCTTGATGGGCTTCGTCATCACGCGCCCGTCGCACACCTCGAGGTAAAGCTCCGGCGACGACGACAAGACCGCCCACCCGCCCCCGCCGCTCAAGTACGCGGCATAGCTCGCCGGATTCGCCCGGCACAGTCGCTCGTACAGCTCCGCGTAACTCAGCCGGGTCGCGATCTCGAGCCGCCGCGCCAGGTTCACCTGGAAAATGTCCCCCGCTGCGATGTACTCCAGCGCGCGCTCGACCTTCGCCAGGTACTCCGCCCGGCTCATGTCGGTGGCGATCGTCGCCTCGGTCCCTGCAACTCGGGGCGCAAGACTTTCGCATCGCCCCCGCGCCCGCGCGAGCCCTTCCAACGCCTCGATGCGCCGATTCAGCCGACTTTCGTCCGGACCGATCTGCACGCCGGCCGCATACCACCGGCCCGTCGCGTGATCAGCCGCAAGAATTGCGTCGTAGCAGGCAAACCATGCCGATGGCAGGCTCGCCGCGACCCGCCTCCCCCGCGCGCTCGGCTCCAACCATCCGCCCGCCTCGTATGCCAGATATCCGACCCAGCCGCCGATAAACGGAAGTGGAGTTTGCGTCCTCGCGCCGCCCGACGGCGTTGCGAAGACCGACTCGGCGAGCATCCCGAACGGGTCTGCGTCGGCCTCGGCCTCGACGACCCGCAACGGTTCGCAGCCGAAGTAGCTGAACCGCCCGCCGCCGGGCGACTCGGCTGCCCCGAGCGACTCCAGCGCGAACGCGCCGGGCCAGGCGAGCACGGCCGCTCGCACCGCCGCGATGTTCCCCGGCGGTTCGATCGACCGCACGATCGGCTCCAGGCGGCGCGAACGAGCGCCGGCCGAACTGAGAACGGAGGTCCGCATGGACAAAGATTCTAACCGCCATGCGACATCCGATGTGCGGCTTGTGGACGAACGACGGCATCGTATAATCCCTCGCAGCGGGGGGCGCACAAGGGTTCAGCCATGACAGATCGCTCGCCGTCGGATCCCCAGCCGATCCTCGTTCAGGTCCAGCCGCGCCAAACCGCGACCTGGATCATCGCGATTGCCCTCTCGGTCATCGCGACCGCCGTTGTCATTCGCCCCGATCTTCCCATGCTTGGGGCGGCCTTCGCTCAGAATCATCTGACCGGCTCCGGTGGCGTCCACGCCTTCACCGGCCAGCTCGACAAGGACCACTACGGCCTCTTCATGATGGACACCGAAAACGGAACCGTCTGGGTCTACGAGTACACCCCGCTCAAAAGACGCCTCAAGCTCGTATGTGCCCGCAACTTCACCTACGACCGCTACCTCCTCGACTTCAACAACGACGATCAGACATCGCCGGCCCAAATAGAGGAAATGGTCAAACGACAGCGGGAAGCGCGCATCAAGAACGACAAGGCCCGTCCCAGTCCCGTCGCCAGCCCGACGCCGCCGGTAACCGGCGCGGCCCGGCCCGTCGCCCCCACGCCGGGCAATCCGCCTCCAACGCCGGCCGCGGGCGATGACGTCGATGAAGTCGACGCCGACGCAATCCCGGACGAGTCCGAATCCGATTCGCCGCACGGAGTTGAAACTCCCAAAGACCCGACGAAGAATAATCAGGGGCAACCGCGATAACACTCGAACCCCGGCCTGCCGGGACAATCGGGAGCATCCTTATGGCCAAGGAATTTTACTCGCTCGAAGAAGCTGCCGACGTCATGGGCATCAGCACCAAGGACGTCGAGGCCATGATCAGCGATGGCCGCCTTCAGGCCCTCGACTCCGGCAGCGGCACGGTCTTTCGCATCGAAGACGTCGAACGCATCGTCGCCAAGGAAGGCAGCTCGATCGTCGATCTCGCCATCACCGAAAACGAGCCCAAGTCCGCCGAGCCGATCGAGCTCTCCGTCCCCGAGCCGACCTCCGACATCAATCTCTTGGGACTCGACGAATCCAGCATCGATCTCGACCTCGGCCCGTCGCCCGCCATTGAAACGACGCCGCCCAAGCCGCCCGCCGTGGCCCCCGCCAAGCCCGCGGCCAAGGGCGCGACGCCCGAGCCCGACCTCGTCGCCGCCGAAGAAAGCAGCACCATCGGCCTCGCCGATTCCAGTGAACTCGACATCGGCCTCTCCGCCTCCGACGTCATCGCCCTCGACGAATCCGTCGAGAAGCCCTCCGCACCGCGCCGCGACGCGGCCGGCAGCAAGGCCGGAACCAAGGCGGGCACGAGCATCAGCGTCTTCGATGACGCCGACATCCATTCAGACGCCGACCCGCTCGCCAAGACACAGATCTCCCCGGTTGCCGAAGATGAGCTTCAGATGGCCTCCGTCGGCAGCGGCAGCGGCCTGCTCGACCTGACGCGCGAAAGCGACGACACCAGTCTCGGCGCCGAGCTGCTCGACGTCATCTCCCCCAGCGAGGGCAGCGAAACCGAAACCGCCGCCGAGCCGATCGAGAGCGACACCGGCACCCTCGAAGCCGAAGCCGTCGAGACTTCAACGGCCGGCGAGTATGCCGCCGACTCCGACGAATCCGGCGCTGCCGTCGCAATCCCCGTGCCGGCCATGGCCATTGGCGAGGTCGCCTACGACCCGCTCTCGCCGGCCTTCACCGGCCTGGCAGTGGTAGCCCTCGCCACGCTTTGCATCGCCGGTCTCGCCGCCACCAGTCAGATCCAGGGCGTCTGGCCCGGCTTCATGCGGCTGATCGACTCGGGCACCAATCTCTATATTTTCGCCGGTGGAACGATCCTACTCGCCGGCATCGCCTGGATGGTCGGCTGGATGATCGGCAAGCCCTCCGGCCCCAAGAAGCCCAAGCCGCCCAAGCCCGCCAAGGCCAAGAAAGGCGCCAAGCCCGCGGCCGCCTGACGCGGTCACAGTTGCTCTTCAAGCAGCACGAGCGCCGCCTTCCCCTCCGGATCGATGATGCGTAAAACCTCGCGACCCGGCGTGTACTCATACGGCCGGGCGATGAACAGCACTTTCTTTCGCCGGCCTTCTGCCCGCAGCGCCGCCACGACCTTGTCTGCCGATCCGTCGTAGTTGAAATACACCTTTCCAAAGCGATCGCAAACTTGCCACCCCGCGCGATCGTGGTATTCGCGCGGCTCCGCGAACCACCGCGCCGGCTCGTAGTCGAGCCCCACCGTCGAGATCAATTGCCCCATGTTCACGAACTTGGTGGTGCTGATCACCGCGTCGTATTCACCCAACCGCGGCTTGAGCCAATCCAGCGCCTCGAGATAGTCTGTGTGATACGAGTAGTAGATGGCGGGCTCGCGATCGTATTTATCAAAGAATCGGCGGCAAAATAACGCCAGCGAAACGATCCCCACCCCGATCCCCAGCCATGCCATCGCCGTCGCCAACCCGCGGCCAATCCGCGCCAGCCCATCGTAGATCCCGACCGCGCCGACTCCGGCCAACAGTGCGAGCGCTGGCAATCCGGGCAGGCTGCGCAGCGCATGCATGCTCTGGTGCCGGCCGATGCAGTCGGCGATCGGATAGAGCAGCAGCCACACCGCCAGGAATCGCAATGCCCCGCTCGTCCGCCAATCGCGCAGGCAGACTGCGGCCCCCGCAAGCATCAACGGTGCGACAATGAGCGGAAAGTTCCCGCCCCCTGTGGACTGAATCGGAAAGTGGTCGCCATTGACGAATAGAAAGTCGAGTCCGAAGTGCCCTGGATACCGCGTGGCCATCTTTCTCGCGCGCGTCATCCATCCATCGTCAGGCGCCCACACGTGTGTTTGCGCTCCGCGTCGACTGATCTCCGGATCGAACAGGTGCGTCCAGACCAGCGGGCCGAACGTCACCGCAAATCCGAGCGCCGCCGCTGCCAGTCCCCGCCGGCCATCGCTCGATCGCGCAAACTCCCGCCACGCGCGTGGTGAAACCGCAATCGCCGCGATCGCCAGCAGCGGCATGAATAACCGCACCGCGTAATACCCGTAACAGCAAACCCCTCCCATCAATCCCGCGAGCAATGCAACTCCGACCCGCGGCCGTCGGACCACGCCGTCCAGCGGGAGCTTCGCGGCCAAAGCCAACGCCACCGGCAGCAGCACCAGAAATGGCGTGATCGCGGCCTCGTGCCCCCACCGCGATTGCTGCACGTGCCATGGACTGATCGCCAGCACCGCGGCCGCCACCAGTCCCGCCGCGTCTCCAAAAAGCCGCCGCCCGACAAGAAAAGTTAGCCCGATCGTCGCGACGCCGATCACCGCCGCCGGCAACCGCGACGACACGACACTCATGCCCAGCATCGCCTGCGTCGGTATCACGAGGTACGCATACAACGGCGTCGGATTCTGCCCCGTTGTTGTGAAGTAGAATATCGGCCACCGCCGGCCCGCCTCGTCCATCCCGGTCTTGAGAAGGCAGCGCGCGTTCCACGCATTCATCGCCTCGTCCTGGTTCAGCCCCGGCGGCGATTGCCCCAGATGCCAGAAACGCAACCCCGCCCCAACCGTCAGGATCACGGCCACCGCAACACTCACGCTCGCCGGCCGAGCCGTCCACATTTCCGGATCATACCCGCCGCGTGGCGCTCCGTTCTCGCCGCGGTGTCGCGAATCGCGTGTCGTGGAAAGACAAACGGCGGACCGGATTCGACCCGCCGTTGAAGTCTGTCTCAATTAGCTGCGGTCTGTTACGGCGGTACCGGCAACGCGACAAACAATGGAATGTCGTCGCCGTCCGCAATGCCGCTGTTGTTCAGATCCGATCGTGTGACATGCCCGGAATCGCTGTCGGTGCCCAGCAGCACGTTCACAAACAGCGTTCGATCGAGCCCCGTCAGGACGCAATCGCCGCTGATGTCGCCCGCCGGTGGCGAGGGAACGATCGTCAGCGTTGCAGCATCGCTCGTCATGTTTCCGCAATTGTTCGTGATGATCACGTCGTAATCGCCCGCATCACCGGCTTGAACGTTGGTCAAGCTCAGCGTCGGGCTGCTCGGTGCGCCGAGCGACACGGTGTTGTGACGCCAGTCATAGCTCAGGGCCCCGCCCGAGGCGCCCACCGTAAACGACACGTCCGCCCCGGCGCACGCCGTCGCCCCATCCGGCTGGTCCGAAATGCCTGGGTCGTCATTGATGGTGACCACCGCCGCATTGCTCGTCACGGTGTTGCACTGATCGTTGATATCGCAGGTGTACGAACCTGCATCCGAAAGCTGCACGTTGTTGAGCGTCAGATTCGGGCTGTTCCCGCCGACGACCGTCACACCCCGCTTCCACACGTACGTCACCGCTCCGCGCATGCCCGTTGCGCCGACCGAAAGATTCAGCGTGTCACCGACGCACAACGTCTGGTTGGCCGGATGCGGGTTGATCGCGATAGCTGACCCCGCGCAATCAACGATGATCTTGAACACCTCCCCGCCGGTGTCACAGATGTACAGCTCGCCATCCGCGTCCTCTCCGAAAGAAGCAAGCAGGTTAATGGTCACGCCGCCGCCCGGTGCCAGTTCGGTCTGTCGCACCGTCACCGGCGGGCTCGGCGTGCCCGTGTAGACGAACGACCAGATCTCGGCCGACGCGTAATCCGCAAAGAAGTAGGTGCCTTGAAGATCGGGTATGCGCGGCCCTCGATAGACGTAGCCACCCGTCACTGCCGCTCGCGATCCGATGGTCTGGTCGTAATCGTGGATCGGCATGACGATGCCCGCCGGCGGCGGATTCGGGTTGGTACACGTGCAGCCGTTTGTGGTGCCGACACACTGCGACGAGAGGTTCGCGCAGTCGAACCCCTCGTAGCAATCCCATCCGAAGTTCTTTCCACCCGGGTCGCCGGCCGCGTGAAACGAAATTTCTTCTTTGCGATTCTGGCCCACGTCACCGATGTAGAGATCGCCCGTCAATCGATCAAAGCTGTCGCGCCACGGGTTGCGTACGCCGTAATCAAAGATCTCGTCCTCGCCAGCGATACCAACATACGGATTCGTCGGCGGAATCGCATAATTCTTGTTCGGGTCCGCCGGAAATTCGTCGTCGTCGGCGTTGCCCGGGATATTGTCCGGGCCGTCCGGGTCGATCCGGTTGATCTTGCCAAGCAGCACGTTCAAGTTCTGCGCCCGCTGGCTCGGATCGCACGCCGATCCGCCGTCACCCTGCGGGATGTACAGGTATCCGTCGATCGGGCTGAAGCCGATCCACCCGCTGTTATGGTTTGTGAACGGCTGCGCCAGCGACAGAATGAGCGCGCCGGCCGGACCCGTGTAGACGCTGTCCGTCGGATCGGAATCGACGAATCGCTGAATCGTCGTCGTGCCGCTGCTGTTAGTGAAGTCGATGTAGAACACGCCATTCGTCATGTAGCGCGGATCAAACGCCATTCCGAGCAGCCCTTGTTCGCTGCCGCTGGTGACAGGGGAAACGGTCATGAATGTTCCCAGCAGCGTATAGGTGCCGGTGTTCGGATTCGACGGGATCGAATACACGAGAATTCGCGCCGACGTCGCCGACGGATTGCCGCGCTGTTCGACCACGAAGATTCGGTTCGCATCCCCCGGAGGCGCCGTCACGTAGATCGGATTGGTAATTCCGGAGATGATCCGCCGCGCCTTCAACGGCGTGGCCGCCGACGCGCTCGCCGCAAACCCGATCGTCAACCCCAGCGTCAATGCAACCCGGGCCGGTCTCATGCTCAATGTCCACCTCGTTGGGAGAAAAGATCCGTCGTAAAACGACTGGAGGCGTCGCCGCAGGGAAACATGCTGGCGCTGAGGGTTGATTGGGCGCAAATGCTCGCCGAAGTTCGCGCCGGCCTCGTTTCCGCCTCCTCCTGACCTCTGATTTTAGCGTCGCCGACCCTGTGAAACAAATCGATTTGCGGACCCTCCGCGCGATCCCTGTTGGAGCACTGCGGAATTTCTCGGAAGCTGCCCGCCCGCGCCCCAATAACCCGCTCCGGGTGTGTCCTGGGACACGGCGTCGTTTCAAGATTTGAGGGGGAGTGTTACAGGAGTCGCGGCGACGCGGCCACCCCATGGGTCCGCATCTCATCATCCGTCAGCGGCGTCATGCCGATCTCGGCCAGCTCGCGATTGATCCAATCGCGCTGCGATGTCCGCGCCCCGGCTTCGTTCCAGCTCAACTTCGCGCGAACGATGATTTCGTAGCGCGACTTCCCTTCAACAACCATTTCTCTGTACATGTGCTCCTCTGAAAATGGACTCTCGGCCACCCGCGCCCCGTGTTGTGCGTGCAGCAACCGCGCATGCACACGACAACCGGCCATCCAGAATGGACTGTTTGATCGATGCGATAGCCGAGTGGCAAACCCAACAGGACCGCAAAACCCGCGGAGTCGTAGCAGTCCCTCTTCTATTGGATTCGGTTATTAATCCTATCCACAACAGAAAAAAATTCAAGTCGCCCGGTCCGGACCATTTTTCACAGCCCGCCCACCATGCCGAAGCCCGTATTCCATCGATCGCCAATCCAATCTCCCGACCACGCGCGAATCCAGCCAGAAAGTAGAATGTCACAACTCGAATCGGGTCGGCCCCGGAGTTCGAAGCTCCGTAATCTCGCGCCGTCGACCCCGCCGCGTGATCGAATGACTCGAAACGACATCCTCATCATCGGCGCCGGACCCTCCGGCCTGTTCGCCGCCGCCGAGCTCGCCCGCCACGGCGTCCGGGCCCGGCTCATCGAGCGCGAAGGCCTGCCGCACCGCGAGGCCCGCGCCACGGCCATCCAACCCGGCACCCTCGAGATCCTCGAATCCGTCGGACTGCTCCAGCCGTTCATCGACTCCGCCGAGCACATCCGCCGCTCCAGCATCTACGGCCCGGGCATGTCCGAACTCCGCTCCATGACCTACGGCGGAATCGATTGCCGCTGCGACTTCATCTGCAGTCTCCCGCAATACGAGACAGAGCGGATTCTCATCTCTCATCTCCATGCCCAGGGCGGCTCGGTCGAACGCGGCGTCAGGGCGACAAAAGTCACGATCGAAGGCAACGCCGCCCGGGTCGAGCTTGCGCACGCCGACGGTGCGCTCGAAGTCGTTCAACCCGACATCGTGATCGGCGCCGGCGGCGCGCACTGCCCGACGCGCGACTCGATGCATGAATCGCTCGAAGGTGCGACCTACCAGGGCCGCTTCCTCGCCGCCGACATCGCCATGCCCGCCCCGTTCCCGCCCGGCGAGGCCGGCGTCGTCTGCAGCCCTGATGGGCTGTTGTTGCTCAATCCGCTCCCGGGCGGGCGCTGGATTGCCTTCCTCGACCTCGAAGAATCCGCCGAGACTGTCGCTCCCGCCGATGTCATCGCACGCGTCGAAACCCGGCTCAGCAACAAGTATCGCCCCACCGACGTCGCCTGGTCATCGCCGTTTCGCATGCACCGCCGCATCGT